>JBFMGV010000040.1:0-97300 GCA_040752615.1 Pseudomonadota bacterium | reverse complement strand
GCTTCGGCTGCGCCGGCTGGCGCGGCTCGTGCTTGAGCTTCAGTTCGAGGGCGATGGTCTGGCGGATCGAGCGGGAGACGGTGTGGAAGGCCTCGGCCAGCAGGGCGAAGTCGGCGTGGCTCAGCTCGCGCCGCGTGGCCGCGTAGAGCCAACGGGCCACGCCCATGCCGGTCTCCGCCAGTTCGGCGAGCATGCGGCCGTGCCGCGCTTCCATGTCGTCGTGCGAAGACATGGGAAGCAGTGAAACAGGCCGCTACGACAGAATCGGTCGTAGTTGCGCGAAACTTGTCCGGACCTAGATCGAGACGAGCCCCGCCACGTCCTCGGCGCGTTCGTCGCGCGTGCTGCCTTCGCGGATGACGCGGCCCCGCTGGATGACGCAGTAGCGGTCGGCGAAGCTCCACGCGAAGTCGAGGTACTGTTCGACGATGACGATGGTCACGCCCAGTTCCTGGCGGACGCGTTGGAGGGCTTCCTCGATCTGCTGGACCACGTTGGGCTGGATGCCTTCGGTGGGCTCGTCCAGCAGCAGCAGGCGGGGCATGCCGGCCAGGGCGCGGCCGATGGCGAGCTGTTGCTGCTCGCCGCCGCTGAGCACGCCGGCCTTGCGCTGGCGGATCTGGTCCAGCTTGGGGAACATCTCGAACACATAGCCCGGAACCTTGCCGTCGCCCCGGCCGCCGGCGGCCGAGAGGCCCGTGGCGAGGTTCTCCTCGACCGTCAGGTGGGGGAAGACGTGGCGGCCCTGGGGCACATAGCCGATGCCGGCGCGGGCGCGCTGGTGCGAGGGCTGGCGGCTGACGTCCCAGCCGTCGAACAGCATCTTGCCGCCGGTGAGCGGCTGGGCGCCGACGATGGTGCGCAGGAGGGTCGTCTTGCCGACCCCGTTGCGGCCGATCACGGCGGTGACGCCGCCGGCCGGGATGTCGAGGTCGACGTTCCAGAGCACCTGGCTCTGGCCATAGCCGGCGCAGGCGCCGTTGAGCCTAAGCAGCGGCGTCATGTTTCGTCCGTCCCAGATAGACCGCGGCCACCTCGGCGTCGGCGCGGATCTCGGCCACGCTGCCCTCCTTCAGGAGCTTGCCCTGGTGCATCACGGTGACCCGCGCCGCGAGCTGCTCCACGAAGGCCATGTCGTGGTCGATCACCATCACCGTGTGCCGGCCGGCCAGCGAGCGGACGAGGTCGGCCGTGCGGCTGGTCTCGGCCGGGCCCATGCCGGCGGTGGGCTCGTCCAGCAGGAGGAGTTCGGCGTCGGTGCAGACCACCATGCCGATTTCCAGCCACTGCTTCTCGCCGTGGGCCAGCTCGCCGGCGACCACGTCGCGGCGGTCGGCGAGGCCGATGCGTTCAAGGGTCTCGTCCACGCGCTGGCGCTCGGACGCCGGGATCGAGAGCCCGAAGTTGCGCCACCAGCGGCGATCGCCGCGCGCGGCGATGGCGAGGTTCTCGGCCACGGTGAGGGAGGGTAGGACGCCGGGCGCCTGGAACTTGCGGCAGACCCCCCGGCCGACGATCACGTGCTCGGACAGGCGGGTGATGTCCTCGCCCTTGAAGACGATGCGGCCCGAGGCGGCGCGCACGCGGCCGATGATGGCGTCGCAGAAGGTGGACTTGCCGGCGCCGTTGGGGCCGATCAGCACGCGGATCTCGCCGGGCTGCAGCGAAAGGCTCATGCCGTCGATGGCGCGGAAGCCGCTGAAGCTGACGACGAGGTCCTGGACCTGCAGGAGGGGGGCGGTCACGCGGCCTCCTTGCGGCGCCGGAAGCGGGCGGCGAGGTCTTCCGCCACCCCGGCCAGGCCGCGCGGCATCAGGGTGACCACCACGATGAAGAGCGCGCCAAGGACATAGAGCCAGAGCTCGGGCAGCGCCGAGGAGATGCGGTCGCGGGCGAGGTTGACCAGCAGGGCCGCGACGATGGCGCCGACCAGGCTGTGCCGGCCGCCGATCGCCACCCAGATGATCATCTCGATCGAGGGGACCACGCCGACCAGGGCGGGTGAGACCACGCCCGCGTGCAGGGTGAAGAGGGCGCCCGCCAGGCCCGCCAGCATCGCGGCGATGGCGAAGGCGGCCACCTTGTAGGGCGTAGGATCATAGCCCAGGAAGCGCATCCGGTTCTCGCCGTCGCGGACCGCCCGCAGCAGCGTGCCGAAGCGCGAGCCGCGGATCACCGCCAGCAGCAGGCCCGCGCCGACCAGCGCCGCCAGGGTGATCCAGTAGAGGCCGCGGACGGCGCCCATGGTGTTGAGGTCGATGCCGAAGAGGGTGGGGAACTCGGTCAGGCCGTTGAAGCCGCCGGTGGTCGCCTGCTGGCTGATGAGCAGGGTGGCGAAGGCCAGGGCCAGGGCCTGGGTGATGAGGGCGAAGTAGGTGCCGCCGACCCGCCGGTGGAAGACCATCCAGGCGAAGAGGCCGGCGAAGAGGCCGGGGATGGCGACGACCCCGACCAGGGCCACCATCGGGTTCTCGAACGGCGCCCACCACCAGGGCAGGGTCTTGAGGCCGCTCCAGACCATGAAGTCCGGGATCTCGCCGGGGGCCAGGGCCGAGAGCTTGAGGTGCATGGCCAGGGCGTAGCCGCCGAGGCCGAAGTAGACGCCCTGGCCCAGGCTGAGGATGCCGGTCTCGCCCCACAGCAGGACGACGCCGAGCGCCAGGATGCCGAGCGCCATGAAGCGGGCGATCAGGTTGAGATCGTACGACCCGATCAGGAAGGGTAGGGCCGCCGCGGCGAGGGTGGCGGCGACGCCGGCGATGAGTTGGATGCGCGTCATGGGGCGGCTCACGCGTCCAGGGCCCGGGAGCGCGGGGCGAGCACGCCCTGCGGCCGGAACTGGATGAAGGCGATGACCAGGACCAGCATCAGCACCTGGGAGACGCTGACGTCGACGAAGATCTGCACCATGGCCGAGAAGAGACCCAGGATGACGGCCGCGACGGTGGAGCCGGTGATGCTGCCGAGGCCGCCCATGACCACCACGAGGAAGGCGGGGACGATGTAGCTCTGCCCCACGGTCGGGGTGACCGGGCCCAGCAGGCCCAGGGCGACGCCGGCCAGGCCCGCGACGCCGGAGCCGAGGGCGAACATCACCATGTCCACGCGGCGCACGTCGATGCCGACGGCGGCGGCCATCATGCGGTCCTGGTTCACGGCGCGGACGAGGAGGCCGATGCGGGTCCGGGTCAGCAGCAGCGCCAGGCCGCCCAGCAGCACGGCGCAGAGGACGATGATCAGGATGCGCGTGGTGGGCAGGGACAGGGCGCCCAGGCTGACGGCGGTGTTCATCCAGGCGGGGGCCCGCACCTCGACCCCGATCGGGCCGAAGATGTTGCGGGCGGCCTGCTGCAGGATGAGGCTGAGGCCCCAGGTGGCCAGCAGGGTGTCGAGCGGCCGCGCGGCGAGGCGGCGGATCAGGACGGCCTCGATGGCCGCGCCGACCAGGGCCGAGCCGGCGAAGGCGGCGGGCAGGGCCAGCAGCAGGCCCGCGGTGCCGGGCACGGCTTTCATCACGAGATAGGCGATGTAGCCGCCCAGCATCAGCAGCTCGCCGTGGGCCATGTTGATGACCCGCATGAGGCCGAACGAGAGGGCCAGGCCCAGCGCCGCCAGCAGGTAGAGCGAGGCGACGCTGAGGCCGTTGAACCCCTGGCCGAGGGCCAGAACAACGCCGTCCATGGGCTTATCGTGCTTTCTCTACGCCGGCGTCAGGCCGGGGCGCAGGTCTTCCCGGGGAAGGCGAGGCGGTCGTAGGGCTCGGGCTGGATCGGGGTCGGCGACTTGGAGATGATCTTGAACTGCCCCGCCGCGTCGAGCTGGCCGATGTAGGCCGTCTGGACCAGGCTCTGGTTGGGGGCGAACTTGACGCCGCCCATGGGCGAGGGGCCGTCGGCCAGCGCCACGGCGGCCTTGCGGACCGCGGTGGGATCGAAGCTGCCGGCTTTCTCCACCGCCGCCTTCCACTGGTAGACGTTGACGTAGCCGTGGACCATCGGGTCGGTGACCACCGCCGTCTCGCCGTACTTCTTCTTGTAGGCGGCGACGAAGGCCTTGTTCTCGGGCGTGTCGAGGCTCTGGAAGTAGTTCCAGGCGGCGTAGCTGCCCTCGACCAGCTGCGGGCCCATCGCCTGGGCTTCCTGCTCGCCGATCGAGAACGACATGACCGGCAGGGTCGTGGTCGAGACGCCGGCCGCGGCCAGTTGCTTGAAGAAGGCGACGTTGGAATCGCCGTTCAGGGTCGAGAAGATGATGTCCGGCTTGGCCGCCTGGATCTTGGCGATCACGGTCGAGAAGTCGGCGCCGCCGAGCGGCACGTACTCCTCGCCGGCGGTGGCCAGCTTGCGGTCGGCGATGTGCGTCTTGAGGATCAGGTTCGCCGTGCGCGGGAAGACGTAGTCCGAGCCCACGAGGAAGTAGTTCTTGAAGCCCTGAGCCACGGCCCAGTCGAGGGCGGGCAGGATCTGCTGATTGGGCTGGGCGCCAGAGTACATGATGTTCGGCGAGCACTCGTTGCCCTCGAACTGCACCGGGTACCAGAGCAGGTTGTTGGTCCGCTGGAACACCGGCTGCATCGCCTTGCGGCTGGCCGAGGTCCAGCCGCCGAAGACGGTGACGACCTTGTTGCTCTCGATCAGCTTGGCGGCCTTCTGGGAGAAGGTGACAGGGTCGGACGCGCCGTCCTCGACCACCGCCTCGAGCTGGCGGCCCAGCACGCCGCCGGCCGCGTTGATCTCCTCGATCGCCATCAGCTCGGCGTTCTTCACGGTGACTTCGCTGATCGCCATGGTGCCGGTCAGGGACTGCAGCACGCCGACCTTCACCGGTCCGCTGTCCTTGCTGCATCCGACGAGCGCCGTCGCCGCCAGGAGGATCGCCATGCGCCGCGAGACGCCCTTGGGAAACTGATGCATCGAAATCTCCAAGGGACCGCCACACACAAGAGCGGCGCGCCCCATCCGCCATGTGGTTTCAGCGTATGGAGCGCCCATGTGGGGCGGTATGGGGCGTTTGACGTAGGCAGGCGGGGCGGAAATGGGCGTCTACGTCATTTGACCCATACGGCCGCCGGAACCCCCTGACCTAGGGTCGGAACAGGGCGGATCGGGCGGGTTTTCCGTGCGCCGCCCGTGGTTTCCGGAGCGGCGAGTGACGATGCGATTGCCCAAGTTCCTGCGTGAGCCCCTGGTCGTCTTCGCCGGGCTCGGTGGGGCGTTCTTCCTGCTCTACAACCTGTCCACGGCCGACGAGCGGGTGATCGAGGTCAGCAAGGCGGACCAGGACAGCCTGGTGGCCGACTACGAGATGCTGGTCGGACGCAAGATCGACGCGACCCAGCGCAAGGCGCTGGTGGAGGACCACGTCACCAGCGAGGTGCTGTTCCGCGAGGCGATCGCCCGGGGCATGCACCTGACCGACAAGGAGACGCGCCAGAAGCTCACCGACAAGATGCGCTTCATGATCGCGGGCGCGCCGCCCGAGCCGAGCGAGGAACAGCTCATCGACTTCTACTCCGAGAACCTGGACCTCTACCGCTCGGAGCCGAAGCTGTCGTTCGACCACGTCTTCTACCAGGCCCAGCCGAGCGACGCGCCGAAGCTGCTGAAGGTGCTGAACGACGGCGGCCAGGTGCAGGGCGACGAGTTCTGGATGGGCCACCAGATGGTCAACTACGGCCAGAGCATGGTGCGCGGCATGTTCGGCCAGGCGTTCCTGGACCAGATCGCCAAGGCGCCCAAGGGGGCGTGGGTGGGGCCGATCGCCTCGATCCGCGGCGTGCACTTCGTGCGGGTGAACGGCGGGGCCGAGCCCGAGATGATGGACTACGCCGAGGTCCGCGAGCAGGTCCGCCAGGACTGGACGAACCGCCAGATCGAGACCGCGATCTCGACCCAGATGAAGTCGCTGAAGCCGAAGTACGAGATCCATGTCGAGCGTTAGGCGTCTCCTGCTGCTGGTGGCGGCGCTGTGGCTGACGGCCGGCGCGGCCCAGGCCGACGTGTTCCGGGCCATCCGCTTCGCCTTCACGCCGGGCGAGGAGCGGGGCGCCTACGAGCTGAGCGTCGGCCTGCCGCAGACGGCGGCCAACCTCGCGGCGCTGAAGTACCCGGAACAGTGCCGGGAGACCGGCGTCGACAAGCGGCTGGCGGACGGCCAGTTGCTGTACGTCTTCGAGATGCAGTGCGAGGCGCCGCTGAAACCCGGCGACGTCATCGTCGTGCCCTGGTCGCTGGACGGGGCGCTGTTCGCCTCGACGCTGACCGGTTCGAGCGCGGCGATGGCGGTGGAGACGACCGAGGCCGGCGCCGAGCTGCCGGTGGGCCGCACGGCCATCGTCGAGCGCGGCCTGCTTCAGGTGGCCGGCGATTATCTGTGGCAGGGCTTCATCCACATCATGATCGGCTGGGACCACCTGGCGTTCGTGCTGTGCCTCTGCCTGCTGACGCGGGGCAAGACGCTGCTGTGGCTGGTGACCACCTTCACCGTCGGCCATTCGCTATCGCTGGCCCTGGCCTTCTTCGAGGTGGTGAAGATCCCGGTCCCGCCGGTGGAGGCGGTGATCGCCCTCTCGATCGCCTTCATGGCCCGCGAGGCGCTGGTGAAGGACCGGACGGTCGAGGAGACCCCGGCGATGCGGACCCGCTACATGGCGGTGGTCGGCGCTTTCGGGCTGCTGCACGGCCTGGGCTTCGCCAGCGTGCTGGGCGACCTTGGGCTGGTGCAGTCCGAGCGCGTGCCCGGGCTGATCTTCTTCAACCTCGGCGTGGAGGTGGGGCAGCTGACCTTCGTGGCGGTCGTGACGGCGGTGATGTGGGCGGCGGCCCGGGTGCGCCTGGAGGAGCCGGCGCGCATGGCGGCGCTCTATGGCGCGGGCGTCGTCGGCTGCTTCTGGGTGTTCGAGCGCGTCATCGGCTTCACGCCCGGGCTGGCGTGACCGCGCCACCGACCTTCGAGGGGCTGCGCGCGGCGGCGGCGGCGGCGCTGAACCTGGGCGACATGCTGCAGGTCGGGCGTCTGGGCCAGGCGATGGTCAAGGCTCGTCCGCAAGCCGCCGAGGGACACCTGTTCTTCGGCCTGGCGGCGGAGGCGATCGGACGGGTCGGCCTCGCCGTGCAGGCGCTGGAGGAGGCGACCCGGCTCGATCCCAAACCCGACTACCTGGCCCAGAAGGCGCGGCTGCTGCTGGTCGCCCGCCAGGACGGCCCGGCGCGCGCGGCGGCCGAGGCGGCGCTGGCGGGCAGGCCCACCGACCCGGCCACGCTGGACACCATCGGCTGCGTCTACACCCGCCTCGGCGACCACACGGCCGCGCTGCCGCTGTTCGAGGCCGCCGTGGCCCGTCGGCCGGACGACACCGGCGGGCGCTTCAACCTGGCCAGCACCCTGGGGTTCCTGGGCCGGTTCTCGGAGGCCGAGACGCACTACGAGGCGATCCTGGCCGCCGAACCGACCCACGGCCGCGCGCACCTGGCGCTGTCGACGGCCGGCAAGGCGAGGGAGGGCGCCAACCACCTGGACCGCCTGGACTCGGCGCTGAGCGGCGCGCCCGGCCCCGACGACGAACTGCAGATCCGCTACGCCCTGGCCAAGGAACACGAGGAGCTGGGGCGGCACGCCGAGGCGTTCGCCCATCTGCACGCGGCCAACAGCCGGCGGCGGGGCGAGCTGGCCTACGACCCCGCGTTCGACGCGCGGATCTTCGCGGCGCTGGAGACGGCGTTCGCGGACCCCGGCTACTTCCAGGGGCGGGGAGCCACGTCGGCCGCGCCGCTGTTCGTGGTCGGCCTGCCGCGAACGGGCACCACCCTGATCGACCGGATCCTGTCGTCGCATCCCGACGTCCGCTCGGCGGGCGAGCTGCAGGCGATGCCGCTGGCGGTGAAGCTGGAGGGCCGCTCCGGGACGCCGTTCGTGATCGATCCCGAGACGGTGGCGGCGGCGCGCGACCTCTCGCCGGCGACGGTGGGCGAGGCCTACCTGGCCCGCGCCGAGGCGCATGCCGGAGTGGGCGGGGGGGGCGCGGGCGGACGCTTCGTCGACAAGCTGCCGCTGAACTTCCTGTACGTGGGCCACATCGCCCGCGCTCTGCCGAACGCCTCCATCGTGTGCCTGCGGCGCAACCCGATGGACAGCGTCTGGAGCAACTACAAGAACCTCTTCTCGACCGAGTTCTCGTACTACAACTACTCGTACGACCCGCTGGACGCGGCGGCCTATTACGCGCTGTTCGACCGGCTGATGGCCTTCTGGGAGCGGCAGTTCCCGGGCCGGGTGCTGCAGGTCAGCTACGAGGGCGTGATCGACGACCAGGAGGCCTGGACCCGCCGGCTGCTCGACCATTGCGGCCTGCCGTGGGACGAGGCCTGCCTGCGCTTCCACGAGAACACCGCTGCCGTTTCGACCCCCAGCGCGACGCAGGTGAGGCGGCCGCTCTATCGCGACGCCATGGCCCGCTGGCGCTCCTACGAGGCCGAGCTCGAGCCGGTGCGGCGCTACTTCGAGGCGGCCGGGATCGCGGTGGAGTAGGGCGGCGGCCCTTCGATCGTCGCCCCGGTCCTCTCGCTCAGCGAGGAAGAGGACGTCGCCTCAGCCCCCGCCGCCTGGTCCCCAGCGAAGAAGGGCGCCCCTCGCGGAGCGCCCTTCCACCGATCAGAGGGGTAGACCAGCTTAGTACTTGTAGCGGAACTCCATGCCGACGGTGCGCGGGCGCAGGACGCCGTAGGCGTAGTAGCGCTTGGTGACGCCATCGACCTTGCCGATCGTCGAGAAGTCGTTGGCGACCGAGATCACCGCGTACTCGTCGAAGATGTTGTCGGCGAAGAGGGAGACTTCCCAGTTGTCCTTGGAGACGCCGATCTGGGCCTTGTTCACCCAGTAGTCGGGGATCACCTCGCCGCTGCCGCGCAGGCCGATCTTGGAATAGATCTCGCCCGTGTAGACCACGGTCCAGCCGGCATTCAGCTCCATGCCGTAGGCGATGTCGCGGTTGTAGTTCACCGCGGCGGCGCCCGAGTGCTTGGGCGAGCCGGGCAGGCGGTCGCCGTCGAAGACGTCGAACGTGCCGTCGACCACCTTGGGGGCGCCGGAGGCCAGCTTGGCGTCGTTGTAGCTGTAGTTGCCGTTGACCGTGATGTTGTCGGTCAGGCGGCCGTTGAACGAGAACTCGAAGCCCTGCGAGCGCGCCTTGGCGGCGTTGGCGGTGATGCCGACGGCGCCGTTGACGGTGCGGCTGGAGACCTGAACGTCCTTCCAGTTGATGTGGTAGATCGAGCCGGTCAGCGAGAGGCGGCCGTCCAGCACCCGGGCGCGGACGCCCAGTTCCTTGTTCAGCGTCTTGTCGGGGCCGAAGACCAGTTCGTTGGGCAGGGCGCAGACGTTCTGGCCGGCGGGCAGCGGCTGCGGACAGGGGGCGACGCGGTTCACGCCGCCGATCCGGTAGCCGTTGCTGACGGTCAGGTAGACCATCAGGTCGTCGTTGAACTTGTACGAGGTGTTGGCCTTGTAGACCATGCCGTCGTCGGCGGTGTCGCCGCTGCGGACCCGGTAGTTGATCGCCGGATAGACGGTGCGGATCAGCGGGGTGGCCGTGCCGCCCGTGATGCGTGCGGCGTACTCGAAGTAGCGCGCGCCGCCGGTGATCTGCCAGGCGTCGGTGATCTTGTAGGTGACTTCACCGAAGACCGCCTTCTCCTCGGTGGTCGACGAGGTGAACGAGGCGTACTCGATCGCGTCGGGCCGGAAGATCCCGTAGAACTGCGGCAGGCCGGGCACGATCTCGAACGAGAAGGTCTGGGCCTTGAAGCGGTTGTAGAAGCCGCCGACCACCCAGCTGATCGGGCCGTCGTGGCGCGAGACCAGGCGGACTTCCTGGTTGAACTGCTCGTAGTTGGCGCCGCCCACGGTGTACGAGGCGAAGGCCGGGAACAGCTGGTAGCCGTAGTCGAGGTCGAGCAGCAGGTCGGTCTGGTCGTTGCTGCTGCGCACCTTCTGGCGCGAGAAGGCCGTGGCCGAGACCAGGTCGGCGAAGTCGAACAGATTGGCCTCGATCTCGGCGCTGTAGAGCGTCGACAGGCGCTTGCTCGGCTCCTCGAAGCGCCAGGGGCCCTCGTACTTGCCGGTGCCCAGCACGCCCGCGCCGTTGGCCTGGCGGCCGTGGGTCTCGGTGTCCTGGTAGACGTAGGAGAGGGTGGCCTTGAAGTCGTCGTTCGGCGTGATCAGCAGGCTCTCGCGGATGGCGAGCGTCTGCTCGTCGTTGAGATCCTTCTTCTTGTAGAGGTTCGCCGCGATCGAGGCCGGGTTCGAGAAGTTCGGCTCGGGGATCGACACCCCCGGCGTGCGCACCAGGTACGGATAGTCGATGAAGCCCGGATCGTCGTAGTAGCCGATCACGCTGCGCAGGGCGACGTGGTCCTGGACGATCGGCACGTTGACGACGGCGTCGCCGCTCCAGCCCAGCGAGCTGGCGTGCGAGAGGGCGTAGCTGCGGCCGTGCAGTTCGGCCTCGAAGTTGTTGGTGTCGGGGCGCTTGGGCATGTACCGCGCGGCGCCCGCCATGGTGCCGAGGCCGTACAGCGTGCCCTGCGGACCCAGCAGCACCTCGACGCGATCGATGTCGAGCAGCTTGAGGTCGAGGTAGAGGGGCACTTCGCCGAGGTAGGTGGCGACCGCGCCGCCCGAGGTGTTGCCGCCGCCGGCCGCGCCGGTGTTGTTGGCGCTGAGGCCGCGGACGATGAAGTTGCCGGTCCCGCGCGGGCCGCTATCGATCATCGTCACGCCCGGCGTGAAGGACGCCAGGTCCTTGATGTCGTCCAGGCGCTGGCTTTCCAGCTGCTCGGCCGAGACGGCCGAGATGTTGATCGGAACTTCCTGGAGGTTCACCGCCCGGCGCGTGCCGGTGACGATCAGTTCCTCCAGGGTGCCGGCGTCGGCATCGGCGGCCGCGTCCGCGGCATAGGCCGAAGTGGCGATGCAAAGTCCCGAGAGAATGCTCGCAGAAAGCAGGTAGTGCTTAAGCCTCATCTTCTATCCCCCTTGGCCCAGGCAGTTCACCGAGCGCTGCAGTCAATGGAGACTCCCGGAGGCGTGCCGGTCCGGACGCGGAGCTCTCTCCTCAGCGCGCCCGGGCCCCGACAATTCACGCCCCTGGCCGCTCATTTACTGAGACTGACCAGCAGAAGCCTCCCGATGCTGCGGACCTTAGGGACGCCTTCACAGGCCTTGTATGGGGTGTTTGACGTAGGCTCCCGCCCGCCGGCCATCCGGTCCGCCACCTACGTCAAACGGCGCATACGCCGCGGCCTTCGACGCCCTTAGCTTGGTCATCGTCCGCCCCAGTGTGAGGCGGTGGGGCGCGTGTTTCAGACCCGCGGCCCCGGAGGCGTGACGGGTTGGGGGACGACGGGGACATGGCCTTGCGTAAGAAAGCTCTCGCCGCGGTTCTGCTGGCCTCGGGCGCCATGCTGCTGGCCGGCGTGGCGGCCCAGAGCCAGGGCGTGCCGATCTCGGGCCGCGACTTCACCAACGCCATCGAGCCGGTGACCATCCCCGACGACCTGAAGGCGAAGCTGAGCGTCCTGCCGAAGGACAAGCTGGAGCTGATCACCAGCGGCCGCACCTCGCGCTATGTGCGGCCCGAGCGGATGTTCACCAAGCTCCGCACGCTGAGCGGGCCGCAGCTCACCGCCTACATCGACGCGATCATCTCGGTGACGGAGGCCGGCGAGTACAAGGCCGGTCGCGACAAGCCCAGCATCGCGCTCAACACCAAGTCACCGACCTTCAACGCCTGGAAGGTGCAGCGCCCGCAGACGATGAACCCCAAGCGGGAGGACGGGCCGCTCGAGCTCGGCAAGTACATCGGCGGCTTCGGCGGCAGCGGCATCCCCACCTTCGCCAACGCGCCGCCGGCCCTGACCTATGCCGACCTGAAGGCCGGCAAGGTGGACGTGGCCATCGTCGGGGCCCCGCTGGACATGGGCTCGGGCTGGCGCGACGCCGTGCACGGGCCGGTGCTGCTGCGCGCCACGGGCGGCGCGGGCGGCAACGACATGTACTCGATGGTCAATCCGAACGCGGAGCTGAAGATCGTCGACTTCGGCGACATCGCCATGGACAACCTGTCCACCGAGCGCAGCGTGCACCACGTGCGCGAAGTGGTCCGCGAGATCGCCAAGACCGGGGCCATCCCCATCGTCATCGGCGGCGACCACTCGCTGGAGTACCCCAACCTGGCCGGCATCACCGACGTCCACGGCAAGGGCAATGTCGGGGTGGTCCACTTCGACAGCCACTACGACGCCGGCCGCGACCGGGTGCACCTGATCGACCACGGCCAGCCGGTCTACCGCGTGATCAGCGAGGGCCACGTGCCCGGCAAGAACTATGTCCAGGTCGGGCTGCGCGCCCGGGGGCCGGACGCCAAGACCTTCCAGTGGATGCGCGACCAGGGGATGCGCTACCACACCATGGTCGACGTGGAGCGCCGCGGCTGGGACGCGGTGATGAAGGACGCGGTCGCCGAGGCCAAGGTCAGCGCCAAGAAGCTCTGGATCTCGTTCGACATCGACGTGCTGGACCCGGCCTTCATGCCCGCGACGGGCACGCCGGTGCCGGGCGGCCTGACCATGCGCGAGGCCCAGCCGATCATGCGCCGGCTGTGCGCCGAGAACGACATCGCCGGCATCGACATCGTCGAGTACGCGCCGTACCTCGACACGTCCTACAAGACCGCGCTGAACACCAACTTCCTGCTCAACGCCTGCCTGTCGGGCATCGCCATGCGCAAGAAGGGGCTGACGCAGGAACACTACCTGAGCCCGATCTCGTCGATGGACCGCCCGGCGCCGGCCGCCTCGCCACCACCGCCGCCTCCCAAGACACCGCTGCCCAAGGCCGCCGCGCCGGTCGCGAAAGGAGCCCGTCGATGAGCGCCCTGTCCCGTCACATGGGCCGGCGCGTCGGCGCCCGCCTGGCGGTCTGCGCCGCCGCCCTGATGCTGGGCCTCGGCGCCCAGGCGGCCCCCAAGGGGTTCGAGTATCCGGCCTCGCTCTCGGCCAAGCTGTCGGGCCTGACGCCGGCCGAGCGCGCGTTCATCGACGACCCGGTGAAGCTGGAGACCTTCGGCCTGACCCCTGAGCGCCTGAGCCTGGAGTTCGAGAAGCGCGACGCGGCCGAAGTGAAGGCCTATGTGGCCAGCCTGCTGACCGTGGTGGAGGAATCGAAGTTCCACGACGGCGACATGGGCGAGCTGCCGCTGAACACCGAGGCCAGTTCGTTCAACAGCGGCACCGTGCTGCGGCCGGCGATCCTGGACGAGCGGACGCGCGATCCGGGGCCGATCAGCCTGCAGCGCTACCTGCACCAGCGGACCGGCATCCCGACCTTCGCCAACGCCCCGGTGGCGGTGCGCAAGGAAGACCTGGTCGCGGGCAAGGTCGAGGTGGCCTTCGTCGGCATCCCGCTGGACATGAGCTCGGGATACCGCGACGCCAAGCACGCGCCGACGACCCTGCGGATCACCGACGGCCTGGTGGGCTCGGACGTGGACGCCCAGGTGGACCCGACGCTGGTCCTGCGGATCGCCGACTACGGCAACATCTCGATCGACAACATGAGCATCGAGCGCACCCAGGGCCATGTGCGCTTCATGATCGGCGACATGGCCTCCACGGGGGCAGTGCCCTTCATCGTCGGCGGCGACCGCGCGCTGACCTATCCGGATGTGGCCGGGGTGGTGGACACCCTGGGCAAGGGCAAGGTGGCGCTGGTCTCGTTCAGCGCCCACCCCGACGCCATCGCCGACTTCGACCACGAACTGGTGGACTCCATCGCCGTGGGCCGGCTGCTGACCGAGGGCCTGATCGAGGGCAAGAACCTGGTGCAGATCGGTCTGCGCGGACCGCAGGCCAAGGCCGCGGACCTGCAGCGGCTGGCGTCGCAGGGCGTGCGTTATCACACCATGGCCGAGGTCGAGAAATCGGGCTGGGAGCCGGTGATGGCCAAGGCCCTGAAGGAAGTGACCGGCAGCGCCGAGGGCGTGTTCATCTCGTTCGACATGAGCGTGCTGGATCCCGGCGACGCGCCGGGCGTCGGCCGCCCCGCGCCGGGCGGCCTGACCATGCGCGAGGCGACGCCGCTGGTGCGCCGCCTGTGCGCCGAGACGAAGATCGTCGGCTTCGAGATGCTGGACGTCGCCCCGATCATGGACCCGACCTACAAGACGGCCATGAACGCCAATCGCATCATGAACGCCTGCCTCGCGGGCATCGCGCTGCGCAAGGAAGGCCTGACGAAGCCGGGCTACCTGGCGCCGGTCAGCCTGGGGGCGAAGCGCTGAGCAGGGCCTGGACGGCGGCGGGCCCTCCGTCGCCGCTCCCGCTGAGCCGGGCGGCCAGCAGGCCCGTCACATTGGCGACGGCGAAGCTGATGCCGCTGAGATTGCGCTGGGCCGGGACGCCCGGCACGGGGCGCGGATAGCCCGAGGCGTAGCAGACGCTCGCGCCGTCGACGGCGCGCAGGTCGTAGCGATCGCGCGAGACGTCCCAGTCGAGCCCGACGCCGACCACCCCGGGCAGGGCGCCCGGATAGCAGAGATCCTCGCCGTTCTGGCGCGCCGCCACCAGGGTGACCCCCGCGGCCGCCGCGCGCTCGACGGCCTGGGCGAAGAGCTCGCGATGGGCGGGGTTGGTGGAGCCGAGGCTGAGGTTCACCAGGTCCAGCCGCTGGGCCACGCACCAGTCGATGGCGCGGACCAGCGTGGCGCCGGACGTCTTCAGACCGTCGTGGAACACCTTCACCGCGTGGATCTCGGCGGCGGGCGCCTTCTCCTGGATGGCGGCAGTGACGGCGGTGCCGTGGCCGATACGGTCGAGCCAGGCGCGCGGATCGTCCGAGACCTCGCCCTCCGGCAGGATCGCCACGCCGCCGACGACGGGGCCGATGTGCGGGTGACGGGGGAAGACGCCGCTGTCGATCACGCCGATGCGGACGCCCCGGCCGGCGTCGGGCGCGGCGGCGACCTCCGCCTCGGCCGCGGCGGTCATCAGGCCACGAGCTCGGGCGCGGCCGGGTGCGAGACGTGGGCCCGGCGGTCCTCGATGGTCACGACCATGCCGGCGATCTGGGCCAGGGCCGGCTTGTGGGTGATCACGATGATCGTCGCATCGGGCAGGTGGGCGCGCAGGTTGCCGGCGATGAGCGCCTCGGTCTTCACGTCCAGGGCCGAGGTGGGCTCGTCGAGGATCAGCACGCTGGGCCGGCGCAGCAGGGCGCGGGCCAGGGCGATCCGCTGGCGCTCGCCGGCCGAGAGGGCCAGGCCGCGTTCGCCGCCCCGGGTGTCGTAGCCCTCGGGCAGGCGGCGGATCAGCTCGTCCAGGCCAGCCTTGCGCCCGGCTTCCTCGATCTCGGCGCGGGTGGCCTCGGGCAGGGCGAAGGCGATGTTGGCCGCGATGGTGTCGTTGAAGAGATAGGGGGCCTGATCGACCAGCAGGATCTCGCGGCGGAGGTCCTTCAGGGCCACGTCGCGGATGTCGACGCCGCCCACCAGCACCCGGCCGTGGTCGGGATCGAGCTGGCGCACCATCAGGTCGGCGAGGGTCGACTTGCCCGCGCCGCTGGGGCCGAGGACGGCGCAGAAGGCGCCGGGCGGGATCTCGAGCGAGACGTCCTCCAGCACCGGCTCGCGGTCGTAGCGCAGGGCCACCTGTTCGAAGCGGATCGCGCCGTGGCCCATCGGCCGCGGAACGGCCGGTTCCCGCACCTCGGCCGGGGTGTCCAGCAGCTCGAACAGCCGCCCCAGGGAGACGCGGGCGGTAGCGAGGCCCGAGGCCAGACCCATCAGCACCTGCACGGGACTGAGCAGGCGCATGTGATAGGCCATGAAGGCCACCAGGGCCCCGATGGTCATCTGGTCCTGCATGATCATCCAGCCGCCGTAGAGGATCACCGAGGCGGTGGAGGCGGTGAGGATCGTGCCGGGCAGGGCGCCCGCCATGAACGAGGTGATCTGCATCCGCAGCATGGCGCGGACGAAGGCGTCGTTGCCGGTCTTGAAACGGGCGGTCTCGTGCTCGCCGGCCTGCATGGCGGTGACCACGCGCATGCCGAGGATGGTGTCGACGAACAGGCTGCCGAGGTCGGCGCTGCGCTCGCGCATCTCGCCGGTCAGGGCGGTCAGCTTGCGCTGATAGTAGGTGAAGGTGAAGAGACAGGCCGGCACCAGCAGCACGCTGACGATGAACAGCTTCCAGCTCAGCATCAGCATCAGCGCCACGCTGCCGACGAAGAAGACCACGTTGCTGAGGACCGACAGCAGGGAGTCGGCGACCACGCGCTGGACCTCGCCCACGTCGGTGTTCAGCCGGGACATCAGGTCGCCCAGCCGGAAGCGCGCGTAGAAGCGCGGCGACAGGGTCTGCAGGTGGCGGAACAGCGCCACGCGCATGTCGAACAGCATCGCCGCCGAGATCGAGACATAGCGGTAGCTGGCCAGCACGTTCAGCACGAAGCCCAGAACGGTGGCCCCGAACATGAGCCCCGCGACCCAGAAGAGGGCGGTCATGTCCCGCGCCAGCAGGGCGTGATCGATCAGCAGCTTGGTGATGTAGGGCTGGGCGAGGCCCAGGGCGGTGGACAGCAGGCTGATGACCAGCACCAGCACCAGCCGGCCGCAGTACGGCTTCAGGAACACCCACAGGCGGCCGTACGACTTCCACTCGGCGACGGGCCGGGGCGGCGTCTCAGGCGAGGGTGGAGCGGGGTGGTTCATGCGGCGAAGTCCCGGGCCTTGAGGCGGAAGCCCCGCAGTTCGTAGGCCGGATCGCCGGCGTGGGCGAGACGGCTCGTGCACCAGCGATGGCCGGCGTGCAGTTCGTCGAGGGCGCCCTGCCACCAGGGGCCCTCGCCACCGGTGCGGTAGAAGTCGCCGCAGAGCATCAGGTGGCGACGGACCGAGGCGGTGAGGGCGAGGTCGTAGTGCTTCAGCAGCGCCGCGCGGTCGCCGCCCTCGGCGATGCCGGCCACGACGGCGGAAGCGAGGATCGCGGTGCGCACCGCCTGGGCCGTCCCGTCGCCGCAGATGGGATCGAAGCCGGTGGCGGTGGCGCCGCAGACCAGCCAGTCGTCGCCGCAGGAGGGCGTCGCCAGCCGCGGCGAGCAGTCGAAGGCCCGGCCTCCGGCGTCGACGAGCTCGACGCGCGGACCGATCAGCCGGCTCCTGCGGAGCAGCGCCTCGCAACCGCCGCCCACCGCCAGCAGCCAGGCATCGCCGTCGACGCCGGGGACCAGAAACAGCCAGCCATCGTCGGCGGCTTCGATCCAGCAGGCGTCGACGTCTGCCGGGTCGAGCAGCCGCACCTGGGCCGATGTGGCCATGCGGCCGCCGAACCGGCGCTGCACCGAGCCCTCGGGCGGGGCGCCGGCGGCATGGATCACGAAGTCGGCGGCCTGGCTGGCCTCGGCGGGCTCGCTGGGCGCCCACAGGGCGTCCAGCAGGTCGGCCTCGGCGATGGCGATCCCGCCATGCGGCAGGCTGGCCGGCGCGGATGCTCCCCAGGCCACCACCCGGCGGCTCACGCGCGGCCGGGCGGTCAGCAGGTCAGGCCGTTCGAAGACATCGCGCATGAGGGCCAGCGCCGGTTCGCTGACCAGCAGGGCGGGCACCTTGGGGCGCGCCTCGGCGGCGAGCCGCACCTCCAGGCCAGCCTTGCGCAGCAGGTGCGCACAGCACGCCGCCGCGATCCCGTCGCCTTTGATCAGGACGGATCGCGGGGCGGTCATGAGGTCAGTTCGTGATCACCATGCCGGCGCCGGTGATGTCGTTCTGCAGGTCCCAGGTGCGCTCGAACTTCAGCGATCGGGCGTCGTAGACGTCGATCTCGAAGCTGGCGCCGTACATGTAGAGCTTCTGGCCATTGCCCGACATGCCGAAGGTGAAGCGCGACTTGCAGGGGAACTCGGCCTTCTGCTGCAGGGTGTAGGCCGACATGCTGAAGCGCCAGATCTCGCAGCGCTTGTTGCCCGTCTGGCCGTTGGTCACCACCGTGTAGGCCTGCTTGCCGTCGGGAGCCACCTGCAGCCCGGCCATCTGGCTGGGGGAGGGGCCGATCGGCGTGTAGGTGAACTCGCGGTTCGACAGGTTGAAGCGGGCGACGCCGAAGACGCGGTTGTGCACGTGCGGGTCGGCGCCGTTGAACAGCGACACATAGCGGCCGGGCTCGGCGATGCCGTCCAGCGGCGAGCCGAAGCTGACGCCCTCCAGGCCGGGCGACTCCGGCTTGGCCAGGTCGATGCGCTCGATCACCTTGAAGGTGGTGGCGTCGAGGACGACGACCTTGTCGCGGAACTGGTAGATGTACTTGCCGTCGTCCGAGACCATCATGGTGCTGCGGTAGCCGCGGGCGCCTTCCTCATCCTCCTTGGCCACGTCGAAGGTCTTGACGACCTTCTGCTGGGCGAGGTCGATCACGGCATACTTGGGCTTGCTGACCTCGAAGCGGTCCACGCCCTTCGTGATCTCGGTGAGCACCGTGTAGAACAGCTTGCCGGTCGGATCGGGCGCGCCGCCGTTGAAGCGGTAGCGCTGATTGCCGGAGTTCAGGCTGAACTTGTTGGTGACCTTGCGGGTCGCCACGTCGATCACCTCGATCCCACTGTTGGTGATCGTGGTGACGTAGATGGTCTTCTTGTCGGCCGAGGCGCGCAGGCTGGTGGGGAGGCCCGTGGCCAGCGGGATGCGCTGGACGACCTTGCCCTTCGACTCGTCGAAGACGATCAGCGAGTTCGGGTAGGCGCCCATGAACAGGATCGACGCCTGCGCCGAGCTGACGGCGGCAGAGGCGGCGAGGGCGGCCAGGCCCAGGGTGAGAGGTCTCATCGCGGCGACTTTCGGCTGGAGCTGGCGGGGCGTCAGGGGAAGACTAGGTCGAGCTTCCGCCAGTCCTTGGTGGCGGTGGCGCACTGGCTCGCCCAGTCGGGCGAGTTGTTCACGTGGTCGGGCACCTGGGCCGGCCAGAAGCAGGTGACGTAGCAGTCGTAGATGTCCCGCTCGACCGGCTGGCAGAGGCCCGCCGTGCCGCCCGTGGCGTCCACCTCCCAGCCGGGGGAGAAGGCCAGCGAACAGCCCATGGGCACGTGCGGCCGCTTGGGTTGGTTGTTACCGCCCTGCTGCAGGGCGACGACGTCCTGGTCCTCGCCGTCGGCCGGGGCCGCGGCGGCCGCATCGACGATCTCCTCGATGCGGCGGGCTTTGTTGTTGAGCGCGCGGAGGTGCTTCATGCCAGCGCCTTTCGTTCGGCAAATCGCTCGAGGAACTCGGGGTTGTGGGCGCTGAGCGCGCCGTAGATGCGCAGGCAGGTGTCCGTCCACTGACGGATCCAGTCGCAGTAGTGCAGGTTGGCGTGGCCGGTGTCGCCGTAGCGCACGAAGGCTTCGTGGTGGCAGCCGCCGGCGCACAGCGGCCGGGCCCAGCACTTCTGGCAGTCGTACTTGGCGCCCACGTGGCCGCGGGTAAGGAAGTCTTCCTGCTTGGCCTTGTCGATGCCGGTCGAGATGTGGCCCAGGCTGTGGGTGTCGGCGTCGGTGAAGCGGTGGCAGGGCGAGATGTCGCCGCCGGGGCTGACGCCCACCAGGCCGATGGCCGCGCCGCAGGGGTGGGACTTGTTCACCCCCTTCACCAGCTCGCCGATCGTCTCGCTGACGTTGGAGAAGCCGTGCATGCGGCCCTGGAGCGCGTACTCCAGCCACTCGCGGGCCAGCGCCTGGAACTGCTCCAGCACGCTCTCCATGTCCTCGGCCTTCACCGAGTAGTCCTGCTCGCCCGAGCTGGTCACCGGGGCGAAGCCGACCTCGTGGAAGCCGAGCTCGTCCTTCAGGTGGCGGTAGATGCGCAGGACGTCGGTGACGCCGTCGGTCAGGGTCACGCGGGCGGTGATCGCCCGGGTGCGGTGGCCGTCGATCAGCGCCTTCAGGCGCGGCTCGATGCGGGCGTAGCTGCCGCGGCCGTTCTTGTAGACCCGGCGCTTGTCCTGCAGGTCGGCCGGCCCGTCCATGCTGACGGTGACGCCGATGGCGTTCTCGGCCAGGAACGAGATGATCTCCGCGGTCAGCAAGGTGGCGTTGGTGGTCAGGCTGAAGTCGACCGTGCGCCCCTGCAGGGCCGCCTGCTCGCGGGCGTAGACGACCACCTCGCGCAGCAGCTTGAAGTTCATCAGCGTCTCACCGCCGAAGAACGTGATGTGCACCGCCTGCCGGTCCTTGGACTCCCGCATCAGGAAGTCGACCGAGGCGCGGGCGGTCTCCATGTCCATGTACTTGGGCTTGCCGGCGGGCGTGGCGATCTTGTCGGCGCCGAACTCGTAGCAATAGGTGCAGGACAGGTTGCACTGGTTGGTGATGTTGAGGACCATCGAGGCCAACGGGAAGTCGGTCGGCGGCGCCGAGACAACCGCCGGCACGGCCTCGCCAGCCACGACCACCTGGGCCAGGTAGAGCTCGCGGACCAGCCCTTCGGCGTCGTCCTGGGCGTAGCCCTTGGCCACCAGGTTCTCGATCAGCTCATGGCGGTGCATGCGCTGCTGCGAGAGCTCGGCGAGCAGCTCGCTGGCCGCCTGATCCAGCTCGAACACCGCGCCCGACGAGACGAGGTAGATGAACTTGCGCCCGGCGGACTCGAAGGCGTGAAACTCGCCGGGGCCGTAGGCGTGGGCCGTCATCGCGGTCATTGGGTGACCTCCGGTTGGTCCCAGCGCTGGTACGAGGGGACGGTCACGACCAGGTACGAGCGCCCGGTCAGCGGCTTTCCGAACTTGTCCTTGTCGGACTTGGCGGTCGCTTCGACCCAGACCTCGCCGTAGTTGTTGCGGCTGAACTTCCGGGCCGGGTTGGGACCTTCGACCGAGGGCGTGAACAGCGCCGTGGGGCTGAGCGAGCCGACGAACTTGGTGTCGTCGTCGTAGGTCGTGGAGGCGAATTCCTCGATGTTCCAGGTGACGTCCGCCGGGCCGACGCGGACGTCGTCGGCGGTGTTCGGCTTGCCGTCCAGGCCGTTCGTGAAGCCGATGGCCTCGAACTGCTGGTAGCCCTTGGCGAACTTGATGCCGCCCAGGCGCGCCATGGCGGTCTCGGGGGTGATCTTCAGGTAGTCCAGCTTCTGGTAGACCGGGAAGGCGTTCTCGAGGATCGCGCCGGCCACCTGGACATCGCGGTTGCCGACGGCGGCGTCGGGCGCGACGTCCACCTCGACCACCACCTCCAGCGGCGTGCTCGACACCACCTTCTTCACCGTGACGCCGGCGCCCAGGCTGACGTCGGAGGCGGCCAGGGTGGTCGGCAGGTTGCCGCCGTAGATCGTGACCTTGGCGTCCTTGGCGCCGGCCTTCAGCGAGTAGGGCGCGACGACCACCAGGGCGGGGGCCACCGAGGCGCGGGTCAGCTTCACGTCGAAACCGAACTCTTGGTACTCGCCCCAGAACCAGCGGCCCTCGGCGCTCTGCTGGCCCGGCGAGATCCAGAGGGCCTCGCGCGCCTCGCTGCCCAGGTCGTCGGGGGTGCGGGCCTTCGCGCCGCTGGTCGAACGGCCGCGCCAGGAGTAGCCGGCATAGACCAGGCCCGAGCCGGCGCGCGTCAGCGTCGTGCCGTCTTTCAGCGACTTCAGGGTCGTGGAGGTGGTGAACTCGTCCTTGGCCTTGCCGGGCGTGATCGTCATCGCGCCGACGTACTTGCCCTTGCCGGGCACGGAGGCGGTGACCAGCCACTTGCCGGCGATGCCCGGGTCGCGGATCCGCGACTGCCAGGCGGCCCACTCGGCCGAGTGCAGGCCGGCGGTCTTGGTCATGTATTCGATAGCGATCTGGCCCGCGGTGACCTTCGGCGCGCCTTCGGGCAGCGGCGCCGCACCGGGCGCGCGAGTGGCCGGGGTGCGGAACTGGGCGTCGGCCTGCGAGAACATCGCCACGTGCAGGTTCTGGAGCAGTTGCCACTCGGCCTTGGACCGGCGCCACGACATCGGCTGGCCGAAGCCGTGGCAGGCCGAGCAGGCCTGGCGGATATCGTCGTTGGGGATGTCCTCGTCGATGATCCGGTGCTCGACCATGTACATCACCGGCTTGGCCTCCTCGGGAGCCAGGCCGTGACGGGTGCCGAGGTACTTCACGATCGAACGGGCTTCCTCGCCCGAGAGCTGGAGGCCGTTGAGACGGACCATCCGCTTGATCGACTGGGACCACTGTTCGGGCGTGGTGCGCGACCAGGAGATACGGGACAGGTTGCCCTTCTCGTCACGCGCGTGACAGCCGCCGCATTTCTCGATCGTCAGGGGATCGGTGACGGGGATGCCTTCCTCCGTCTCCTCGACGGATCCGCCATCCTTGCCGGCGGCCTGCGCCAACACGACCGGCGCTGAGCAGAGGACGAATAGAGCCGTCCATGCCGCTGCCACTTTCTTCACGCAGGACTCCTCATGTGCAGGTGCGCGGACGAGGTTCCGCCTTCCAACTCACTCGGTGGGACCGGCTCAGCACCAGTCGATTCGAGTGCGCTGTCGAGCAGTGCAATTTCCGGCTGAGGCTGACGGCTTCGTCTCGCCCATGTGAAGCTTAAGCAAACGGTGTTGCCCCGGAATATGGGGCATTTGACGTAGATCGGGCGGTGACTGCCCTCGTCAGGTCAGGACGCGATTCCGCGCTGGGCCTCGGCCGACGCCGGGTTGGTCCAGCTTTCGACCACGCCGCGTTCCGCCAGCCCGGCCATGAGTCGCTGAACCGTGGCGGCGATCTCCCCGATGAAGGGCTCCCACGCCGGATCGTCCGGGGCGAGCGGGGTGGCGTAGCGCGCGTGCGGGCGGCGGTGGCAGTGCCCGTCGGCGTGGAGCTGCGCCAGCCGGCGCCGGACGGTCTCCCCGGCCAGTCCCAGCCGCCGGGCCGCCTCGCTGGCGCTGACGCCCGCGTCGTCCTGGCCGCTCAGGCTGGCGACGATCACCGCGCCCAGGATGAGGCCCGAGACCGGATCGTGGGTCCGCCGCATCAGGGTGTCGGCGATCCGCAGCAGGAAATCCGAGAGCAGGCGCGCGGCGGCGCGCACGGGCGCCTCGTCGGTCGGCAGGTAGTTGGAGGCCGGCAGGGGATCGAGCAGGCCCTGATCGGCGAGATCCAGGTAGAGCCGCCGCATCCGACCGTGCGCCTGCACGACGTCCTGCAGGTAGGCGGGTGAGCTGAGATAGGCGCCCGGGACGATCACGCCCCGCGCGTCGTGCCGGCAGGCGCCGATCTCCTCCAGCTGGTGGACCCGGCGGCGGACCGTCTCGAACGGCAGCTGCATCGACATGGCGATGGCGTGGATGCTGACGGGCCGGCGGCTCTCGTCGGGCGCGGGCGCGCTGAGGCCGCCGTAGGCGTAGCGCGCGTCGGTGTCACGGGTGAGGGGGGCGATGTTGGCCTGGTTCACCGCCATGACGATGAGGGCGTCCAGCGCCTTGAGGCCGGTCAGCCCCTGCGCGACCTGCTCCACGGTGAAGCTCAGGGCGGCGCGGGCCACGCGCCAGGCGCGCGGCAGATTCGCCCCGGTGGAAGCCACAGGTTTTTCAACGGAGTCGCCCACGGGGTTAATTCTCACCCTCAGAAGCTTGGCCGGCAACCCCGTCTCTGACCGATCCGTACGTCAGTCGCCGGCGGCGATGACCACGAAGGGCGCCCAGTAGGCGGGATGCGCCCATTCGGGGCGCCAGCCGGGCAGGGCGGTGTTGTCGGGGCGGCGGCCCGTGCGCACCACCCGCATGGCGCGCTGCAGCGCCTGGGCCTTGGTGAGCCGCGGGTTCGACCGCTGGATCGCCAAGGTCTCCACGGTGAGGGCGGCGGTGGCGTCGTCGAACACCCGCCAGTGGCTGACCAACAGGGCGCGGGCCCCGGCGTAGAGGAAGGCGCGGGCGAGGCCCGAGAGGTTCTCGGCGCCCGGGCGGCCGTCGCCGCCGGCGGTGTTGCAGGCCGAGAGGATCACCCACTCGGCGGAGAGGTCGAGGGCGGCGGCCTCGGAGGCGGTGAGCACGCCGTCGTCCTGGGCCGTGGCCTTGCTGGGCGGGGTCAGCACCAGGCCCGGCTCGTTCACCCCGGTCATCTCGCGGGAGAGCAGGCCGTGGGTGGCGAAGGCGATGACGTCGGCCCGGGCCAGCTCGGGCGAGCTCTTGATCGCCGCCTCGGTGGCGCGCCCGCCGAGCCGCAGGCTGGTGGTGGGCGCGCCGAGCGTCCGCGCCATCGCGCGCAGTTCGTCGGCGGTGCCGGGGAGGGGCGGGAAGGCCGAGCGCAACTTGGCGGGATCGGCCAGCCGCCGCACGCCGGGATCGGGTCCGGTCAGGGTGGGGTCGCCGAAGCCGACGAAGGCCCAGCGCTTCGCGGCGGCGCGGCGGGGCGGGGCGGCGACCCTCAGGCTGGCCACGGACGGCAGGGTGGTCAGGGCGTACCGGTCGGCCAGCCACGACGTGGAGGCCAGCGCGCCGGTCCCGGCGCCGGGCGGTGGCGCGGCGGTGGGCAGCAGGCCCAGCGGCAGGCTGCCGAAGCCGCCGGAGGCGGTGACGTGCAGGCGGTTCACGTCGGCCAGGGCGCTCTCCACCGGCGCGATCACGTCGCGGTACACCGCATAGGCGCTGCCGAGGTCGAAGCTCGGCATGTAGCCCTCGGGCGTCGGGCTGCTGCAGGCCTCGTCGTCCACCTGGCAGCGCAGGGCCAGCAGCCGGGCGTCGAGCGTGGCGGCGGCGCCGTCGATCCGGTTCCAGGCCACCTTGGTCTTCGAGATCGCGAAGACGTGGACGTCGTCGCCGGCGGGGGCGATCAGCAGCAGGCCTTCGCCGGGACGCAGCTTGGCCTGCACCTGGCCGACCGAGAGCGGCGGGGGCGACGCCATCTCGGCATACCGCGGGTTGTTGCGCTGGATGCGGGCGTCCAGCCCGGCCAGTTCGCGCCCGACGGCGTCCAGCGCCGCCCCGACGCGGGCGGCCTTGGCCGGGTCGGTCTGGGGCAGGGCGTTGACGAGCTGGCTCTCCAGGGCGCGGACCTGGCCAGCGAGGTCCTGGCGCAGGCGGGCGTCCAGCGCGCCGCCGCCGGCCGCCGCCCGGGCCGGCGTCTGGGCCAGGGCGCGGGCGGCCGGCGAGACTTCCAGCTCCTGAGCGGCGGTGAAGGCCTGTTCGCGCAGGCGGGGCAGGGTGGCGGGCTCGGCCTTGGCGGCCAGCCAGGCGAGGTTGAGGTAGCGGCGGAACACCGGCTCGCCCTCCGCGCCCTCGTCGGCGCCGGCCCGGGCGCGGCGCAGGGCGGTATCGGCGTCGGCGCCCGAGGCCTTCAGGTCGGCGGTGCGACGGGCGCGGACGATGTCCACGGCGCGGGAGGCCAGGGCCTCGGCCGGCGCATAGGCGGCGAGGCGCTGCTGGTTGGCGGCGAGGGCGTCATAGGCCTCGGCGGTGGCGGGGTGGCGCTCGCCCAGCGCGGCGCGGCGGGCGTCCAGGGCCTTGCGCAGCAGGGGCTCGGCGTCGGCGTCACGGCCCCGGTGGGCGAGGTCGCCGGCGAGGGCCAGGTAGGCCGCGGCCGCGGCCGGGGCGCGGTCGCCCTTGACGGCCAGCACGATCTCCAGCGCCCGGCGGTGCAGGCGCTCGGCCTCGCGGTGCTGGCCGCGCGCGGCGAGGTTGGCGGCCAGCGCGCCGTAGCTGGCCGCGGTGTCGACGTGGCGCTCGCCCAGCGCCTTGCGGCGGACGGCCAGGGCGTCGCGCAGGAAGGGCTCGGCCTCCTTCGGCCGCTTCTGGGCGTCGAGGTTGGCGCCCAGCGCCGCGGCGTCCGCCGCCGTGGCCGGATTGGCCTTGCCCCGCACGTCGCGGTCGGTGGCCAGGGCGGTGCGATGCAGCGGCTCGGCCTCGGCGTGGCGGGCCTGGGCGTCGAGGTTGGCGGCGACGCGGGCGTAGGCCTGTGCGGTGGCCGCGTCGCGCTCGCCGAACGCCTTGCGCCGCAGGGCGAGGGAGCGGCGATGCAGGGGCTCGGCCTCCACGTGGCGGCCCAGGTCGTCCAGGGCCGAGCCCAGACCGCCCAGGTCGGCGGCCAGGCGCGGGTCGTCCTCGCCGAACAGCCGGGCGTCGAGGTCCAGCGCCGCGCGGTAGACCGGCTCGGCCTCGCCGGGGCGGCCGCCGGCCCGCAGCACATCGGCCAGGGCGACCGCGGCGGCGGCGGTCTCGGCGCTCTTCGGACCGAAGACGGTCAGGGTCGCCGCGTGCAGCTCGCGCCGCAGGGGCTCGGCCTCCCCGAAGCGACCCTGCCGCTCAAGCAGGGCGGCCAGGTTGGTCAGCGCCAGCAGGGTCTGCGGATCGCGCGCGCCCAGGGCCTTCCGGTCGGTCTCGAGGGCCCTGCGATAGAACGGTTCGGCCTGGGCCTCCTTGCCCTGGCGGACCAGCGCCTGGGCGATCCAGGACCAGGAGGCGGCGGTGACCGGCGCGGCGGGGCCATAGGCCTTCTCCTCGATCGCGGCCCGCTTGCGGGTCAGGGTCTCCAGGTCGCGCCAGCGCCCGGCGGCCCGCGCCGCCTCGGCCTGCGAGACCAGCGACTGCCAGGTCTCGGTCTCTTTCGCCGTAAGGGCGCGCGGAGGCGACGGCGCAGCGGCATGCGCGCCGGATCCGACCACGAGGCTGACCGCCGCGCAGGCCAGAAGGCCGGCGCGCCAGGCTCGGGAAGGCATGTCGCCGTCCTTCTACGAATCTCCCACGGGTTAACCTTACTCGCTTGGAGGGCGAGTGCGCATGGGACCCGACGCCGCGCTCGTCGAACTTCCGCCGACATAGCCCAGGGTGACGGCCCGCTGGATCGCCTGGGACCGGCCGGCGACCCGCAGCTTGCGGGCGGCGTTGGTGACGTGGAAGCGGACGGTCGGCAGCGAGATGTCGACGATGGCGCTGATCTCGGCGTCGGTCTTTCCGGCCGCGGCCCACTTCAGGCACTGGATCTCGCGGCGGGTCAGCCGGGGCGGCGCTTCCCCGTCGCCCGCCTGGGCCGCCTCGTAGGTCGCCACGAACTTCAGCGCCAGGATGTGCAGCGTCGCGGCGTGCTTCAGGAAGGTGAGGCCCACGTCGAAGGTCTCGTCCGGCGTCGCCCAGACCACCGCGCCGATCACGCCGCCGGGCAGATAGGCCGGGCAGACGATCGCGGCGCCGACGCCATAGGTCTCCACCGAGCCCTCGGCGGTGATCGCGTCCAGCGCCCGGTTCGGTCGCCACGACCCGAAGCGGCCCCCGGTGAAGAAGAAGGGCTCGGAACAGGCGCGCGAGGCGTGGATGAAGGCGGCGCGCAGGGCGAAGCCGTGGTCCTCCCAGTAGCGCAGGTCGGGGTCGATCCACTTGAAGGTGGTCTCGGCCAGGGGACGCCCGTCGACCCCCATCGGCGGCGCGGCCGACGAGATGTCGGAGGCCGCCGCCACATAGGGCAGGCCGATCCGCGCGCCCAGGGCGACGACCTCCCGCGCCACGGCCTCGGCGGCGGCGAGATACACGTCCGGGTCGAAGTCTTCGCCCTTCACGCTAGGTAGCCCCTGTCACTTCCAACAGCTTGTTCGCGACCGTACCGTGTGGGCAAGATCGAGCAGAGACCCGATTAGCCGGTCGAATAAGGACGACAAAGACGTCCGTAAGGGGAGGATTGATGCGTTTTGTGAAAGGCGCCGCGTCGCGCGCCGTGCTGGCTTTCGTTTGTGCGGGCGCTGCCCCGGCAATGGCCCAGACAGAAGCTCCCGAAGTGGAAGCGGTCATCGTCACCGCCCAGAAGCGGGAACAGAATCTCCAGGACGTCCCGATCGTCGTGAACGTGGTGTCGGGCCAGCAGCTCCAGGACGCCGGCGTGCGTGACGTGAAGGACCTGCAGGTCCTGACCCCCGGCCTCAGCGTCACCTCGTCCAGCGGCGGGGCGCAGACCTCGATCCGCATCCGCGGCATCGGCACCATCGGCGACAACGCCGGCCTGGAATCGTCGGTCGGCACGGTGGTCGACGGCGTCTACCGCGCCCGCAGCGGCGTCGCGTTCGGCGACCTGGGCGAACTGGAGCGGATCGAGGTGCTGAAAGGGCCTCAGGGCACCGTCTTCGGCAAGAACACCTCGGCCGGCGTCATCAACGTCATCACCAAGGCGCCCTCGTTCGAGTTCGGCGCCGACGGCGAGATCACCCTCGGCAACCATGACCAGCGCGCCTTCGCCGCCGGGGTCACCGGGCCGCTGGGCGAGTCGGTCGCCGCGCGCCTCTATGTGGCCAAGCGCGACCGCGACGGCTTCTACAACGTGCGCAACGGCGCGGGGCCCAACAGCCGCAAGGACAACGACGACCAGGACGTCTTCACCGCCCGCGGCCAGGTGCTGTGGGAGGCCAGCGAGACCCTGAGCCTGCGCTTCATGGCCGACTACACCGAGCGCGACGAGCACTGCTGCCTGGCCGTGTCGACCCTGCTCGGCCCGACGACGCGCCTGATCGACGCCGTGGCCGCCGACGAGGGCATCGCCCAGCCGGCCGACCCGTCGAAGCGCCTTGCCTATGCGAACCGGGAATCCGCCCAAAAAATCAAGGACAAGGGCGTCTCGCTGCAGGCCGACTGGGAACTGGGCGAAGACCTGACCCTGACCTCGATCACCGCCTGGCGGGACTGGTCGAACGTCCAGGGCAACGACATCGACTTCTCGTCCGCCGACCTGTGGTCGCGGCCGTTCGACGGCCAGACCTTCCAGAAGGTTCGAGGTGTTCTCGCAGGAGACGCGCCTGGCCGGCCGCACCGGCCCGCTCGACTGGATGGTCGGCGCCTACTACTCGGACGAGCAGCTCGACGCGAAGAACTTCACCCCCTACGGCACGGCCTACGAGACCTACTTCGGCCTGCTGCTGTCCAGCGGCGCCAGCCCGACGGCCGTCTCGGCGCTGACCGGCCTGCCGGTGGGTACGAACTTCCCGGCGGGGCAGGGGCCGCTCGACACCTACGACCACAGCAACCGCGGCTGGGCGCTGTTCACCAACAACACCTGGCGGATCACCGACGAGCTCGAGTTCACCTTCGGCCTTCGCTACAGCGACGACACCAAGAAGGTCTTCTCGCAGTACCGGAACACGGTCCCCGGCGCGGCCTGCGCGGCGGCGATCGTGCGGCCGATCCCGGCGGCGGCGCGCTCGGCGCTCTGCGCGCCCGGCTCGGACCCGGCGTTCAACAACGTCGACACCCGCCAGAAGCTGAACGAGGACCGCTGGGGCGGCACGGCCAAGCTGAGCTACCGCTGGAGCCGCGAGCTGATGACCTATGTGTCGTTCGCCTCGAGCCACAAGAGCGGCGGCTTCAACCTGGACCGCGCCCGCCTCGCGCCCGGCGTCATCAACACCGACACCAGCTTCCCGGCCGAGACGGTCGAGAGCTGGGAAATCGGCGCCAAGAGCAACCTGTTCGAGAACCGCCTGACCCTGAATGCGGCGCTGTTCGACCAGACGTTCGAGGACTTCCAGCTCAACACCTTCACCGGCATCAGCTTCGTCGTGGCCTCGGTCCCGAAGGTGACGTCGAAGGGCGTGGACCTGGACATGGTGTGGCGCACCCCGATCCCGGGCCTGACCGCCACCGGCGGCGTGACCTATGCGGTCACCCAGTACGGCACGTTCGTTCCCACGCCCGGCGTCGGCGCGCGCCTGCCGGGCTCGCGGATGTCGTACGCCCCGCTGTGGTCGGCCTCCTGGTCGGGCGCCTACGAGCGCGACCTGGGCTCGGACCTGAAGCTGCGGGCCAGCCTCTCGGGCCGCTACACCTCGGCCTACAACACCGGCTCCAACCTCGATCCGAACAAGGTCCAGAAGGAACTGACCATCTGGAACGGCCGGGTCGGCGTGGGTTCGGCGGACGATCGTTGGACCGTGGAGCTGTTCGCCCAGAACCTGACGGACGAGGACTACTACCAGGTGGTGGTCGATCAGCCGCTGCAGTCGGGCACGTTCTCGGCCTTCATGGGCGCGCCGCGCACCTGGGGCGTCACGCTGCGGTCGCGGTTCTAGAGGAGAGTAGAGAGTATGGATCTGGAGCTCACAGGCGACGATCTGGCGTTTCGGGACGAGGTTCGCGCCTTCCTGGAGGCGAACCTGACGCCCGAGCTGCGGGCCGCGGGCCAGCGGCTGACCAGCGTCTTCTGCGAGCCCCAGTACAGCCTGCCCTGGCAGAAGATCCTGCACGCCAAGGGCTGGGTCGCGCCGGCCTGGCCCAAGGAGTACGGCGGCACGGGCTGGAACGAGGTCCAGCGCGCCATCTTCGCGGCCGAGTGCGCGCGGGCGGGGACCCCCTCGCTCTCGCCCATGGGCCTGAAGATGGTGGGGCCGGTGATCATGGCCTACGGCACGCCCGAGCAGAAGGCGTTCTACCTGCCGCGGATCCTGGCGGGCGAGGACTACTGGTGCCAGGGCTATTCCGAGCCGGGCTCGGGCTCGGATCTCGCCTCGCTGCAGCTTCGCGCCGTAAGTGACGGAGATCACTACGTTCTCGACGGTTCGAAGATCTGGACGACACACGCCCATTTCGCGAACCGGATGTTCTGCCTGGTGCGGACTTCCGGCGAGGGCAAGCCGCAGCAGGGGATCACCTTCCTGCTGCTGGAAATGAGCACCCCGGGCATCAGCGTGAAGCCGATCATCACCCTGGCCGGCGAGCACGAGGTCAATCAGGTCTTCTTCGACAACGTGCGGGTTCCCAAGGCCAACCGGATCGGCCCCGAGGACAAGGGCTGGACCGTCGCCAAGTACCTGCTGGAGTTCGAGCGGGGCGGCGGCTCGGCGCCCGGCCTGCTGGTGGGACTGGAACGCGCCCAGGCCATCGCCGAGGCGTCCGACGCCGACGACGCGGCCCACCGCCGCCGCCTGGCGGAGCACGAGATCACGGTGACGGCGATCGACATGTCCGAACGGCGCGTGCTGTCCGAGCTGGCCAGCGGCAAGAACCCGGGCCCGGCGTCGTCGATGCTGAAGATCAACGGCACCGAGGCCATGCAGCGCATCGACGAGATCTCGGTCGCCGGCCTCGGCGACTATGCTCACGTGGAACAGATGGACGCCCGCCAGCCGGGCTCGAACGTCGCGCCGATCGGCCCCGAGGAAGGGCTGACGGCGATGGCGCGCTACCTGAACAACCGGGCCGCTTCGATCTATGGTGGCTCCAACGAGATCCAAAGGGACATCATCGCCCGGCTCGTGCTCGGGCTGTGAGGAGGAACCGATGACCAACCTGCTCAACCTGCGCCGGCCGCCGTTCCGGACCTATTCGATCACCCAGCTCTGCCGGGAGTTCGGCGCCACGCCGCGCGCGCTGCGGTTCTACGAGGAGCAAGGCCTGCTCTCGCCGGCGCGCCGCGACACCGCCCGGGTCTATTCCTACAAGGACCGCGCCCGCCTGCAGCTGATCCTGCGCGGCCGCCGCGTGGGCCTGTCGATCGCCGAGATCCGCGACATCCTCGACACCTACGACGAGGAAGGCGCCGAGGCCCAGGACGCCGAAGCGCTGCGCATCCACAAGAAGCGCATCGCCCAGCTCGAGGCCCAGAAGGTCGACGTGGAAGAGGCGATCAAGCAGCTCGAGGACGCCGCCGCCCGGCTGGAGAAGAAGTACCCCGAAGCGGTGCGGGCGCTGGAGGCGTAGGGCCCGAAGGCCTCCACGCACCTTCCGCTAGATCGTCGTCCCCCGGCTTGTCCGGGGGATGATGCGTTTTGGGGGAAGCGTCCGCGGAGTTTCAGGAGGGTGGGAAGGCGACGTCCGGCTGGCTCACAGAACAACGGGGTGATTACCCGTTGTGTGATTTGAAAGCGGTACGCCTAGTCGCCGCCCGTGTGCGTCAGGTTGTCGGGAGCTCGCGGCGCCGACGCATCGTCGCGCCCACAAGGCCAAAGCCGCCCATCATCAATGCCCAGCTCGTCGGTTCCGGCACCCCTGTCACAGGCGGATCCAGCTCAGACGTCAGGAAGATCTTGTCGCCTCGGAAGACAAAATTGGAGTCGTCCCAGTTCCAGTGTGAGCGGGTGGTTTCCAATGTCCGATCTTCATCGGTGATGGTGTAGGATTCGGGTGAGGTCAAAGCGGGCGAGGGCAGGAACGAGGCGAGCGACTCGACGCCGAACTCCATTCCGCCGGTGTCGCCTACGGCCGAGAATGACGTGCCAAAGTAGCCGCCGGCGGTGCTGCGGCGGTAGCCGTAGTTTTTCACATCAATCGCGTAGGCGATTCCATCGATCGTGATCGTGCCGGCGGCAGAGGTGCCACGCTGCCTTAGCAGGCCGAGGTCTGGCCGATAGAAGTCTTCGACGTCCGCCAGCTCGGTGTCGAATGTGAATGAGGCTGAAAAGGTCTTGCCGGCAAGGTTCGCATTGGCTTGGCCGAAGAGGCCCTTGGTGTCGATCCCGCTGCTGACAGTCCCGACCTGCGTGTAGGTGTAAACCACCGCCTGGGCCTGGCCGGCAGCTGCGGTCAGCCCGATGGCGAATACTGCGCTAAGCGCCGCTAGATTTTTCATGATCCCCCCGAGGCTAGACCGTCTCGTATCGAGCGCCCTAGCGCGCCGACGACGAACTTCAATGCCTCACGCCCCAGTCCGCGCACTTTGAGACGTTCCGCAGAATTTGAAGCCTCCGACTCAGGTCAACTCAATCATCGCGTGCAGTCGTCGCGTCCTTGGGAGGTTTCGATACGGGATGCTGCGCACGAAAGCGCTGCACTGCGCAGGCGCACGAAACGTCCGCACCGGGTGGATTGCGGAGCTCGCCGCAGCGCCTCCTCTCCCCCGCGAAGCGAGAGGGGAGAGGTGGTGATCAACGCCGGCAACGGGCCGGAAGCAGTCTTCACCTCCCGCCGCTTCGCGGGGGAGGTGAAACCTCCGAGACGGGTCGATCTTCGCCCAGAGCGACAAGCCGCGAAGCTGCTCTTCGCGGCGTTCCCGCCAGCGAACGCGCCTAGCTGGCGTTCGCGACGCAAAGTTGGAGCCTGTGGGGAGCTCCGGCTCGGCCCTAGAGGTCGACCCAGGCCTGGAACGAGCGGCTCAGCACCGGCGCGGGGAGGGGCAGGGGCGCGCGGATGGTGAAGCGGGCGCCGCCGTCGGTCTGGGCCGAGAGGCTGCCGCGCACGTCGCGCACGATGGCGGCGAGGATCGACATGCCAAGGCCGCTGGCGGCGGCCGGCCCGTCGCCCAGGCCCTTGCCCTCGTCGGAGACGATGAGGACCAGCTCGGCGCCCTCGCGGCGGGCCGAGACGTCCAGGCGGCCGCCGGGGCGACCGTCATAGGCGTGCTTGGCGGCGTTGATGGCGATCTCGTTGACGGCGATAGCGAGCTGCTGGGCCATGTCGCCGGGGATGCTGGTCCCGTCGGCGGTGATCGACACGCGCAGGCCGGTGGTGGCGGCGATCGCCTCGCACAGGCCGGTGAGGAAGGGGCGCAGCTCCACCGACGGCTTGCCGGCGTGCTCATAAAGGTAACGGTGCAGCTCGCCCACGGCGACGAGGCGGGCGCGGCTGGCTTCCAGCGCGGCCTGGGCCACCGGGTCGCGGGAGCGGAGCTGTTCGAACACCAGCATGTCGGCTGCCAGCTGGAGGCTGTTGGCCACGCGGTGGTTCAGTTCCTGGATCTGGCGTTCCTGGCTGGCCAGTTGCGCGCGCGCCGACGACAGCTCGCGGGCCAGTCCGTTTTCGTTGGTCGCAGCACCAATGTACATGCGCGCACCCGGGGTCCTTATGGTGAAGCTTGTTCTCGATTTTGAGACGATGCCTTCTGCGCCGCCTTCGATGAACCGCCCGTCCCGGCTATCTGTTCCGTCTTTTGAAGAATAAATGGGGCAAAAGAACGGCGGTCGCCGTGTAAATACACGAGCGCTCAAATGATTAATGAGAAGTTAACGATATCTGCTCAGGAAACGCAGATCGTTCCTGATTGCGTTCCTTTGTATTGCCCGGACGAATAGGCGATCTGTCCATTGACCAGGACGGTGTCCACGCCGGCCGCGGCGCGGGTGTAGCGCATTCCGTCGCCCGGCATGTCGAACAGCGGGAGCTCGTCGCCGCGCGCGATAGTCTCGGGGTCGAAGACCACGATGTCGGCGGCCAGGCCCTCGGCGAGGCGCCCCCGGTCCTTGAGCCCCCAGATGTCGGCCGTCTCGCCGGTGATCTTGGCGACGGCCTGCTCCAGAGACATGTGCCCGCCCTTGCGGACGAACTCGCTGAACAGATAGCCGGTGTCGCCGTAGGTGGCGAAGGACGAGATGTGTGCGCCGCCGTCGCTGGCGCCGATGTGGACCAGCGGGTGGGCCAGCATCGGGCCGATCCGATCGGTCATCTGGTGGCCCTGGCTGGCGCTCAGGAACGCCACGTCCAGGCCGTTCTCCAGCGACAGGTTGATGAGGGCGCGGGCCGGGACCTCGCCGCGGGCCTTGGCGACCTCGGACAGGGTCTTGCCGACGATCGCGGCCGGCGCGGCGTCGCCGCCACGGACCACGAGGCGGCCCATCAGGTGCTCGCCGCCGTCGGGGCCCAGGTCGGCCACCATCTTGTCGGCGACCTCCGGGTCGCGCAGCGAGGCCAGGCGCGCATCCAGCGGCTGGCGCAGGACCCGCACCCAGCGCGGCAGGCGCGAGAAGAACAGGCTGGGCCGCAGCAGGCTGAAGCTGATGTCGATCGGCCGGGTCTGCATCTGCGGCCAGACCCGGGCGCCGCGGGCGAACTGCTCCTCGACGCGGGCGATGGCGCGCGGAGCGTTGTCGGGCACCGCCGAGGTGTCGAACAGCGGGGAGAAGGTGGTGGGAATGCCGTGGCGGATCGAGAGGTCCGCGAGCTGGTCGATGCGCGCGATGGTGATGTCGGTGGCGTAGAACTCGGGCACGCATTGCAGCATGCGGCCGAACTCGCCGAGGACGGCGCAGAGGGCGTCCAGTTCCTCGAACTGGGCGAAGCGGCTGGGCACCGGCCGGCCGTTCTCGTCGATGTCCACGAAGCTGGTGGAGAGGCCCACCGCGCCGGCCCGCAGGCACTCGCGCAGCAGGTCCTGCATGGCGGTGGTCTCTTCGGGGGTGGCGGCGCGCTCCTGCGCGGCGTTCCCCATGACCCAGAGGCGGATGACGCTGTGGCCGACCAGCGGGGCGACGTTGACCGCCAGGCCCTGGCGGATCGCGGCGAGGTAGCCGGCGAAGTCTTCCCAGGTCCACTCGAAGGCGGTGGTGAAGGCCTCGGGCGGCATCTCCTCGATCTGCTGGAACATGCCGACGACCCGCTGACGGTCCTTGGCGCGCAGCGGGGCCAGGGAGAGCGAGCAGTTGCCGGGAACGATGGTGGTGACGCCGTGCTCCAGCGTCGGCCGCGCCGCGCCGTCCCATAGCAGCTGGACGTCGAAGTGGGTGTGCGGATCGATGAAGCCGGGGGCCACCACGCGGCCGGCGGCGTCGACGACCTGGCGGGCCTGGCCCTCGATCCGGCCGACCGCGGCGATGCGGCCGTCCTTGATGGCGACGTCGCCATCGAACGCCGGGGCGCCGGAACCGTCGACCACGCGGCCGCCCTTCACGATCACGTCGTACATCAGCCGCTCTCCCGTCATGCGCTTTCGATGATCCGTCGCCAGGACTGACCCTGGAGGTCGTCCAGGCTGCCCGCGCCGCAGGCTTCCATCAGTTTCAGGCCGGTCTCCTCGTCCAGCACCACCGGCCCCTCGGAGCCGTCGGGGTGGCGCAGGCGCACGAGCAGTTCGGCCGAGCCGTCATGGCCGGCGACGATCTCCGCGCCGACGATGACGGCTTCAGCCAAGCGGAGGCTCCACGAAGACCACGTCGGAACCCAGCAGCAGGCCCGCCGGCTTGCGCATGGCGAAGATGTGCAGGTTCCAGCTCTTGATGCGGTCGACGGCGGCCTCGACAGGCTCGCCGGGGAGGGCCCGCAGGGCGAGCTCCTCCACGGTCTCGTCCGGTCCCGGCGTCACGAAGCGGCGCTGCCGGGACAGCTCCATCAGACGCGCTCGACGATGATGGCCGGAGCCATGCCGCCGGCGGCGCACATGGTGACCAGGCCGCGCTTCAGGCCGCGGCGTTCCAGTTCGTCGACGACGGTGCCGATCAGGATCGAGCCGGTGGCGCCGATCGGGTGGCCGAGGGCCATGGCGCCGCCGTTCACATTGACCTTCTCACGGTCGAGGTTGAGGTCGCGGATGAACTTCTCGGCCACGACCGAGAAGGCCTCGTTGATTTCCCAGAGGTCGATGTCGTCCGGGGTCAGGCCGGCCTTCTTGAGGACCTTCTTGGCGGCCGGAACCGGCGCGTTCAGCATCAGCGTCGGGCTGTCGCCTACATTGGCCGTGGCGATGATGCGGGCGCGGGCCTTCAGGCCGTTCTTCGCGGCGTACTCGGGCGAGGCCAGCAGGACCGCGGCGGCGCCGTCCACGACGCCCGACGAATTGCCGGCGTGGTGGAAGTGCTCAATCTTGAGATCCGGATAGACCTTGTTGATCAGGCCCGCGAGGGTGAGGCCGTTGCTGTCCAGCGGCACATTGGCCATGGCGGCGAACGACGGCTTCAGCGAGGCGAGGCCTTCCAGGGTGGTCTGCGGACGCGGGAACTCCTCGCGGTCCAGCGCGATCGAGCCGTCGGCGTTGTAGACCGGCACCAGGGCGCGGTCGAAGCGGCCCTCGCGGATCGCGACGTCGGCGCGCTGCTGGCTGACGTAGGCCAGTTCGTCCAGCGCCTCGCGGCTGATGCCTTCCAGGGTGGCGATGGCGTCGGCGCAGATGCCCTGGTGCGACTGCGGGTGGCGGGCGCGCAGGCGCAGGTTGCCGCCGTCCATGAGGGCGGGGCCCTCGTTCGGGTCGCGCTGGGCCGCCATGGTCGCGGTGTACGACATCATCTCGGTGCCGCCGGCGATGACCAGGTCTTCCATGCCCGACATGATCTGGGCCGCGGCCAGGTTCACCGAGGTGATGCCCGAGCCGCAGAAGCGGTCGAGCGTGACGCCCGAGGCGCGCACGTCATAGCCGGCGTCGAGCGCGGCCATCCGGCCCAGGTCGCCGCCCTGCTTGCCGCGCTGGGACGAGGTGCCCCAGATGATGTCGTCGACTTCCTCGGTCTTCAGGTTGTTGCGCTCGGCCAGGGCGGCCAGCACCGTGGCGGCCAGGTGCTGCGGGTGGTGGTCGGCGAGCGCGCCCTTTCCGACCTTGCCGATCCCGCGCGGCGTGCGGCAGGCGTCGATGATGAGAGCTTCGGGCATGATCTTTCCTCGCGAGGCGGTCTTGGCCTTGTGAGCTGAGGATTCCGTGCGCGACCTAAGGTCAGTCTAGAGGGAAGTTCCGCCCCGAACGCCCTCTGGCGACTCTTCGAAAAACAGGTATGCTTCGTGAGCGGCCCGCGAGAGGCCCGGGGGAGACTTGCGATGCGATACGGATGGATGGCCCTGGCGGCGCTGGGGACGATGACGGCCACGGGGGCAGCCACTGACGCGGCGGCGCGGGACGTGGGCGGCGTGGCCTGCAGCACGCCGCAGCCGGTGCGTTGCGACGGCGAGGCCTGCGTCAGCTCCAACGCCCTGGCGGACCTGGGCAACGCGACCGACGCCAAGACTGGCCGCAAGTTCTGGCTGGACTATCCGTGCGACCTCAAGCCGGGCGAGAAGGTGACCTTCATCCTGAACCTGCACGGGGCGGGATCGGTGGGGAACTGGCAGCGGCACTACTTCCCGGCCTCGGACTATGTGCAGAAACACCGCCTGGTGGTGGCGACGCCGACGGCGGCGACGGCCATGCCGGTCCGCCGCTGGGACGGAGCGGCGGACGATGCGCACCTGCAGAACATCACCGACTTCGTCTTCGACAGCTTCGGGCGCGCCAACATCCGCGCGATGTGGCTGGCGGGGCATAGCCAGGGCGGCTTCACCTCGCGCCGGATCGTCTGCAGCGACTATTTCAAGGGCAAGGTGGACGGCTGGCTCAGCCTGTCGGGCGGACGGATCGGCCAGGCGCCGTTCGTGAAGCAGTTCGGGCCGCCGAAGGCCGACGGGACGCCGCCGGATCCCCGCCCTGCGGGCGCGAGCCCCATGGCCGGCGACACGCCGCCCGCCTGCGAGTTCTCGCACATCTTCGCCATCGGCCAGCATGAGATCGAGCGCCTGCCCGAGACCTCGCCCTGGGCCGAGAAGTACGGCTGTGGCCCGCGCGTGCGCCGCAAGGACATCGTCGACGACAAGGCGGGGCACGTCTGGGACTTCGCCCGGGCGGGCTACAAGGTGTGGGGGATGAAGGCGCGGCCGGGCGTGGCCGAGGTGTTCAACCATCCCAAGTGCCAGGGCGGCCGGGTGGTGGCGGACGTCGTGCGGGTGGACAAGGGCCACACGGAGGGGCTGGAGTCGAACGTCACCGAGGCCATCGTCCGGATGATCGTCGCCGCGCCGGGCGGCAAGGCGCAGGCCGGAACCTGACGGGAGGCGAAACCTGACGGGGGCGTCAACGTTCCGCAGTTTCGAAATATTGGTGTAATGTGTGACCGCCATAAACTGGCGCGTGGCCTGCCACTAGAGCGGGCGCGACCATGTTCATTTGGGGGAATCGATGACCACCAAGCGCCTCGGCCTGATCGGCCTCCTGGCCTCCGCCGCGCTCGTCTCGGGCTGCGTGAGCGACACCTCGGCCCCCAGCGCCCTGGCCGAGGGTTCGGCCGTGGCGGCGACGGCGACGGCGCCCCTGAGCGTTGACAACTTCATGCTGGTCGCGGCCGACATGGAGGCTCACGAGCTCTATCGTAAGGCGGCCTCGTCGGCGGTGGTGCTGGTCACCCAGGCGAACGGCGACGCGGCGCTGCAGGGGCAGGCCGGCGCGGTGAACGCGCTGGCGGCGGACTACGGCGGCAAGGGCGTCGAGGTCCTGATGCTGAACTCCACCGGCAAGGACACCCGGGAGGCGATCCTGGCCGAGGCCGACAAGGCCGGCTATCGCGCCCCGATCCTGATGGACGGCTATCAGCTGGTGGGCGAGGGCCTGGGCGTGACGCGTTCGGGCGAGGCGATCATCGTCGATCCCAAGACCTGGACCGTGGCGTGGCGCGGGCCGGTCGGCGGCGCCAAGGCGGCGCTGGACGCCCTGCTGGCCGGCAAGGCGGCGCCGGCCTCGGTGGCGGTGGCCGGCGGGACCCCGATCGCGTTCCCGGCCAAGGCCGCGGCCCATAAGATCTCCTACGCCAAGGACGTGGCCCCGATCCTGGAGGCCAAGTGCGTCGCCTGCCACCAGGAAGGCGGCATCGGTCCGTTCGCCATGTCGAACTACGAGATGGTCAAGGGCTTCTCGCCGATGATCCGCGAGGTGATCCGCACCGACCGGATGCCGCCCTACAACGCCGATCCCCGCGTGGGCCGCTTCTCGGGCGACAAGAACCTCTCGGCCGCCGAGATCAAGACGCTGGTCCACTGGATCGAGGCCGGCGCGCCGCGCGGGGAGGGGAACGACCCCCTGGCCGGCAAGAAGCACGTCGCGCCGGAATGGCCGCTGGGCAAGCCGGACCTGGTGCTGAACATCCCCGCCTACAAGGTCCCGGCCTCGGGCGTCGTCGACTACCAGCGCCCGGCCATCGTCAACCCGATGACCGAGGGCAAGTGGATCAAGGCCACCACGGTGAAGCCGGGCGACCGCCAGTCTGTGCACCATGTGCTGACCGGCTGGATGAGCGAGATGCCGGCCGACGGCAAGTCGTCCGAAACGCGCTGGCGCGGGTCGGTGGGCGGCTATGCGGTGGGCGCGGAATCGACGGTGTTCGACAAGACCGTCGGCACGTTCCTGCCGCCCGGCGGAGCGATCGGCTTCCAGATGCACTACACGCCGTACGGCAAGGAGGCGACCGACGCCTCGCAGATCGGCGTCTACTTCCACGACAAGCAGCCCGAGCTGATGATGCGGGGCGTGGTGGTGATCGACACCTCGATCGCCATCCCGCCGAACACGCCGCGCCACAAGGAGACGGCCTATGTCGAGTTCCCGAACGACGCGCTGCTCTACTCGGCCTTCCCGCACGCCCACTACCGGGCCTATTCCAGCGACCTCTGGATCCAGTATCCGGACGGCAAGAAGAAGCTGCTGCTGAGCCTGCCGCGCTACGACTTCAACTGGCAGCGCTCTTACGATTTCGTCGAGCCGGTGAAGATTCCGGCCGGTTCGCGGATCATCGCCAACTACGTCTACGACAACTCCAAGCAGAACCCGGCCAACCCGGACCCGACCATCAAGGTCACCTGGGGGGAGCAGAGCCATGAGGAGATGCTGTTCACCAACCTGTCGTTCCGGTGGGTCGACGAGACCTCGGCCAAGCAGGTCGACTCCGAGGGCCGCCTCGCGCCGACCCGCCTGTTCGGCATGATGGACGACAACCTCGACGGCCTGCTGCAGAAGGCCGAGCTGAAGGGCAACATGGGCAATATGATCGCGCCCTACTTCGCCCGGATCGACGCCAACGGCGACGGCGCGCTGGACAAGGCCGAGATGGCGAAGGCCCAGGCGCTGCTGCCGCAACGCCGCCGGTCGGCGGAAGCCGCGCCGGCGCCGAAGACGTCGGGAGGCCGCTAGGCGCCCGGGCCGAAGGCGAGGGTCAGCATGGCCCTCGCCGTCCTCGGCGCGATGGGCCAGATCAGGCCCGACGGTGACGCCCACCAGCCTTCCTCGCCGGTGATGTTCGAGGCCAGCACCCGGAAGGTGGCCGGGCGGCCCGCCAGTTCGAACCGCCGCCGCGCCCCGATGTTGAGCTGCGGCACGGCTGGGGCCTTGAAGGTGTTCCGGGAGTCGGCCCAGCGCTCGCCCCACCAGGTGAACTGGGCGTCCACCGACCAGCCGTCGGCCAGCTGACGCTCCACGCTGGCGTTGATGACGGTGGATGAGACTCCGAAGGCGCGATCGCCGATCACGCCGGCCTCCACCAGAGGGCCGGAGACCTTCGGCTGGAACACCACGGCGCCGAGGACCACGTTGGTCTTCTCGCCCAGCTTGCCGGCGAGCGACCCCTCGATCCCGCGGTGGCGCACCCGGCCCACCAGGTCGAACGCGCCGTCGGCCCGGAAGCCGGTGGTGGGCTTCGAGACGTCGAACACCGCGCCGATGAAGGTCAGGTCGCCGATGGCCTGGCGCACGCCCAGCTCGAACTGCTCGGCCTTCACCGGCGGCAGCACCTCGTTGCGGTTGGCGGCCGACTGCGGCGCGACGCCGGATTCCTCCAGGCCGGTCACCCAGCTTCCGAAGACGGCGGTGCGGTCGGTCAGGTTGACGATGGCCGAGGCGTTGAACAGCGTCTCCTCGCTCTCGCCCCGGGTCCTCTCGCCGCCGAGGGTCAGCACCGACTTCTCGTAGCGGGTGCGATGGACGCCGAACCGCAACTGCACCCTGTCGCGCCAGGCGAGGCCGTAGCCCAGCGACGCGGTGACCTGATCCACGGAGTCGCGTCCGCGCTGCCCCGACCACACCGGCTCGGCGCTCGGCGCCGGATTGGTCCGCAGGGTGAAGGCGCCCAGCGGCGCGGCGAGGCTGGAGGTCAGGTCCACGCGGCTGCGGCGCGCCCGGACCGAGCCGCTGACCAGGTGGCTCAGACCGCCGACCTCGAAGACCCGGCTGGCGCGGGCCTCGGCCGAGTCCGACACGCTGGTCTTGCCGGGGGTGATGAAGGTCGTGCCGCGCGCCGAGCCGTCGGCGCGGGTCTCTATGAGGGTGAAGTCCGACCGGTCGGTGTCGAAGATCGAGTGGAAGCCCGACAGGTTCACCGCCCAGCCGGCGACCGCGCCGTCGTAGAGCAGGCCGACATTGGTGTTGGTCCCGTCCACCTTGGCCCACTCGGGGCTGTAGTTGTGCAGGCCGCGCGGGTCCGGGGGCAGGACGCCGTCGGTGGGCTTCATCGCGTAGTCGCCGTCGTACCGGCGCATGTAGGCGGAAGCGAAGGCGCGGATGCGGTGGGCGGGGGTGACCCGCCAGGAGCCGACGACGCCCAGGTCCAGCGCCTCGCCCTCGGTCCCGCCGCCCCAGCGGACCTCGGGCCGGGCCACGAAGCCGCCGGCCAGGCCGAAGCGGTCCTCGTCGTCCTTCCAGGAGCCGTTCCCCTCGAGAGTGCGGGTCCCGAAGTCGCGCAGGCCGGCGCCCAGGCTGAACTGGTTGTGCGGGCCCGGTTCGCGCAGACGGTAGTTCACCACCCCCGAAGGCGCGGGATAGGCGAGGCGGGCCGCGTTCACGCCCACCCGGACCGCGACGCCGGCCAGCACCGGATCGTTCAGGCCCGAGGCGCGGGCGAAGTAGGAGTCCTCGATCCGGTAGGCGCCCGAGTTGTTGAGGTCGAAGCCGCGCACCTGACCCTCGTTGTAGAGGCCCACCTGCTCGATCCCCTGGCGCTCGCCGAACGCGTCGGCGGCGGCGCGCAAGGCGTTGTCCTGGGCGGCGGCCGGGGCGGCGGCGAAGGCGGTCATGACGACGAGACCGGCGATACGTGACATCGGCGTAATCCAGCGAAACCTGACTGTTCAGGCGGGCCGGTTTGTCCGATGTTCGGGGCGGGGAAGGCGTGGCAGCGGGCGTGATTTCGAGGTGATGGTTTCGCGATGAACGAGCACGTCGCGCTCTGGCCGAAGCTGACCCTGGCGCGGGAACTGCCCTTCGTCCTCGCCGGTACGCAGGTCCGTCCGTCCGCCCTGGAGGTCGAGAGCGGCGGCGAGATCACCGCGCTGGAGCCGCGGGTGATGAAGGTGCTGGTGGCGCTGCACCGGGCCAAGGGCCACCCCGTCAGCCGGGACGAACTGATCGACCTGTGCTGGGAAGGCCGCATCGTCACCGAGGGCGCGCTGAACCGCTGCGTCATGCAGGTCCGCAAGGCCCTGGCGGCCAATCCGAACATCCGCCTCGATACGATCCCCACGGTGGGCTACCGGCTGCAGGCCGGCGCCGACGTGCAGCGCACGCCGGTGGCCGCGAACACCGACACGGTCGCCGAGGCCCTGGCCATCCCGCCCGGCCGGCGGCTGCCTTATGCGGCGCTGGGCCTGATCGCGGTGCTGGCGATGGCGGCCATCGCCGTGCTGCTGACCTCGCCCCGTCAGGTGCGCTGGGCCACCGACGACTATCACCCCCTGACCGCTGAGCCGGGGATGGAGACCCACCCGGCGATCTCGCCGAACGGCCAGCAGCTGGTCTACGCCCAGCGGCCGGACTCCACGGTCGGGCGCGACCTCTACATCCGCGCGATCGAGCAGGGCACGCCTGTGCGGATCACCACCGATCCGGGCGACGACCACAGCGCCGCCTGGTCGCCCAGCGGCGACCGCATCGCCTTCGTCCGCAGCCAGCCGGCGGGCGGCGCGTGCAGCCTGGTGATCGTGCCGGTGCCGATCGGCCCCGAGCGGGTGGCGGCGCGCTGCAACTCCTCGAACTACACGCGGGTGAGCTGGCTGGACGGCGACACCCTGGCGATCGGCGACCGGCCCGGCCCGGCGGACATCTGGCGCATCCGGGCGGTGAACCTGACCTCGGGCGCGGTGCGCGACCTGACCACCCCGCCGGCCGAAACCCTGGGCGACAGCGATCCCAGCGCCTCGCCCGACGGCCGCTACGTGGCGTTTCGGCGCAGCCTGCTGCACGGGGCCGACGACCTCTATGTGAAGGACCTGCGGTCCGGCCGCGAGCGGGCGCTCACCACCGACGGCTGGAAGGCCGCCGGCTATGTGTGGTCCGCCGACAGCCGGCACATCTTCTACGCCTCGAACCGGGGCGGGGAGTTCGGCCTCTGGACGGTCGACACCGCGCGCAAGGACCCGCCCGAGCGTATCGGGCTGGGCGTCGGGCTGCTGACCTTCAGCCGCATGTCGATCGACCGGAAGAACCACCTGGTGGTCGAGACCCCGCTGACGCGCACGAACCTGGCGGCGCTGTCGCCCGCCGGCGCGATCCGGCCGATCACCGACGCGGCGGGCGGCGACTGGGACCCGGCGGTGGCCCCTGACGGCGCGGTGGCCTACGCCTCGGGCCGGACCGGCGGCTCGGAACTCTGGGTCACCGAGCCCTCGGGCGCCTCGGTGCGGCTGACGCGGATCGGCGGCTCGTACGTGCATTCGCCCAGCTGGTCGCCGGACGGGCGGCGGGTGCTGTTCGTGGCGGTGAAGGGCCGGCGGGCCGAACTCTACACCGTGGCCCGCGACGGCTCGCAGCTGCGTCCGGTCACCGACGACGGTCTCGACAAGCTGGACCCGCTGTGGGCTCCGGACGGCTCGATCGTCTACCTGCAGCGCACGGCCGAGGGCTATCGCACCCTGCGCATTCCGGCGGGGGGCGGTCCGGCCCGGGCGGTGGGGGCGGACGGCTATCGCCAGCTTCGCATGGCCCCCGACGGCCGGCTGTTCGGCGTCCGCACCGACGGCGACGTGGTGCGGCCGCTGGCGGGGGGCGCGGTTCCCGAGGTGCGGCTCGCGGGCAACGACACCTGGTCGGTGGGCCGCGGCGGCATCTATGTGCTGCGCGCGCGCCGCGACACCGGGCCGGCCGCCTGGCTGCATCCGTGGTCGGGCGCGCCCCGGCGGTTGGGGGAAATTCCCACGGCGACCGGACGGATCGGCGTCGCGCCGGACGGCGGGGTCGTGCTGTCGCGTAGCCTCAACGAGGAAGTCGACCTCGGGATGTTCGACCTCAGCCGGCGCTAGACGGCGCCTGGATCAGGCCGCCGTCTCCTGGGCGTAGCCGAGCTGTTCGTTCAGCCGGTCCAGGACCTCGATGGCCGCCTCGGGGATCACGGTGCCGGGTGGGAAGATCGCCGCCACGCCCATGTCCTCCAGCGCCTTGAAGTCCTCGGGCGGGATGACGCCGCCGACGAACACCAGGATGTCGGGCCTGCCCAGCTTCTTCAGTTCGGCCTGCAGCTCGGGGACCAGGGTCAGGTGGCCGGCGGCGAGGGAGCTGGCCCCCACCGCGTGCACGCCGGCTTCCACTGCCTCTGCGGCGGCCTCGGCCGGGGTCTGGAACAGGTCGCCGATCTCGACGTCGAAGCCGAGGTCGGCGAAGCCCGAGGCGATCACCTTCTGGCCGCGATCGTGGCCGTCCTGGCCCATCTTGGCGATCATCACGCGCGGCTTCTTGCCGTCGGCCTGGACGAAGGCCTCGGCCATGGCCTTGGCGCGCTCGCCGGCCGGGGTGGCGCCGGCTTCCCGCAGGTAGACGCCCTTCACGGCGTCGGCCTTGGCCTGGTGGCGGCCGAAGACCTTCTCGAGGGCGAACGAGATCTCGCCCACGGTGGCCTTGGCGCGGGCCGCGTTGACGGCCAGCTCCAGCAGGTTGGCGTTCCCCGCCGCGCCGGCGGTGAGCGCGTCGAGGGCGGCGGAGACCGCTTCGGGATCCCGCTCGGCCTTCAGGCGGTTCAGCTTGGCGATCTGGGCGTTGCGGACGGCCGTGTTGTCGACCTTCAGCACCGGGATGTCGTCCTCGACGTCGGGCTTGTACTTGTTCACGCCGACGACGGTCTGCTGGCCGGAGTCGATGCGGGCCTGGATCTTGGCCGAGGCCTCCTCGATCCGACGCTTGGGCAAGCCGGCCTCGATGGCCTTGGTCATGCCGCCCAGGGCCTCGACCTCGGCGATGTGCTCCAGGGCGCGGGCGGCCAGGTCGGCGGTCAGGCGCTCGACGTAGTGGCTGCCGCCCCAGGGGTCGACCACGCGGTTCTGGCCGCTCTCGATCTGCAGGAAGAGCTGGGTGTTCCGGGCGATGCGCGCCGAGAAGTCGGTGGGCAGCGCCAGGGCCTCGTCGAGGCTGTTGGTGTGCAGGCTCTGCGTCTGGCCGCCCGTGGCGCCCATGGCCTCGATCGCCGTGCGGGGCACGTTGTTGAAGACGTCCTGGGCGGCGAGGCTCCAGCCGCTGGTCTGGGTGTGGGCGCGCAGGGCGAGCGAGCGCTGGTCCTTCGGGTCGAAGGTCTCCTTCATCAGCTTGGCCCAGAGCAGGCGACCGGCGCGCTGCTTGGCGACCTCCATGAACATGTTCATGCCGGCGCACCAGAAGAACGACAGGCGCGGCGCGAACTGGTCCACCGTCATGCCGGCGGCGACGCCGGCGCGGACGTACTCGATGCCGTCGGCCAGGGTGTAGGCGAGCTCCAGGTCGAGCGTCGCCCCGGCTTCCTGCATGTGGTAGCCGCTGATCGAGATCGAGTTGAAGCGCGGCATCTCCTTCGAGGTGTAGGCGAAGATGTCCGCGATGATCCGCATCGAGGGGCCGGGCGGATAGATGTAGGTGTTCCGGACCAGGAACTCCTTCAGGATGTCGTTCTGGATCGTGCCGGTCAGCTTTTCGTGCGGCACGCCCTGTTCCTCGGCCGCCACGATGTAGAGCGCAAGGATCGGCAGCACCGCGCCGTTCATGGTCATCGACACGCTCATCTTGTCGAGCGGGATGCCGTCGAACAGCGTGCGCATGTCGAGGATGCTGTCGATCGCCACGCCGGCCATGCCCACGTCGCCGGGCACGCGCGGGTGGTCGCTGTCGTAGCCGCGGTGAGTGGCGAGGTCGAAGGCGATCGAGAGACCCATCTGACCGGCCGCCAGGTTGCGCCGGTAGAAGGCGTTGGAGTCCTCGGCCGTGGAGAAGCCCGCGTACTGGCGGATCGTCCACGGGTTGGTGGCGTACATGGTCGGGTACGGGCCGCGCGTGAACGGCGCCAGGCCCGGGAAGCCGGCCTTGTCGGCCAGGTCGGCGCGGTCGGCCGGACCATAGGACGGCTGGACGTCGATGCCCTCGGGCGTCGCCCAGGCTTCGGCGTTGGTCGGCGCGGGGGCCGTAGCCTCGCCGTCGAAGGCCAGGGTGGCGAAGTCGGGGAAGGCGCTCATGCCGCGGCCTCATGCTTTTCGGAGAGCCGCACGGGGGTGAGCGGCGGGCACTTGCCGTCGGGGCCGGGCAGGCGGGCGGCCTCGGGGTCGAGGGCTGCGGCGGGGGCCGTCTCGATGCTGACCGGGCTTTCGTCGGTGGGCGGGAAGGCGGTGACGCCGAGGATGCGCAGGTCGCCACGCGCGGCGACGGCGGTCTCGATCTCACGGGCGATCAGGCCCGAGCCGAGGGCGGCGATGATCCCGCCGGCGGCCTCGATCGCCTGGAGCTGGGCCCAGGCGGCGCGGGCGATCTGGTCGGTCAGGGTCTCGATGTAGCCCGAGCCGGCGGCCGGATCGGCGACCTTGCCGATGGCGGCCTCCTCCATCAGCACCAGCTGGGTGTTGCGGCTCTGGCGGCGGCCGAACGCGGAGGGCAGGCCCAGGGCGTCGGTGAAATGGCCCAGGACCACGGCGTCGGACCCACCGACCGCGGCGGCGAAACCCGCGGCGGTCAGACGGATCATGTTGGTCCAGGAGTCCTTGGCGGTGAGCATCCGGCGCGAGGTGCGCGCCTCGATACGGGCCAGCGGCGCGGCGCCCGAGGCCGTGGCGATGCGGGCGAACACCGCGCGGGCGGCGCGGAACTTGGCCACGCCCAGGAAGTAGTCGGCGTCGCTGGCGAGACCCAGGCTGATGCGGGCGAAGGCCTCGTCCACCGGCAGGCCCGCGCGGACCAGGGCCTTGGCGTAGGCGATGGCGGCGGCCGCGGCGAACGCGACCTCCAGGGCTTCGCCGCCGCCGGCCTCGTGGACCACGCGGCCGGAGGCCAGGAAGAGCTGCGCCTGCGGATAGGTCTGGGCCAGGCGCACGCCGACGGTGGCGCCGCTGACCAGGTGGCTCTCGATGGGGCCGGGGCTGACGCCGGCCTCGGCGAACGCGCTGAGCGGATCGAGATTGAAGTTCAGCTTCGCGCCCGGCGACGACTTGGCCACCGCGTGCAGGGCGTCGGCGGCCTTGGGGCCATGGAAGCCGGCGTCGAGGCCGACGGGGGCCAGTTCGACGATCACGTCCTTCAGGGCGCGGGCGAGCGCCTCGGGCGAGGCATGACCGGTGACGATCGCCGAGGCCGCGCCGCCTTCCAGGTCGGTCAGGATCTCGGCATTGACCTTGGCGGGATCCGAGTGGGCCGAGGCCACCCGCAGGTCCCACGCGCGTTCGGCCGAGAAGGGGCGGGTCGGGAAGCCGGCCGGCGCCTCGCTGGCCGCATAGAGCGGCGCGATGGGCAGGCCTTCGACGGTGGCCTTCTCCAGGCTCTCGAAGGGCTTGTCGCCCAGGGTCTTGGCCACGAGGGCGCGCCATGCGTCCTCGCCGGCGGGCGGGAATCCGGGGTCCAGGAGACGGGTGTCGGCCATGGCGGGAATTGCGCCTCGCGCGAGCGGCGCGTCAAGTTCACCTAAGGGCGCCGCCGGGGGGCGGCCAAGGGGGGGCAGCCGGGCTTGCGCCGCCGGGACGGGCCGCTAGTACAGGACGGGCTGGACAGGAGCCGTTCTTGCAGTCCGAGGAACTGATCCGCGTCGACGCGCCGACCCTCTTGGGGACGATGCCGTACTGGACGCGTGAAGAGCCGGCCGCCTCGGACCGGCCCGTGCTGCTGGTGATCCCCAGCAGCTTCATGGACGTGAGCGCCCTGAACCGGCTGCCGCGCCTGCTGGCCGACGACTGCCAGGTGGTGCTGGCGCCGCTGCCGCTGACGATCGCGCCGATCGTGCCCGATCTCGCGGCCTGGCGGGTCGCGGCGGCGCTGGACCAGGTGGTGGGGCAGGGGTTCCGTGGACGACCCCTGGTGGTCATGGGCTTCGGCGACGGCGGCCTGATCGCCGTGATGATGCGCGCGCCGGAGATCGTGCGGATCCTGTCGCTGGACCCACCGGTGCGGAGCGCGCAGGCGTGGCCGCTGCGCGCGGCGGTGGCGGATCGTCTCGCCCGGGCCAGCGACCCCGTGCGGCGGTTCCTGTCCGACATCTATGGCGCGGACGACGATGCGGCCGGGCGCGATCACCGCGGGCTGTTCCAGACGGCGCAGGCGCCGGTGGAGGTCCTGGTGGGCTCGGAGCCGCTGATGCCGGAGCGCGCCGTCGCGAAGTCGCCCAGCCTGGTGGACGAGGACGACCGCGCCTGGCTGCGCGAGACGGGCGGGGCGCGCGTGCGCGTGGTCTCCGGAGCGGGACACGACCTGGCCCGGGAGGCGGGCGGCGCGTTGCTGGACGTGGCGCGGGCGGCGGCTGCCGGCGCGGCGGCGTTTCAGCGCCCGCTGGAGCAGACGGCGGCCCGGCTGGCGGACGCCACGCCGTGGGGCGCGCGGCGGGTGCTGTACCTGGGCCCGGAGCCGGCGGCGTTCGCGACCCAGTTCCGGGGCCGCAACCCGCGAGCGACGGTCGATCTGGCGGCGGCGGACGGCGCATATGACGCCATCGTCCTGGCCGGCCAGGCGCCGGCCCATGCCGTGGCGATCGCCGACGCATTGGCCGTCGACGGCTGTCTGCTGGTGGCCACGCAACTGGGTCGGCCCAGCCGCCTGATGTCGCAGGCCCTGGCCGAGGCCGGGCTGGCGACGGGCCACGCCGACGCGGCGGCCACGCCGGTCGGGACGGCGCTGATCCGCGCCCGGAAGACCGCGCGCGCCCCCCTGCGACTGACCACCGTCGTCTATGCCAGGTCGCTGATGGACATCCGCACCGAGCTGCCCGTGCGGGGGCTGCGCAGCGCGCCCGACCTGCGCGTCGACTACCAGTGGCCGCCGTTCGCCCAGGCCGCGGGCGGGACGCCGGAAGTGGTGGTGATGACGCGGCCGGCCGAGTGGACCGTGGAGGCATGGCGGGCGACGGCGGCGCGGGCGATCATGGCCGGACAGCTGCTGGTCATCGAGTACGACGACCACCCCGAGCTGGTCTATCAGATCACACGCGGCGCCCGCCCGAAGGCCGAGGACTGGGAGCGCTTCAGGCTGGTCCACGGCATCCAGACCACGACCGAGCCGCTGGTCGATCTCTTCCGGCGGTTCAATCCCGAGGTGGCGCTGTTCCCGAACGCGGTCTTCGCCCTGAAGCCGTTCCAGGCGGGGCCGCGGCCCAGGCGGGTCTTCTTCGGGGGCGTGAGCCGTGGGCCGTTCGTGGTCGAGGTGGCCCGGGCGCTGGCGCCGACCATCGCGGCCCATCCCGACACCACCTTCCACGTGGTCGGCGACCGTGCGTTCTTCGACGCCCTGCCGACCCGGGCCAAGGTCTACGACGACCTCCTCTCCTACGATGGCTACCTGGAGGCGATGGCCGCCTGCGGAATCTCGCTGTCGCCGCTGTCTGACAGTCCGCTGGTGGAGACCAAGAGCGACGCCAAGTACCTGGACGCCGCGCGGGCGGGGGTGGTGACGATCGCCTCGCCGACGGTCTATGCGCGCACCATCCAGTCGGGGCGGAACGGGCTGATCGCCGCCACGCTGGGCGACTGGCCCGCCATGCTGGGCCGACTGCTGGGCGACGACGCCGAGCGCGAGCGGCTGGCGCGGGCGGCCTGGAAAGACGTGCGCGACCGCCGGATGTTCGCCGACCAGATTGCCGTTCGGGAAGCCTGGTATCGTGATCTTCTGGCGCGGCGCGAGGACCTCGACGCGGCCGTCGTGGAGCGGGCTCCGGGGGTCTTGCGACACTTACCCAGCGGCGCCTTGCCCCGCGCCCAACGTGTGCGTACAACGTAAACTAAACGACCATAAAGGAACGCCCATGGCTCTGCCGCCCGTCCTGCGCGACCGCCTCCGCCTGCCGCTGATCGGCAGCCCGCTGTTCATCATCTCGACGCCCGACCTGGTGATCGCCCAGTGCAAGGCTGGCATCGTCGGCTCGTTCCCGGCGCTGAACGCCCGCCCGGCCTCGCTGCTGGACGAGTGGCTGCACCGGATCACGGAAGAGCTTGCCGCCTGGGACCGCGACCATCCGGACACGCCCTCGGCGCCGTTCGCGGTGAACCACATCGTCCACAAGACCAACGACCGCCTCGAGCACGACCTGGAAGCGTCCTGCAAGTGGAAGGTCCCGGTGATCATCACCTCGCTGGGCGCCCGTGAGGACGTCAATAAGGCGGTGCACGACTCGGGCGGCATCGTGCTGCACGACGTCATCACCAACGCCTTCGCCCGGAAGGCCGTGGAGAAGGGCGCCGACGGCCTGATCCCGGTGGCGGCCGGCGCGGGCGGCCACGCGGGCACCCTGTCGCCCTTCGCCCTGGTGCAGGAGATCCGCCAGTGGTTCGACGGGCCGATCGCCCTGTCGGGCTCGATCGCCACCGGCCACGCCATACTGGGCGCCCAGGCCATGGGCGCCGACCTGGGCTACGCCGGCTCGCTGTTCATCGCGACCGAAGAGGCCAACGCCGATCCGGGCTACAAGCAGATGATCGTGGAGTCGTCGGCGAGCGACATCGTCTACTCGAACCTCTTCACCGGCGTGCACGGTAACTATCTGGCGCCGTCGATCATCGCCGCGGGCATGGACCCCAACGACCTGCCGCAGTCCGATCCGTCCAAGATGAACTTCGGCTCGGGCGGCAACCAGAAGTCCAAGGCCTGGCGCGACATCTGGGGCTGCGGCCAGGGCATCGGCGCGATCGGCCACGTGCCGACCGTGGCCGAAGTCGCCGCGCGCCTCTCGGACGAGTACGAGCGGGCCAAGGCCGAACTGGCGCTGAAGACCTCCTTCACCTCGGGCAAGGCGCTGCTGGCCGCCGAGTAGCCAGCGGTTTCCGGAAGGCGCGCCGGGAGAGCCTTAGCTTTTCTAGGCGCGCTTTCAGGCTAAGCCGACTTCACCTGTCGGGATTGCGGGCATAAACCGCAGACCGGAAGGGAAGTTCAGTGCCGCACGTCTCGTACATGAGCGCGCGCCGACGTTCGCTCGGCGTTTCGACCGGAGGCCTCGGGCTTCACGGCGGAACCGCGCTCGCCGTGGACGCGCTGAGTCTTCCGATCGGCGCGCGGAAGGGGCAGAGTTCGTCGAACCTGGTCCCTGTCCGCCTTCGTGCCATGAGAGAGGCCTGCGCATGACCCACGACACGACGTTCGACCGCCGCCGCGTCGTCGCGGCCGGAGCCCTCGGGCTGGCCGGCGCGGCCCTGCCGCTGGCGGCGCAGGCGCAGAAAGGCAAGACCTTCAGCCTGCTCAACGTCAGCTACGACCCGACGCGCGAGCTCTACAAGGACGTCAACGCCGCCTTCACACGGTGGTGGACGGCCAACGGCGGCGGCGGCGTGCCGGCCATCAACCAGAGCCACGGCGGTTCGGGCAAGCAGGCGCGGGCGGTGATCGACGGCCTGCAGGCCGACGTCGTCACCCTGGCCCTGGCCTACGACATCGACGAGATCGCCACGCGCGCCAAGCTGCTGCCGGCCAACTGGCAGAGCCGCCTGCCGAACAACTCGGCCCCCTACGTCTCGACGGTCGTCTTCCTGGTGCGCAAGGGCAATCCCAAGGGCGTCCGCGACTGGGGCGACCTGCTGAAGCCGGGCGTTCAGGTGATCACGCCCAATCCGAAGACCTCGGGTGGCGCGCGGTGGAACTACCTGGCCGCCTACGCCTGGGCGTTGAAGCAGAAGGGCGGTTCGCCCGCCACCGCCGAGGCCTACCTCGCCAAGCTGTTCGCCCAGGTGCCGGTGCTGGACACCGGGGCTCGAGGCTCCACCACCACCTTCGCCGAGCGCGGCATCGGCGACGTGCTGATCGCCTGGGAGAACGAGGCCTATCTCTCGCTGGAGGAGTTCGGGCCCAAGTTCGACATCGTCTATCCCAGCCTCTCGATCCTGGCCGAGCCGACCGTGGCGCTGGTGGACAAGAACGTCGACCGCCACAACGTGCGGGCCGCCGCCACCCAGTACCTGCGGTTCCTCTACAGCCCGCTGGCCCAGGACCTGATCGGCAAGCACCACTTCCGGCCGCGCAATCCGGCGGCGCTGGCCAAGTACCGCGCCAAGTTCAAGGACATCCCCCTGGTGACCATCGACGGTCAGTTCGGGGGCTGGAAGACCGCCCAGGCGACGCACTTCGCCGACGGCGGCGTCTTCGACCGCATCTACAAGCGCTAGGCCTCGCATGACCGCCGCCGACCTGGCCTCGCTGCCGAGGCCGCGCTCGCGCTGGAAGCAGCCCAGCATCCTGCCGGGGTTCCCGCTCGCCATGGGCTGGACCCTGACCTACCTCGGCCTGATCGTGGTCATTCCCCTGATCGCGCTGGTGGTGCGCCCCTGGGAACTGGGTCTCGACGGCGTGGCGCGGACGCTGACCGAGCCGCGCGTGCTGGCCGCGCTGAAGCTGAGCTTCGGCGCCTCGCTGCTGGCCGCCCTGACCAATGTGCCGCTGGGCCTGATGGTGGCCTGGACGCTGACCCGCTACGAGTTTCCCGGCCGCCGGATCATCGACGCCTTCGTCGACCTGCCGTTCGCCCTGCCGACCGCGGTGGCCGGCATCGCCCTGACCGCGATCTACGCCCCCACCGGCCTGCTCGGCGAGCCGCTGGCCAAGCTGGGGATCAAGGCCGCCTACAGCCCGGTGGGCGTCTACATCGCCCTGCTGTTCATCGGCCTGCCGTTCGTGGTGCGCACCATCCAGCCGGTGCTGCAGGACTTCGACCGCGAGGTGGAGGAGGCGGCCCACACCCTCGGCGCCACCAACCTGCAACGGTTCTGGCTGGTGGTCCTTCCGGCGCTGGCGCCCGCGCTCCTGTCCGGCGCGAGCCTCGCCTTCGCCCGGGCGGTCGGCGAGTACGGCAGCGTGATCTTCATCGCCGGCAACATGCCGCTGAAGTCCGAGATCGCGCCGCTGCTGATCGTCATCAAGCTGGAACAGTACGACTACGCCGGCGCCGCGGCCGTGGGTCTGGCGATGCTGGTGATCTCGTTCGGCGCCCTGCTGGCGGTCAACGGCGTGCAGCTCTTCCTCGCCCGCCGGGGCCGCGCATGACCCCGCTTCGCCGAGGCTCCGCAGGGCTCGAGCCGGGGGGCGCTCCTTCTCTCTTCCCCCTACGGGTGAGGAGAGGGGAGACAGCGGCATGAACGGGCGCATCCGTCTTCCCGGCCTCGCGCCGCTGATGCTGGCCGGCACCCTGCTGGTGCTGGGCGTGCTGATCGTGCTGCCGCTGGGCGTCGTGTTCCAGCAGGCGCTGGCCAAGGGCTTCGCGGCCTATCTGGAGCCCTTGAGCCATCCGGACGCCCTGGCGGCCATCCGCCTGACGCTGACCGTGGCGGCGATCGCGGTGCCGCTGAACGCGGTGTTCGGGGTTGCGGCCGCGTGGGCGATCGCCAGGTTCGAGTTCAAGGGCAAGAGCCTGCTGGTCACCTTCATCGACCTGCCGTTCTCGATGTCGCCGGTGGTCTCGGGCCTGGTCTGGGTGCTGCTGTTCGGCGCCCAGGGCTGGTTCGGCGAATGGCTCATCGACCACGACATCAAGATCATCTTCGCCACCTCGGGCCTGGTCCTGGCGACCGTGCTGGTCACCCTGCCGTTCGTGGCGCGGGAGCTGATCCCCCTGATGCAGGACCAGGGCGCGGACGAGGAGGCGGCAGCCTTGACCCTGGGAGCGGGCGGCTGGACCACCTTCTTCCGCGTCACCCTGCCGAACATCCGCTGGGCGCTGCTCTACGGCGTCCTGCTCTGCAACGCCCGCGCCATGGGTGAATTCGGCGCGGTCTCCGTCGTCTCCGGCAGCGTGCGGGGTCTGACGACCACTTTGCCGCTCCACGTCGAGGTGCTCTACAATGACTACGAATTCGTCGGCGCTTTCGCGGCGGCCTCCATCCTCGCCGGTCTCGGCCTCGTCACCCTCATCCTCAAAACCTCTCTCGAATGGCGTCATTCCGGTGAACTTTCGGCCAGCCGACGACACTAGCTCCGCGGCGCTCGAGATCCGCGGGGTCTCCAAGGCGTTCGGCCGCTTCCCGGCCCTGAAGAACGTGTCGCTGCAGGCGCGGGACCGCGAGTTCCTGGCGCTGCTCGGGCCCTCGGGTTCGGGCAAGACCACGCTGCTGCGCGTGCTGGCCGGGCTTGAGACGCCCGACGCCGGCGAGGTGCGGTTCGAGGGCGAGGACTTCCTGGCCCTGCCGGTCCGCCGCCGCAAGGTGGGGATGGTCTTCCAGCACTACGCCCTGTTCCGGCACATGACGGTGTCCCAGAACATCGCCTTCGGCCTGACGGTCAGGAAACGCGCCGAGCGCCCGGCGAAGTCCGAGATCGACGACCGAGTGCGCGACCTGCTGCGTCTCGTGCAGCTGGAAGGGCTGGAGAAGCGGTTCCCCTCGCAGCTCTCGGGCGGTCAGCGCCAGCGCGTGGCCCTGGCCCGGGCCCTGGCGATCGAGCCCAGGATGCTGCTGCTGGACGAGCCGTTCGGCGCGCTGGACGCCCAGGTGCGCCGCGAGCTGCGTCGCTGGCTGCGCGAGGTGCACGACCGGGCCGGCGTGACCACCGTCTTCGTCACCCACGACCAGGAAGAGGCCCTGGACCTCGCCGATCGGGTGGCGATCCTGAAGGACGGCGAACTGATCCAGCTCGGCGCGCCGAACGCGGTCTACGAGCACCCGGCCACGCCCTTCGTCTTCGACTTCCTGGGCCAGGCCTGCCGGATGCCGGGCGTGGTCGAGGCCGGCCGCCTGCGCATCGGCGACTGGGAGACCTCGGCCCCGGAAGGCGCGCCGCAGGGCGCCGTCGAGGTGTTCTTCCGCCCGGACGAGGTGGAGTTCGCGCCGGCCGACGGGAAGGGCCTCTCCGCCGAGGTGCAGGCCGTGGCCCAGCGCGGCCCGGACGTGCGGATCGACTGCACGATCAACGGCGCGCCCACCGAGCTGCAGGCCCACGGTCCCAGCCTGCCGCCGGGCGTGACGCCCGGCCAGTCGGTGCGGATCAGGCCGCTGCGTCCACAGGTTTACGCGGCCGGCTGAATCCAAACGCCCGATTCGCGCGTTGGGCGGGCATGAGAGATCCGAACACCGCCCGCCGCTTCTGCGTTCACGGCGTCGCCGAGGCCGCCAGTCGCGGCCACGTGGTCGAGGAAGCCAGCTTCGAAGCCGCAGTCCTGGCCTTCGTCGAGGACCACCATCCGGTCGGCGACCACGGCGAGGACGTCAGCCTCTTCGTCGAAGACCTCGACAGCGGCGAGCGCCAGTGCTTCCGCGTGGACCTGGAGACGGGCGAGACGGCCCCCTGCGGGTGAGGGCGGGCGCGAACCCGGAAATCCGCACCGCGCCCCGGCCGTGCGCTGGCCCCGTCGCCCGCGGACGGAAGCTGCGGAGGTCGGAGGTGGGGGGATTGCGGAAGTTGCCGCAGCACCTCCTCTTCCCTCTCTTCGCTCCGCTCGGAGGGAGAGGGAGGCCCTAGCGGCCGTGGGTGTTGAGCCAGCGCTCCAGTTCCGGCGCGCGATCGCGGATGACCTCGGTGCGGTAGCGGATGGCGGCCGCGGCCTTGTCGATCTCGCCGCGGCTGGACGCCGGCACGGTGGCCGACAGGCGGTCCAGCTTCTCGATCATGGCGGGCTGGCGCGAGGCGTCGGCCGTCTCGGCGTAGAAGGTGGTGCGGCTGGTGGGCTCCAGCAGCTCGTCGACCTTGGCCCGGTGGGCGATGGCGAAGTCATAGGCCGCGTCCGGATGCGCCTCGGCCACGGCGGCGATGATCGCGGGCACGTCGCTGGGGCTGAGCTCGCCGGTCAGCACGAGATCCAGGGTCCGCTTCACCAGCGCCGGATCGTCGTTGGCGCCGAGCAGGCCGTAGAGGCGGCTGCGGTCGGTGACGTCTTTCGAGGCCTTGGCCAGGCCGTGAAGCTGCTCCCAGGTCGCCGCGTCGGCGTTGGCGGCCACGATGGCCAGAACCGCCTGGCGCTCAGCGCCGCCCAGGCTGTCGGGCGCCTTCAGGTAGCGGGCGAAGCGCTTGCGGGCCTCGGCGATCGTGGCCTCGTCGCCGAAACCGCCGAGCGCGGTGAGCACGGCGCGGCGCAGGACGGCGTCATTGTCGGGCTCGCCGGCCTTGGCGCTCCAGCCCAGGCGCGCGGCGATCGGCGAGAGGCGGCCGATCACGAAGCGGCGGTAGGCCGCCTGGCTGGGGCGTCCCGCCAGCAGGCCGTCCAGCGCCGCGAGGTTGGAGGCGAGGGTCTGCAGGACGACGGGGTCGGCGTCGGCGGGGGCGTTCTTCGCCAGGGTGAGGAAGTCGCTCATCGGCGCGAGGCCGGCCTCGCCCAGGGCGCGGCTGTCGTAGAGCAGCCCGAGCTGGTCGGCAGGCGACAGCTTCGCGAACTGCGGCGCCAGCCTGGCCCAGAGTTCGGGCGCATAGGCGGTGCGGAAGTAGCCGGTCTGGCCGGCGTTCACGACCGCCGGCGCGGCGACCTTGGCGGTCTGAGGGCTGCCCGCGCTGACGAGGCCGTTCCAGCTCGGACCGCCGTTCACGGGCTGCACGGTGACCGGCGTCTGCCACGTCTGGGCGGCGCGCTGGCTCTCGTCTACGCCGAACCGCGACTGGGTGAGGGCGATGCCGCCGTCCGCCTCGCGCGCCTGGATCAGCGGCACGCCGGCCTGGCGGGTGAAGTCCTTGGCGACCGGGCTGACCGGCTTGCCCGGTGAGGCCTCGTCGAGGGCCGCCCAGAGGTCGGTGCTGACCGTGTTGCCGTAGGAGTGCTTCTTGATGTAGCGGCGCACGCCGTCGCGGAAGGCGTCCTCGCCCACGTAGCTCTCGAACATCCGGACGATCGCCTGGCCCTTCTGGTAGGTGATCGTGTCGAAGGCGGTGGCGGCGGCGAAGACGTCGGGGATGTCGGTGATCACCGGGTGGGTGCCGGCGCGGCTGTCCAGCCGCATGGCGCCCTGCTGGCCCGATTGCGTGGAGAGCCAGATCTTCCACTCGGGGTGGAAGTGGTCGGTGGCCTTGTTCTCCATCCACGAGGCGAAGCTCTCGTTGAGCCAGAGGTCATCCCACCACGACATGGTGACGAGGTTGCCGAACCACTGGTGGGCCACCTCATGGGCGATGGTGACGAAGACCTGCTGCTTGTCGTCCTCGGTGGAGAGCTTCGGATCGATCAGGATCGCGTGGTCGAAGTAGAAGATCGCGCCCCAGTTCTCCATGGCCGAGAAGAACTGGCTGCGGCCGGGGCCGGCCACGAGGTCCAGCTTGGGCAGCGGGTAGGGCGTGGCGAACCAGTCGTTGTAGTAGGGCAGCAGCTTGGCGGTGGCGTCGAGGGCGTACTTCGCCTTCTCGGTGTCGCCGCGGCGAACCACGACGCCGACGTCGACGCCGGCGACCTTCTGCGAGACGCGCTCGAAGTCGCCCATGGCCATGAACAGCAGGTAGGAGCTCATGGTGGGCGAGTCGGCGAAGGTGACGGCGGTGCGGCCGTCGGCGGCGGGCGCCTCCTTGGCCACGGGCATGTTCGAGACCACCATCTGGCCCTTGGGCGCCTCGACGGTGAGGGCGAAGACCGACCGGATGCCGGGCTCGTCCCACATGGGCGCGAAGCGGCGGGCGTCCGAGTTTTCGAACTGGGTGAAGAGGGCGCGCTGCTTCGAGCCGTCCTGGCCCTCGTAGTCCAGGGCGAAGAGGCCGGAGGGCTGCTGGAAGATCTGGCCCGTGTAGTCGATCGACAGGACGTAGCGGCCGGCGGCCAGCGGGCGGTCGAAGACGAAGGCGGTGGTCTGCTCTTCCGCGTTGCGGACCTGCTTCGGCGTGGCGCCCTGGCCCGAGAGCTTCACCGCGCCCAGCTTGAGGTCGGCGTCGTTCAGCACGATGCGGTCGGTGGGCTTCAGGACCGTGACGGTGATGTCGGCATGGCCGGTGAAAGCCAGCCTGGCCGCGTCGGGGACGATGCGGATGTCGTAGCGGTCGGGTCGCACGTCGGTTGGAAGCACCACCCGCTGAGCGGACGCCGCGGCGGGCTTTTCCTCGGCCTGCGCGACGACGGGGGCGCAGGTCGCCAGGGCGGCGACGGCGAGGGCGGTGAGAAATTTCATCAGGGCGCGATCCAACGCAACAACAAGCCGCGCAACATAGGAAGCGTCGCCCGCTTCGCCTAGGCGGCCTTCCGACCGTTCAACTCGTCGCCGGCATCCGCTGGCAGACGCGCGAACCAGAACATCGAGATCATGGTGATCAGACCGATGATGATGAAGGCGGGCGTCACCACCTCGGGGGTGAGTTTCGCGGCCCCCTCCATGACCATCAGCGCGTGAAGCAGGCTTGCCGAGAGGCCGATGCCGATGGACTGCACCAGTTGCTGGACCATCGACGAGGTGGTGGTCGCCTTGCTCATCTGATCCTGGTCGATGTCGGCGTAGGCGAGGCCGTTCAGGGCGGTGAACTGCAGCGAGCGGAAGAAGCCGCCGACACCCAGGATCGCCATGATCGCCCAATGCGGCCAACTCGGCCGGAACAGCGAGTAGGCCATGAACGAGACGCCGACGATTACCGCGTTGGCGAACAGGACCGTCCGGAAGCCGAAGCGGCGCAGGATGGGCGGGGCGACGGTCTTCATCGCCAGGGCGCCGGCCGCCGAGACGAAGGTCATCAGGCCGGCGGCGAAGGCCGATAGGCCGAAGGCCACCTGCAGCAGCATGGCCAGCAGGAACGGGTTCGCGCCCATGGCCACGCGCATGAAGCCGCCGCCGATCACCGAGGCCTGGAAGGTCGGCTTGCGGAAGATCGACAGGTCGACCACGGCGTGGGGCGTGCGCGCGGCGTGGCCGACATAGAGGCCCAGCAGGGCGAGGCCGCCCGCCAGCAGGCCGAAGGCGAGGCGCGGATCCATCGCCTCGCGGCCCAGGTTCTCGAAGCCGAAGATCAGGGCGGCCAGGCCCGCGCCGGTCAGCAGGATGCCGGGGATGTCCACGCGCGGCGGCCGCTGCTCGCGCACCTCCGGCACGTACTTCCACGCCAGCGTCAGGCCGATCAGGGCGATCGGCAGGTTCATGAAGAAGATCCAGCGCCAGTCGGCGAAGGTGACGATGGCGCCGCCGATGGGCGGGCCCAGCACGGGTCCCAGCAGCGCCGGCATGGTGACGACCGAAAGGGCCCCGACCAGCTCGCTCTTGGGGGTGGTGCGGAGCAGGACGAGGCGTCCCACCGGCATCAGGGTCGCGCCCGCCGCGCCCTGGGCGAAGCGGAAGAGGATCAGCTGCCAGAGGTCGGTGGCGAAGCCGCAGGCGGCCGAGCCCAGGGCGTAGAGCACGATCGAGACCATGAAGACCCGGCGCGCCCCGAACCTGTCGGCCACCCAGCCGCTGAGCGGCAGGAAGATCGCCGCCGACAGCATGTAGACCGTGATGGCGAGGTTCAGCCGCAGGGGCTCGACGCCGAAAGCGTGCGCCATGGCGGGCAGGGCGTTGGTGATGACCGTGGCGTTCAGCGTCTGCATCATCAGCGCCGAGCCGATGATGGCGGGAACCAGCCAGCCGCGTGTGGCGGCGGTGCTCAGGGGGGCTGCGACGGCCTCCGCAGTCTCTTCGCTGGGACTCATCGACATACCCGATCCACGAAACACATCGCGGACCTCATGGGGAGTCGGAAGCGACGAGCTGCGACTCTGGCGACATGGAAAAGGGCCCGCCGGGGCGGGCCCTCCCACGGAATGATGGCTGAATTCAGAGGACGCCGAGCATCTCGGCCACCAGGGGGTGGCGGACGATGTCGCGGTCGCCGAGCCGGACCACGGCGATGTTCTCCACTCCCTCCAGCTTGGCGGCGACGGGGGCCAGGCCCGAAAGCTCGGGCAGCAGGTCGGACTGGTTGGGGTCGCCGGTGACCACCATCGTCGAGTGCCAGCCGAGGCGGGTCAGCAGCATCTTGATCTGCACGTAGGTGCAGTTCTGGGCCTCGTCGATGACCACGAAGGCGTTGTTCAGCGTGCGGCCGCGCATGAAGCCGACCGGCGCGATCTCGATGGCGCCCTCGGCCATCAACGCCCGGACGCGCTTCATCGAGAGCCGGTCCGAGAGGGCGTCGTAGAGCGGGCGAAGGTAGGGGGCGAGCTTGTCCTCGGCGTCGCCGGGCAGGAAGCCGATCGACTCGCCGGCCTCGACGGCGGGGCGGGAGAGGACGATCCGGCCGACCCGGCCGCTTTCCAGGGCCTCCACCGCCTTGGCGATGGCGAGGTAGGTCTTGCCCGTGCCGGCCGGGCCGAGGGCCAGGACGAGGTTCTTGGCGTCGATGGCGTTCAACAGGGCCTGCTGGCCGTCGGACTTGGCCTTGATGGTCTTGAGGTAGCCCTGCTCGCGATCGTCATTGTGGTGCGCCAGCGGCGACCATCCCCTGTCCACCGGCAACCGGCGGATCTTATCGTCCCCTTGGAATTGACCGGCGTCGAACGCGCCTTCGCGCACTTGTCGCTTCAGAGCTCGCTTGCTCATAGGGCCTCCTCAGGGGGCAAGAAAAAAGGGCGTCCCGTGTGGGAGCGCCCTTCGAATGGTGGGTGAAAGCGGAACTGGCGGCGTGCGCGGCCCGAAGACTCGAGCGTCGGCGGGCCATCGCCATCTGCGGGGCCGGGCCGGCAGGCTCGGCGAAACGACAGACTCAGCGCCATCCAACTCCGTCCAGCGCGAGATACGGAGGCGAAACCTCCGCAGCGGCTTTCGGGAAGGCTATCGCCCCCTCGAATCGCCCGACTAGAATGATCCTAACGTGGTTTCGGTTTCGTTAAACCGGGCCTTGGCGACAAGCAAAGGGGAGCGGAATTGGCTGTCTACAACTTGGGCAATGTGACACCTCAGTTGCCGAACGATGACGAATACTGGATCGCTCCCAGCGCCTCTGTCATGGGCAACGTGATTCTCAAGAAGAACGCCTCCATCTGGTGGGGCGCAGTGCTTCGCGGCGACAACGATCCCATCGTCATCGGCGAAGGCTCCAACGTCCAGGACGGCAGCATCCTGCACACCGACCACGGCGCGCCGCTGACCCTGGGGGCCAACGTCACGGTCGGCCACATGGTGATGCTGCACGGCTGCACGATCGGCGACGGTTCGCTGGTGGGGATCGGCTCGATCGTGCTGAACGGCGCGAAGATCGGGCGCAACTGCCTGATCGGCGCCAATTGCCTGATCACCGAGGGCAAGGAGATCCCGGACAATTCGCTGGTGATGGGCGCGCCGGGCAAGGTGGTCCGGGAGCTGAGTCCCGAGCATGCGGCGCGAGTCGCGCTGGGGGCGGCGCACTACGTGGAGAACTGGAAGCGCTACAAGCGCGAGCTGATCCAGGTCGCCTAGCGGCAGTGCTCGGCCTGGCGATCGCGCACCAGCTTCATGGCGTTGTCGTCGTCCAGGCCGGCGAAGCGGCCCCCGCGGCGGAGGTCGCCGAAGATCCGCGTGACCTCGTCGTAGCGCGCGCAGGCGTCGGCCGAGCGGCCGGCGTCGGCCTCCACATCGGCGATCATGGCCGTGGCGATGGCGTAGTCCCGGCCCCGCGAGGCGTCGTCGGGCTCGGCCTGCCAGAGGCGACGGCGCGCGTCGGCGCCGGCGCGCAGGATGGCCAGCGCCTCGTCGGTGCGGCCCAGCGCCGCCAGCGATTGGGCCCGGACGTTGTCGTTGATCCGCACCATGCGCAGGGCGTCGGCGTCGGTGGGCTCGGCGGCGACGAGGTCGCGGGCGATCAGGCTCGCCTTGTCGATCTCGGCGAGCGCCTGCGCCGGCCGGCCCAGGTCGAGCAGCGTGGAGGCCAGGGCCCAGTGAGCGCGCGACAGCCGCCGGCGCAGCGAGATGTCGTCGGGCCACAGCCGAACGCCGCGCGCCAGCCAGTCCACCTGCCGCCGGTAGTAGGGAACCGCGCCCGGATGGTCGCCGGAGTAGAAGGTGGCGTCGCCCGACATATTGGCGAGGTCGGCGCGTAGCAGGACGCCCTCGCGCTCGCTGGCGGGACCGGCGGCGGCGAGGGCGCGATCGGCCAGGGCGATGGCCTCCGGGTAGCGGCCCTGCCACTGGCGCAGCTCTGAATAGACCGCGAGGAAGCGCCCCCTCTGCGCGGCGGCCGGCGCGCCGGCGGGCGCCACCAGCGGCTCGGCGCGCCGCAACTCGGCCTCGGCGTTGGGAAAATCGTTGAAGTTGGTGGCCTCCAGGCGGGCCAGGCCGATGTGGGCGCGGGCGCGCAGACGATCGGCGTCCGCCCCCGAGAGCGTCGAGAGGGTCGCCAGCGCGCGGCGGTAATTGGCGCGGGTGGCGCGGGGCTGGCCGAGGTTGGCGCCGCCAGGCGCGCCCTGCCGCTCGGCCAGGCGCAGCAGGCCCTCCGCCGACTCCAGGCGCACGGCGGCCGGCGCGCCCCGGGTGGAGGTCAGGCGGTCGAGGTAGCCCTGCGAGACCTCGGCGACCCGGGTGCGCAGGGGCAGGGCGCCGGGGAGGCGCTCCAGCTCGTCGGACAGTTCGAACAGCAGGTAGCGGGCAGTGCCGCGCACGTCGGCGAACCGGGCGTCGGCCTCGGCCCGGGCGCGCTCGGCCTCCAGATAGTTGACCCAGGCGGTAACGGCCGCCACGGCCAGCAGCAGCATGGCGGCGGCGGTGAGACCGACACCCAGCCGGTGGCGGCTGAGGAAGCGGGCGGCGCGGTAGGCCACCGTCTGTGGCCGGGCCTTCACCGGCAGGCGATCGCGCCAGCGGTCCAGGTCGGCCAGCACCTCGGCGGCGCTGCCGTAGCGGGCCGCCTCGCTCTCGGCCCGGGCCTTCGCGGCGATGGCGGCGAGGTCGGCGTCGCCCGCCTCGGCGACCAGCCCGTCCAGCACCACGCCCAGGGCATAGACGTCGTCGGCGATGGTCGGCGGCTCGCCCGCCTGGCGCCGCGGACTGGCGTAGGCGCGGGTCATCGGGACCTCCACGTCCACGTCGTCGTCGCCGATCAGCCGCGCGACCCCGAAGTCCAGCAGGCGGACGCGGCCGGCGCGGTCCACGAGGATGTTGCCGGGCTTGAGGTCGGCATGGGCCACCAGGCGGCCATGGGCGTACTGCGCCGCCTCCACCGCCTGACCGAACAGGGCGGCGCGGGCGCGGGGCCCCAAGTCCTGGGCGGCCACGTCGATGGGACGGCCCTCGACGTACTCCATGACGAGGTAGGGCAGGGCGTTGGCGGTCACGCCGCCGTCGATGATCCGGGCGATGCCGGGGTGTTCGAGCCGGGCGAGGATCCGGCGCTCGGCGGCGAAGCGGTCGCCGGCGGCGGCGTGCAGGTGCGCATGGATGAACTTCACCGCCACCCGTTGCTCGAAGAGGCCGTCGTCGCGCTCGGCCAGCCAGACCGCGCCCATGCCGCCCTGACCCAGCAGCCGCACCAGGCGGAAGGGGCCGACCCGCTCGGGCGGGTCGAAGCGCGAGCCGGCCCAGGCGTCGCCGGTGGGGAAGGCGTCGGCGGCCTCGACGGCGCTGCGCTGGAGGTCGGCCAGTCGGCTGCGCACCTCTGGCGGCTGTTCGGCCAGCACCCGGGCGCGGGTCTCGGGATCGTCCTCAAGGTCGTCGAGGCGTTCCAGCAGGCCCAGGGCCCGGCGCTCGACCTCAGCCGGGCTGAGTTTCGGCATCGTCGCGCGTCAGGTGGTCGTGCAGCCAGGTGCGCGCGGCCTGCCAGCGCCGCTTGATGGTGCGCTCGGGGATGCCCGAGACCTGCGACGCTTCCTCCACGCTCAGCCCCAGGCCGAAGCGCAGCTCGACGATGCGCGCATGGTCGGGCGAGTGGCTCTCCAGGGCGGCGATCGCCTCGTGGAGGGCCTCGACGTCCATGACCTGCGGCTTCTGGGCGCCGGGCCATTCGGTGAGCAGGGGCGGGGGCTGGCGTTTGGCGGCGCGGGCCTTGCGCGCCTCGTCGATCAGCACGCGGCGCATGGTGCGCGAGGCCAGGGCCAGCAGGTGCTCGCGCTCGTCCACGCTGTCGAGACCGGAGCGGATCAGGCGCAGGACCGCCTCGTTGACCAGTTCGGTGGGCTGGACCACCCGGCGCAGGCCGTCGTTGAGCACGATCATCCGGGCGAGGCGGCGCAGCTCGTCGTAGTGGCGAGTCAGCAACGCGCCCGCTGGCGCGAATCCGTTCTCGTTGCTGGCCACCCCGACGACCGACATGGGGGGATTGAACCGCGTTCAGGGAACCTGTTGCAAGGCCTGTCCCGCGCGGGGCGAGTCTTCTGTCCGACGTTCGCCTGGGTCGAGGCGCCGGGCGGGGGCGCTTGACGGACGCTGCGGCGCCTCGCGAGGGTCCGGCCAAACGGGAGGACGCGCATGGCGTATCAGTACATCAAGGTCGAGCGGAACGGCCCGATCACCACCTTCACCCTCAACCGGCCCGAGGTGATGAACGCCCTGCATTCGCCGGCGCACTTCGAGCTGCATGAGGCGTTCGACGCCTTCGCCGCCGACCCGGAGCAGTGGGTGGGCATCGTGACCGGCGCCGGGGACAAGGCGTTCTCGGCCGGCAACGACCTGAAGCACCAGGCCACGGGCGGCGAGATGCGCAGCCCGCCGTCGGGCTTCGCGGGCCTGACCTCGCGCTTCGACCTGACCAAGCCGCTGATCGCGGCGGTGAACGGGGTCGCCATGGGCGGCGGGTTCGAGATCGCCCTGGCGTGCGACATCATCGTGGCCTCGGAAGCGGCCGTGTTCTCGCTGCCTGAGCCGCGCGTGGGTCTGGCGGCCCTGGCCGGCGGCCTGCACCGCCTGCCGCGCGCCATCGGCGTGAAGCGGGCGATGGGCATGATCCTGACCGCCCGCCGGGTCTCGGCGGCCGAGGGCAAGGACCTGGGCTTCGTTCACGAGGTGACCGCGCCGCAGGACCTGCTGCGTGCGGCGAATGACCTGGCGAAGACGATCTGCGAGTTGGGGCCGATGTCGATCCGCGCGTCCAAGGAGGCCGTCTACACCGGCCTGGACGAGCCGACGCTGGAGGCGGCGATCAAGGGGCAGAACAAGTACCCGGCCGTCGGCGCCCTGTTCAAATCCGAGGACTTCAAGGAAGGCCCCCTGGCGTTCGCCCAGAAGCGCGCGCCGCAGTGGAAGGGGCGCTAGCGGCCGCCTTCCCGCCGTTCGTTCTCCCCGGCGGGTCAGGGACGGTCCACCGCCCCGACCCGCCACGACGCTAGGCCCGCCAAGACGCTGGGCCCGCCACGACGCTGTGTAGGCGTAACCGGACTCCGTGTAGGACGGGCGCCATGTCGCTCCCCGTCCGGTTGGGCCTCTACTATTCGGCGCTGTTCCTCGGGACGGGCGCGAGCTCGCCGTACATGCCGGTGTGGTTCGCGCACCACGGCCTGTCGGGGGCGCAGATCGGACTCATCCTGTCGCTGCCGATGCTGGCGCGGGCGTTCACGGCGCCCCTGCTGGCGGTGTGGGCCGACAGTTTCCGGCTGCGGCGGACGGCGCTGATCGTCATGGCCCTGGCGGTGTCGGGCGCCTACGCGGCCATGGCCTTGCCGCTCGGCTTCGCGGGCTGGACGGTGGTCTGGTTCGCCGCCTCCTCGACCTTCTCGACCCTGTCGCCGCTGACCGATGTGATCGTGCTGAACCGGGCTCGGCGCGACGGCTTCAACTATGGCTGGCCACGCGGGATCGGGTCGGTGGCCTTCATCATCGCCAACATCACCATGGGCGCGGTGCTGACCTGGGGCTCGCCCGACCTTGTGCTGGTGTGGATCACCGCGGCGGTGGCGCTGGCGGCGTTGGGCGCGCGGTTCCTGCTGCCGCCCGATCCGGTGCACGAGGAAGGGCATGTGGTGCGCGCCTCGGACCGGTTCGCCGGGCTGGGCGACCTGCTGAAGGACAGCGGCTTCATGACCGCGGTGCTGGCGGCGGGCCTGATCCAGTCGGCCCACGCCTTCTACTACAGCTTCTCGACCCTGGCCTGGAAGCAGCAGGGCATTCCCGAGAGCCTGACCGGCGTCCTGTGGGGCGTGGGCGTGGCGATCGAGGTGATCTTCATGTGGTGGTTCGAGCCGTGGCGGCGGCGGGTGGGGCCACGCAACCTGCTGCTGCTGGGCGGGCTGGCGGCGGTCGTGCGCTGGACGGCGCTGGCGTTCTCGCCGCCGCTTTGGGCCGTCTTCCTGCTGCAGCCGCTGCATTTCCTGAGCTACGCGGCGACGTTCCTGGCCTCGCTGCAACTGGTCGAGCGGCTGGCGACCCCGCGCAACGCCTCTGCGGCCCAGGCGATCAACTCGGCGCTGTCGGGCGGGGTGCTGATGGGGGTGGCGACGATGGCGTCGGGCCCGCTGTTCGACCGCTTCGGCGCGCAGGGGTATCTCTTGATGTCCGCCATGTCGGTGGCGGGACTGATCGGCGTGCTGCGGCTCTATGGGGTGCGGCGGCTCGATCCGGCCTGAGAGGGGAACGCCATGACCTTTCGCCTGTTCGGCTGCGTGTGCGGCCAGTTCCACAGCCCCGGCGCGGGGATGGGGATGGAGGGCGAGCGGGTCAGCGTGCCGATCCCCTTCTATGTGCTGGAGCATCCGGACGGCGTGGCGGTGTTCGACGCCGGGCTGCCGGCGGCGATGTGCGACCGATCGGAGAGCTACCTGGCGGCGCTGCAGACCCAGGGGCTGGACGTCAGCCTGACGCCCGAGGAGACGGTGACGGCCCAGCTCCAGCGGCTGGACATCGATCCGGCGAGGGTGCGTTTCGCGGTGATCTCTCATCTGCACTTCGATCATGCCGGCGGCCTGCGCGAACTGCCCAACGCCACCGTGGTGGTGCAGCGGCGTGAGTGGGAGGCCGGGTTCGAGCGCGAAACCTCGCAGCGCTACGGCCTGCGCAAGCGCTACTTCGACCTGGGGCACCAGGTGATCCAGGTCGACGGCGAGCACGACCTGTTCGGCGACGGGGCGGCCGTGTGCGTCCCCAGCTATGGCCACACGCCGGGGCACCAGTCGCTGCGGGTGCGCAGCGCGGCGGGCGACCACCTGCTGGTCGGCGACGCCTGCTATCACGGCGGGGTGGTGGAGACCCGGGCCTTCCCGGAGCACGCGGACCACGCGGCCATGAGCCGGTCGCTCGACGCGCTGATCGCCAGCGCCGGGCCCGAGACGGTGCTGGTCTTCGGCCACGACCCGGCCCAGTGGGGCGCGCGGCCGATCCTGCCGGGAAGCCGCGCCTGAGCTCGCGACGCTGACCTAGCGGCGGCTGACGTGGCGACACGGTTGCGGAGCGCTCCGCCCTGCACAAGATGCGCGCAACGGAGGAAACACCATGCGCGCGCTCAACGTCACGACCCCCTGGGGCCCGGACGCCATCAAGGTGGTGGAGGCGCCCGAACCTAGCCCCGGCCACGGCCAGGTCCTGGTGCGGATGAAGGCCTGCTCGCTGAACTACCGCGACTTCCTGATGATCCACGGGATGTACGGTCGGGCGGCCGCCACGGCCAACGACGTCATCACGCCCTTCTCGGACGGCTGCGGCTATGTGGAGGCGGTCGGGCCGGGGGTGACGCGCTTCAAGGCCGGCGACCGGGTCTCGACGCTGTTCTTCCAGAACTGGGTGTCGGGCCCGCCGACCCTGGAGAAGCTGATGAGCGCCCTGGGCTTCCCGATCCCGGGGGCCGGCGCCGAGCTGCAGGTGTTCAGCCAGGAGGGGCTGTCGAAGGTCCCCGAGTATCTGACCGACCACGAGGTGGCGACGCTGCCCTGCGCGGCGCTGACCGCCTGGCGCGGCCTGTTCGTCGACGCGCGGCTGGAGCCGGGCGACACGGTGGTGCTGCAGGGCACCGGCGGGGTCTCGATCTTCGGCCTGCAGTTCGCCAAGGCGGCGGGCTATCGCACCCTGATCACCTCGTCGTCGGACGCCAAACTGGAGCGGGCCAAGGCGCTCGGAGCCGACCATGTGGTGAACTACAAGACGACGCCCGAGTGGTCGAAGGCCGTGCGCGAGGCGACCGGCGGCCGGGGGGCGGACTTCATCATGGAGGTCGGCGGCGGCGGCACGATCCAGGAGAGCATGAAGGCCATCAAGGTCGGCGGCCACATCGCCATCATCGGCATCGTGGCCGGCGCGGGCGAGCCCTTCAACCCCGCGGCCCTGATCGGCAATTCAGCCAAGCTGCAGGGGCTGTCGGTGGGCTCGCGCGAAATGTTCGAGGCCATGTGCCGCGCCATGGAGCTGCAGAAGATCCGTCCCGTGGTCGACAAGGTCGTGCCGTGGACCGAGGCGAAGTCGGCCATCGCGTCGATGGGCGCGGGCGAACACTTCGGGAAGATCGTCCTGGAGTTCTGACGGAGATGCGTCCTCCCCGGGAGGGGAGGACGTTCCTCGGATCGTCGCGACCTCAGATCCCCGGGTCGAAGCCGGTTTCGAGCCAGGCGAAGATCTGCTCGGCGGCCTGTTCGGCGTCGATGGCCGTGGTGTCGATGCGGATCTCGGGGCTCTCGGGCGCCTCGTAGGGGCTGTCGATGCCGGTGAAGTTCTTGAGCTGGCCGGCGCGGGCCTTGGCGTAGAGGCCCTTCACGTCGCGCTTCTCGGCCTCGGCCAGGGGCGTGTCGACGAAGACCTCGACGAACTCGCCGTCGCCCATCAGCTCGCGCGCCATCTGCCGCTCGGCGCGGAAGGGCGAGATGAACGAGACCAGCACGATCAGGCCGGCGTCCACCATCAGCTTGGAGACCTCGCCGACGCGGCGGATGTTCTCGACCCGATCCTCGTCGGTGAAGCCGAGGTCGCGGTTCAGGCCGTGGCGGACGTTGTCGCCGTCCAGCAGGTAGGTGTGGCGGCCTTCCGAGGCGAGCTTCTTCTCCAGGAGGTTGGCGATGGTCGACTTGCCCGAGCCCGAGAGCCCGGTGAACCACACCACGCGCGCCTTCTGGCCCTTGGCGAGGGCGCGGGCCGCCTTGGAGATGTCGGTCGCCTGCCAGTGGATGTTCTGGCTGCGGCGCAGGGCGAAGTGCAGCATCCCGGCGCCGACCGTGCGGTTGGTCATCCGGTCGATCAGGATGAAGCCGCCCAGGTCCTTGTTCTCGGCGTAGGGATCGAAGGCGATCGGGGCCGAGAGGGCCAGGTTGCAGACGCCGATCTCGTTGAGCTCCAGCCGCGTGGTGGCCAGTTTCTCCAGCGTGTTGACGTTGACCTTGTGCTTGGGCTCGGTGACCTGGGCCGTCACCATGCGGGCGCCCAGCTTCATGAGGTAGGGCCGGCCCGGCAGCAGGGCCTCCTCATCGAACCAGACGATGGTGCTCTCGAACTGGTCGGCCACTTCCGGCGGCTGGCCGGCGACGGCGATGACGTCGCCGCGGCTGATGTCGATCTCGTCCTTGAGGGTGATGGTCACCGACTGGCCGGCGACGGCCTCGGGCAGGTCGCCACGGAAGGTGACGATGCGCTCGACGGTGCTCTCCCGGCCCGAGGGCAGGGCCTTCACCCGGTCGCCGGGGCGGATGACGCCAGACGCCACCTGACCCGAGAAGCCGCGGAAGTCGAGGTTGGGGCGGTTCACCCATTGGACGGGCATGCGGAACGGCTTGCCTTGCAGCTCGTCCTCGACCGGCGCCTCCTCAAGCCAGCGCATCAGCGGCGGGCCGTCGTACCAGGGCGTGTTGGGGCTGGCCTCGGTGATGTTGTCGCCCTTCAGCGCCGACATGGGGATGGCGGTGAAGGCCTTGATGCCGATCTGGGCGGCGAAGTCGTGGTACTCGGCCAGGATCGCGTCGAACACCTCCTGACTCCAGCCGACCAGGTCCATCTTGTTGATGGCGAGGACGACATGGCGGATGCCCAGCAGGCTGACGAGGTAGCTGTGGCGGCGCGTCTGGGTCAGCACGCCCTTGCGCGCGTCGATCAGGATGATGGCCGCGTCCGCCGTCGAGGCGCCGGTGACCATGTTGCGGGTGTACTGTTCGTGGCCGGGCGTGTCGGCGACGATGAACTTGCGCTTGTCGGTCGAGAAAAACCGGTAGGCGACGTCGATGGTGATGCCCTGTTCGCGCTCGGCCGCGAGGCCGTCGACGAGGAGGGCGAAATCGATGTCGCCGCCCTGGGTGCCGACGCGCTTGCTGTCCGCCTCGAGGGCCGCGAGCTGGTCCTCGAAGATCATCTTCGAGTCGTAGAGCAGGCGTCCGATCAGGGTCGACTTGCCGTCGTCCACCGACCCGCAGGTCAGGAAACGCAGCAGGCTCTTGTGTTCGTGCTGGTGCAGATAGGCGCCGATGTCCTCGGCGATGAGGGCGCTCTGGTGGGCCATGAACTAGTTCCTCCCCTCTTGGGGGAAGGGGACCGCGAAGCGGTGGAGTGGGCTTCCGCTCCAAGCGCGGTTGAGGACCCCCTCAGGCGCTGCGCGCCAGCTCCCCCACGGGGGGAGCAATGAGTGCGGATGGGCCATCAGAAGTAGCCCTCCTGCTTCTTCTTCTCCATCGAGGCGGCCTGGTCGTGGTCGATCATGCGGCCCTGGCGCTCGCTGGTGGTGGTGAGCAGCATCTCCTGGATGATCTCGGGCAGGGTGGCGGCGGTGCTCTCGACGGCGCCGGTCAGCGGGTAGCAGCCCAGGGTGCGGAAGCGGACCGACTTCATCTGCGGCGTCTCGCCGTCGCGCAGCGGGAAGCGCTCGTCGTCGACCATGATCAGCGTGCCGTCACGCTCGACCACCGGCCGCTCGGCCGAGAAGTAGAGCGGCACGATCGGGATGTTCTCCAGGTAGATGTATTGCCAGATGTCGAGCTCAGTCCAATTCGAGATCGGGAAGACGCGGATGCTCTCGCCCGGGTTCTTGCGGGTGTTGTAGAGCCGCCAGAGCTCGGGACGCTGGTTCTTGGGGTCCCAGCGGTGGCCGGCCGAGCGGAACGAGAAGATCCGCTCCTTGGCACGGGACTTTTCCTCGTCGCGGCGGGCGCCGCCGAAGGCCGCGTCGAACCCGTACTTGTCGAGCGCCTGCTTCAGGCCCTCGGTCTTCCAGATGTCGGTGTGCTTGGCGCTGCCGTGGGTGAACGGGTTGATGTTCTGGGCGAGCGCTTCCGGGTTCTGGTGGACCAGCAGCTCGAAGCCTAGCTCGCGGGCCATGCGCTCGCGCATCTCGTACATGGCCCGGAACTTCCAGGTCGTGTCGACGTGCAGCAGCGGGAAGGGCGGCTTGGACGGATAGAAGGCCTTGGCCGCCAGATGCAGCATCACGGCGCTGTCCTTGCCGATCGAATACAGCATCACCGGGCTGTCGCACTCGGCGACCACCTCACGCATGATGTGGATGCTCTCGGCCTCGAGCCGCTGGAGGTGGGTCAGGGTCTTGGGCGACACGAGGCCTTCTGCGGTGGCCGGACGGGAAAGGACGCTGGCGTCCATGACGGACCTTACCTCAATGCTGTTCAAGTCCCGCGCGCGGTTGCGCGGCGGGTTGGCCCCGGCGGGTCAGTTAGCTTTCGGCCGGAATGCGGGCAACCCAGGCGGGCCGCAGGAATTCTGAGGCCCCGGCCAGCGGAGTTGCGGACGCATGGGCGCCTTGCAGGGCTGAAACGCAATGCCGCTTGGCGGCCGCCGTCACCCCGTGCCACAACCGGCGCAACGGAAACGCGTACCCGTTTTTCGAGCCGGAACACCGGCCGGGCGGGAAGGCTGGGGGCAGAAATCCTATGGGTGTTCAGGCCGGTGCGGCGCCACAGGCGTCGGTGGGCTATCGCTACTTCGTCGTCTGGGTCCTGGCGATCGTCTACACCCTGAACTTCCTGGACCGGCAGATCGTCGCCATCCTGGCCGAGCCGATCCGCACGGACCTGGGCCTCACCGACACCCAGCTCGGCATGCTGGGCGGGATCGCCTTCGCGGCCTTCTACACCACCTTCGGCCTGCCGGTGGCCTGGCTGGCGGACCGCGCCAACCGGGTGTGGATCATCTCGGGCGCATGCGCGCTCTGGAGCCTCTTCACCACACTCTGCGGCACGGCCACCAACTTCGCGCAGATGGCCCTGTTCCGGATGGGCGTCGGCATCGGGGAGGCGGGCGGCTCGCCGCCGTCCTATTCGCTGATCTCGGACTACTTCCCGCCGCAGCAGCGCGGCACGGGCCTGGCGATCTACTCCCTCGGCGTGCCCATGGGCTCGATGATCGGGGCCTTCGCCGCGGGGCGCATCGCCGAGGCCTACGACTGGCGCACCGCCTTCTTCGCCATGGGCCTGCCGGGCCTGGTGATGGCGGTGGTGGTGATGCTGGTGATCCGCGAGCCGAAGCGCGGCGCGCTCGACGCGTACGCCGAGGGCGCCACCAGCCACGAGCCGGCCCCGCCGCTCTTCAAGGCCATCGGCGGCTTCTTCCAGCAGCGGACGCTGGTGCTGGTGGCGATCTCCAGCGCCCTGTCGGCCTTCGTCGGCTACGCGGGCCTCAACTGGAACGCGCCGTTCCTGATCCGCGTAAAGGGGATGACCCTCGGCGAGGTCGCGACCTACTACAGCCTCGTCCTCGGCATCACGGGGATGATCGGCACGTTCGGGGCCGGCTGGCTGGTGGACAAGCTGAGCCAGCGCGACCGCCGCTGGTTCTCCTGGGTGCCGGCCATCGCCTTCACCATCACCATCCCGTTCTGGGTGGGGATCATCGTCGCGCCGACCTGGCAACTGACCCTGGCCTGCATCGCCATCCCGGCCCTGCTGAACAACATGTACCTGGCTCCCGCGCTGACCGTCGTCCAGAACGCGGTGCCGCCCGCCCGCCGCACGATCTCGGGCGCGGTGCTGCTGTTCGTGCTGAACCTCGTGGGCCTGGGCGTGGGCCCGGTCTACGTCGGACGCATCTCGGACTGGGCCAAGGCGGAGTACGGCGACGCCTCTCTGGGCGTCGGCTTCGCGGCGCTGATCCCGGTGATCGTGCTGACGATCCTGGCGCACCTGGCCGCAGCCGCCTCGATCCGCCGCGACGTGTTGAAGGCCGCGGGCTAGGTCTCAGCCCTGGCGCGTGGCGTGGAGGAGGGCGATGGCGTCGCCCAGGCGCCAGAGGCGCATGCGGTAGAGCATGATCAGCGCCTTCAGGCGCTGGTCCAGGGTGTCGAGCTCGGGGCTGCGGAAGACCTTGGGCGTGTGGGCCACGGCCGACAGGGGCAGCAGGAGGTTGCGGACCAGCCAGCGGGCGCGCTGGTGCTTCTGGCCGTTCATCAGGCCGTAGGTCTCGGCGTTGATCCGCTTCCACTTGCCGATGAGCTGTTCCCAGGTGACCCGCGCGGGATGGCCCAGGGCGGCGGCGGGCGCGTAGCCCAGGCGGGCTCCACTCGCGACGGCGCGGCGCGACCAGTCCACGTCCTCGGACATGCCGACGCCGAAGCCGCCGACCTTCTCGAACAGCGGCCGACGACAGAACATGTTGCCCGCGCCGGTGAAACCCTTCTTCTCGATGTAGGTCTTGAAGTCGAATGCGAAGACCCGCTCGAAGGCCTCGGCCGGGGTCATGTGGGCCGGATCGCCGACCAGCACCCGGACCCGGCCGCCGACCAGGTCGAACCGGTCCAGCGCCCTGATCCCTTCCTCCAGCCACTGGGGCTCCGCCACGCAGTCGGAGTCGATGAAGGCCAGGACCTCGCCCTTCGAGGCGGCCACCGCGCCGTTCCTCGCGGGCCCCGCGCCCTTGTCTGTCACCAGGACCAGCCGGGCGCGGTCGCCGACCACCGCCTGCACCGCTTCGAATCCGACCGGCGAGTTGTTGTCGGCGATGACGATCTCGAAGCGGTCCTTCGGATAGGTCTGGGCCTCGAGCGCCCGCAGGCCGATCTCCAGACCGCCCAGGTCCTGGTAGTGGGGCATGATCACACTGACGAAGGGCAGGGCCGTCGTGGTCGCCGTCGTCATTGTCTTCCCCTGATCCTGCGTCGCTTCCGGTGGTTCTTTACGAGCAAACCTTGCGCCATGGGTAAATCGCCCGCGTGACGGCCGCCAGAAGGCTGTCCGAAAACCGCCAGGCGCGCGGCATGTATGTCCGAAAACCGCGAGACTTGCTCCGCCCGAGCGCCCATCCTGCCGGCATGGACATGGATTTCGAAGCCTGCCGGCGCGCCTTCTCGACCCGCGATCCGCGGTTCGACGGGCGCATCTTCGGCGCCGTGAAGACGACGGGCATCTACTGCCGCCCGATCTGTCCGGCGCGCACGCCCAAGCCGCAGAACATGACGTTCTACCCGACCGCCGCGGCGGCGCAGGAGGCGGGCTATCGTCCCTGCCTCAGGTGCCGGCCCGAGGCCTCGCCCGACCTGGGCGCCTGGCGCGGGACGTCCAACACCGTGTCGCGGGCCCTGGCCCTGATCGAGGGTGGGGCGATGGATGCCGGCGACGTCGACGCCCTGGCCGCGCGGTTGGGGGTGGGCGAGCGGCAGTTGCGCCGCCTGTTCCGCCAACACCTGGGCGCCTCGCCGGTGGCGGTGGCGCAGACGCGCCGCGTGCTGCTGGCCAAGCAGTTGATCCAGGAGACCCGCCTGCCGATGGGCGAGGTGGCCCTGGCCGCCGGCTTCGGCAGCGTGCGGCGGTTCAACGAGACCTTCCAGCAACTGTTCGGCCGCCCGCCGGGCGAGCTGCGCCGATCGCGCCAGGCCGAGACCTCGGCCGCCAACGGCATCTTCGTGCGGCTGCCCTACAAGCCGCCGTACGACTGGGACGCGATCGTGCGTTTCCTGACCGACCGGGCGATCCCGGGCGTGGAACGGGTCGAGGCCCGACGCTACGCACGTACGCTGGCGATCGACGGGGTGTGCGGCGTGGTGATCGTGACGCCGCGCAACGACGGGGCGCTGCAGGCCGAGATCCACTTCCCGAAGCTGCAGGCCCTGCCGGCGGTGATCGCCCGGGTGCGCCGTGTCTTCGATCTGTCGGCGGACCCGACCCTGATCGGCGCGCACCTCAGCCAGGATCCGGCGCTGGCGCCGCTGGTGGCCAGGCGTCCGGGGCTGCGGGCGCCGGGCGCCTGGGACGGCTTCGAACTGGCGGTTCGCGCGATCCTCGGCCAACAGATCACGGTCAGCGCCGCGCGGGGTCTCGCGGCCAAGTTGGTGGCGGCGTACGGCGAGCCGATCGACGACCCGGTCGCGGCGGAGCTGGGCCTGACCTGCGTCTTCCCCGCGCCCGAGCGCCTGGTGGGGCAGGACATCGCCGCCCTGGGCATGCCCAAGGCGAGGGGCGCTGCGCTGGAAGCGCTCGCGCGGACGGTGGCCGCCGACCCCGGCATCTTCACGCCGCGCGCGGACCTCGACAGCGCCATCTCGGCCCTGAAGGCGCTGCCCGGCGTCGGCGAGTGGACGGCTCAGTACATCGCCCTGCGGGAACTTCGCGAGCCCGACGCCTTCCCCGGCGCCGACATCGGCCTCATGCGCGCCATGGCCGACGAGACGGGCGCGCGCCCGACCGCGGACCAGCTGCTGGCCCGCAGCGAGGCCTGGCGTCCCTGGCGCGCCTATGCCGCGCAACATCTCTGGGCCGCCGATCCGGCGTTCGCCCAACCGACCCCGAAATCCGCTTCCAAGAGGACGAAGTCCGATGACCGCCGTGCAGCCTGAAACCCTGACCCTCGACCGTATCCAGACCCCGATCGGCACGGCGCTCACCGTCACCGACGAGACGGGCGTGCTGCGCGCTTTCAACTGGACCGACTACGAGGACGCCCTGCAGGCCTGGGTCGCCAGGCGCTATCCCACGGCCGGCCGCCGGGAAGGCAAGGGGCCGTTGCGGGCGGCGATGGACGCCTACTTCGCCGGCGACATCCGCGCCCTGGAGCCGGTGACCTGGCACGGGGAGGGGACGGCGTTCCAGCAGAAGGTCTGGCAGACCCTGTGCGGCATCCCGGCCGGCGAGACCATCAGCTACGCCACCCTGGCCGAGCGGATCGGCAAACCCACGGCCGTGCGCGCGGTCGGCCTGGCCAACGGTTCGAATCCCGTGGCGCTGATCGTCCCCTGCCACCGGGTGATCGGCTCGAACGGTTCGCTGACCGGCTACGGCGGCGGCCTGCCGCGCAAGCGCTGGCTGCTGGAGCACGAGGGCGCGACCTTCCGCGAGCGGGCGGCGGCGTGACCCGACGCCCGCGGGCGTAGCAAGGCTCGGGGGAATCCACTCTCCGGCGACCGTGGTTTCGTGCTAGCCGGGGACGGCCCGGCGACGCGGGCGCACGTGGGGGGCTTGGTGGATGCAACGGGCATGGTCCGGTGAGGTCGGCTGGCGTTTCGCGCTGACCGTGGTGGCGGCGCTCGCGGCCTACATCCTGGTGATGGTGGCGCTGGCCGCCCGCAGCCGTGGCATCTGGCTGGACGAGATCTGGTCGCTCTGGCTCAGCCAGGGCGACGTGCCGCTGGAACAGGTCGCCACCCAGCGCTGGTTCCAGGACGTGCACCCGCCGGTCTTCTCGGCGATCAACTGGCTGCTCGATCCCGTCGTGGGTGAAGGGATGTTCGGGCGGCGGATGATCAACCTCATCTGGGTGCTCTACTTCTTCGCCGGGGCGGGCTTCCTCGCCGCGAAGTACCCGGCGACCCGCAAGTTCATCCTCGTGTTCGCGGTCCTGATCCTCGCGAACCGGCACATGGCGCTCTATTTCCCCGAGCATCGCTCCTACACCATGGTGTTGGGCCTCTCCGCGACGGTGATCTGCTGCCTGCAATGGCTGTTCAGCGCCGACCGCGACTTCGACCTGCGCAAGGATCTCGGCGCGGCGCTGCTGACCGTCTTCTCGGTGGTGCTGGCGCTGAACGTCCACTTCGTCACCACGCTGATCCTCGGCCTCATGCTGGGCCTCGCGCTCCTGGCCCTGGTGCTGGAGAAGCGATACCGCGCCGCCGGCCTGGTGTTCGTCGCCGGCGCCCTGGCCGGGCCGCCGCTGTTGGGGGCGCTCTACGCGCAGTCGCTCTATCTGACCGACGCCACGCAGACCTTCTGGGTCGAGACCGGACCGCTGGGCGCGGCCCGCAAGATGGTCAATGTGGGCGCCATCACGGTCGTGGCGAACCTGGTGGCCCTGGCGGTGGCGCTGATCGTCGCCGCGCCGCTGGTCCTGAAGGGCGGGCTGGGCGATCGTCTGCGGACGATGCGCGCGGCCGAGCCGTCGCAGCGGGCCTGGCGTTTCGTGGCCGTGATGGTCGCGGCGGTGATCGTGCCCAGCCTGCTCCTGATGGCGATCAGCCTGGTGCGGCCCATCGTGGTCGAGCGCTACCTGCTGAGCTTCGTGGCGATCATCATGGCGGGCATCGCGGCGCTGGCCGCCGAGCAGATCCTTGCCCGCAAGTGGCTGTTCGTGCTCTTCGCCCTCAACGCTGTCCTGGCCTTCACGGTCTTCGTGCAGAAGCCGCTGCACGATCCGCGCTGGAACGAGACCGCCGTGAAGGTGAAGCGGATCGTCGACACCTGCCCGGGAACGCGCGTCTATGCTCTGTATCCCACCTACGTGAAGCCCTATCCGGCCGCGGCCAACCAGCCGCCGGTGCACTGGTGGGGCTATCAACACGTGGCCGAGGAGGCCGGCTTCCGGGTGATCAACCTGGATCCGGAAAAGTCGGGGCCGATCGCGCTGTCCGCGAGCTGTCCGACGGTTCTCTGGGCCGAGCACATGGAACAGCGCAAGCACGCGGCCGAGGTGCTGGACGACGAGCCCTTCGCGGCCGGAGCCCCGCAACTGCAGGCGGCGCTGCGCGCGGCAAAGGTCGACTTCGGCGCACCCAAGGCCACCGGCTTCGTGCTGGTGATCCCGCCGACCCCGGCCGCCCAGCCCGCGGCGCCGGCGCCCGCCGCGCCCTGATCGGGAAGGTTCGCGACCCGGCCGCGCGCCGGGTTGCATCCACTCGTCCTTAATGTCATCCGGGCTACCCACCGCGGGCGCCCGGCGCGCGTCGGTGCGCGGTGGTGGAGTTCGGGGAGCAGGGCCTTTGCAGCAGGCGCCGCTGGTGAGTGTGGTGATCCCGGCGTTCAACCGGGAGCGCACCCTGCCGAGGGCTGTTCGCAGCGTGCTCCAACAGGGCTACGCCAATCTCGAGCTGATCGTGGTCGACGACTGCTCGACCGACCGAACCGCCGAGGTGATGGCCCAGTTCGACGACCCCCGGCTGCGCTATGTGCGGCTGGAGCGGAACCAGGGGGCCGCCGGCGCCCGGAACGAGGGCATCCGGCAGGCGCGCGGCGAGTACGTCGCCTTCCAGGACAGCGACGACGAGTGGCTGGCCGACAAGCTGGAGAAGCAGGTCGAGGCCGCGCTGGCGGCAGCCGGCCAGGAGGTGGCGGTCTTCCACGTGAAGGTCGTCTACGGCCGCGACGAGGCGAGGGTGTACGGCCCCGGGCGGGTCGTCTGCGTACCGCGGCTGTCTCCCGCGCAGCAGGCGGGTGACTTCGTGAAGCTGACCCATCGGCACAACCTGATCAGCCCGCAGACGTTGATGTTCTCGCGCTCGGTGATCGAGAAGTCGGGGATGTTCGACCCGCTGCTGCGCAGCAATGAGGATTGGGATTTCGCCCTGCGCCTGGTGCGCCACGCCAAGGTCATCTTCCTCGATGAGCCCCTGGTGATGACCTACATCCTGGGCGACAGCATCTCGACGCTGAAGCTGAGCGGCGTGCGCTCGATGCTGCGGATCATCCTGAAACTGCGTCGCCAGGCCGACGTCGATCCCGGCGTGCTCAGCGACCACTTCGGCGTCGTCGGCTATTCGCTCAGCCGGCTCGGCAAACCGAAGTCCGGTGCGCGGTTCATCCGCAAGGCCATCAGCTACGCGCCGACGCGGCCCAAGCACTGGGCGCGGCTCGCCATGAGCCTGCTGGGCCTGGCCAAGACGGCGCGGGCGTGAGCGCGCCGACGTCCCACCAGCCGGCCCGCGCCGCCGGCGGCCGCAAGCTGATGTTCGTCTCCACGGTGGCCTGCCAGGTCCTGGCGCTGCTGCGGAACATTCTCGTCGCCCGGATGCTGGGGCCACACGAGTTCGGCATCGCGGCGGTGATCATCCTGACCATCGCCTTCATGGACTCCCTGGCCGCCGCCGGTCCCCAGAACCTGGTCATCCAGGCCAAGGACGACGATCGCAAGTCGCTGCTGGGCGCGGCGCACAGCGTGACCGTGATCCGCGGCGTCGGCACTTCGGTCATGCTGCTGGCGCTGGCCGCGCCGATCTCGCAGCTGTTCGGCCTCGAGTTGAGCTGGGCCGCGATCGTGGGCCTTTCGGTCTCGTCCCTGTTGCTGGGCTTCGTGCATCACGGCACGCGCATGGTGCAGAGGGACGGCGACTTCCGCCCGGACGCCTTGACTCAGCTCGGGGCCGAGGCCGCGGCGCTCGTCGTGGCGGTGGCCGCGGCCTTCGTGACCAAGTCGCACATGGCGATCGTCGTCGGCCTGATCGCCCGCAGCGCGGTGACGGTGGCCATGTCGCAGTGGCTGTCGCCCCAGAAGTACGGGTTCAACTGGACCAAGTCGTACCTGGCGCAATTCTGGAGCTTCGGCTGGCCGTTGCTGATCAACGGGCCGCTGCTGTTCTTCGCGGCCCAGGCGGACAGGCTGTTCATCTCGCGCGAACTGGGCGTCGCCGTCCTGGGCGTCTACTCGGCGGTGATGGTGCTGATCACTTCGCCCAGCAACGCCATCATGCGCTGGCTCGGCACCAGCTTCACCCCGGCGCTCGCCAAGGCGTTCCACGACGAGGGGCGGCTGGCGACCAAGGGGGTGGTCTACGACTTCACGGCCCTCTTCGTGGTCTCGGCCTTCCTGATGTTCGCGGGCTTCGCGGCGATCGGGGCCGAGGCGACGCACCTGCTGTTCGGCAAGGACTTCGCCACCTCGGCGGCGCTGGTGGCCCTGGTGGGCCTGTTGCAGATCCTGCGCTACCTGCGGGCCTGGACCTCGACCTTCGCGATCGCCGTGGCGGCCAGCCGGGGGATCCTGATCTCCACGATCGTACGCCTTGCCGCCCTCCCGCTCGGCTACGTGGGCCTCAGGGTGATGGGCGGCCTGCCCGGCCTGCTCACGGGCTTCATCGCGGGGGAGGTGATCGCCCTGGTGGTCAGCCAGCTCATCGTCAACCGCAACGCCGGCCGCAGCCTGCTGGAGGGCGTGAACACCACGGTGACCTTCTGTGTCCTCGCCGGCGGATTGATCTTCCTCCTGCCGCTCCTCGACGCTTCGCTGGTGCTGCGCATCCTCGCCGGCGGAGTGATCGGCCTCGTCGGCGCGGCGCTGTTGCTGGCGACGATATCGACGGGGGAGACAGTGGCCCGTGCAGGGCCGCTATTGGCCAAGCTGCGACACAGATTGTGAAGCTCTAGCAACAATCCGCATCAATCTTCTTGTCGACTATTGTTATTCGACACAATTTCTGAGCACAATTGTCGCAGGTAAGCTCGCCTCTTCCGAGTGTCGTCTAGGATCGCGGGGCGGTTAACCGATGCGAAACCTTGTCTCTTAGGTACGCTCTAATCTCCAAATTCTAAGTTCGCCTTCGATGGGCGCCCGACAATGAGGCGCACGGGGAACAAGGAAGTTTGGCGTGACCACCATTTACGTGAACGACACCGCGTCGCTCACCGCGGCGCTGAAGGCGGCCGTCGGCGGCGACACGATCAAGTTGGCTCCGGGCACCTACTCGGACCTGAAGTTCAAGATTGCTCCAACTTACGATAGCCCGGTGACGATCACTTCGGCTGATCCGAACAACCCGGCCGTTATCACGGACTTTACGCTGTCTGGGATCAAGAACTGGAGCTTCTCCAACCTGGAGCTGAAGGCGCTCGACAACCCGGGCATGATCGCAAACGACGGCAGCTACTGGGCCTTCAAGATCTACAAGGCCGATGGCGTGTCATTCGACAATGTGTCGGTACACGGTTCACTGGACGACAAGCCCGCAAACGACGTGTCGGGCATCTCGATCGCTCAGTCCAAAAACGTGTCGGTCACCAATTCCGAATTCCAGCAACTTGAGCGTGGCGTCGCCTTCGGCAATGTCCAAAACGTCAAGGTGAACGGCAACAATTTCCACGATCTACGTTCTGATGGTGCTGATTTCGTAGAAGTAAAATTCGTCGAAGTAAAAAACAACAGCTTCACGAATTTCTATGTGGCGGAGGGTGATCATCCGGACGCGATTCAGTTTTGGACTTCAAGATCGTTGACCGCGTCGACCGACATTATGATTTCGGGCAATGTCATCACGCGCGGCGAGGGCGGGGATACTCAAGGCATCTTCTTGCGCGACCAGGTCGGCACGCTGCCGTATGAGCGGGTGACGATCACCGACAACATCATCGTTGGCACTGGATACAACGGCATCCGCGTGCAAGGCGCCAAGGATCTGACCGTCACCAATAATGAGTTGGTGACCTTCCAGGGGGAGTTGCCGACCTTCCTGTTGATCGGCGCTTCCGATGGCGTGGTGCTCAAGAACAACTCGGCCATCTCGGTCGGTGTGGATCAGTCGACCAACGTCGTCCAGTCAGGCAACACCATCACAACTGCGGTGACTGACTGGGGTCTCTCCACGCTTAGCAAGTACATCAGCCTTAACGGCGATCGCGATGGTCTGCTGACAGACATGAAGGCTGAGGCTCTCGTGATGGGCGGCAAGTTCATGACTGCCCTGCTCATCGAACAAGCCTCGGATCAGTACCTGACTGGCAGTGCTGGAGCCAACCTGATGGAAGGCTTTGGGGGCAACGACACCCTGGACGGTCGCGGCGGCGAGGACACCCTGGCCGGAGGCGCAGGCGACGATGTCTACATCATCCCGAACGGCGCGGCGAAGATCGTCGAACTGGCTGGAGAGGGAATCGATACGGTCATCGCCAAGGGCGAGCACATCATGGCCGCCAACGTCGAAAACCTGATCTTCAACACCGACAACACCAAGGGGTGGCGCGGCGTCGGCAACGATCTCGACAACAAGATTACCGGCAACGGGGGCAACAACATTCTCGAAGGCGCAGGGGGCAACGACACCATCTGGGGGGGGGCTGGCAACGACACCCTAATGGGGGGCGCTGGCGCCGACTCGCTCGTTGGTGGGGAGGGCGATGATGTGTTTCGGTTCGCGCCTGGCGGCGGGAAAGACATTGTCGGCGACTTCGGCTTCGGGCCGGGCAAGGAGTCCGTCGACATCGTCGCCTACGTGAAGGCCGGCATCACCTATAGCATCGCGGACGTCAACGATGCGGCGGTGATCAGCTTCGCCAACGGCGACAGCATTACCCTGCTGGGCGTCCATGCGAGCGATCTGAATTCCAGCGCTTGGATCAAAGCTGGCGGTTGGATGATCTAGCGGCGGCTGACAGATCTCCCTCGGGAGCCGCTCGAGGCTGCTGGCGCGACCAGCAGTCGCGGGCGGCTCAAACGCTTGCTCAGGGTGTCACCGTAAGGCATACGCACTAACCATGAAGTGGCGGCGTGGCTTCGCGGGCGGTGTTGCAATCTGCGTCTTGCTGACCTCAGCAGCCGTATCAGTGGCGCTTGCGCAAAGCGACCGCGTCCGGGCTGCGACTAGTCATGTGCTTGAGATCACTCCGACTTACCTGGTCAGAATTGGGGGGCAGAAGATGACGACGATCTCCGTCGACAGTTCGGCTGGGCTGTTGGCTGCGTTGAAGAGCGCGCAAGGAGGGGAAACCATCCTGCTTGCTCCTGGCGTATATACTGATCTCAAATGGAAAATTTCGCCCAAATTTGATGTGGCGGTGACCATCACTTCTGCTGACCCGTCTAACATGGCGGTAATCAACGACTTCAGGATTAGTGGCGGGGGGGGGCTGCATTTCAGCCAACTCGAGTTTTCGACCTTGGACAATTCGGCTCTGGTAGCAAATGACGGCAGCTATTGGGCTTACAAATTCTACAATTCGAATGACATCAGCTTTGACCGCGTAAAAGTCCACGGCTCGCTTGATGGCAACGCTGGAAATGATGTCTCGGGCATATCACTGGCCGGAACCTCCAACATCTCGATCACCAATTCTGAATTCCAACAACTGGAACGAGCTATCGCGTTCGGCGGCGGCAGCAGCAACATCAAGATCGTGGGCAACAGCTTTCATGATCTGCGTTCTGACGGGATGAATTTTGTCGAAGTTCGGAACGTTGAGATCCGTAACAATATACTGCGGGATTTTGTGCCAAAGGAAGGCGATCATCCGGACGCAATTCAATTCTGGACGACGCATGCCAAGACGCCTTCGACTGACATCCTGATTGCCAGCAACGTAATTCTCAAGGGTGCGGGCGACCACGTACAGGGCATCTTCCTACGGGACCAGCAAGGTACGTTGCCTTACGAGCGCGTCACCATTACCGATAATCTGCTCGTCGGAACGGGGTACAATGGCATACGGATTACCGGGGTAAAGGATCTCACGGTCACGAATAATGATCTCGTGACCTTTGACGGCGGCCTCAAGACCTTCATGCTGGTGCGCAGCGCCGACGGCGCAGTCGCCACGGGGAACAGCGCCGCCTATGTGGCCTTTGAGCAGTCCGCAAATGTTGAAAATCGGGGCAACAAGAGCGCCAGCCCAGTAAAGGATGAAGGCGAAGCCTCTATCCGTAAGTGGTTGATCGCTCACCCCGCCGAGGCGGCGGGTCTCAAAGGGATCTTTCCTATCGAGTTCTTCCCCGCTGAAGCCCCAACAAGTCCGCTCGTCCCTGTGAACTGGAGCGCCGATCCGTTCGCGCCGACCGATTTCGACGTCAATGCGCCGAGGTTGGATTTCGGCTCTTACGGCGGTGCCTCGGGCTACCTCTTCGCCTGACGCATTCGTGGGGCAGAGCCGGGCGCTGCTCGTCCGAACATGACGAAGATTTCACGTTCGGCGGCCTCCCGTACGGCCGCGCTCTGTGACATACCACCGCTAGGCGGAATCCACGGGGGAGTTCCATGGCGAGTTTGACGGAAATGGTGGCCGCGGTGGTCGTGCATTCGTCCGTCGCTGCCTTCTCGCACTTCGGTGTGACCCTCGAAGCCCCCCGGGCCGAGCCGCGCCCGGCCGCGGCCATCGAGCAGCGGGTCGTCGCCCGCACGCCGCGCCGCGAGATCGAACAGCGCGCCGAGAAGGCCCGCGCCTCGGCGGCAGACTGCCCCGAGACCCAGCGCCTGCGGCCCGTGAAGGCCTGACGCAGGCGACCGCCGGCGCCATCGGCGCGGCATTCCGCCCGACAGCGATCAAATCAACGGCCCGCCTGTTTGCGTCTGCACGCGCCGCGGGTAAATCTGTCGACCTGACCCCTCGGGCCTGAGGCCCGGACCTTTCGCGGGCGCACGTCGCGCCGCTGCGGCGGCGGGAAACGGTAAGGAACAGGCGTTTCATGAAGTTCTCCAAGCGGCCGCAGCCGATGGATTTCGGGCGTCCCGACGAGGACGTGGAGGACCCTGTTCCGCTGCACGCCGTGGGACCTGGCGCCGTGGGCTTCCGGCCGCTCGACGCCGGCGCGCAGGGCCTGCCCGTCGGCCTGACGGAGGCGAACCTGCCCGCGCATCATGACCTTCACGCCACGGGCGTCTACACGGAGGCTCAACCGCCGGCCGGCTGGCCGATCTGGCTGGGCGCCTTCGCGGTGGCGGTGCTGTGGGCGCTGGCGCCGATCGCCTTCGCCATCGGCTATCGCAGCAACGTCGCACCGCTCACCGCCGAGCCGTTTGCCCTGGCGGTGTTCGGTCTGCTGGCCCTGGGGCCGGCGATCTTCGTGTTCGCGGCCGCCTACATGATCCGCCAGGCGCAGAAGATGGGCTTCGAGGCGCGTCGCGCGAAAGCGACGGCCGACGACATGCTGTCGCCGACCCTGATGGCAGCCGCCCGCGCGGGCGACGTGGCCCAGGTGGTGCGCGAGGAGATCGCGCGGGCCGGCGCCGCCGCCGATGAGGCGCGCGAGACCCTGACCGCGCTGCGCGACGCCCTGGCCTTCGAGACCGACAAGCTGACCGGAGCCACCGCCCAGTCGGTGCGCACCGCGCAGGAACTGGCCACGACCCTGGGCCGGGAACGTTCGGAGATGAACGGCCTGGTCCAGACCCTGGACGCCCAGGCGACCCGGGTCGCCGACGCCATCACCCAGCAGGCGAGGATGGTCACCGAGGCGGCGGGAGTCGCCGAGACCCAGATCCGCGAGGCCGAGGGCGTACTGTCGGCGCGGGCCGCCGACCTGGCCGCCGCGGCGGGGGAGGCGAGCGACGCCGCCCGCACCGCCGGCGAGGACCTGACGCGCCACATCGCCCGCCTCGAGACCGCCGGCGCCGGCGTCGCCGACCAGGTGAAGGCGGTGGAGGTGGGACTCTCCGAGCAACGCACTGCCCTCGTCGCCCTCAGCCGCACCCTGCGCACCGATCACGAGGCCTTCGCCGAGCAGGCCGATGAGCACGCCTCGCGCATGGGCCAGTTCATCGACGGGGTCCGCGCCTCGGCCAGCGAGATCAGTGAGCGCGCCACCACGGGCGGCGAGACCCTGCGCCGGCTGATGAACGATGCGGCGCTGCAGTTCCGCGACATCGCCGAGACGGCCAAGGCCGAGCGCGAGGAGTTCGGCCAGTCGACGCTGATGGCCCTGGAGGCGGTCTCCGCCGCGGCCGCCGATCAGCGTGGCCAGCTCGAGGGCCAGACCCGGGCCGCGATCGACGCCCTGGCCCGCGCGGCCGAGGAGACCCGGCAGGCCGCCGCCAGCCATGCCGCCGCCGCGCGCGAGCAGGTGGATCAGCTGTCCGAGGCCGCCTTTGGCGCCGGCCAGAAGGCCAATCAGGTGTTCGAGGCGCGCCTGGAAGAGGCGAGGGCGCTCATCGAGCAGTCGTCGAAGATGGTCGAGGACGCGGGCGCGGCCACGGCCCGCAAGCTGGCGGACGGCGCCGCCTCGGCCCGCAAGACACTGGATGAACTGGCCGCGATGATGGCCGAGCTGGAACAGCGCGCCGCGCGCCTGCCCGCTGCCGCCGCCGGCCAGGCCGAACAGGTGCGCGCCGCCGTGGCTGACGGCATGGACGAGCTGATGGCCCAGGCGCGTCGCACGGCCGCCGAGGCCGAAGCCATCGACACCGCCTTCCAGGAGCGGGTCCGTCGCAATTTCGAGATGCTGTCCGAGGCCGTGCGCCTGATGGGCGTGGCGGCGGTGTCGCCGACGCCGGTGGCCGTGCCGCCCCTTGCCGCGCCCGCGCCCGCGCCTTCGACGCCGACGCCGCAGGCGGAGCGACCCAGCCGCGGCGCGCGCGCCCTGGCCGAGGCCCTCGCCGCCGAAGTCGAGAAGCCGGTCGAGCCGCAGGACGACCCTGGCGCGCTGGCCGACCGGATCGGGCTGCGCAACCGCATCCGCCTGACCCCCACCGCCAGCGACCGCGAGTTCTCTGCCGTTTTCGAGGCCGCCGGAGGGCCGCCCGCCGCCGCGCCGTCGCCCGCCGCCGATGACGGTGACGAAGGGGGCGAGACCTGGACGTGGAAGGACCTGCTGGCCTCGCTGGACGGGGCCGACGGCGACGGTGAGCGGCTGGAGGAGGTGCTGGGCGCCGAACTGGCCAAGATGGGCGTGGACCCCGAGAAGCTGCTGCCGCTGACGCGCGTGGAAGAGGTCTCGGCCGCCGTCCAGACGGGCGACGTGGAGGGCGCGCGCGAGGTGGTGCGCAAGCTGGCGCCGGCCGCGACCCGCCGTATCGCCCGCCGCCTGTTCACCGACGACGGGGTGAAGCGCCAGACGGAGGTCTATGTGCGCCGCTACAAGACGCTGGTCGACGACGCGATCGCCCGCGATCCGCAGGGCCTGGTGCTGGCCAACATGCTGGCGGCGCCGGCCGGGCGGACCTTCCTGCTGCTGGATGCGGCGGCCGGCGACATGATCTGACGCGGAACCCTGTTCGCCTGTCCGGGCGTTGAATGGGCATGAGCGAGGATCGCAAACGCGCGCACACCGCCTGGCGACGGGCGGAGCGTATCAAGACCCTGTCCGACCGGGTGGTCGGCTTCGGCCCCTGGGGCGTCGGCATCGACGGGGTTTTGGCCTGGGTCCCGGTCGCGGGGACCATCTACTCGGTGGGCGCCGCGGGGCTGTTGCTGAACGAGGCCGTGAGGGCCGGCGCCTCCCGCGCGACGCTGCTGCGAATGGGCGCCTATCTGGGCCTGGACAGCGTGGCTTCGGGCGTGCCGCTGGTGGGCTGGGCGGTGGACACCCTCTTCACCGGCCACGCCTTCGCCGCCCGCGCGCTGCAGAAGGACATCGAGCGCCGCCACGGTCGTCCGGTGGTGGAAGAACCCGCGCCTCAGGGGGACCTAGTCACCGGGCGTTAGGGCCTGGTGGGGTTGTCTCGCCTTGAACAGGCCGGCTTTCGCTGTAATGGGAAGCCGTCGTTTTCATCGCCGGGGGCGTTCTTGAAGATCCTCATCACGGGCGGAGCCGGGTTCATCGGGTCCGCGGTTGTGCGCAGGGCCATCGCCGACGGCCATCAGGTCGTGAACCTGGATGCGCTCACCTATTCGGCCAACCCCGAGAACGTCGAGGGCGTCGCCGGGAACGCGGCCTATGCCTTCGAGCATGTGGACGTGTGCGACCGCGCCCGGCTGGAAGCAGTGTTCGAGGCCCATCAGCCCGACGCGGTGATGCACCTGGCCGCCGAGAGCCACAACGACCGGGCCATCGAGGGGCCGCTCGACTTCGTGAAGTCGAACATCACCGGCACGGCGATCCTGCTGGAGGTGGCCCGCGCCTACTGGAACAAGCTGGACGAAGGGCGGAAGGCCGCCTTCCGCTTCCACCACATCTCCACCGACGAGGTGTTCGGCGCCCTGGGCGAGGACGGCGACTTCACCGAGGAGACGCCGTACGATCCGCGCTCGCCCTATTCGGCGTCGAAGGCCGCGTCGGACCATCTGGTCCGCGCCTGGGGTCACACCTACGGCTTCCCGGTGGTGATCACCAACTGCTCGAACAACTACGGGCCCTACCAATTCCCGGAGAAGCTGATCCCGACGGTGATCACCCGGGCGCTGGAGGGGAAGAACATCCCTGTCTACGGCGACGGGCGCCAGGTGCGCGACTGGCTGCATGTGGACGATCATGCCGAGGCGCTGCTGCTGGTGCTGCACAAGGGCCGGCTGGGCGAGACCTACTGCATCGGCGGCGACGCCTCGAAGCGGAACCTGGAGGTCGTGAAGCTGATCTGCGCGCACCTCGACAAGATGGCGCCCGCCAACACCAGCCACGCCGACAAGATCACCTTCGTCACCGACCGTCCCGGCCACGATTTCCGCTACTCCATCGACTCCTCGAAGATCGAGGCCGAGCTGGGCTGGAAGGCGCGGATGCCGCTGGAAGCCGGCCTGGAGGACACCGTCCGCTGGTACGTCGACAACTACGGTTGGGTGGAGCGCATCCGTGAGCGCGGCTTCCATTCCGACCGCCTGGGCCTGGTGAAGGCGTAAGGGGCCCGAGCATGAGAAGAGGCATTGTCCTGGCTGGCGGCGCCGGCACCCGACTGCACCCCCTGACCATCGCGGTCAGCAAGCAGCTGCTGCCGGTCTACGACAAGCCGATGATCTACTATCCGCTGTCGGTGCTGTTCCTGGCCGGCATCCGCGAGATCCTGATCATCACGACGGCCGAGGATCAGGCCGGCTTCAAACGCCTGCTGGGCGACGGCTCGCGGTTCGGCGTGAAGTTCGAATATGTGATCCAGCCGCATCCCGGCGGCCTGGCCGAGGCCTATCTGCTGGGCGAGGAATTCGTCGGCGGCGAGCCGTCGACCCTGATCCTCGGCGACAACATCTTCTTCGGGCAGAACTTCGTGCAGATGCTGAAGAACGCCGACGCCCGCAAGGAGGGCGCCACGGTGTTCGGCTATCCCGTGCACGACCCCGAACGCTATGGCGTGGTCGAGCTGACCGCCGACGGCCGCGCGCTCTCCATCGAGGAGAAGCCGACCAAGCCCAAGTCGAACTACGCGGTGACCGGCCTCTACTTCTACGACGGCCGTGCCAGCGAGATCGCCAAGACCCTGGAGCGCTCGGCGCGGGGTGAGCTGGAGATCACGGCCCTGAACGACGTCTACCTGCAGGAAGGCAAGCTGCACGTGGAGCTGCTGGGCCGCGGCTTCGCCTGGGAAGACGCCGGGACGCACGACAGCCTGATCGGAGCGGGGGAACTGATCCGCGTCTTCGAACAGCGCCAGGGCCTGCGCATCGGCTGCCTGGAGGAGATCGCCTTCGAGAACGGCTGGATCGACCAGGCCGAGCTGATGAAGTCGGCCGAGTTCCAGGGCAAGAGCGAGTACGGCCGCTACCTGCGCGAGCTGGCCAGCCGCTAGGCCACGTCATTTCGGATTGCGCGTTAGACGAACGAGGTTGCGGCAACTCGCAATGTGCGGCACGTTATTCTTAACGTGTAGTCCGGCCTATGAGCTGGCGTCGCCTTCGGGGGTGGTGATGGTAGTCTCTGCGCTTAGGAAGCCGCTCAAGCGTGCGCTTCATGGAACTCCACTCTTTCGTGCGGCCAAGTGGTCTTGGGATCGTCTGCGGGTCGTTGAAGATCGATCCGCCTTCAAAGCCGAGTATCCGCTCGCTGACTACGTCTCCTACAGCAAGCAGGAGCTCTCCAAGTTTCGCGCTGGGGGATACTACTCTCAGTTCGGGCAAGATTATTATCTTTGGAATGCCATCCTTTCCAAATTGAGACGGCCCGGGTTCTTTGTGGAGGTTGGGGCAAATCACCCTCGGGCGAACAGCAATTCGTTGCTGCTTGAGGAGCGCGGCTGGCGAGGTGTCTCATTTGATCCGATCGCATCATTCGCGCCGATGTGGGCTGAGGCACGCAAGACACCGTTCCACAACGTCGCCATCTCAGCCCAACGGGAGACCCGTCGGTTCGTGGAGATTCTCGCCGACGTCGGCTGGGAGCACCAGCTTTCGGGCTTCGAAGGGTATGTTCGCGCCGACGACTTAGCGATTCACAAGAGCCGCACGTACGACGTGGATTGCGGACCCCTAGCTGACTACCTTGAGCCCGGTCAGAGCGTCGACATCGCTTTCATCGACGTGGAGGGGGCTGAGGAGTTGGTCCTCGAGGGCATCGATTTTGCGCAAGTCGCACCGCGCTATATCCTGGTCGAGAACATGTCGAAGCCCGGGGGGGGGCGCAAGGTCAGGGATCTGCTCTCCACGCGAGGCTATCGCGTCATCGCGCGTGTCGGCGCCACCGACGACCTGTTTGAGCGTGTCCTTAGCTAGGCGCGCATTCGGTCACTTAACCCAAGCTGGACGGCCGGACTCTCCGCGAAGGCCAGCCACCACGCCCTGCAGCAGGTAGCCGAACTGGGCGTTTGCGCCCTTGCGCAGATAACGCCGGGCGCCGTGGGCGACGATGCCGAGCAGTGCGGTGGGCAGCAGCAGCGGCGTGAGTTGGGCGGTCATCCGGACGCGGTTGCGGGCGTCCAGGTAGATCGGCATCCGCGGCCAGGTCTTGAAGTCGCCGCCGTGCCAGCCGGTCGTCGTGCCCAGGCCGTGGAAGACGCGCGCTTCCGGCGTGAAGCCCAGCTTGATCCCTTTCTGGCGGGCGCGGAGGAACCACTCCACCTCCTCAGCATAGAGGAAGTAGTCGTCCTGCATGGGGCCGACCTTGTGGATGAAGTCGCGGGTCACCAGCATCGACGCGCCGCTGAGGAACCACAGGTTCCGTTCGATCTCGGCAGCATCCACGCCCTGCGCGGGGTCCGTGCCCAGGCCCATCGACGCACCGAAGCCCAGCCAGGGCCGCCACAGGCCGCCGTAACTCTGCACGTAGGTCTCGTTGAGCAGCACCACGCCGCCGACGGCGTCGACATCGTTCCTGTCCAGCCGCGCGAGGAGGGCGGTCAGCGCACCCGCCTCCGGCTCGGTGTCGGGGTTCAGGACCCACACCGCCCGGTAGTCGCCCTCGATGGTGCGGATGCAGCGGTTGACCCCGCCGGCGTAGCCGAGATTGTCGCCGGCATTGATGCGCACCACGGACTGACCGCCGGGCAGGCGGTCCGGGATGGCGGCGCAGAGGTTCTCATAGGCGGCGTCGCCACCGTTCTCGCAGACGTAGACGGTGAAGTCGGTCCAGGTGGAGGTCGCCAGGGCCGCGAGGCACTTCGTGACGTCGCCCGGATTGCGGAACGAGACGATGGCGACGGCGATGTGCTGAGGGCCGGACACGGCGGTCTCCATGCTGTGGGTCACGCCGCCCTCAGGGCGTTGTCGCGCCGGGCGCGCAGGTGCTCGCCGAGCCGCAGCGCCATCGCGACGATCGTGAGCGTCGGATTGGCGTGGCTCGAAGTCGGGAATGTCGCGGCGCTGGCGACGTAGAGATTGGCCGTCCCGTGCACGCGGCAATCGGTGTCGACCACTCCGTCCGCAGGGCTCAGCGACATGCGGGCGGTGCCGATGTGGTGGCCACCCACGGGCTTCACGTTCTCGCGCACCTCTTCGTCGAGCGCCGCGTCGTCGAAGGCGACGTCGCCGCAGCCGGTGCGGCGGAGCGCGGCGCGCAACTCGCGAAGCGCTGTGCCGACCGTCCGATAGTCGAGCTCGGTCAGGCGCCAGTCGACGCGCAGCCGCGGCATCCCGTTGCGGTCGAGCTGATCGGTCAGCGAGACGCGGCTTTCCAGGTTCGGCTCCTGCTCGGCGTTGAGATCCAGCGGGAAGGCGCCGGCCGCGCTTGGAAGTGCGACATAGGGCAGGCGGCGTCGCGACAGGTAGCGTCGGTAGGTCCAGTCAGCGGTGAAGAGTGCGAGCCGGGGCGAGCCGAGGACGACGTTCTTCAGGTGCGCGCCGAGCAGGTCCGGGCCGTGCGGCTTGTCCGAGGCCTTCTCCAGCGCCGCGAAGCGACGGGCGTACTCGGGGATGATGAACCGCTTGGCGAGGAACATCGCCGAGAGCACCGGGTGGCCGTGTGACGGGTCGCCGGCGGCGGGATGGTGTGGCCGGATCGCCACGTTCATCACCTGGAGCTCGCGCTGACGCTCGGCCGAGAGCGTGAAGCGTCGGCGGGCGTAGACCCCGTCCCGGGTCCGCTCGAAGCCGTACTTGATGGCCCGGTCCTTCGGCGACAGGCGAAGTTCGCCGAGGCTTGATTCCACGTGGCACATGTAGGTGCGGCCCAGCATGCCGCCTTCGTCGCCGAGGCCCGAGAACCCCAGCAGTCGCACGGTCTCCAGACCCCCGACCGCGAGGATGAACTCCCGCGCGCGGACTTCGAACGTGCGGCCGCCGGGACCTGCGCAGACCAGCGCCTCGATCCGGTCGCCGTCGCCGCGCCGCAGCTTGAGGGCGCTCGCCTCGGCCACGAGTTGGACATTGGGCGAGGCGTTGATGGCAGCGCCATGCTCGCGCCAGAAGTTGGTGGGCAGGCTGAAGCGCTCCAGGCTTTCGGCCAGGACGTCGGGATCGTTGAAGCCCGTGATCAGGTCGCCGTCGGCGATGGCGCTGCTGGCGGCATAGTCGTAGGCCCCGGCCTCGAGGATTTCCTGGGCGCGCGGATAGTGCCGCACGACCTCCTGCGGGGCGATGGGCCAGCCGCTCATCGCCACATAGTCCCGCCTCTCGAAGTCCACCGGGTCGTAGGGAATGCAGCGGCCACCCCAGATCGCCGTGGAGCCGCCGAGACGGCGATGTCGGTACATGTGCGGCTGGGCGTGGCGCGTGCCGACCACCTCGCCTTCGTACAGTGACTGGTCCGTCGGCTTGCCGTTGAGCGCGCCCGCCTCGATCACCGCGACGCGCTGGCCGCTGCCGACGAGGTTGAGAGCCAGCGTCAGGCCGGCGGCGCCGGCGCCGACGATGCAGATATCGTACTCGAGGTGCTCACCCGTCGAGGGAGCGGTGCGGGGTTTGGTCATGTGTTACTCCGCCGCCCGCACGGCGTCTTCGAGGTGGGCAGTATTGCTGGTGCCCAGCAGCGCCAGCGAGACGGCGGCGTGGTGGGTCGCGAACTTCACGGCGTCCATCGGAGGCGGGCGTTCCGCCGACGCCTCTGCGGAAAGGATCTCGCGCGCGATGACCACGGCGCCGCGCCTGGCCGCGACGCCCAGCGATGCCTCCAGCGTGGGGCGGCGCAGGCCAAAGGGCGCCTGGATCGCCTCGACCCGCGGGTCTCCGGCGATCATCCCGAGCACGTCCTCATCATCGCACGAAACGCCCACCAGTCGGGCGAGGCCGCGCTGCTTGATGTGCTGGATGGCATCGAGCGCGGCGCCGTCGGCGAGGTGTTCGCGGCGGGGACTATGCAGGAGGAAGATTTCCACCTGGTCGCGGCGCAGGCGCTTCAGCGACTGTTCGATCGCCTCGGACAGCGCTTCCGGACGGTAGTCGCGGGGCAGGCCGTGCGAGCGCACGGCGCGCAGGCCGGCCGCCGCGCTCTTGGAGCGCTTGAGGATCGCGGAGACCGGTCCGCGAAGCGGCGCGAGCAAGCGTTGCTTCAGGGGAAAGACCTGACCGGCCTTGGTGACGATGCAGACGTCTTGCGCCCGTCCGACGGTCTCGCCGATCAGCCGCTCGCTGCGGCCCTGGGCGTAGATGTTAGCCGTGTCGAACACGTTGACGCCCAGGTCCCGCGCCGCCGCGAGCAGGACGCGCGCCTGGGCCGGGGTCTGGTCAGCGGTCATGGAGCCCAGCCGGCTGCAGCCGAGACCGAGCACCGATGCGGAGGGTAGGCCTTCGGGAAGCGGGATCTGTCTCATGGCCTGCGACTATGCTGCGACGCTGCGCCGGGTCCGCGGACGCCGACGCAGGCCTTCGTTGATACAAGGTTCCGGAAGGCGCCTTGATTCAAATCGTGTCTCGCATGATCTGGCGATACAGCGCGATGGTGTCTCGCGCCTTGCCGTCCCAGTCGCCCAGATCGGCCATCCGTCGACGAACGCCCTGGGCGTAGCCGGCGAGGCGTTCACGATCGGCGACCAGTTCCCTAACCACCGCGGCGATGTCCTTTGGGAACTGCTCCGGCGTCGTGACGGGAACCCGCACGCCGCTGGCTTCGTCGACGATAGCCTGCGGGCCCCCGTAGTCGGCAGTCACCACCGGCAGACCCCAGCGCATGGCCTCAAAGAACACGCCGCCCATCGGCTCTCGGAACGTCGGGAACGCGAACACGTGGTGCGATGCGTAGAGGCGTTCCACCTCGTGGCGGGGGATCTGGCCCCGGAAGTCTATCCGGTCGGCCACACCCAGGGCCTCGGCCTCGGCGCGGCAGGCGGCGAGGTCCGGGCCGTCACCGGCGCTGGTCAGGCGAACGCCGGGCAGGTCGCGAAGCAGCGCCATCGCGCGGACCATGTCGCGCAGACCCTTGGTGCGGATCACCCGCCCGACGTGCAACAGGCGGAGCTCGCCCGGCGCCGGCGGCGTCCAGGCGGCCTGGGCGACGGGGTCGCCCGCGCGTTCCAGCCTGGTCTCAAACCGGCGCAGCCTCAGCCCAGCGAGCACCTCACGGACATAAGGCGCCACGCCCAGCACCAGCGCGGCGCGCTCGTAGGTGGCCCGCAGGCCGCCATCGAAGTGCATCCGCAAGGCGTCGAGGAAGCGCAGGCGGACCACGAGCGAGTCCTTCACCTCTGAAGACATGCTCGCCGGCGTCGGCAGGCTCCCGTCCTGGGGCCCAATCACATACGGGATTTTGAAGAACCGCAGAGGCGAGGGGTGGCGCATGGCCTGCGGGTTGATGTGGTGCGCCACGTCAAACCGTTCACCGCGGGCGAGCGCGCGGGCGATCCAGCGGCGGGCCTGGAAGGCGAAGAGCGGCCAAGCGGGCTTGAGCTGGGCGCGAATGCGTTCGAACCGCCCCAGGATCGCCGGCTCGGGCCAGGTCACCACGCGAACGTTCGGCAGTTGCTCGGCAGTCGGGATGCGCCCCGGGCGCTGGAGGCACAGGAGGGTCACGTCGGCGTGCCGGCCCAGCGCCTCGACCCACTTGAACGATGCAAACGTGCCGCCGACATCCGTGCCGTCGAGAATGAGCCCCACCACCAGCACCTTCAGGCGCGGCGCGTCGCGAGTCTCGTCTTGGACTGGCATCGATGACTCCGCGATGGGGCGTGGGGCCCGGAACCGACCAACGGTCGCACTGCTAGGCTGGAATGGTTTTCCAATCTCCTACCTGTGCCGGGCTGTCGCCTTCTGATTGACGCTCTATTGCGTTTCAACACTGACTTCATACACCTTGAGTATCAGAGACGCGGTTATCCGACGGCCGGGTCTGGGGCGCTTCAGCCTGCTCCCTGAGATGTTCGTCGATTGTGGTTTGACACTTTCCAGGCCGACGTCGAGAACGCGGCCGGTGTCCAGGAGGGGAACTTGAGAATTCGAACTCTGGCGATCACGGCCGGTATCGGCGCGGCGCTGATGCTGTCGGGCTGCGACAAGGTCAAAGGCCTCATGGGCGGCGGCGGTGAGCCGAAGGGCCAGGTCGTCGCGACCGTGAACGGCGAAGAGGTCACCGCGCTGGAGTTGCGCGCCGAACTCGGCGGGTTCAGCTCGCGTGATCCGGAGGTGGTAAAGGCTGCCCAGCAGCAGGCGCTGCAACGGATCATCCTGCGCCGCCTGATGGCCCAGGAGGCCAAGAAGGACAAGCTGGACAAGACGCCGGACTTCGCGATCCAGATGAAGCGCGGGGAGGAGACCCTCCTGGCCCAGCTGTATCAGCGCAAGCTGGCCGCCGCGGTGAGCCAGCCGACCCGCCAGGAAGCCGAGGCCTATGTGGCCGCGCATCCCGACCAGTTCGCCAACCGTCAGGTGCTGGTGATCGACCAGGTGCTGGCCGGCCCGAACAAGATCCCGCCGGAGCGCTTCCGCCCGCTGAAGACCCTCGACGAGGTCAAGGCGCTGCTGGCTCAGGAAGGCGTCCCCTACCAGACGAACGCGGCGACCATGGACACCGTCCAGGCCAACCCGCAGCTTCTGGAGCAGATCAAGAAGCTGCCGCCGGGCGAGGTCTTCGTGATCCCGCAAGGCGGGGCGCTGATCTTCAACCAGATCAACGGCTCGCGCTCGGTGCCCTTCCAGGGCGACATGGCGATCAACTACGCCCTGCAGACCCTGCGTGGTCAGAAGGCTCAGGAGTCGGTCGGCAAGAAGATCGAAGCCATGCGCAAGGCGGCCGAGAAGGGCATCGTCTACAACGCGGCCTACAAGCCGCCGCCCCCCGGCAAGGCTCCGGCCACGCCGGCGGCCAAGGCTCCCGCCGCGGGTGCGACTACGGCGCCCGCCGCCGCGCCGGCCGCCGCCGCGCCGGCTCCGGCAACGAAGTAGAAAAGGGCGCCCGGGGTGCGCGAGACAATCGCACCCCGGGTTGTCCTCGGCCCGTCGGAGGCGGCATGGAAGCCTACTCTCTCCTGATCATGCTTGGCGCGATCCTCGCTGTCGTAGCCTGGTCAACGATCGATAACGTGATCAACGATCGTGAAGGTGTCCGGAAGCGCCGGGCAGAGGAAATCTCGGCGGGCCGCGAGGGAGTCCGCGCCGCCCGCGAAATCCGTAGCGCCCGCCGCAGAGCCTAGCTGTCGAAGCTATGAAGGTTGTTCACCCGGGACGGGGCTGAGAGGCTGGGGTTGCGAAGCTCCAACACCTAGCCCGGAAGGTCCCGGATGAACGTCCACAAGAATGCCCGCCTGACGCCAGCGGGTCG
>JBFMGV010000039.1:0-24375 GCA_040752615.1 Pseudomonadota bacterium | reverse complement strand
GCACATGTTCCTACCTCCCGGTCCTTCTGCGAGGACCCAAAACGACAGCGGGGAGCCCGGCTGACCGGACTCCCCGCGAAAGGTCGTCTTGTGTCCGGTCCGCCTTTTTGATGGGGCGGAACCGGATCAGAGAGGTTCCGCCTATTCGGCAGCGATGACCTTCTCTTGCGCCGGGACCACCGTGGCGTAGGTGCGGTTGTTTCGCTTGGTCACGAACTTCACCGCGCCGGTGATGAGAGCGAAGAGGGTATGGTCCTTGCCCATGCCCACGCCTTCGCCCGGCCAGAACTTGGTGCCGCGCTGACGCACGATGATCGAGCCGGCGTTGATGGCTTCGCCGCCGAACTTCTTCACGCCGAGACGGCGGCCAGCCGAGTCGCGACCGTTGCGCGAGGAGCCGCCAGATTTTTTGTGAGCCATTGTGTGCTCCTACCTTTTCCTGAGGGCGGGCCGATTACTCGGCGGCGCCTTCGTCCTTCTTTGCAGCCTTCTTGGCGGCCGGCTTCTTGGCGGGCGCGGCCTCTTCGGTCGCGGCGGCTTCGGCCTTGGGAGCCTTGGCCTTCGCCGGAGCCTTGGCGGCCTTCGGAGCCGGGGCGGCGACCTCGGCGGCTTCCGCCTTGGCCTTCTTCGGCTTGTTCAGCGTCGCGAAGTCCAGGCCGCGAGCGCGGGCGTCCAGCTCGGCCTTGGTCACCAGCGAGACTTCACCGTCCCACTTGGTTTCCTTGCCGCCGGCGGTGATGCCGGTGACGCGCAGGACCGACTCGGTCTGGCGGTGGCCGCGGGTGCGGCGATAGCCCTGGCGACGGATCTTCTTGAAGATCTTCACCTTTTCGCCCTTGCGGGTCTCGATCAGGGTGGCGGCCACGGAGGCGCCGTCCACGAGCGGAGCACCCACGGTCACGGCTTCGCCGTCACCGAGCATCAGAACGTCCCCGAACGCGACGACCGCGCCGGGTTCACCTTCGAGCTTTTCGACAACCAGCAGATCGCCGGGCTGGACCCGGTACTGCTTGCCGCCGGTCTTAATCACCGCGTACATCGTTGCGCGCCTTTGTATTTCTTCTTGATTGAAAGCGTGTTCGCGCCCGCAGGAGGTCCGGCGGGCGAGGAGGCGCGGTTATACAGCCGAACGCCGATGAGTCAACGGCGGGCTGACCTCGCCCGACGTCTCGGCGCGAAGGCCGCAACCCAGGCCCCGATCCCCAAGCCGCAGGGCGATCAACTGCCGCGCGACCGCGATCTTCTCATCAATGTACGCAGCCACGACCTCATCGCTGGGGCGTGAGAACGAGTCTCCGAAGATCGAGGTGGCTTCGAGCGACTTCGAGGTCATGCCGAACACGGTGAGATGCCGCTTTACCTCCAATTCGCTCTCGTAGCCCGCGACGGGCGTGACGAACGAGATGCCGTATCCGCTACAGAAGGCGCCGAAGCGGCTCAGCGCCACGCGCCGCTGCTCGCCGAAGTCCGACTGATAGCCCGCCGAGCCATCGGCCAGGCGGGTCGCCCCGGCCGCCAGGCACGACAGTATGCCTTCCGCGATGAGCGCGATCTTGGCCCCGACCAGGATCATGTTGTGGCGATACGCGGCGAAGTCCTGCTCGATGTCGCGGATCGCGATCTCTCGGAACATGCCGGTCGTGTTCATGTAGCTGTGCTCGAGCGCCGCGTGCGGGAACGCCGCGCGCAGTTCGCCCAGCCGAAGTTCGGTCAACTCGCCGCCGCTCTCTGTCCCGCTGCGGCCGGTGAGCAGATGCACCGCCAGACCGTGGGAGAGCAGGAGGCAGGCCGCGAGTGATGAATCCCGACCTCCAGAAAACAGCAGGTGGACGGGGCTCGGCGAGGTCTTGCCCTCGAGGTTCGGAAGCACAGGCATCACATCTGCCCCTCTTGTACGAGCCGGGGGATGACGAAGCGGCCCAGGATGCTGCCGACGCGCAGGCCGCTGGCCGCGAAGTCGCGGTCGAGCCACCTGGCCTCGGCGATCTCGGCCCGCGCGACGGGCGCGCGGTCGATCTCGGCTTTGAAGACCCACATCGAGATTGGCTCGTCCTCCAGGGCCGAGCGGTCTTCATACTCTCCGAAACGAGACATGGCCAAGACGCCCGCGCCGATCTCCTCCCGAAGCTCGCGGACCAGGGCCTGCTCCAGGCTCTCCCCCGGTTCCAGCTTGCCGCCCGGCAGAAGGTAGGTCGATGTGGGATCGCCGCGTTTGCGCAGTCCCAGGATGCTGGACCCCGACAGGATGACGGCTCCGACCTTGCGGATCATGCTCAGCACCCCTCGTCCTCGTGGTCGGGCCCTTCCCGGGACTTGAACACGAAGCAGGGCAGGCGTCGCGAACTCGCGACCTTCTCGTCGTCCATGCCGTAGCCGTACATCCAGGCGTTCGGGTAGCGGCCGTACGCGTCCTCGAAATCGAAGAGGCGATACGAGGCGGTGGTGCCCTTCGGGTTCTTTCGTTGGATCGCGACGACCGACTTGATCTCCTCCACGTGGCGCCTGTCGAACTGGTCCAGGACGTACTCCAGTGTTCGACCGGAGTGGCAGATGTCATCGACCACCAGCACCGTGCGCCCGCGCGCCCTGCTGAAGACGCCCGTCTTCTGGACCTGCGGTTTTCCGGACCGGATCCCCTTCCCATAGCTCGCGATCGAGATTTCCTCGTGCTCGACGCGGTCGCGGAACTTGTCGCCGTAGAGGCGTTCGAGCTGGTCCAGCAGGTCCGATGAGAAGTGTGCGCCGCCCTTCAGCAGCGTCACGACCAGCAGCTTCTGGCCGGCCGGCACTTTGTCCTCGATCCAGCGGTGAATCTTACCCGCGACGGTCTCTACGGCGTCGGCGATCTCCCAGGGTGTGTAGGCGACGTCATACTTGCCGTGGAACTCGAAGTGCCGATCGACGGCCTCGGGCAGGAAGGGGTGCGCCTGGATCGCGCTCTTTTCCTCGTAGAAGATCGTCAGGATGCCGTTCATGAGCCGTTCGGACGCCACGACGTGGCGGGAGAAGAGGCGGAACTGCGCGACGGAATCGATATCGGCCAGCGCGCTCAGGTCCTCGAAGATGATGAGGCCGAACCGCTGGGTCTTGCTCCGAGCGGAGAGCTTCTTGAAGCCCCGCGCCAGGGCCGTGTGGATGCCTGGATAGCCGTTGCCCGACGTGATGACGTCGAGGACCCACTTCTTCGCGTACCGCGCCTTCTGGTGATAGATCGGCTCGTCGAAGCCGAAGTGCGGCGTGTGGGCATCGACCAGCACGAGGCGCTCTCGCAGACTTTCCGCCGGGCAGTCCTTTCGCGTCCACACGCTCAGCTGATCGTCGGCTTTGGACTCTTTCAGGGCGAGCGGATCGTCAGTCGCCCGGGAGGCCGCGTCGCTCGTGGTCTCGAGCTCATGTCGTTCGGCGTGGGCGGAGATGAGTTCCTGCAGGAATTCGACCGGATGCCGTGTGCAACTCACGTATTGCACGAATGTCTCGCGGTGATTGTCCAGGAAGTGGAGCGCGAGCTGGGCGAGCTCCCTGTTGTGTATGCTGTTGGGGCCTTTGATCGAACTTATAGATAGGGCTTGGTGATTCTGCTTCGCGTGATGCAAAAATTCGAACGGATCGTTCTTCTCCACATAGAAGTATCGTCGAAATAGTCTCAGAAGAAAATCTTCCGAGAAATCGACCCTGTTTCCTTCTCGATCTGGCTTGTTATTTATCTTCTTCCAAACATACTGGATATCTCCAAAGCGTAGAAACTTCTTCACGGAAGTTCTCTTGTCTACGCGGTGATATTTCTGGATGGAATAATCCTGGAGCAATTTCAGGAATAAGATGCCTGAGAAGGCGAAGAACGCGAACTCACCACTGAATACGACATAGGGTATGTCTTTGAGTTCGTCGTATCCGGAGGAGGCGATCTTGAAGATCGTCAGGACGAAGCAATAGCCGCTGAAGACCAGTGACGAGGTCAGCAGCGACACGATGATGAAAGGCAGGAGCAGCGTGCTGCGCCTCGCCTGCGCGAGGATCGCGTACACCGCGAACACCACGGCGAGCAGGGCGCCGATGCCCTGCAGGTCCATCTCATCCAGGCGCGCCACGGTCGGCGACTTGGCAGGCTGAACGCCTACCGACTGGCCCTGCTGACCGGCCGGCGCACGACCTTCTGGTGACTCCACGCACGCCCCCTCACGTTCCCCGATTTCGAACATCGCCGGTATCTCGGCGGTTCGCAATCTGAACGCGGGTTTCTGGCCAGCTTATTCGACAGGTTGTGCGTGTTGCGCGATCAACAGGCGGCGCCCTTGGCGGGCGGACGCCTAGAAAGCGGCCGTCAGCGGGTCGGGGCCGATGCGGCCGGCGGGGGTGTCGAGCTCGGCGACGGCGGCGAGATCGTCGGCGTCCAGCCTGAAGTCGAAGACGGCGATGTTCTCGGCCATCCGCGCGGGCGTGACCGTCTTGGGGATCACGATCAGCCCGCTGTCCAGGTGCCAGCGGATGACGACCTGGGCCGGCGTCTTGCCGTGCTTCTTCGCGATGGCGGCGACGGCCGGATCGGCGAGGAGCTGGCCCTGGCCCAGCGGGCTCCAGCTCTCGGTGGCGACACCCAGTTTCGTGTGGGCGGCGCGCAGGGCGGTCTGCTGGAAGCGCGGGTGCAGCTCGACCTGGTTGACCGCGGGGGTGACCCCGGTCTCGCCGATGATCCGCTCCAGGTGCTCGGGCTGGAAATTGGAGACCCCGATCGACCTGGCCCGACCCTCTTCCTTCAGGCGGACCAGCGCGCGCCAGCTGTCGACGTAGAGTCCGCGCTGCGGCGAAGGCCAGTGGATCAGATAGAGGTCGACGCTGTCGCGGCCCAGGCGCTCCAGGCTCTTGTCGAAGGCCTTGAGCGCGGAGTCGAAGCCCTGGTCGTCGTTCCACAGCTTGGTGGTCAGGAAGACCTCGGCGCCCGCCGCGCCGGCGGCGCGCAGACCCTCGCCCACGCCGCGCTCGTTGCGGTAGACGGCAGCGGTGTCGACCGAACGGTAGCCTGCCTCCACCGCGGCCTTCACGACGCTTGCCGCCTCGTCCTGCGGGGTCTGCCAGACGCCGAGGCCGAACTGGGGCATGGCGACGCCGTCGTTGAGCGTCACGGTGGGCTGGCTGGTCATGGGCGGCTCCGGCTTGGGGACGCCCACAGGTATGTGCGCGGGACGGGCGGCGCCAGGGCGCCCGGCCTCCGGGGCGAGGCTCTGCTCCGCCGCGCCGCGACATCGGCGCGCACCTGACCGGAAAAGCCACACAATGAGTAAGTCCGGCCTACATCGCGCCCCGCGACGGGGGTAGGTCGAGGCCATGCAATACACCGTGTTCGGACGCCGTGGCGCGATGGGGCGTGTCGCCAGCCACACCAGGATCGAAGGCGTCATCGAAGAGATCGAAGCCATGACCGCTGCGGGCTTCACCGAGGTGCAGGTCGGCTCGCCCTACCGCAAGATGGCGCCCGCCTCGGCCTTCCTCGCCGAGCACGGCCGCGAGCGCGAACTGGCCTAGGGCCGTTTGCGGCAGACCATCTCCGGGGCGCCATAGCCCCATGTGACCCGGGCCTCGCCCTGGTGTTCCCAGAACTGCTCGTTGCGGCCGACGTATCGGGCCCCGCTGCCGGAGGGCGCGGCGTACATCATCGAGGACTGGTCCCCGAATTCCGCGACGGCGGTGGGCGGATCGGTGCGGAAGAAGGTCGCGACCACTTCCTTCGCGGCATTTCCGTCGCACTGGAAGCGCACGGGGCCGATGGCCGGAACCAAGCGGTAGGTCGCCTGCAGTTCGGCGATCCGGCGCACGTAGGCGTCCTTCACGCAGGCCGGCTTGTCGTCGGCCTTCCAACAGTCGTCGCGCCCCTTGATCCAGCCGCGCTGCTCGGCCCGCAGGCGCGCGCGGCCTCGGGAGTCGGTCTTGGGAAGGGCCTGGGCGAACACCTCCGAGGCGCGACGATCGAGGGCCGAGAGCTCGGGCGTCCCGCAGATCAGCGGCTGGATCTCGCCGGTGGCCTTGCGGCAGTCGAAAGCGGGCGCGGCCGCGAGGGCCGTCCCGGCGCCGGCGCTCAGCATCAGGGCTGCCGTCAGGAACAGTCTGGGGGACATGAAGCGCTCCTTGCGAGCGCCATGATCGCCCCTGGCGTGGGGGAGCGCCAGGGGCGACGGGCGCGACCGCCCGTGGGGGAGGCGGCGGTCGCGGTGCGGCCTGTGGGGGTCAGGCCGCGTCGACGAGGACGACTTCGCTGTCCTCGAGGGCGGTGATGGTCACCGAGGTCAGGTCCGAGATGGCGACGCCGTCCCGGGCCTTGGCGACAACCTCGCCGACCTGGACCTTGCCGACCGCCGGGACGAGGTAGGCCTTGCGGCCGTCGCCCAGCTGATACTCGGCGCTCTCGCCGGCTTTCAGCGTGGCGCCCAGCACCCGGGCGTCGGTGCGGATCGGGAGGGCGTCGTCGTCGCCCGCCTTGCCGGACGCCAGGGTCACGAACCGGCCGCTGCGGTCACCCTTGGGGAAGGGCTTGGCGCCCCAGCTGGGCGCGCCGCCGCCTTGGGTCGGGATGATCCAGATCTGGAAGATCCGGGTCGTGACGTCCTCGCGGTTGTACTCGGAGTGGGCGATGCCCGAACCCGCCGACATCACCTGCACGTCGCCGGCCTCGGTGCGGCCCTTGTTGCCCAGGTTGTCCTCGTGGGTGATCGCGCCTTCGCGGACGTAGGTGATGATCTCCATGTCGCGGTGCGGGTGCGGCGGGAAGCCGGTGTTGGGGGCGATCGTGTCGTCGTTCCAGACCCGCAGCGCGCCCCAGTTGGTGCGGTTGGCGTCGCGGTAGTTGGCGAACGAGAAGTGGTGCTTGGCGTCCAGCCAGCCGTGGTTCTCGCCGCCGAGGCTTTCGAAGGGGCGCAGTTCGATCATGGGTCGGTCTCCAGAACTTGGGGGCGCCGGCGTCCGGCGCTGTCGAAGGGTGTTCTAGGCCCTTGCGACGTTCGAAAAGAGCCGGATAAGTTAGGGCAAATTGTTCGAGGAAGTTGAACATTGGCCAGCGTCGGCACGCCCACCTTCGACCAGCTCCGGACCTTCCTGGCCGTGGTGGACACCGGCAGCTTCGCGGCGGCGGGCAAGCGGCTGAACCGGGCGGTCTCGGTGGTCAGCTATGGCATCGCCAACCTCGAAGGGCAGCTCGGCGTCACACTGTTCGAGCGGGAGGGATCGCGTAAGCCCCAGCTCACGGTGGCCGGCCGGGCGCTGCTGGCCGAGGCGCGGTCGGTCGCCCAGGGCATGGACAGCCTGCGGGCCAAGGTGAAGGGCCTGCTGGACGGGCTGGAAGCCGAGGTGGACCTGGCGGTGGACGTCATGCTGCCCGCCGACCGGCTGGGCCGCGTGCTGCGCGCCTTCGCCGAGCAGTTCCCGACGGTGACCCTGCGCCTGCACGGGGAGGCCTTGGGCGCCATCGTCTCGCTGGTGCTGGATCGGAAGGCGGTCATCGGCGTCTCGGGGCCGCTGGCGGTGGGGGTGGAGGGCATCGAGACCCGCGCGGCCGGCTCGGTGCCGATGGTCCCCGTGGCGGCGCCGGATCACGGCCTGGGCCGGATGACCGAGATCCCGCCGGGCGCCGGGAGGGACTTCACCCAGCTCGTCCTCACCGACCGCTCGCCCTTCACCTCGGGCCAGGATTTCTCCGTGCTCAGTTCCCGCACCTGGCGGCTGGCAGACCTCGGGGCCAAGCACGCCCTGCTGCGAGAGGGGATCGGCTGGGGGAACATGCCCCTGCCGATGATCGAGTCCGATCTCTTCGCCGGGACGCTGGTGCGACTGGCCATGCCGGACCACCCCGGCGGCACCTACCGCTTCAACGGAATCTGGCGTCGGGACGCCCCTCCCGGCCCGGCCGCTTCCTGGCTGCTGGACCAGTTCGTGGCCCTGGGCGCAGCCGACGAGGAGGAAGCCGGATTCGGGGACATCTAGTGCGAAGGGTGGCCTTCTCTTCTCCTCGCGGGGAAAGGGAGAGGGCGTCGTGCGCTAAGTCGGCCGGATCATGTGGCGGACCAGGGGCGGCTGATCGCCGGTGTGGAAGGCCCGGGCGGCATCCTGGAACTCACGGTCGGCATGGGTGACACGCTCGTGCTGGCGCAGGTGTTCCAGCCAGCTCTCGACGACGAAGGTCTCGAGCATCACCCCGGGACGGGCGGAGTCCTCGTAGAGCCCCCAGCTGATCGCCCCGTCGCGGCGACGGATGCGACGCATGGACTGCATGGCCCTGGCGAACTCGGCGGCCTTGGACGGCTCCACCAGGTACTCGACGGTGATCAGAACCGGGCCGCGGTCGGGCTGGACCTCGCCCTCGATCACCGGCGCGGGCCAGTGGCTGGAGGGCGCCAGGTCGAGCCGCGCGGCCGGCATCGGGAAGCGCAGGGCCAGGAGCGGCAGTAGAGCGACCAGTCCGCCGGCGGCGACGATCAGGGCGACCTGCGTCCCGGCCGTCGCGGCGAGCGCGCCCCAGGCCGAGGCGCCGGCGGTCATGGCGCCCTGGAAGACGACCAGGCTGATGGCCAGGGCGCGAGCCTTCACCCAGGCGGGGGCCGAGAGCTGGGCCGCGCCGTTCAGCGAGGACAGCATGGCGATCCATGCGAGGCCGGCCAGGGCCATGGCGGCGGCGGCGGCCACGAAGTGCGGCGCGGCGGCCAGGGCGGCCATCGCCACGGCAAAGACCAGCGAGGCGGCGACGGTCACGCGGTTGGCCGTCAGGCGCTCGCGCAGCCGAGGCAGGATGACCGCGCCCAGCACGGCGCCCAGGCCCATGCAGGTGAGCAGGCCGCCGTAGGCTCCGGCGCTGAGGCCCAGTTCGCGGCGGCCGATGACCGGCAGCAGCGCCCAGAGCGCGCTGGAGAACAGGAAGAAGCCCAGGCTGCGCACCAGCACGATCTGGAGTTCGGGGGACTGCGCCGCATAGCGTGCGCCCGCGCGGACCGCGCCCAGGAAGTGCTCGGGCGGCAGCTCCGAGTGGGTCGGCTCGCGCCGCCAGCGGATCAGCACCGCCAGCACGCCCAGCACCGAGACGGCGTTCAGCGCGAAGACGGCGGGCGGTCCGGCGAGGGCGATGATGACCCCGCCCAGGGCCGGTCCGATGGCGCGGGAGATGTTCACGCCCAGGCTGTTCAGCGCGATGGCCTGGGGCAGCGACGCCGAGGGGACCAGCTCCGACACCATGGCCTGGAACGCGGGCGCCGAGAGCGCGGCGCTGGTGGCGATGGCCAGGGTGAAGCCCAGCAGGACCCCCGGGCTGGTCAGGCCGCCGAGCGTCGCGGCGGCCAGCAGCGCCGCGGCCGCGAGACCCAGGATCTGCGCGCCGATCAGCAGCTTGCGACGGTCGACGATGTCGGCCAGCGCGCCCGCCGGCAGGGCCAGCAGGAACATCGGCAGGGTGGTCGCCGACTGGACCAGCGCCACCATCAGCGGGTCGGGCGACAGCGACGTCATCAGCCAGCCGGCCCCGACGTCGTGCATCCAGGTGCCGACGTTGGAGACGACCGTGGCGATCCAAAGCGCCCGGAACACCGGGCTGGCGAGCGGTGACGGGGCCTTGGCCGCGCCGCCCTTGTCCGGTGCGGGAGCGGTCATCGCCTACACCGCCCAGCAGCCGCAGCCGAAGGCGCCCCAGAAGCTGCGGGCGTCGGCGGCCGGCGCCTCGCGGCCGAGGGCGGCGGCGTGGTCGTGGCCGTGGACGTTGCAGCGGTTGGCGCAGCCGCAGGCCGAGGCCATCAACGCCGCGGAGCCGCGCTTCGCCCGATCCTGATAGCCGCCGAACACGCGGACCGGCGACCACTCGGGCATCGGCTTCGGCAGTTCCGGGGCCAGCGGGCCGTAGTCGCCCGAGCCGTGGACGACCTGGCCGCCCAGCACGGTCAGAACGGCGCTGAGGTGGGCGATGTCATCCTCGGCCACGGTGAAGAAGTCGTCGGAGAGGACCGCCAGGTCGGCGAGCTGGCCGGCCTTGATCTGCCCCTTCTTGCCCGCCTCGTTGGAGAACCAGGTATTGGCTTCCGTCCAGAGCCGGAGCGCCGTCTCGCGATCCAGCCGGTTGGCGGCGGGGTAGAGGCGCATGCCGCCCACCGTCTTGCCGGTGATCAGCCAGGAGAGCGAGACCCAGGGGTTGTAGCTGGCGACCCGGGTGGCGTCGGTGCCCGCGCCGACCGGCAGGCCGGCGTCCAGCATCCGCTTGATCGGCGGCGTCGCCTCGGCGGCCTTGGGGCCGTAACGCTCGGCGAAATACTCGCCCTGGTAGGCCATGCGGTGCTGCACGGCGATGCCGCCGCCCAGGGCCGCGATGCGGTCGATGTTGCGCGGGCTGATGGTCTCGGCGTGGTCGAAGAACCAGTGCAGGCCGTCGAACGGGATCTCGCGGTTCACCTTCTCGAAGACGTCGAGGGCGCGGGTAATGGTCTCGTCGTAGGTGGCGTGCAGCCGCCAGGGCCAGCGGTTCTGGACCAGCAGGCGGATGACCGGTTCCAGGTCGGCCTCCATGTTCGCGGGCATCTCGGGGCGTTCGACCCGGAAGTCCTCGAAGTCGGCGGCGGAGTAGACCAGCATCTCGCCGGCCCCGTTGTGGCGATAGGTATCGTCGCCCTGGCCGGGCTTCACCTGCTTGGACCAGCCGGCGAAATCGGCCAGCTCTTCCTTCGGCTTCTGGGTGAAGAGGTTGTAGCTGATGCGCAGGGTGAGCTGGCCGTCGGCGTGCAGCTTCTCGATGATCGCGTAGTCGTCGGGATAGTTCTGGAAGCCGCCGCCGGCGTCGATCACGCCGGTGACGCCCAGGCGGTTCATCTCGCGCATGAAATGGCGGGTGGAGTTGAGCTGGAACTCGGGCGGCAGCTTCGGCCCCTTGGCCAGGGTCGAATAGAGGATCGTGGCGTTCGGCTTGGCCAGGAGCAGGCCGGTGGGGTTGCCGGCCGCGTCGCGGACGATCTCGCCGCCAGGCGGGTTCGGGGTGTCCTTGGTGTAGCCCACCGCCCGCAGCGCCGCGCCGTTCAGCAGGGCGCGGTCGTAGAGATGCAGGATGAAGACGGGCGTCTCGGGCGCGACGGCGTTCAGCTCGTCCAGGGTCGGCAGGCGCTTCTCGGCGAACTGGTGCTCGGTGAAGCCGCCGACGACGCGGACCCACTGGTTCGGAGGGGTGATCTGCACCTGCTTCTTCAGCATGGCCATGGCGTCAGCCAGGGTGGGAACGCCGTCCCAGCGCAGCTCCATGTTGTAGTTCAGCCCGCCGCGGATGATGTGCATGTGGCTGTCGATCAGCCCCGGGATCATCCGACGGCCCTTGGCGTCGATCACCCGGGCATTGGGCGCGGCGGCGGCGCGGACCTCGGCCTCGGACCCCACCGCCAGGAACTTGCCGTCGCGGATCGCCACCGCCTGGGCCTGGGGGTTGGCCCGGTCCAGGGTCGTCACCTTGGCGTTCACGAGGATCAGGTCGGTCATCGGGGCGCTCCGGGCGGGGGTGGCGAGACCGGCGGCGAGGCCGGTGGCGAGGGTCTGGCGGCGGGTGAAGGTCATCGGGGCTCTTCCGGGGAAGGGTTGGCCGGGGCGACGGTGGCATGTCCAGCCCAGATGCGCTTGGCGACGGGCACGGCCTGCTCGCCGATCAGGATGCCGAGCAGCCCGATCAGGGCGATGGTCGGCGGGGCGGGAGACCGGACCCCCAGCAGGCTGTAGAGCAAGCCCGCCAGGAGACCGGCGCCGAGTGAGACGAGGTAGGCCATCGGTCCGGTCTCCTTACCCAGGGTCTATTTGCGGGCGAAAGCCAGCAGGTCGGCGTTGAAGCGGTCCGGCTCGACCTGGGCCAGGCCGTGCTGGCCGCCCTCGTAGACCAGCAGGGTCGCGTCCTTGACGATCTTCGCCGACAGCAGGCCGGCGTGGCCGATCGGCACGATCTGGTCGTCGTCGCCGTGGATGATCAGGGTCGGGACGTCGATCTTCTTCAGGTCCTCGCTGTAGTCGACCTCGGAGAACTCATGGACGCAGAGGTACTGGCCGAGGACCCCGCCAGCCATGCCTTGCTCCCAGAAGGACAGCTTCAGGCCTTCGTTCACCGCCGCGCCGTCGCGGTTGAAACCGTAGAACGGCGTGGTCAGGTCCAGGTAGAACTGCGAGCGATTGGTCGCCACGCCCTTGCGGATGTTGTCGAAGACCTCGATCGGCAGGCCGCCCGGGAAGGCTTCGCTGCTGGCCATGATCGGCGGCACCGCGCCGACCAGCACCATCTTGGCGACCCGGCCCGTGCCGTGTCGGCCCACGTAGCGGGCGATCTCGCCGCCGCCGGTGGAGTGGCCGACCAGGATCACGTCCTTCAGGTCGAGGGTCTCGATCACCGCGGCCAGGTCGTCGGCGTAGGTGTCCATGTCGTTGCCGAAGGCGGGCTGGTCCGAGCGGCCGTGGCCGCGGCGGTCATGGGCGATTACCCGATAGCCGTTCTGGGCCATGAAGAGCATCTGCGCGTCCCAGGCGTCGCCGCTCAGCGGCCAGCCGTGGGCGAAGACGACGGGCTGACCCGCGCCCCAGTCCTTGAAGAAGATGCGCGTGCCGTCGGTGGTGGTGACGTAGGCCATGGTCGTGTTCCTGAATGTGTATGGGGGAGGAGGCGGCCGGGCGGAACCGGCTGCCGAGGATGTCGTGGGATGAGGGCTCAGTGGCCGCCTTCGGAGGCGCCGAACATCGACTTGGCGTAGGTGATGCCCAGGCCGTAGGCCCCGCCCCACGTCTTCGCGATGCCGGTGGTGCTGTCGTAGGTCTCGGCGCGGGCCCAGTCGCGTTGCAGTTCGAGCAGGTACTGCAGTGCGGTGATCGGCTTGGCGCCCGCCTGGATCATCCGCTGGACGGCCCGCTCATGGGCCTCCTCCGAGATGTCGCCCGAGGCGTCGGTGATCACGTAGACGTCGTACCCCTGCTCCAGGGCCGAGAGCACGGGCCCCACGATGCAGACGCTGGTCCAGAGGCCGGCGAACACCAGGCGGTCTTTACCGATCCGGTTGACCTCCTCGATCACGGCCTCGTCTTCCCAGGTGTTCATCGAGGTGCGGTCCAGCAGCTTCTGGCCGGGGAAGGCGTCGGTGATCTCGTCGAACATCGGGCCCGAGAAGCTCTTCTCGGCGACCGTCGTCAGGATGGTCGGGACCTTGAAGCTGGCGGCGGCGTTGGCGACCAGGCCGGTGTTGTTGCGAAGCAGGGTCGCGTCGATCGACTTGGTGGCGAAGGCCATCTGCGACTGGAAGTCGATCAGCACGAGCGCGTGGTTGGCCGGGCTCAGCAGCGAGGCGGCGGGGGTGGCTTTGGCGGTCAGGGTCATCGGTCTCTCCACTTTCCGATCCGCCTGGGCTCCGTGCCCCGCGGCGTTGATGAAGTGGTAGACCCGCCCTTCGCGTCGAAATACTGGGATAAGATGCGTGCAGATGTTCGATAAATTCGAACAATCGCGGCGATCAGTCCTCGCACGCCTCCAGCATGGCGCTCATGTGGGCGTCGCTCGCGGTAGGTCCGTCCAGGACCGGCGGCTGGGAGAGGACGGTGATGACCTCGGATCCGCGTTCGAGGGTGCGATGGACCGGACAGCGGTTGGCGATCTCAAGCAGGCGCCCGCGCTGGGTGTCGTCGAGCGGGCCGTGCAGGACGACCTCGCGGGCGAAGCGGTCCCTGGCGCCGAGGTTGGCGTGGAGCACGCGGACCTCGACCTGGTCCAGCTGCCAGCCCTTGCGCTCGGCGTAGAGGCGGATGGTCATGGCCGTGCAGGCGCCGAGCGCCGAGGCCAGCAGGTCGTAGGGGTTGGGCCCGGAGCCCAGGCCGCCCGCCTCGACCGGCTCGTCCGCGAGGAAGGTCGCGCCCGGGGCGGCGACCTGGACCTGGAAGCGGCCCTCGCCGGTCTCGGAGACCGTGACCACGTCGGGATCGGGGATGGCGGCGTCGGTCATGGTGCTCTCCGGAAGCGGCGTGTTCGTCCGGCGATCTGCACCCAAATCATCGGCGTGCGCCAGCGGGGCGGGCACGAAAAAGGCGGCCCGGATCGCTCCGTGCCGCCCATCGTTCGCAGGTCCTGCGCGGGACTTAGTACTTGTAGCGCAGGGTCACGCCGTAGGTGCGCGGGGCGCCCAGGAAGGCGTTGTAGACACTGACGGCGTCGTTGTTCTCGTCGACCTGATACGGACCGTTGAAGCCGACCTGGACGTAGTCCTTGTCGAACAGGTTGTTGGCCCAGAGTTCGACCGCGATGCGCTCGTCGTTGGTGGACAGACCCACGCGGCCGTTCACCAGGACCATCTCGTCCTGCACCTTCGAGGGATGCAGGTCGGAGCCGGTGTTGTACCGCGAGGTGTACTTGCCCGAGAGGTTGGCCTTGAACTTCAGGCCGTTGCTCAGCTCGCGCTCGTAGGTGGCGGCCAGGGACGCCGACCACAGGGGCGCGAACGACATCTGGGCGCCCGGGAGGCGACGCAGGCTGTTGAAGCGGGCCGGGTTGATCAGGTCGGCGGCGACGAACGGCTTGATCTCGGTTTCGGCGTAGGTGACGCCGCCCTGGAGGGTCAGGCCGTCGATCGGCGGCAGGTAGATGAAGTCCAGGTCGACGCCCTTGGACACCACTTCCGGCAGAGTTTCGACCACGAAGGCCGTGCCGACGAAGGTGTTCAGCTGGAAGTCGGTGAACTTCTGGTAGAACAGCGCCGCGTTCAGCAGCAGCGAGCGGTCCAGCCAGCTGGTCTTCGCGCCCAGCTCGTAGCTGTCGACGAACTCACCCTTGAAGCCCGTGTCCGCGTCGGCCGTGAAGTCGGGGCCGGTGGCCGTCACCCGGATCAGCTGCTCGCGGTCCAGGTTGAAGCCGCCCGCCTTGTAGCCCCGCGAGTACGACACATAGGTCATCACGTCGGGGTTCCAGCGATAGGCCAGCTTGGCGGTGCCGGAGAACTCGTCCTCGGTGTTCTTCTGCTTGTACTTGCCGAGAGCATCGAAGTCGTTGTTCTGGCCGTTCAGGCAGAGGCCGCCGACGATGGTCGTGGCGGTCGACGTGCCCAGCAGGCGCGCCAGCGTGCCGTACGCCGCCTCGCCCTGGTCGCAGGACGAACCGGTGGTCGAGTACTGGGTGGTCAGGGTCTTCTCGTCGCGCGTGAAGCGCAGGCCGACGGTCAGTTCCAGTTGCTCGGTGATCGCGAACGAGTTGTTCGTGAACAGGGCGAAGGTGTCGCCCTTCTGCTTGTAGCGGTCGTCCGAGCCGGTGCCGGCCTGCATGATCGTGCCGGGCGTCAGGCCGATGAGGGCCGGGACACCGCCGAGCACGCGGCCCGCGAAGTAGCCGTAGAAGTCCGAGCCGAAGCGCAGGACCGAACGGGACTTCAGGTCCTCGCCGGCGTAGAAGCCGCCGACCAGCCAGTTCAGGCGGCCGTCCATGGCCTCGCCGGCCAGGCGCAGTTCCTGGCTGATCTGGCCGAACTCGACGAAGTTCGAGCCGTCCGACGGACGGTAGGCGATGTCAGCGGCGGTGAAGTCGCTGTCCTGGCCGGTTTCCGAGCGCCAGTTACGGACCGCGGTGATCGAGGTCAGCTTCAGGCCGTCGCCCAGGTTCCAGTTCACTTCCGCCGAGACGCCCATGTCCTCGACGTCCTGGCTGGTGTCGCGGTTGGCGTAACCCTGGCGGTCGAACGGGGTCGAGGTCAGGTCGAGCGAGCCCGGACGCGTCTGGTTAACGAAGGCGCCGCGGCTGTTGCCGGCCTGGCCCACGAACAGCTGGGTGCCGACGCAGCAGTTCTCGTCGCGCTTGGTGTAGTCGGCGATGATGCGGACGTTGACGTCGTCGGTCGGGTCCAGCTCGAGCTGGCCGCGGGCGGTCCAGAAGCCCTGGTCGTTGTCGCGCGTGTTGTTGCGCGGGCCGGGGCCGGTGATGATGTTCTGGAAGCCGTCACGGCCGCGGGTGCCGACGAACAGGCGGGCGGCCGCCTTGTCGCCCAGCGGGCCGCTGACCGAGCCGGTGAGGCCGAACTGATCGTAGTTGCCGTAGGTGGCTTCGGCTTCGGCGGTGAAGTCGCGGGTCGGGCCGGCGGTCACGACGTTGATGACGCCCGCCGAGGTGTTCTTGCCGAACAGGGTGCCTTGCGGGCCCTTCAGCACCTCGATGCGGCTCATCTGGCCGAGGTCGCCGAACGACACGCCGTTGCGGGGGCGGTAGACGCCGTCGATCACCACGCCGACCGAGGATTCCAGGCCGGGGTTGTCGCCGACGGTGCCGACGCCGCGGACGCGGGCGGTGACGATGGTCTCGTTCGAGGTCGAGGTGACGGTCAGGCCCGGCGTCAGCACGGTCAGGTCACGGATGTCGCGCACGCCGGCGTCCTGCAGCAGTTCGCCGCTGACGGAGGTGACGACGATCGGCACGTCCTGCAGGCGTTGCTCGCGCTTTTGGGCGGTGACGACGATTTCCTGGATTTCGCGGCCGGCGTCTTCGTCCTGGGCAGCGGCGTCCTGGGCATTGGCGACCGACGTGAACGCGGCCGCGAGCACGACGGCGAGCGCCGTCGAGCGGTAGAGGGTATAGGATTTCATCTCGGTTCCTTCTCCCGGGGCGGTCGGCTTATGGGGAGGCGCCGACCTGCTCCGATGGGGGGCGGCTACGTGCGCGATCCCTTATGGGCAAAAGGATTGCGACGTTCTTCGAGTCCATTTTTGACAGTGTTGCCGTAAGGTCACGTTTCTGTCCCGCCTTGACACTTCCGAGGGGCGTGCGTGCAGATTTGACAGAACATGAGGTGTGGAATGCGAGTTCGGACGGCGGTCTTGGGCATGGCCTTGCTGGCCGCGGGTTGTTCGGACCGAGAGGCGTCGAAGGCGCCCGCCGCGACCCCAGCGGCCGCTCCGGCGGCGAGCGCGGCGGTCGCTCCCGCGCCGCTGGTTCCCGCCGCCCCGGTGGGCGCCGAGCCGATCGATCTGGCGTTGAAGGCGGCCCAGGACTTCAACCTGGCGGCGCCGGCGGAACTGGCCGCGATCGCCGAAGGCGAGGGCAAGTACCGCGCGGCCTCGAAGCGGGCGCTGGACGCCGCCCGCGCCGGTGACGGGCCGGGGGTCACACGCCGCGGCGCCGAGGCCGATGCCGCGCACAAGGCCCTGGCCGGCCGGCTCGCCGCGTTCCAGACTGCTTCGGCGGCGCTGACGTCGCAGATGACCGCGGCCGGCGAGGCGTGCCTCGCCACCCCCGAGATGGCCGCCTACGCGGCGTGCGTGGCCCTGCCGACAGAACAGACGACCCTGACCGGCAACCTCGATGCGGTCACCCAGCGGTTCGAAGCGGCCGAGGGCGTGTGGCGGCAGGAGCGGGCCAAGCTGGACGAGGCGGCGGCCACGGTGGCGCTGGGCCGGTGACGTCCGCCATCTGAAGCGTCGCCACTTGAATTGACGTAACGGCGCCCTAAATGAGCTCTCGATCGCGCTCGGGTCTCACCCCTCCCCCCGGATCCGAGCGACGGGTGTACGGCCCTGGCGCCTTAGATGGCTGCCGGGGCCGTCTTCGTTTCGGACGCTGCCCCGGGGCTTAGTTCGCCGGCTTCACGCCGCCCCGTTCGAACGTGCCGGCCGCGCCGGGAAAGACCACGGGGCTCTCGTGGCCGTCCGCGCCCACGGCGCTGACCCCGAAGAACCAGTCGTCGATGTTCACCGCCTTCAGCACGGCCTGGCCGGTGGGCGGGACCTGGCGCGAATGGGTCCATTGCGGGTCGGTGGTGCGTCGCCACCACACGCGATAGGCGGCCGCGTCGGCGACCGGCTTCCATTTCACCGTCGTGTCAGCCGTGACCGCGCCGGAAATCTCGACGCCGGTGGGCGGAGCGGGCGCCAGGGCCAGGGCCGCCATGGTCGCGACGTTCAGCCGGGTGACCTGGGCCAGGTAGGGGAAGTCGACGCCCTCGATGACGTCGCCGTACTTCACGCCGCCCTCGGTGCGCAGGTTCTGGTGCTGGCGGGTGTAGTTCTCCACCGCCTCGGTGACCCGGACAGCCGGATAGCCCGCGCGGAGCATCTCGACCTGGTCGCCGCCCCGGCCGAAGCGGTCGGTGCGATAGACCATCACCACGTCCAGGTTGGTCAGGTATCGGTCGGCGAGGCTGTCCATGTAGCGCGCGAGGTTGCGCGAAGGGCTGTCGACCTCACCGCCGTTGTAGCGCCGCCGGTTCGCCTCCTCGGGCGTCTCGGTCGAGCGGGTGCCCTCGGAGAAGACGCGGACGTGGGTGTTGTCGCGCACGCCCGACAGGCCCTCGGTGTTGCCGACGATGTCGTTGTTGAGGTCGGCTTCGACGCGCCAGCCCTTCTGGGCCGCCCAATCGGCCAGGATCTTGCCGCCCAGCAGGCCCTGTTCCTCCCCCGCCAGCGCCGCGAACACCAGAGTGGCCGGGAACTGCTGCTTGCAGAGCACGCGCGCGGCTTCGATCACGGCCGCCGTGCCCGAGCCGTCGTCGTTGGCGCCGGGCGCGTCCGAGGTGAAGTCCTTCGCATCGGAGACCCGGCTGTCGTAGTGGCCGGAGATCACGATCACGCGGTTCGGGTCCGTGGTCCCGGGCAGGACGCCGACCACGTTCACCACCTCGGTCGGCCCGGCCAGTCGCTCGGCGGTCATGACGCGGGACGGCGTCTCCACCCGCAGGCGACCGCCGCAGTCCTTCGAGGCGGCCTCGAACTCGGTGGCGATCCAGCGGCGGGCCGCGCCGATGCCGTGTTTGTCCGACTTGGCGTCCGAGCCGGTGTGCCGTGTTCCGAACGAGACCAGCTTGGCGATGGTCGCGCGCTGGCGCGCCTCGGACACCTGGCCGGTGAGATCCTTGATGAGAGCATGTTCGGCGCCGGCCGCCTGGGCCTGGGCCTGGACAGCGGAGAACGCGAGGGCGGCGGCGGCGGCGAGCAGGGTGATGCGCATGGCGGCGGACCTTGCCCGCCCGCCGCCTGCGCCGCAACGGTCCGGCTAGAAGCGGGCCTTCAGACCGGCGAAGGCGCCGCGTCCCTGGCCGACGAAGCTGAAGACCTCCTCATACTCCTCGTCCAGCAGGTTCTCGACGCGGCCGAACACGCTGACCTTCTCGGTGAGCTTCCACTCGGCGGCGAAGTTCACCAGCGTGTAGTCGGCGAGTGTCACCCGGACCGGTACGAAGGACGGATCGGTGTAGGCGAGATCCTTCTGCGCGCCGTGGTAGCGGACCACCAGGGTCGCCGAGCCGCGATCGTCGGCCGCGAACAGGGTGGCTGCCAGGCTGGCGATGGTCTTCGGTCGGCGGACCTCCTCGACCCCGTCCTCGCGCGCCTTCAGATGCGTGTAGGCGGCGTCGAACTGGACGGGACCGAACCGGCCGCGCGCGAAGGCCTCCAGGCCATGCTGCTTGGATTTGGTGTCGCGATTGGCGGGCGTCGCCACGTAGAGCGGCGGCGGGAAGGTGGTGTAGATCTCGTTCTTCAGGGTGGAGTCGAACCACGTCAGGCCGACGAGGCCCGCGCCCTCCGCGAACCCCTGCTCGACCCCGACTTCCCAGCCTTCGGATTTCTCCGGCTTCAGGTCCGGGTTGCCGATGTAGCGGCCGTCCACATAGCCGTAGAGCTCGCCGAAGCCCGGGGCCTTCACGCCGGACCCGGCGGCCGCGCGGATGCGGGTCCCGGTGTCGAAGCGATAGCTGCCCTGCACGCGCCAGGTGTCGGCGTTGTCGAAGCGGTCGTTGTCGTCGTGACGGATCGAGGCGCCCAGCGCCAGGCGGTCGTCGGCCACCAGGTCATAGGCGGCGACCAGCCCAAGGTTGTCGATGTGCCGCCAGCCGGTGAAGGCGAAGCCGGTCGGGTCGGTGTTGCGGAACCGCTCGCGCTCCAGGTCGACCGCCAGGGTCACCCTTTGCTGCAGGGTTTCGGAGCCGAAGCGGAAGGTGGTCTCGTACGAGGCCTTGTTGCGCTGGCCACGGTCGCCGTAGCTGGGGGCGTCGAAGTCGTAGCCGTCACGCTCGAAGCGGCCGATCTGGCCCGAAAGGGCGTGGGTCCAGCGACCGTCCATCAGGTCCAGTTCGCCGCGCGCCAGACCATAGAAGGCGCGGCTCTTGGCGTAGGACCCGGGGGAGTCGATGGTGTAGCCGAACGTCGGGCTGGCCGGATTGTAGTCGCTGTTGTTGATGTCGGTCCGGCCGCGCACATAGCGCGCCACCGTGCTGATGCGGAGCCGGTCGCTGACGAACCAGCGCGCCTTGCCCGACACGTTCCAGACGTCGTTGCCGATGTCGCGAGAGCCGCCGCGCGCATTGGGCGACCCGTCGGTGCTGAACTGGCCGGCCGAGAGGGCGTAGTCCACCGGGCCGCCGACGCCGGCGATGCGCGCCGCCGAGGTGACGGTTCCGAACGAGCCGGCCTCGACGCGCGCCTGCATGCCGGGATCCTCGTCGCCTGACGGTGTGATGTAGTTGATGACCCCGGCGATCGCGTCGGAGCCGTAGAGCGAGCTCTGCTGGCCACGAAGCACCTCCACCTTCGCGCCTTCGTCGGCGATCAGCGTGCCGAACTCGAATTCGCCGAAGTAGGGATCCGCCGCCTCGATGCCGTCGATCAGCACCAGGGTGTGATTGGCCTCGGCGCCGCGGATGCGCACCTGGTTCAGGCCGGGAATCCGGCTCAGCGCCACGCCGGGCACGTCACGCAGGACATCCTGGATCTGGCGGACCTGGCGCTGGTCGAGCATGGCCTGGTCGATGACGGTGGCGGAGCCGCCCAGCAGGTCGGGCCGGACGCCGTCGCCGCTGCGGGATGCGGTGACGATCACTTCGTCGACCGCGCCGCCGTCATCGGCGGCGAAGGCGAGGGTCGGGGCCAGTACGGCGGCGGCGGCCAGCAGGAGGTGGCGATAGGTCTTCACGGGTCATGCCTCTGGCGTCGCGCGACTTGGCCGGGGCCTCCGCGATGCGGCCGGGACGCGGACGGCCGGACGCCGAGTGCGACCGCCACGAGTCCCGGAGCGGCCCCCGCCGCCCGATCGTCGCTCGTCGAGTCCGACCCGCGCCACGACCGATCCCTGGGTCACGGCAGAGCGACGCAAGGCCGGTCGGTCTCCTGGCTCGCGGGTCAGTGCGTGAGGAACGCCTTCCCAGGCGAACGGCCCAGTGGCTGGCGACCGGAAGTCGCCGTCGTCCCTCGCGCTCGCCGCTCACAGTTGCAGGGGCAGCCGCGGATCGGGGCTCGAAAGCCCGTACCGCATTCCCGAACACCGGCTTGCACGTCCGGGCGATAATCGGCCCGGTGGAGCCGCCACTAACCCCGCAAGGCCGGCGCGGCAAGCTCCCGCAGGGTTCGGCTCAGCCGGCCAGCCGGTGCGCGGCAAGGGCCTCGTAGTGCGGGCGCGCGGCGTCGGCGATGCGGCGCAGGTCGTCCGGGAGCGGCGGGTATTCGCGCCGGACGGGCGGCTCGAAGCCGGTCGAGCGCTCCACGGCGTCGTACCACGCCGGCGCCCAGACGCCGTCGCTGTCGCGCGGCCCGGCCGGCCACCTCAGCATCGCCGGATCGAAGGCGATCCCCAGCGCGTCGCAGAGGGCGGCCAGCACCTTCGGCGGGTCGGCGAGGACGTCGGCGCCGCGCAGCACCGGCGGGGCATGACCCAGTCGGTCGGCCTCGCGGTCGAACAGCTCGCGCTGGCGCACCACGCCGATGTCGTCCAGCGTCACCTCGGCGCGCTTGGCGGTATAGGACGCCAGCACCTCGGCCGGATCGCGGATCAGGAAGGCGGCCCGGCGCCGCGAGGTCCACTCCAGCCCGATCCCATCCAGCATGTGGTGGGTCATGTGCTTCTCGTAGACCACCGGGCCCGGCAGCGCGTCGAGATGGGCGACGACCCGGCGCCAGTCCTGGGGCTGGGACGCCAGCACCTCGTCCCGCATGGGATGGTCGAGGCCGGTCGCGCCCAGGTAGGCGGCATAGAACGGCTCGTCCACGACCTGGCAGTCGGCGCGGTTCTCGAAGCTGCGCATCATGGCCGTGGAGATGTTCCGCGGCCCGGACCACATGGCGATGCGGGTGATGCTCAAACGCCCGCGTCCTCGTCCTTGAGGGCCTCATAGTGGGCGCGCAGGGCGGTGGTGACCGGCCCGGGCAGGGCGGCGGGCAGGTCGTGGCCGTCGATGCTGCGCACCGGCGTCAGGCCACCAAAGGTGCCGGTGACGAAGGCCTCGTCGGCCGCGTGCACGTCGGCCAGTTCGAAGTCGCCCAAGGTGATCGGCACCCCGTGGCGACGGCAGAGGTCGATGACGTTGCCCCGGGTGACGCCGTTGAAGCAGTAGTCGCCGGTGGAGGTCATCACCCGGCCGTCCTTCACCCAGAAGAAGTTGGTGGCGTTGCAGCTCGACACATAGCCGTTGGGATCGAGCATCAGCGCCTCGTCCGCGCCCACGTCGATCACCTCGATCAGGGCCCGGATCAGGGCCAGGCGGCTGTGCGAATTCAGCCGCATGTCGAACATCTCGGCCGGGGTGCAGCGGATGGACGAGGTGGCCAGGGCCAGGCCCTTGGTCACGATCTGCGGCGAGGGCTGCTTGTATTCGGCGGTCAGGACGATGGTGGGCCTGCCGAGCCAGTTGCGGGGGTCCTGGTTCACGGCCGCCTTCTCGCCGCGCGTCACCATCAGGCGCAGGTGGCCGCCGTCGGTCATGCCGTTGGCGTCGAGGGTGCGCTGGATCTCGGCGGTGAGCTGCTCGCGGGTCAGGCCGATGTCGAGGGCGATGTCGGCCAGGCCGGCGTAGAGCCGCTCCAGGTGGGTCTCCAGGAACAGCAGCCGGCCCTTGTGCAGCCGAAGACCTTCCCAGACCCCGTCGCCGAGCACGAACCCGGCGTCGAAGATCGACACCTTCGCCTGGTCGCGCGGGACGAGGTCCCCGTTCACATAGATGCGCAGGTCCGCGTTGCGCGGATCGGCGGCGAAATCCTGACTTCCGGCCATGCCTCTCCTTACCTGCGCCGTGGCGGTTGGCGAAGAGGCTGGCCGAACTTGCGAGATTGCGGCCCGGCGCTTCACCCGGGGCCGCCGGGCGCATAATGGAGCGTCTGAACGACAGGAGAGACCGAATGATCGGCGGATCGACGGCGGAACGCGAGCTTTCCGAACTGAAGCCGTGGGCGAGCCCCGCGGCGCCGATCAGCGTCGACGAGCGGCGCGGCCGGATCGCCAAGGCGCAGGGGTTGATGGCGGAGATCGGCGCGGACGCCCTGATCATCGGGGCCGGCGCCTCGTTGCGCTACTTCACCGGCGTTTCCTGGGGCGCCACCGAGCGGCTCGTGGCCATGGTGCTGCCGCGCGAGGGCGAGCCGGTGATGATCTGCCCCCGCTTCGAGGAAGGCTCGCTGCGGGCCGGGATGGCCTTCGACGCGCCGCTGAGGATGTGGGAGGAGCACGAGAGCCCCTACGCCCTGACGGCCGCCGTGCTGGCCGAGTGGGGCGCCGCCTCACTGGCGATCGATCCGGCGCTGGCCTTCGCGATGTTCGACGGCCTGCGGCTCGCCGCGCCCCGCGTCTCGATGCTGAACGGCACGCCTGTGGTGGACGGCTGCCGCATGTGCAAGTCGCCGGCCGAACTGGCCCTGATGTCCCAGGCCAAGGCCATGACGCTGGACGTCCATCGGCGGGCCGCGAAGATCCTGCGTGAGGGCATCTCCACCGCCGAGGTGCGCCGCTTCATCGACCAGGCGCACCGGGCCCTGGGGGCCGACGACGGTTCGACCTTCTGCGCGGTGCAGTTCGGCGTGGCGTCGGCCTATCCGCACGGCCTCCCGGGCGAACAGTCCCTGCGGGACGGGGACCTGGTGCTCATCGACACCGGCTGCCGGGTCCAGGGCTACAACTCCGACATCACCCGCACCTACGTCTTCGGCGCGCCGACCCAGGAGATGGTCCGGGTCTGGGAGGTGGAGAAGCGCGCCCAGGCGGCCGCCTTCGCCGCCGTGAAGCCCGGGGTCCCCTGCGAAGAGATCGACGCCGTGGCGCGCCGGGTGCTGGCGGCCGAGGGCTTCAGCGCCGACTACGAGCTGCCGGGCCTGCCCCATCGCACCGGCCACGGCATCGGCCTGTCGATCCACGAGGCTCCCTATCTGGTGCGCGGGGACAAGACGCCGCTGGCGCCCGGCATGTGCTTCTCGAACGAGCCGATGATCGTGATCCCGGAGACGTTCGGCGTGCGCCTGGAGGACCACTTCCACGTCACCGAGGACGGCGCGGCCTGGTTCACCGAGCCGCAGAAGAGCCTGGAAAAGCCGTTCGGGTGAGAAATTCCTCCCCGCCGGGGGAGGTGGCGCGCAGCGCCGGAGGGGGTCCGCTCAGAACGCGGTTGAGGACCCCCCCCCGCGGCGAGAGCC
>JBFMGV010000038.1:0-24790 GCA_040752615.1 Pseudomonadota bacterium | reverse complement strand
ATGTCGAGAAGTCCCCACCCGATCCCATCCCGAACTCGGTCGTTAAGCTTCTCAGAGCCGATGGTACTTCGTCTTAAGGCGCGGGAGAGTAGGTCGCCGCCAGGTCTACAAAGCTGATCAGATCCATATCCCTTCAATACTCACATCAACCACTGCCGCGGGGTGGAGCAGCCCGGTAGCTCGTCAGGCTCATAACCTGAAGGTCACAGGTTCAAATCCTGTCCCCGCACCCAAGTTTCAGAGGCCCGTCTCGCAAGAGCCGGGCCTTTTTCGCGTCTGGACGCCAGGATCCGGCGGGCGAGCGGGCCCTCAGCCTCGGCGTCCGAGCCTCGGCGCCTCAATCTGGGCGTCTCAAGCGCAGGCTGCGGCGGTCCGGCGCCCGGGACGTTAAGCTTTACCCCGCTAAGACGCGGTCCTGTTCGCGGAACGGCGCTCGCCGCTCCGCATCGTCGAGGACCGTGATGCCGAGAACCGCCCTTCCGTCGCTCCTGGCGACCTTCGCGTTCGCGGGCGCCGCCCAAGCCGGCGTCGTCGTCTCGTATGAAGCGCCCGGCGCGCAGGCCACGACGGTCGGACTGCAGGCCGGCGGCGTCGAGACGTTCTCGGGGCGCGGCTCCGGCAGCTTCACCACGACTTTCGGTGGCAGCGGATTCACCGGCCGCTACGACAATGTCCAGGTCCTGGACGCCGACCAGTACGGCGGCGCGGACGGGACGGGGCAGTATGGCGCGGCGTTCGACCAGGACGGCTTCAGCCTGACCCTCACCGGCGGCCCGGCCAGCGGCGCGAACTACTTCGGATTCTGGTGGTCGGGCGTCGACTGGGGCAATGCGGTCGAGCTGTTCAGCAACGGCGTCAGCATCTTCCGCCTGGGAGCGGCCGACGTGATGGCTTCGGCCGTCGGAGCCGACGGGAACTGGGCCTACAAGGGCAACCCGAACGCGCCGTTCAAGGACTGGAACTACGGCGAGCGCTACGTCTTCGTGAACCTCGTGAGCGACCAGGCCTTCGACAAGGTGGTCTTCACCGGCCAGTACGGTGGCTTCGAGACGGACAACCACACCGTGGGCTTCGCGCCCCTGGCCGGGGGCGGGATCGCGGCTGTGCCCGAGCCGGCGATGTGGGCCCTGATGATCGGCGGCTTCTTCGGCGCGGGGGCAATGCTGCGTCACCGGCGCCGCGCCATCCCGGCGGCCTGATCGCCACGATAAGTCTAGTGAAATTATAGGAATTGAGCTAGGCGGGGCGTCTGGAGACGGCCTCGCCCGGATCCGGCGGAACCTCCGCCGGAACGCCGCGCTGGGCTGCACGACCCGGGGCCCTCGCGCACCGGATGGCCTGGAGGCGTGACGCTGATGGCGGCCGGCGACGGACGCGCGAACATGACGGTGGCGGTGATCGGCGGCGGCTTCTGTGGCGTGCTCACCGCGATCCACCTCCTGAGCCGGCATCCCACGGTGAAGGTGCGCCTGGTGGAGAAGGCGAACCGCATCGGGCTGGGCCGCGCCTACGCCACGGGCAATCCCGACCATCTGCTGAATGTGCGGGCCTCGAACATGAGCGCCTTCCCCGATCGGCCGCGCCACTTCCTGGACTGGCTCGCGCACGAGGCGGGCGAGGGAGACGGCTTCGCGAGCCGGGGCGCGTATGGGCGCTACCTGCAGGGGCTGCTGCGCGACGCGGTGGGGGAGGGGGGCGACCCGGGCCGGCTGCTGCTGGAACAGGACGAGGCCGTGGACCTGGAGCCGTGGAGCGGCGGCTGGCGGGTGCGGCTGGCCATGGGCCGGGGCTTCGACGCGGACGCCGTGGTCCTGGCGATGGGCGCGCCGCCGCCAGCGCTCGAGACGGGCGCCGAACCGGGCGGCGGCCGGTACTTCTCCGACCCCTGGGCCCTGGACGCCGAGGCTATGCCGGGCGGGACCATCCTGCTGGTGGGCTCGGGCCTGACGATGGTGGACGTGGCGCTCGGCCTGGAGCGCGAGGATCGGCGCTTCGTGGTGGTGTCGCGGCGGGGCCTGCTGCCGCACGAACACGGGCCCGCGCCACCGGCGCCGCTGCCCGCCGGTCTGCTGGGATCGCCGGCGCAGGCGCTGGCGACCCTGCGCGCCCACGCCGCCACGGTGGGGTGGCGCTCGGCGGTCGACAGCATCCGCGGACTGACGCCCGCTCTGTGGCGCAACTGGGACGAGGCGGACCGCCGCCGCTTCCTGCGCCACGGCCGCGCCTGGTGGGATATCCACCGCCACCGCATGGCTCCACGGGTCGCGGCGCGCATCGGCGAGCTGACAGCGGAGGGGCGGCTGGAGGTGGTGGCCGGCAGGATCGTGGCGATGACCACGTTCGAGGACGGCCTGGCGGTGACCCTGCGCCGGCGCGGCCACGCGGAGCCGGAGAGCCGGCTGGCGGCGGCGGCGGTGGACTGCACCGGCCTGTCCGGCGATCTGCGGCGCCTGCCCCTTTTCGAGCGGCTGGAAGCCCGGGGGCTCGCAGGGGCCGACGCGCTGGGCCTCGGGCTCGGCGTCGACGCCGAGCTGCGGGTCACGGGCCGGTCGGGACGGGTGACCCCCGGGCTCTACGCGGTCGGCCCGCTGACCCGCGCGGCCCGCTGGGAGACCGTGGCGGTTCCCGACCTGCGCACCCAGACCGCCGAGGTGGCGCGGCGGCTGGTGGACGAACTGACCGCGCGGACGATGGCCTAGCGGGCGCAACCTGAGCCGCGTCAGCCCAGGATGCCGGGGAGGTCGAGGCCTTTCTGGCGGGCGACGTCGAGGGCGATGTCGTAGCCGGCGTCGGCATGGCGCATGACGCCGGTGGCCGGGTCGTTCCAGAGCACGCGCTCCAGCCGTCGGGCGGCCGCTTCGGTGCCGTCGCAGACGATGACCATGCCGGCGTGCTGGGAATAGCCCATGCCGACGCCGCCGCCGTGGTGCAGCGAGACCCAGGTCGCGCCGGACGCGGTGTTGAGCAGGGCGTTCAGCAGCGGCCAGTCCGAGACCGCGTCGGTGCCGTCGCGCATGGCCTCGGTCTCGCGGTTGGGCGAGGCGACCGAGCCGCTGTCGAGGTGATCGCGGCCGATGACGACGGGGGCCTTCAACTCGCCCTTGGCCACCATCTCGTTGAAGGCCAGGCCCAGGCGATGGCGATCGCCGAGACCGACCCAGCAGATCCGCGCGGGCAGACCCTGGAACTTGATCTTCCGGGCCGCCATGTCGAGCCAGTTGTGCAGGTGCGGATTGTCGGGGATCAGCTCCTTCACCTTGGCGTCGGTGGCGGCGATGTCCGCCGGATCGCCGGACAGCGCGGCCCAACGGAACGGGCCGATGCCACGGCAGAACAGCGGGCGGATGTAGGCCGGCACGAAGCCCGGGAAGTCGAAGGCGTTGGTAACGCCAGCTTCCTTGGCCATCTGGCGGATATTGTTGCCGTAATCGACGGTCGGCACGCCCGCGGCCTGGAAGTCGAGCATGGCCTGGACGTGCTCGGCCATCGACGCCTTGGCGGCCTCTTCCACCTGCTTCGGATCCTGGGCGCGCATGGCGGCCCAGCGCTCCAGCGTCCAGCCCTTGGGCAGGTAGCCGTTGACCGGGTCGTGGGCGCTGGTCTGGTCGGTGAGCAGATCGGGGCGGACGCCGCGGGCGAAGAGCTCGGGCAGGATCTCGGCGGCGTTGCCGAGGAGGCCGACCGAGATCGGGGTCTTGTCGCGGCAGGACTGTTCGATGATGGCCAGGGCCTCGTCCACATCCCTTGCCTGGCGGTCGAGGTAGCCGGTGCGCAGCCGCATATCGATGCTGGTCTGCTGGCATTCGATGGCGAGGCACGAGGCGCCCGCCATCACAGCCGCCAGGGGCTGGGCGCCGCCCATGCCGCCGAGCCCGGCGGTCAGCAACCAGCGGCCGGAGAGGTCGCCGTGATAGTGCTGGCGGCCCATCTCGACGAAGGTCTCGTAGGTGCCTTGAACGATGCCCTGGGCGCCGATGTAGATCCAGGAGCCGGCGGTCATCTGGCCGTACATGGCCAGCCCCTTGCGATCGAGCTCGTTGAAGTGGTCCCAGGTGGCCCACTTGGGCACCAGGTTGGAGTTGGCGATCAGCACGCGCGGGGCGTCGGCGTGGGTGCGGAAGACGCCGACGGGCTTGCCCGACTGCACCAACAGGGTCTGGTCGTCGTCCAGGCGGCGGAGGGTCTCGACGATGCGGTCGTAGCTCTCCCAGTCACGGGCGGCGCGGCCGACACCGCCGTAGACCACGAGATCCTCGGGACGCTCGGCCACGTCGGGATGCAGGTTGTTCATCAGCATCCGCAGCGGGGCCTCGGTGAGCCAGCTCTTGGCGGTGAGCTCCGTGCCGGTGGCCGGGCGGATGACGCGAGTGGGGTCGTGACGGCTCATGCGGCGGCGAAGTCCAGACAGGCTTGGAGGATGAGGGTGAGCGCGGCGCGCATGGGCGCGGCGCGGGCGGGCTCGTAGGGCGTGGGCCAGGTGAGCGACGTGAGCAGGCCGGGGGGCTCGTCCATGTAGCCCCGGCAGGCCAACTCCATCTGGACGGCATGGACGCCGTCCTGGGGCCGGCCGTAGTGGCGGGTGGTCCAGCCGCCCTTGAAGCGGCCGTTGGCGACGTGGCTGAACGGGCTGGCCGCGCAGGCGGCCTCGACGGCCGCGGCGAGGGCGGGGTCGCAGCTCGCGCCCGAGTTGGTGCCGATGTTGAAGTTCGGCAGTTCGCCGTCGAACAGGCGCGGGATGTTCGAGCGGATCGAATGGGCCTCGTACAGCACCACCTTGCCGTGGACCCCGCGCAGCCGGTCCAGCTCGGTCCGCAGGGCGTCGTGATACGGGTCGAACCAGGTCGCGCGGCGCTGGGCGATCTCGGCCTCGTCCGGCTCGCAGGTCCGGTAGAGGGGCTCTCCGTCGAACGTGGTGGTGGGGCAGAGGCTGGTGGTGGCCTGGCCGGGGTAGAGCGAGGCACCGGACGGGTCGCGGTTCACGTCGATCACCGTGCGGCTCATGGACGTGCGGATGGTCGTCGCGCCCAGCTCGGTCGCGAAGTCGTAGAGCCGGTGGATCCACCAGTCGGCGTCCTTGCGCGCCAGCCAGGGCGAGATCAGCCGGGCGGCGACCGCGTCGGGCAACTCGGTCCCGGTATGCGGGAAGCTGACGACCAGGGGCGCGTCGCCCCGGTGGACCTGGAGCCAGTCGGTCATGAGACCTCCGGGAGTGGCAGGTTCACGGCGGCCACGACCGCGCCCGAGCGGACGAGGACGTTGGCGGCCTCCATGTCGGGGTGGAACAGGCGATCGTCGTCGAGGTGGGGCACGTCCTGGCGGACCAACGCCCGGACCGCCTCCAGGGCGTCGCTGGACCGCAGGGGGCTGTGGAAGTCGCACCCCTGAGCGGCGGCCAGCAGCTCGATCCCGATCACCGCCGTGGCGTTCTCGGTCATGGCCAGCAGGCGGCGGGCGCCATGGGCGGCCATGGAGACGTGGTCTTCCTGATTGGCCGAGGTAGGGATGGAGTCGACGCTGGCCGGATAGGCCCGTTGCTTGTTCTCCGAGACCAGGGCGGCGGCGGTGACCTGCGGGATCATGAAGCCGGAGTTCAGGCCCGGCTTCGGCGTCAGGAAGGCCGGCAGGCCCGAGAGCGCCGGGTCGACCAGCATGGCCAGGCGACGCTCGGCGATGGAGGCGATCTCGCAGACGGCGAGGGCGATCATGTCGGCGGCGAAGGCGACCGGTTCGGCGTGGAAGTTGCCGCCGGACAGGGCCACGTCCTCGTCCACGATGATCAGCGGGTTGTCAGACACCCCGTTGGCTTCGAAGCCCAGCGTCGTGGCCGCCTGGCGCAGGACGTCGAGGGCGGCCCCCATCACCTGGGGCTGGCAGCGCAGGCAGTAGGGGTCCTGGATGCGCTCGTCGTCCTTCAGGTGCGAGGCGCGGATGGCGGAGCCGGCCATCAGCTGGCGCAGGGCGGCGGCGGCCTCGATCTGGCCGGGCTGGCGGCGCAGGCTGTGGATGCGGGGATCGAACGGGGCGTCCGAACCCTTGGCGGCCTCGGTCGAGAGGGCGCCCGTGACGAGGGTGGTCTGGAAGAGGCGCTCGGCGCCGAAGAGACCGGCCAGGGCGTAGGCCGTGGAGAACTGGGTGCCGTTGAGCAGTGCGAGGCCTTCCTTGGGGCCGAGGACCAGCGGCTGCAGGCCGGCGACGGCCAGGGCCTCGGCGGCGGGTCGGCGGCCGGCGGCGGTGTCGATCTGGCCCTCGCCGATCAGGGCGCAGGTCATGTGGGCCAGGGGCGCGAGGTCGCCCGACGCGCCCACCGAGCCCTGGGCCGGGACGACCGGCGTGAGACCGGCGGCCAGCATCTTCTCCAGCAGTTCGACCGTGGCCGGCCGAACGCCCGAGGCGCCCTGCGACAGGCTGGAAAGCTTCAGCGCCATCATCAGCCGGACGATGTGCGTGGGCGTGGCCTCGCCGACGCCGGCGGCGTGGGAGACGACGAGGTTGCGCTGCAGGGTTTCGAGGTCCGCGTCGGCGATGCGGACGCTGGCCAGCTTCCCGAAGCCGGTGTTGATCCCGTAGACCGGCTCGTGACGGGCCAGGATGCGCTCCACCGCGCGGGCGCCCTCGGCCACCACGGCGGCGGCGGAGGCGTGCAGCCGGACGCCGGCGCCGGCATGGATGCGCCGCCAGTCCGCGAGGGGCGTTTCACCGGGCTTCAGGACGACGTCGTTCAAATTCCCCTCCAGACGCGCGCATGGAGCGGATTGAACCCCATGCGGTAGACGAGTTCGGCTGGGCGCTCGATGTCCCAGACCGCGAGATCGCAGCGCTTGCCGGCCTCCAGGCTGCCGACCTCGTGGGCGAGGCCCAGGGCGAGGGCGGCGTTGCGGGTGACCCCGGCCAGGCACTCCTCGACCGTCAGCCGGAACAGGGTCGCGCCCATGTTCAGGGTCAGCAGCAGCGAGGTGAGCGGCGAAGTGCCGGGATTGTTGTCGGTGGCCAGCGCGATCGGCACGCCGGCGGCGCGCAGGGCCTCGACGGGCGGCAGCTTCGTCTCGCGCAGGAAGTAGAACGCGCCCGGCAGCAGCATGGCGACCGTGCCGGCCCTGGCCATGGCGGCGACGCCGGCCTCGTCCAGGAATTCCAGATGGTCGGCGGAGAGGCCGCCGAACTCGGCGGCGAGGGCCGCGCCGTTCAGGTTGGAGAGCTGCTCGGCGTGCAGCTTCACCGGCAGGCCGTGCGCGCGGGCCGCCTCGAAGACCCGACGTGTCTGGCCCGGGGTGAAGCCGATGCCCTCGCAGAAGGCGTCGACCGCGTCGGCCAGGCCCTCGGCCGCGACGGCGGGGATCATCTCGCGGCAGACGAGGTCGATGTAGCCGTCGGGATCGCCCGCGAACTCGGGCGGCAGGGCGTGGGCGCCGAGGAAGGTGGTCGCGATGCTCGCCCGGTCGCCGAGGGCGCGGGCGGCGCGCAGCATCTTCAGCTCGTCGGCGGTGGAGAGGCCGTAGCCGGACTTGATCTCCACCGTGGTGACGCCCTCGGCGATCAGGGCGTCGAGCCTCGGCCGGGCCGAGGCGGTGAGCCCGGCTTCCGACGCGGCGCGGGTCTTGCTCACCGTGGAGGCGATGCCGCCGCCGGCGCGGGCGATCTCCTCGTAGGTGGCGCCGTTCAGCCGAAGCTCGAACTCGTGGGCGCGGTCGCCGGCGTGGATCAGGTGGGTGTGGGGATCGATGAGGCCGGGGGTGATCCAGCGGCCCGCGCAATCGATGGCCTCGGCGGCCGTGAAGCGCGGCGCTTCGGCCGCCGGGCCCGCGTAGACGATTCGGCCGTCCAGGCTGGCGACGACGCCGTCCTCGACCTCGCCCAGGCCGGGCGTCCCCGAGGCGAGGGTGGCGAGCCGGGCGTTCGCCCAGACGCGGTCGCAGCGCATCCCTGTCCTCCGGTGAAACTCTATTGTATAGACATTATCGCGCGCCGATGGAGGGAGTCCAGTGACCACAAGCCCGAAGACGATCTGGTTCGACGAAGCGCTCCTCGAAAGTGGCTGGGCGCGCGGGGTGCGGATGACCCTGGCCGACGGGCTGATCGCGGGGATCGAGACCGATGCGGCGCGTCAGCCTGGTGAAGCGGCGCACGGCATCGCCGTCCCCGGACTCTGCGACCTGCACAGCCATGCCTTCCAGCGCGGGATGGCCGGCCTCTCCGAGGTCGCCGGGCCGGTCAGCGACAACTTCTGGACCTGGCGCGAGGCGATGTACCGCTTCGTCGACCACCTGACGCCGCAGGACAACGCCGCCATCGCCGCCTTCGCCTTCGCCGAGATGCTGGAGGCGGGTTTCACGCGGATCGGCGAGTTCCACTACCTGCACAACGACCTGGACGGCGCGCCCTATGCCGACCGGGCCGAGATGACGCACGGCATCGTCGCGGCGGCCGAGGCCAGCGGCATCGCCCTGACGCTGCTGCCGGTGTTCTACGCCCACGCCCAGTTCGGCGGCGCGCCGCCGGTGCGCGGGCAGCGGCGGTTCGTGATGGGCGTGGACGCCTTCGCGGACCTGGTCGAGGCCAGCCGACGCGCCGTCGCGGGCCTGCCCGACGCCGTGGTGGGCGTGGCGCCGCACAGCCTGCGCGCGGTGACGCCGGACGAGCTGTCCGTGGTCTCGCGCCTCGGCGACGGGCCCGTCCACATCCACGCCGCCGAGCAGGTGAAGGAGGTCGATGACTGCGTGGCCTGGTCGGGCGCGCGTCCGGTGGAGTGGCTGCTGGCCAACGCTGGGCTCGACCGGCGCTGGTGCCTGGTGCACGCCACGCACATGACGCCCGCCGAGACGGCCGGCATGGCGGCCAGCGGCGCGGTGGCCGGGCTGTGTCCGGTGACCGAGGCGAACCTGGGCGACGGCGTCTTCCCGACGGCGGACTTCCTGGCCGCGGGCGGTGCGTTCGGCGTGGGCTCGGACTCCAACATCCTGATCGACGCGGCGGGCGAGTTGCGCGCGCTGGAATATGCCCAGCGGCTGACCCAGCGGGCGCGCAACGTGCTCGCCGGGGAGCCGGGGCTCTCCACGGGCGGGCGGCTGTTCCGCGCGGCCCTGGCCGGCGGGGCCCAGGCGCTGGGCGCCGAGGCCGGCCTGGCGGTGGGGCGTTCGGCCGACATCGTGGCGCTGGACGCGGCCCATCCGTCGCTGGAGGGCCGCCACGGCGACGCGCTGCTGGACAGCTGGATCTTTGCCTGCCGCGAGAGCCCGGTGGCGGCCGTGTGGCGTCGCGGGCGGCAGGTGGTGGCCGGCGGGCGGCATGTGGACCGGCCGGCGCTGGAACGGCGCTATCGCGAGGTGGTAGGCCGTCTGCTGGCATGAGCAGCCTCCACCAGCGGATTCGCGCCGACATCCAGGAACGCATCCTGTCGGGCGCCTGGCCGCCCGGCCACCGGGTGCCGGCCGAGCATGAGCTGATGGCCGAGTACGGTTGTTCGCGGATGACCGTGAACAAGGCGCTGGCGCCGCTGGCGGAGGCGGGCCTGATCGTGCGCCGTCGCCGGGCCGGCTCGTTCGTGGCGCGGCCCAGGATCCACTCGGCGGTGCTCGACATTCCCGACATCCAGGCCGAGGTGCGCGGGCGGGGCGAGATCTACGCCTACGAGCTGCTGTCACGGGCGGCGCGGCCGGCCCAGCCGGCGGAGGCCAAGGCCCTGGACCTGGCGCCGCGCGCGCCCGTGCTGGCGCTGACCTGCCTGCACCGCGCCGCCGGCCAGCCCTTCGCCCTGGAGGAGCGGCTGATCAGCCTGAACGCCGCGCCCGAGGCCGAACGGGTGGACTTCGCCGCCACCTCGCCCGGCGGCTGGCTGCTGAGCCACGTGCCCTGGACCGAGGCCGAGCACCGGATCAGCGCGGTGAGCGCCGGCAAGGCGGCCCGCCTGTTGGGCCTGGACCCCGACGCCGCCTGCCTGGTGCTGGAACGCCTGACCTGGCGCGGCGAGGCCAGGATCACCCACGTCCGCATGACCTTCCCCGGCGAGGCCTACGACCTCACGGCGCGCTTCTCCCCGAGGGGGTAGGCGACTGCCCCGCGCCTGTCGGGCGGGCGACCGCCCTCAAGCAGATATCAACACTTACGGTTGCAGGTCTGGGTGGCCTACAGATGGCGGAGCCCTCTGATCCGCTCGAGTGCGAGCCCGACGCCATCCAGCGTCATGAGAGTTGGTGACGACGTGCAAGCAAGGGTCGTGATCGTAGAGGATGATCCGCGGATCACGGCGCACGTCGCCGAGGGCGTGACCGCGCATCACGGCCTGTCGCTGGCGGGAACGGCCGGTTCCCTGGCCGAGGCCCGCACGCTGCTCGCCCACGGGGCGGACCTGTTCATCCTCGACCTCGGGCTGCCCGACGGCAATGGGATCGACCTGATCGCGGAGATCCGGGCCCGGCTTGGCCCGGAGCCGAAGATCCTGGTGCTGTCCGTCCTCGGTGACCAGACGACGGTGCTGGCGGCGGTGCTGGCCGGTGCGGACGGCTATCTGTTGAAGGACCTCGACACCCTCGACATCGGCCAGCAGGCGGCCGCCGCGCTGTCCGGCGGGGCGCCGCTGTCGCCCAGCATCGCGGCCTATGTCCTGAGGTACCTGCGCGGCCAGCAGGAACAGCCGAAGCCCGAGGACGACGAGCCGGACCTGTCGCCACGCGAGTACGAACTGCTCCAGCTGCTGGCGCGCGGCCAGAGCAATCGGCAGGCGGCGGAGGCGCTGTCGGTCTCGCCGCACACGGTGGGCGACCATGTGAAGTCGATCTACCGCAAGCTCGGGGTGAGCAGCCGGGGCGAGGCGATGGTGCGCGCCTTTCGGAGCGGGCTGCTGCGTCCATGACGGTGGCGCTCGGGCGGCGAGGATGGCGTCACGCGCTCTTCACCGTGCTGGGCGCGCAGCTGCTGTTCTGGAGCTTCTACGCCCTGGTCGTGGTGGGCTTTCATCCGGCGGTGGCGTCGAGCGGGCACCGCTTGCCGGTGGGGGGCGCCGGACCCGCGGCCACGGAGGCTGAGGTCGGCGCATGGGCGCCGGGCCTGTCGGGGCCGGCGGTGCTGCGTGTCCCCGGCTGGCAGCCCGCCGTCCTGCATCCGGCGCAGGCGACGCTGCTCGCGCCCTCCGAGCTTCAGGTGGAGGGCGGGGCGTGGTCGCTCACCTGCCTGCGCCTTCCCTGCGGGGCGACCGACGCGGTCTATGCCGGGCCCTATGATCCGATTAGCAAGGCTGCCGGCTCGGAGCGGTTTCAGCGCTTCGACATGGTCTGGCTCGCCATCGCGGTGCAGGGGCTGCTGGGCCTGGCCCTGCTGGTGCTGCTGCCGATAAGCCGCTTCTCCCGGCTGCAGACCATCACCGGCCTGTTCATGATCCTGGTGAGCGCGGACGCCTGGCTGACCGCCTTCGGGGCGGAGACGCTGCCGCACGCGTGGTTCCCGCTGCTGCGCTACGGCGTGGAGTACCTGATGCTGACGGCGGTGGCGCTGACCGTGAACGCCTTCGCCGGCTGGCGGCCGCGGGCGGCCCGGATCGCGGTCGCCTGCTTCGCCGTCGCCCTCGCGGTCCTGATCGCCACCATGGCCGCGGGGGGCGAGCTCGCCCCGGTCATCTCGCTGCTCGACGCCGCCGCGCTCGCCCTGCTGACCGTCTACGGGATCGCCATCCTGCTGAGGATGAGGTCCACTGCGCCCGGTCCGGCGATCCGGGTGATGACCATCCTGCTGCTCGGCATCACCTCGACGGTATGGGATCTCCTGATCCATCCGGAGTTCAACGGCCCGACCTTGCAGGCCTCGGTGCTGGCGCCGACCGTGACCACCTTTCTCGTCCTCTTCGAACTGGCTCTGCAGGGGCGCCAGCTCAACCGCGAAGCCGACGAGGCGCGCACCGATCTGGAGCGACAGGTCCTGGAGCAGGACGCGAGCCTGCTGCGCTCGTCCAGCCTGCTGCGCCATCAGGAACGCCGGATCGCGATCGACGCCGAGCGCCAGAGCCTGTTGCGGGACATGCACGACGGCGTGGGCGGGGTCCTGACCCACTTGCTGCTCCACGCGCGCGAGGGGCGGTTGACGCACGCCGAGATCGCGGAGGCGCTGCAGTCGGCGGTGGACGACCTGCGGAACATGGCCAGCGCCATCGACGCCGCCGACGAGCCGATCGACGAAGCGTTGGCGATGTTCAGCGAGCGGGTGAAGATCCGGCTGGCCCGATCGGGCGTCGCCTTCGACTGGCGCTCCCAGCTCGCGTCTCCGGCGCCGCATCTCGACGCCCGCCGGCTGCTCAGTCTCTACCGGCTGTTGCAGGAGGGGATCGCCAACACGCTGCGCCACGGCCAGGCCACGCGGATCGCGCTCACGGTTGAGCCCGCGGCCGGCGACCGCCTCCTCGTGACGCTCTCGGACGACGGCGTGGGCTTCGATCCCGGCGACGCGAAGGGCTCTCCGGGCGAGGGGCGCGGCCTCGCCAACATGCATCGTCGGGCGACGCAGATGGGCGGCGATCTACGCATCGAAAGTGCGCCCAGGCAGGGTGTCCGGCTGGTTCTTCACCTTCCGATCGATGACGCGGGTCGGAAAAAATACTGAATATACAATGGGTAAAAACTTCAATCCCCGGAACCGGGGATTGCTGGATATTCCGCGCGATACCCATAACGCCTTCCGAGACGCCGCGAGGGGAGACTTCGGGGCCAATGCATTTGGAGGGTGAAATGCGGTTCGATGTGATGAGACGCCAAGCAGGGGTGCTGGCGCTGGTGGTCGGCGGGATGCTGGCGACTTCGGCGCAGGCGGTGACGTTCTCCTACGCGAACTTCGCCGACACGACGGGCCTTCAGATCAACGGTGACGCCACCGCGGCCAACATCTCAGGCCGGGACGTCATGCGGCTCACGCCGCCCCAGGGCAACGCCGGCGGCTCGGTCTACAACACGCAGGCCATCTCGCTGAGCAGTAACTACGGCTTCAGCACCCGCTTCACGTTCAACATCGGCTCCAACAACGTCAATCAGTATGGGGAGATCGGTGCCGACGGCATCGCGTTCGTCATCCAGACCGTGTCCAACAACGTCGGCGGCCTTGGCGGCGGGCTGGGCTATGCGGGCGTGACGCCCAGCGTCGCCGTCGAGTTCGACACCTACAGTAACGGTGGGTCCGATCCCCGCCTGAACGGCAGCGGGAGCCTGGCCGGAAACGATCACGTCGCGATCACGCAGAATGGCGACCCCAACAACCACCTGGCCTACGCCATCACCTCGCCGACCCTGGAGCTCAACGGCGGCCAGGACATCACGGCCTTCATCGACTACGACGGCGCCTCCAACCTGATGCAGGTGCGCTGGTCCACCGACGGCCTGCGGCCCAACGATCCCGGCCTCAGCTATTCGATCGATCTGGCGAGCCTGTTCGGCGCGGATCCGGTCTATGTCGGCTTCACGGCCAGCACGGGCGCGGATTGGAGCGCCCAGGACATCGTGAACTGGTCGTTCAACGACACCTACAATCCGATCACCACGGCGCCGACCGAAACCATCCCGGCCGGATCATCGCCCACGGGGGGCGTGCCCGAGCCCACGACCTGGGCCTTGATGATCGCCGGCTTCGGCGCCGTCGGCGCGACGGCGCGGCGTCGTCGGAACACCTCGGCCGCCAGCGCCTGCTGATCCCCGAACCCGGTAAGGCGGGCCGGGCGTGGCGGTCGATCGCCGCGCCCGGGCCCGGTGGTCAGACAGCAACGGCGCAGGCGCCGTCGGCGCACGCCGCTCGTGGCGTGGCGGCCGGATCCTCGGCGGTGATCTTCGCGGCCTCGCCGACGAGTTGGGCGATTTCGGCGCCGAGGACGAGGTCGGGCACATGGCCGAAGCTGCGGCGCCGGATACGCCCGGTCGCGTCGATGAGGATGAGGGTCGGGGTGCCCTGCATCGCATAGGCGCGCATGGTGCGGGGGATGGGATCGGCGGGGGCGGCCGCCGGTGCGTCGATCCCGACGGGGAAGCCGATGGCGTTCTCGTGCAGGAACGCTTCCAGCGTCGCGGGGCTGTTCGCCGCGTGGTGCTCGAACACCGTGTGCAGGCCGATGACGGCGACCTGATCGGGGGAGAAGGTGTCGGCGATCCGCTTGGCCTGGGGCAGGCCATGGCTGACGCAGCCGGGGCACAGCATCTGGAAGGCGACCAGCGCCACCACGCGGCCGCGCAGGCTTTCCAGGGTGATCGGCGCCGACGCGTTGAGCCATTGCGAGACCCGAAGGTCGGGGGCCTTGATCTGGGCGGTCATGGAGTACTCCTTGGCGCGCCGGGACGCGGCGCGCGCGGGTTGGAGGATCAGCGGGCGACCCCGGGCAGGCTGAGGTCGCCCGACGCGACGTCGAAGACGTCGGTGATGCAGAGCAGCGGGGCGTGCAGATTGGCGTTGATCTTCAACGCCGAGGTGACGCCATCGAACTTCACCCCCTCGACGGCGCCGATGGCGGCGGCCGGAACCTGAACGCGGACGGTGTCTGTCTCCAGACTGGTGCGGTAATCCGGGCTGTCGATGAGCAGCGGGACGCCGGGCCAAGTCGGCGGCACCTTCGGCTTCGCGCCGGCGGGAATGTCGCGGACCTTCAGGCCCTTCGGACCACAGGCGTCGTCCGGGGTCAGAACCACCCAGTGCGGGTGCCAGACGTGGCGGTTGGCGCCGCCATAGGCCGCGTCGTCGAAGTCGGGGTGGAAGGTCACCGCCAGGGCGACGATGCCCTGGGCCGTCTCGAAGCCGACGGTCGCGCTGTCGAGGGACGTGGGCCAGACGTAGCTGTAGACCGCGCTGCCGGCGAACTGGCCGGTGGCCTTGGGCTTCAGTTCACCCGCCTTGCCGCGCACCTTCACCTCGAAGATCACGTCGGGGCCGGCGCTGCGCACCTCGGTGCGCACGATGTCGAAGGGGGCCTGCACGGCGGGCGAGGCGGGCGAGGTGATCGGCTGGGCGGAAGCGGCGCCGGTCAGCACCGTGAACGCCGCGGCGGCCAGAAGGGAACGCATCGTAGGAACCTCCACAGGAACGTCGCTCGGGTGCGACAGACCGGAAGGTGGGTGTTGAAAATCGCATCTTGAGGGGCCAATTTCGCCTAGTCGAAATTCATTCTTGCATGGGGTTCCCATGGACTGGGACGACCTTCGGGTGTTCCTCGCCGTCGCGAAACTGGGCAGCCTGACCCGCGCGGCGCGACATTTGAACCTCAGCCAGCCGACGGTGGGCCGGCGTCTTGCGGCGCTGGAGGAGGTCACCGGCGCGCGCCTGCTGGAGCGCACGCCGACGGGCTATGTCCTGACCGAGGCCGGCCACGCCATCGTCGCGAACCTGGAGCGGATGGAGAACGAGGCCCTGGCCGTCGAGCGCGCGATCACCGGCCGCGACGCCGGCCTGGCGGGCACGGTGAGGGTGACGGCCGTGGAGTGGTTCGCCGCCCGCGTGCTGGCCCCCATCCTGGCCGACTTCAGCCGGCTCCACCCGGCGGTGACGATCGACCTGCTGACGGACGTGCGACTCTTCAGCCTGACCCGACGCGAGAGCGACATCGCCGTCGGCTTCGCACCATTCGCTCAGCACGAGATCCTGCAGCGCAAGGCGGCCGAGGTGCCGCACGCGCTCTTCGCCTCGCCGGACTACATCGCGCGCGCTGGGCGTCCGAACTGCGCCACCGGCATGGACGGCCACGCGATCATCCAGATGGACGAGCAGCACTGGGCGCAGGAGGACGCGGCGTGGCTGGCGGCGCTGGCGCCGAACGCGCGTATCGCGTTGCGCAGCAACAGCCGCGAGGCCCAGGCGAGGGCCTGCGTGGCCGGGGCGGGTATCGCCATCCTGCCGCGATGCATGGGGGAGAAGACCCCGGGACTGGTGGAGATCACCACGCCGACCACGCCGCCGACCCGCACGGCCTACATCGGGCTGCACCGCGACACGCGGCACACGCCACGCATCCGGGCGCTCACGGACTTCATCGTCGCGGGGTTGCGGGCCTCGGGCTATCTGAACGAGGCGGCGACCGCGGAAGAGGTCGCGGCCTAGTCTCTAGCTGGTGGCGCGCCAGTCGGGTCCCAGCACGACGTGATGCGGACCGGGCGCGACGGCGCCGGTCGGCAGGCCGGAGATCTCGTTGGCGAAGGCATGGTTGACGTCGCGGTGGTGCGCCTCGTCGGCGCGAACCACCTCGATGACGTCGCGCAGGCGGGCGTCGGCCGGCAGGTCCCAGTACCGCAGGGCGAGGGCCGGGGCGGGGCCGTTCTCGCTGCGCCCCTCGTCGATCTCGGCGAGATAGTGGGTGTAGCTGATCACCGCCTCCTCCTCGAAGTAGCCGACCACCCGATGGGCGGTCCGGGCGCTGACCAGGTAGAGGGCGAAGAAGAACAGGTAGAACAGCCACTGGACGGCGACGACCACGAAGCGTTCGAAGAGGGTGGGCTTGCAGACCTCGATGAAGGTCATCAGGTGCATGCGCTCGTTCTCGGCCTCGTCGAGCAGCGTCTTGATCCAGCCCCGGTCGTCTTCCATCCGTCGCAGGCAGCGCAGGTGGATCAGCATCCCGGCCACCATTCCGGGGACGGCCGCGACCGTTTCCAGCACGACCGCGCGATGGCCGTACCGCTTGGCGAAGAAGGTGTCGGCGAAGAAGCGCAGCATCTTCACGAAGCCATAGGCGACGCGATCGCCCAGGCCGGTCGGCTGGTGGTGTTTCGTGGCGGTGATCTCGGGACCCGGCATGTGGCGCACCCCTGGCGAAGCGATGCCGCAAGCTTGGCCGGCAGCGCGGGCCAAGACCAGTCTACCCGGGGTTGTTCACATCACGCTTTGGTATGAGGCGAACGGATGGGCGGAGGCGCCCGCGAGCGCGCCGTCAGACGACCTCGGCCACCCGGAGAGAGTTCGTCCCGCCGGCGCGGCCGAAGGGCACCCCCGCGACCACCACGATCTCGTCGCGTCGCTTGGCGAAGCCGCTGCGCAGCGAGAGGGAGGCGGCCTGGGCCACCGTCTCGGTCATGGTGTGGTTGGGCTCGCACGTCAGGGCGTGGACACCCCAGACGAGGGCCAGCCGGCGGGCGGTCTGGATCTGGGGCGTGAGGCCCAGGATCGGCACGTCGGGCCGCTCGCGGGCGATGCGCATGGCGGCCCGGCCGGTCAGGGAGAAGGCGACGATGGCCTTCGCCTCCAGGGTCTCGGCCACCTGACGCGCGGCGGCGGAGATGGCGTCGGGCGTCGACTTCTCGGGCTTGGGCCGCTGGTTGGCGCGCGAGGTCTTGAGGTCCTCGTCCTCCTCGGTACGGGCGATAATGCGATCCATCATCCGCACGGTCTCGACGGGGTACTTTCCGGTGGCGCTCTCGGCCGACAGCATCACAGCGTCGGCGCCGTCGAAGACGGCGGTGGCCACGTCCGAGGCCTCGGCGCGGGTGGGCGCCGGGTTCTCGATCATGCTCTCCATCATCTGGGTGGCCACCACGATCGGGCGGCCGAAGCGATGGGCGGTGCGGATCAGGCGCTTCTGGAGCAGCGGCACGTCCTCGGCCGGCATCTCGACGCCCAGGTCGCCGCGGGCCACCATGATCGCGTCCGACAGGCGCACGACCTCGTCGATGGACTGGAGGGCGCCGGGTTTCTCGATCTTGGAGAGGATGAAGGCGCGATCGCCGACCAGCTCGCGGGCCTCCATCACGTCTTCCGGACGCTGGACGAACGAGAGGCCGATGTAGTCGCAACCCTGGTCCAGGGCGAAGGCCAGGTCGGACCGGTCCTTCTTGGTCAGGGCGGGGATCGGCAGGGTGAGGCCCGGCAGGTTGACGCCCTTGTGGTCGGACAGGCGCCCGCCGACGATGACGCGGGTGTCCAGGAACTCCGGCGTCTGGCGGGTGACCTCCAGGCGGATGCGGCCGTCGTCGAGCAGCAGGACGGATCCCGGGGAGGCCGCGGCCATGATCTCGGGGTGCGGAAGCTGGGCCCGCTGGCTGTCGCCAGGGCGCTCCTGCAGGTCGAGGCGGAAGGGGCGGCCCCATTGCAGCGCCACCGCGCCGCCGGTGAAACGGCCCACCCGCAGCTTGGGGCCCTGGAGGTCGGCGAGGATGCCGATCGGCCGGCCGGTCTTCTTCTCGACCTTGCGGATGCGCTCGACCACCTCAGCGTGGCCATCCTGGCTGCCGTGGCTGAAGTTGAGACGGAAGACGTCCGCGCCCGTACGGAACAGTTCCTCCAGCCGTTCGGGACTGGAAGACGCTGGACCGATGGTGGCGACGATCTTCACCCGCCGGCGGCGCCGGATCGCTTCAGCCACGCGGGGCTCCTCTGATCGAATCCTGGGCGCCAAATTGGCCGCGACAGGGGTTTGCAGCAAGCAACTGACGCGAAGGAAGTTGAGTTTCGCATGTCGGCGCCGGACGGGCTCGTTCGTCCTCGGCACACAACAGGAGGAGGATACCCATGCCCTATGTCGACGGCTTCGTTCTGGCGGTGCCCAAGGACCGGCTGGAGGACTACAAGGCGCTGGCGCGCCTCTCGTGCGAGGTGTGGCTGGAGCACGGCGCGCTGAGCTACGTCGAGTGCGTCGGCGAGGACGTGCCCTACGGCGAGCTGACCTCGTTCCCCCGGGCCGTCCAGGCCAAGGACGACGAGGTGGTGATCTTCTCCTGGGCCACCTATGCCGATCGCAAGGCGCGCGACGAGATCATGGCCAAGGTGATGGCGGACGAGCGGCTGACGAGCCATCCGTCGGACATGCCCTTCGACGGCAAGCGGATGATCTTCGGCGGCTTCGAGAGCTTCATCGCCCGGTGATGCAGATGCGGTGCAGGGCCCGCGTGCTTGCGTCGCATTACGGCGAATTATCTTGGCCGCGCGGGTAGGGCGCGACAGATAGCCGGCACGGAGGCGCACGGGGGGCGTCGCCCGAGGAGTCCGTCGCGCCTTGCTGAGCCTCGCCGCCACCCTGTCGATGGCCGCCGTCCAGGCGCCCGAACTGCCGCGCATGCCGCCGATCACGCGCGAGCCGCAGATCACCTACCTCGACCGCTCGGGCGCGGTGATCGGCGTGCGTGGCGGGCGGTACGCGCCGCCCGTCGACGTGGCCAAGCTGCCGGCCTATGTGCCCGCCGCCTTCGTGTCGATCGAGGATCGCCGGTTCTATGAGCACGACGGCTTCGACGCGCGCGGCATCGCCCGGGCGGTGGTGGTGGGCCTGGGGCAGGGCCGGGCCACGCAGGGCGCCTCGACCATCACCCAGCAGCTGGCGCGCAACCTGTTCCTGACCCAGGAGCGGACGCTGGAGCGCAAGGCCACCGAGCTGGTCTATGCCGTCGAGCTGGAGCGCACCTACAACAAGAAGCAGATCCTGGGGCTGTATCTGAGCCGGGTCTATTTCGGCTCGGGCGCCTATGGGCTGGAGGCCGCCGCGCAGCGCTACTTCAACAAGCCGGCGGCCAAGCTGACCCTCAAGGAAGCGGCGATGCTGGCCGGGGTGCTGAAGTCGCCCACCGGCTACAATCCCGTGGAGCGCAACGCCGAGTGCCTGGAGCGGGCCAAGCTGGTGCTCAACGCCATGGTCGAGACCGGCGCGATCACCGCGGCCCAGCGCGACAAGGCCGCGGGCCAGAAGCCGAAGGTCTGGAACATCGCGCCGACCGGCCCCTCGCAGTACTTCGTCGACTGGGTGGACGGCGAGGTCCGCCGAATGGTCCCGAAACTGACCCGCGACCTCACCGTCGAGACCACCCTCGACCAGGGTATGGAGACCGCTGCCGGGACCGCGGTGCGCACCGGTGTCGACGCCTGGAAGGCGCAGGGCGCGGATCAGGCGGCGATCGTCGCCATCGACGGCCAGGGGCGCGTGCGCGCGCTGGTGGGCGGCACGAACCACGCGACCGCGCCCTACAACCGCGCGGTCAACGCGCGGCGGCAGGCGGGCTCGGCCTGGAAGCCCTTCGTCTACCTGACGGCCCTGGAGCAGGGGCGCACGCCCGATACGCCGGTGGTGGACGAGCCGGTGACGATCAACGGCTGGACGCCCAGCAACTATGAGGTCGGCAGCTATCTCGGACCGATCACGCTGGAGACCGCGCTGGCCAAGTCGGTGAACACCGTGGCGGCGCGCCTCGCCGACGAGGTGGGGCGCCCGGCGGTGGCCCAGACGGCGCGGCGGGTCGGCATCGTGTCGACCGTCAACACGGACCCGGCCATGGCGCTGGGCACGACGCTGGTCTCGCCGCTGGAGCTGACCCAGGCGTATGCCGCCTTCGCGAACGGCGGCGCCCGGGTGCAGGCCTATGGCATCGAGCGCATCCGCTCCGGCGGGCAGGTGATCTATCAGAAGCGCGCGGCCCAGCCGGTCCAGGCGATCGCCAACCCGGCGCTGAGCGAGCTGAACCGCATGCTGCGCACCGTGGTCAGCGGCGGCACCGGCGGCCGGGCGGCGGTTCCGGGCTACGATCTCGCCGGCAAGACGGGAACGACCTCGGACTACAAGGACGCCTGGTTCTGCGGCTACACGGGCGGCTTCGCGAGCTGCGCGTGGATGGGGCGTGACGACGCCAGGCCCATGGTGCGGATCAGCGGCGCGACCGCGCCGGCGCAGATGTGGCGCGGCTTCATGTCCACCGCCCTCAAGCGCACGCCGACCCAGGCTATCCCGGTCGGCCCGCCGCCGCCCGTGGCCGCGCCCCCGGTCGAGGTGGCCGCGCAGGCCGCGCCGGTCGCGCCCGCCGACCCGCCGGAGCCCGCGGCCCAGGGGGAAACGCCCCCGACCTGACCGCTCGGCGGCGGTCTCGCCGAACGCGGTTGGACGATATGCCGCAGCTCGTCTTAGCGCTGTGGTTAAGGCTCCCAGCGCCTTGTGGTGGCCTATGTTGGGGAACATCGACCGACTGCCGCCGCCTCCCGCGCGGAACGGCATGATCACCGTCCGGCGCCGGCCGCCGACGCTGGTCGAGGTCGTGGACGGGGCCGCCGACGCGCTGCACGAGGTGGCGCTGCAGAAGGTCGTGCTGGCGCTCCTGGGCTGTCTGCCCCTGGTGCTGGTGATGGATTGGCGCGCGCCGGCCGGCTGGTTCGCCGCGCTGGTGATGGTCGAGGCCTGGGGGTGGTTCGCCACCCGTCCGCCCCGGCCGGACGATCGCCGCCGCCGCAACTATCCAAACGTGATCGCCGCCTACCTGGGCCAGCTCGCCTGCTGGTCGGCGCTAGGCGTGCTGATGTGGACCACCGGCGCGCCGGTCGTGCAGGCCGCGGGCGCGGCGCTGTTCATGGTGATGGCCGCCGTCACGATCCTGCTCTTCTACAACACGCCGGCGGTGTTCCTCGCCGCGGGGGCGGGGCCGGCGCTGGGCGCGATGTTCGTCCTGCTGGACTCCCAGGCCTGGCGGCCAGGGGAGGTGGTGGTGCTGGGCGTCACCCTGCTGATGTGCGGCGCCTTCACCGTCGGCCGCGCGCTGGGCACGCCGTCGATGCAGGAGCAGCAGCGCCGCCTGAACGAGACGCTGGAAGCCTATGAGACCCTGGCGGCCAACGTCACCGACGTCATCGCCAGGACCAACCTGGCCGGCGAGTACGAGTACGTCTCGCCGTCGGCCATGGCGGTGCTGGGCTACACGCCGGAGGAACTGACGGGGACCTCTCGCTGGGCCATCACCCATCGCAAGACCGACCTGGAGTCCATGGCCCAGGCCTTCCAGCGCATGGCCGCCAGGCCCGGCGCGGCCGAGGTCATGACCGTGCGGGTGCGGCACAAGGACGGGCGCTGGCTGTGGATGCAGTCGAGCGCGCGGCTGATCTTCGAGGACGGCGAGCCGGTGGCGATCATCGACACCAGCCGCGACGTCACCGCCCAGGTCGCAGCCGATCTGGCGCTGCAGGAGGCCAAGGCCGAGGCCGAGGCGGCCACGCGCGCCAAGGCCGAATTCCTGGCCAATGTGAGCCATGAGATCCGCACGCCGCTGAACGGCGTCCTGGGCGCCCTGCAACTGCTGGAAGACGAACCGATCTCGTCCGAGGGGCGCGTCCTGATGCGCCGGGCGGTGGACTGCGGCCAGATGCTGGCGGAACTGCTGAACGACGTGCTCGACTTCTCGAAGATCGAGGCCGGGCAGCTCAACCTGACGCCGGAACCCGTGGACGCCCACGGGGCGCTGGACGTGGTCGTGGGCCTCCTGGAAGGGCAGGCGCGGGCCAAGGGCGTCGACCTGCGGTGCGAGGTCGAAGGCGCCGGCCTCTGGATCTACGCCGACCCCGTGCGCCTGCGGCAGGTGATGTTCAACCTGGTCGGCAACGCGGTGAAGTTCACCGAGCAGGGCCAGGTCGTGGCGCGCCTGAAGATCGCCAACGGCCTGCCCGGACGCCGCCGCGTGCGGTTCGAGGTGGAGGACACCGGCATCGGCATGGCGGCCGACGTGCAGGCGCGCCTGTTCGAGCGTTTCCAGCAGGCCGAGAGCGACACTTCGCGACGGTTCGGCGGCACGGGCCTGGGCCTGTCCATCAGCCGGGCGCTGATGCGGATGATGGACGGCGACATCGGCTTCACCAGCACCCCGGGCGAGGGCTCGACGTTCTGGCTGGAGTTCGAAGCGCCGATGGCGGCCACGCCGGAGCCCGAGGTCGTGGAGCAGGGCGTGCTGGAAGGCATCCGCCTGCTGCTGGTCGAGGACAACCCCACCAACCGCCTCGTGGCGCGGACACTGCTGACCCGGCTGGGCGCCGAGGTGGACGAGGCCGAGGACGGGATCGCCGGGGTCGAGGCCGCGCGGACCGGCGACTACGACCTGATCCTCATGGACATCCAGATGCCGCGCATGGGCGGCATCGAGGCCACGCGGGCGATCCGCGGCCTGGGATCGCCCGCCGCCCACACTCCGATCATCGCCCTGACCGCGAACGCCATGACCCACCAGCGCGCCGAATACGCGGCGGCGGGCATGAACGGCATGGTGGCCAAGCCGATCGGGGCGGCCGCGCTGCTGGGCGAGATCGCCCGCATCCTGACGGCCGAGCCCGAGGCCCTGGCGGTCTGACCTATTTCGCGGGCTTCTCCAGCGTCGGCCACTTCACGCCGAGCTGGTCCAGGTAGGTCGGGTACTTCTCCTCGTCGTAGTAGTAGGCCCGCATCGCCGGCCGGTACTGGGCCATGATGTCGGCGTTGATCTCGAGCGCCGGCTTGTCGTTCGGCCCGATCATGGGGACGTACTTCTCGTCCTTGTTCTGGACCTTCACGAAATAGTCCTTGGCCGCCGTGCGCAGGTCGGGCCGGGTCAGCAGGTCCAGGGTGGTCATGGCCATGACCTTGGCGCCGGCCACGACGCCGTCATGGGCGATGGGCGTGGCCATCGAGATGGCGTTCATCCAGCTGTGGCCGGCCAGGCCCGGGATGTTGGACGGATAGTTCACGGTGATGGTGGGGACCACCCACGAGATGTCGCCGATGTCGTCCGAGCCGCCGCTCTCGGGCTTCTCGACGGGGGGCTCCAGCTTCTTCAGCTCGGTGGAGAGGCCGTCCAGCTTGTCGGCGCCGACCTCCTTCTGCACGGCCTTGGCGAAGGCCTGCTGGTCGGCGGTCCACTTGGGCAGGCCCACCTGCTTGATGTTCTCGTAGGCGGCCTCGGCGATGGGCCTGTTGAAGTGGCGCGGCGCGGCCGTGCCGAGGATCCGCCGCTCGACGGTGGTGTCGGTCATCATCGCCGCGCCGTCGGCCACCTTGTTGCCGATGGCGTAGAGGTCGGCGATGCGTTTGAAGTCCTGCTCGCGGAAGTAGTACCAGACGCTGGCCACCTGCGGCACGACGTTGGGCTGGTCGCCGCCGTCGGTGATCACGTAGTGCGAGCGCTGCTCCGGACGGATGTGCTCGCGGCGGAATTCCCAGCCGACGTTCATCAGCGACACCGCGTCCAGCGCCGACTTGCCCATCCACGGCTTGCCGGCCGAGTGGGCGGCGGCGCCCTTGAACTTGTACTCCACCGAGACGAGGCCGGTGCCGGAGGGCTTGCCCCAGGTGGTGGCCAGGTTGTCGCCGACGTGGGTGAAGAGCACGGCGTCCACGTCCTTGAAGACCCCGTCGCGGACCATGAAGGCCTTGCCGGCCACCAGCTCCTCGGCGACGCCCGGCCAGAGCATCAGCGTGCCGGCGATGCCTTCCTTCTCCATGATCTCCTTCACGGCCAGGGCGGCGACCACGTTCACGGCGTTGCCCGAGTTGTGGCCCTCGCCATGGCCGGGCGCCCCCTCGACCATCGGCTTGCGCCAGGGGATGCCCGGCGTCTGCGAGGCCTTGGGGATGCCGTCGATGTCCGAGCCCATGGCGATGACCGGGCCGCCGGTCTTGTTCGTCCAGGTGGCGACCCAGCCGGTGGGCAGTCCGGCGACGTCGCGGCGCACCGTGAAGCCGTTCTTCTCGAGGATGGCGGTGATGTAGCGGGAGGTCTCCTCCTCGTGGAAGCCCAGCTCGCCGAAGCTGAAGATGGAGTCGTTCATCTTCTGGGCCAGCTTGGCGCGGGCCTGCACGCCGGCGACGGCCTGCTTCTTCAGCGCCGGCAACGGCGCGGCGGCGTGGGCCGCGGTGGAGCACAGCAGCGCGGCCGCCAGGGCCAGGGTCGCGGTCTTCATGTGGAGGTCCCCCGTCTACGCAAGCCATGGCCCGCCATCTCATGGGCGAGTCGCGGCGACTGGGCGTGACCTTAGACCGGGAGGGGGATGTGGAAAGCCCGGGCTGATCGGCGAGGAGCGGCGCGCGGACCGCTGGCCGCTTTGGCGGCGCCGATCGGAAAGGGGAGGGGCCGGACGGCGGGGAGGC
>JBFMGV010000037.1:0-150921 GCA_040752615.1 Pseudomonadota bacterium | reverse complement strand
CGAAAACTCGTAGAACAGCGCCCCCTGGTCGACCCGCCGATCACCCATCATCGCCGCACCCTCCTGCCGTCAGGAGAGTGAATCAGCCACAAGGCGCTGCTTCAACCGGCCTTTTTCAACACAATCCGCCATCACCGGACATTGAGACTTGGCCGGGAAGCGGAAGTTCCGACGGGGAAGGCTGAAGGCAGTCCGCCGCTCGCATAGCGCGTGACGCGCCCGGCCCGCACGCGATAGGACGATGCGCTTCAGTCGGGGATTCGGTCGTGCGGATACTGCTGATCAAGGGACGTTCGCTCTACAGCGGCACCCGCCTCTTCCTCGACCTGGCGGCAGACGCCTTCCAGGCGGTCGGGCACGAGGTGGAGATGCTGGATCTCCTCGACACCCCCGACCCACGGGCGCTGATCACCGACCATGCCGCGGACGCCGGGTCCGTGGATCTGATCTTCACGATCAGCATCCTGGGGGAGTTCCGTGACCCGGCGGGCCGCAGCCTCTCGGATCTCTACGGCGCGCCGCATGTGCTCTGGCACGTCGACTACATCCTCGGCCAGTTCCCCCGTCTCGAGGCGACGCCGGCCTCCACCGCCCTGCTGTTCATCGACCCCACGCAGGTCGAGGCCGTCCGCGCGACCTATGGGGCGGATCGGTTCGCTCATCTCGACTTCATGCCGCATGCGGCCGTCGGCACGCCTGCCCTCGACGCCGACGCCACGGGCTTTGCGGCGCGGCCGATCCCCCTGCTCTTCTCCGGCAGCTTCCAGAAGCCCGAGACCGCATTCGAGAACATCAGCCGCGACCTGCACCGCCCCCTGCAGGATGCGATCGACCTTGCCCTCTCACGCGAATGGATCGCACCGCACCTGGCGGTCGAGCAGGCGCTCGGCGCCCGGGGCTTCAACATGTCGGACCCGGACAACCGCGGCCTGCTGCGGCTCGCGGGCCGAGTGGACGACACAGTGCGCCGGACGCGGCGCTTCGAGTTCCTCAAGGCTGTCGGAAAGGCCCGCCTTCCCTTGCACATCTGCGGCGCGGGATGGGACGCGCAGCTCTACCGCTTCAAGCAAGGGACCTATCACGGCGCGATCGAGATGACGCAGATGACCGAACTCATGCGGCAGGCGCGCGTCGTCCTCAACACCAACGTCAACTTCGGCGCCGGCTCTCACGAGCGGCCGCTGTCGGCGCTCCTGGCGGGGGCCGCGCCCTTCACGGACGTGAGCGCCTTCTACGCGTCCGAATTCGGGGCGGACGCCATGGCGTTCTATCACTGGCGCGATCTGGACGGCGCGATGACGAAACTGCAGGCTCTCCTGGACATGCCCGCTGAGGCGCATGCGATCGCGGCAAAGGGGCACGCAAAGGTCTTGGCGGCGCACACTTGGCCGAACCGCATCGCCCAGATCATCGCCGCAGGGGACGCCGTCCGCGTGTAGACTCGATCACCGCAGCATGTCGGCCTCGCGCCATCACCGGACATTGAGACTTGGCCGGGAAGCGGAAGTTCCGACGGGGAAGGCTGAAGGCAGTCCGCCGCTCGCATAGCGCGTGACGCGCCCGGCCCGCACGCGATAGGACGATGCGCTTCAGTCGGGGATTCGGTCGTGCGGATACTGCTGATCAAGGGACGTTCGCTCTACAGCGGCACCCGCCTCTTCCTCGACCTGGCGGCAGACGCCTTCCAGGCGGTCGGGCACGAGGTGGAGATGCTGGATCTCCTCGACACCCCCGACCCACGGGCGCTGATCACCGACCATGCCGCGGACGCCGGGTCCGTGGATCTGATCTTCACGATCAGCATCCTGGGGGAGTTCCGTGACCCGGCGGGCCGCAGCCTCTCGGATCTCTACGGCGCGCCGCATGTGCTCTGGCACGTCGACTACATCCTCGGCCAGTTCCCCCGTCTCGAGGCGACGCCGGCCTCCACCGCCCTGCTGTTCATCGACCCCACGCAGGTCGAGGCCGTCCGCGCGACCTATGGGGCGGATCGGTTCGCTCATCTCGACTTCATGCCGCATGCGGCCGTCGGCACGCCTGCCCTCGACGCCGACGCCACGGGCTTTGCGGCGCGGCCGATCCCCCTGCTCTTCTCCGGCAGCTTCCAGAAGCCCGAGACCGCATTCGAGAACATCAGCCGCGACCTGCACCGCCCCCTGCAGGATGCGATCGACCTTGCCCTCTCACGCGAATGGATCGCACCGCACCTGGCGGTCGAGCAGGCGCTCGGCGCCCGGGGCTTCAACATGTCGGACCCGGACAACCGCGGCCTGCTGCGGCTCGCGGGCCGAGTGGACGACACAGTGCGCCGGACGCGGCGCTTCGAGTTCCTCAAGGCTGTCGGAAAGGCCCGCCTTCCCTTGCACATCTGCGGCGCGGGATGGGACGCGCAGCTCTACCGCTTCAAGCAAGGGACCTATCACGGCGCGATCGAGATGACGCAGATGACCGAACTCATGCGGCAGGCGCGCGTCGTCCTCAACACCAACGTCAACTTCGGCGCCGGCTCTCACGAGCGGCCGCTGTCGGCGCTCCTGGCGGGGGCCGCGCCCTTCACGGACGTGAGCGCCTTCTACGCGTCCGAATTCGGGGCGGACGCCATGGCGTTCTATCACTGGCGCGATCTGGACGGCGCGATGACGAAACTGCAGGCTCTCCTGGACATGCCCGCTGAGGCGCATGCGATCGCGGCAAAGGGGCACGCAAAGGTCTTGGCGGCGCACACTTGGCCGAACCGCATCGCCCAGATCATCGCCGCAGGGGACGCCGTCCGCGTGTAGACTCGATCACCGCAGCATGTCGGCCTCGCGCCATGAGTTCGCATTCACCGGAGCCTGCCAACGACCCTCAAAGGAGAGAGTGAGGACGGGCTGGGTCGGAATCTGATCCAGAAGGACACCCGAATGCCCACTGCTCCCGCCACCTCACTCCGGCAAATCATCCTGGCCGAGATCATCCGCCTATCTCATGCCGCCGGCGGCCAGGCGCCCGGCGAGATGAAGTTCAGTTCGGAGACCGGCATCACACCGGCGAAATGGCGCCGGTACTGGCCGCGGTGGAGTGCAGCGGTGGAGGAGGCCGGATGTGAAGCCAACGCCGCAACGCCGCCTCTATCCAACGACGAAATCATGGCCGCGCTTGCGAGGATCGTTCGCCACCATGGGCGAGTTCCGACCGAAGCAGAAATCGCAATCTTCCGGGACGCCGACCCCTCGATCCCGGGGCGAACCACACTACGCCGCCGCTTTCGCAGGAAGGTGGATCTCATCCAGGCGCTGGCCGAATGGGCGTCGCAGCAAACTGATCGCGCCGATATCGCCGCCTTGCTGCCGGAGCTCACCGAAGACGATCATGGCCGAGGCAGCTCAGTTCGGGACGGCTTCGTCTATCTCTTCAAGTGCGGTCCGGACTACAAGATCGGCCGCACCGGCGACCTCGAACGACGGTTCAAGACCATTGGTGTCGCCATGCCCGAGCGCCTGGATCTCGTGCACTCCATTCGGACTGACGATCCCCCGGGCATCGAGGCCTATTGGCACCGTCGATTTGCCGACAAGCGCCGCAACGGCGAGTGGTTCAGGCTGCGGGCGCAGGACGTGGCGGCGTTCAGACGACGGCGTTACCAGTAGCGGGATGCGTGCAGACCTCGGCGCCTACACCACCACAAGGGCGGCTCGGCCACGCTTGACCGACGCAATTTGCTCTAGATGGGCGGACCACCAGTTCATCATTTCGCGCCGCCCGGACAGCCATTCGGCGGCGTTATAGATCGAGCGCACGTCGCCCTCGCAGTGCGCGAGCTGCATCTCGATCCAATCACGATTGAACTCGCGCTCGTTGAGCAACGTCGACGCCGTGGAGCGGAAGCCATGCACCGTGGCGCGGCCGTGATAGCCCATCCGGTAGAGCGCGTAGATCATAGTGTTCTCGGAGAGCACCTTGCTGCGGGTGGCCGCCGGGAACAGGAACGCCGACCTGCCCGAAGTCTCCTTGATATCGCGCAGGATCCGCACGACCTGCGGCGAGAGCGGCACCAAATGGTCCCGACGCATCTTCATGCGCTCGGCCGGAATCCGCCACAGCGGTCGATCGCCATCCAGGTCCTCGAACTCGCTCCAGACCGCGAACCGGACTTCCGAAGTCCGGACGAAGGTGTGGATGACAAGTTGGAGTGCAAGGGTCGTCTGCCTGGCGCCGTCGTACGCCGCCAGGCGCTGCATGAACTCCGGCAGTTCGTTGGGACGCAGCGACGCGCGCCGCTTCGGCGCGCCCGGACTCTTCAGGGCGCCGCGCAAGTCCGCGGCGGGATCGCGTGGGCAACGGCCTGTCGCCACGCCGAAGCGGAAGATGCCGCTCGCCATCTGCAGGACGCGGCGCGCCATTTCCGGCGCGTCGCGGGCCTCGATCCGTCGAACCGCTTCCAGCAGTTCCACGGGTTCGATCTCGGCGATCGGTCGCTTCCCCAGTACGGGCATCAAGTCAGCATCGAGCCGCGCTCTTAGCCGCTCGGAATAGCTGTCGACCCAGCCCTCGCGACGCGCGTCGAACCAGTCATTCGCCACCGCTTCGAACGTGTGACCCGCCGCGATCTTCGCCTTCACCTTGGTGACCTTACGGTCGTGCGACGGATCGATGCCTTCGGCCAGCAGGTCTCGGGCGGCTTCAGTGGCCTTGCGCGCGTCACGCAGAGAGACGGCTGGGTACGCACCAAGCGCCAGCAATTTTTGCTTCCCGCCGAACCGGTACGCGAGACGCCAGAGCCTGGAGCCATTCGGATTTACGAGCACGAAGAGGCCGTCGCGGTCGGCGACTTTTCGCGGCTTCGATTCGGACTTCAGGGTCCGGAGTTTGGCGTCGGAGAGGGACATGGCTGTTGGTATCGCGGCAAGAAGTGTTGGTATCAAGCGCTTTTCGTACCAACAATGTTCACGGAAGCGGGCGAAACGGCGCGAAACCGCGGCCAACGACAAAATGCGAATTTTGCATGCATAACAACATGTTAACGGGGCTTAACCGGATTTTCCGCGACCGGTTGAAACCGCGTGCTGGTGGGCCCGGCAGGACTCGAACCTGCAACCAGACCGTTATGAGCGGTCGGCTCTAACCATTGAGCTACAGGCCCCTGCAGCGTGTTCCGCGCGTTACCATGGGCTGCACGTCGCTTAAAGCTTGCGTTCAGGTACGAACTGCGACGCTTGCCGCCAATTCCTCCCCCGAAGGACTGGAGAACACCGATGAAGACCCTGATGCGCGCCGCGGCCCTGAGCGTGGCGTTGTCCGCCGTGGCCGCCGCGCCGGCCGCCCTGGCCCAGGCCGCGCCCCCCGCGGCCGAGAACATGTTCCGCGCCACCACCTTCAACCTGTCGGCCTATGGCGAAACCAAGGTGGCGCCCGACATGGCGACGATCACCCTGGGCGTCATGACCGAGGGCAAGACCGCCGCCGAGGCGATGCAGGCCAACGCCCAGCGGATGAGCGCGGTGATGGCCAGCCTGCGCAAGGCCGGCATCCCCGACAAGGACATCCAGACGTCGAACCTCAACCTGAACCCGCAGTACAAGTATCAGGAGAACCAGCCGCCGCTGCTGGTCGGCTACCAGGCGTCGAACAACGTCACTATCACCGTGACCGATCTCAAGAAGTTGGGCCCGGCCGTGGACGCCAGCGTCGGCTCGGGCGCGAACCAGGTGCACGGGATCAGCTTCGGCCTGCAGGACCCGACGGCCGCGGAGAACGCGGCGCGCGAAGCCGCGGTGAAGGCCCTGACCGCCAAGGCCGACCTCTATGGCAAGGCGACGGGCTACCGCGTGACGCGGCTGGTCTCGCTGAGCGAGGGCGGCGGCTACACGCCCGCCCCGCCGATGCCGATGATGGCCTATGCGGCCAAGCGCGAGATGTCGGACGGCGCCGGGACCTCGGTCTCGGGCGGCGAGCTGAAGGTCCGCGTGGACATCACGGGCCTCTACGAGGCCTCGCGCTAGGGGGTCTTAGAGACCTTCGCCCGGCGGAAGGCGCCTTCCAGGCGGTCGGCCATCATCCGGCCCGGGAAGGCGCGATCCCCTTCCATCATCGCGGCATAGACGAGGTCCGTGCCCGCGATCGGACCCGACGCCCAGCCGACGCCACGCGAGGCGTCGGCCTGGGTGTTGCAGGACAGGGCCCGCGGCTGGCGGTCCTTGGCCGTCGCCTCCAGCAGGTCCTTGACCTCGCGCGCGCCCGGGCCGTCGCAGGCGGGGAACGCCCGCGCGCAGGTGGTGGCGGTGTTGTAGCGATAGAGCACCTTGCCCGACCCTGCCTCGGCGATCAGCACGCAGGTGTTCGGGTCGCCCACCGCACGCGAGACGGCGGCGTCGAGTTCGTCGCGATCCACACCGGGCGGCGCGGTCGGCGAACAGGCGGCGAGGCTCGCGGCGGCCAGGGCGGCCGCCAGCGCCCTACGCGGCTTTCTTGATCTCGTTGGCGTCGTCCAGCAGGACCACAGTCGGGGCATAGTTGCGCGCTTCCTCGGCCGGGAGCATCCCATAGGTCACCACGATGACCTTGTCGCCCTTCTGAACGAGGCGGGCGGCCGCGCCGTTCACGCCGATCACCTTCGAGCCGCGCGGGGCCTCGATGGCATAGGTGGTGAAGCGCGCGCCGTTGGTGATGTTCAGCACATCCACCTGTTCGTGCGGCAGGATGCCCGAAGCGTCGAGCAAGTCGCGGTCGATGGCGATCGAGCCCTCGTAGTCGAGGTCGGCCTGGGTGACCGTGGCGCGATGCAGCTTGGCCTTCATCAGGGTCAGCAGCATGGATGACGTCCTTCCTGGCATGCCGCTCTTCGACGGCGAGCGGCCATATACGCACGTCCACACCCCTGTTCAATGCGGCGACGCAGCACGATTGACGCAGGGGCGCCCGGCCAAAAGACCCTTACGGCGTAAAGCTTTGCGTTGAATTACCCGCCTCGCCGACACGCGCCGCCGTTGCGCCGCAGCACAGGTTCAATCGGCGGTGTGAAGGCGCAGGAAGGCGGTCATCTCGTCCAGCACGGGCGCCCTGCCCCGCAGCGGCTTGGACAGCGCCAGCACCATGCGGACATGGTCGACCCCGGCGTAGTGGCGCTCCTCGACCGGCACGCCCGCTTCACGCAGCTTCCGGGCCAGGGCGATGGTGTTCTTGGGCCAGACCATGTCGTCCGCCTCGCCCGTGGCCAGGAAGGCCGGCGGCGAGCGCGGGGTCACGAAGGCGAGCGGCTGCGTCGAGGGCAGGTCGTCGGTCCCGCCGAAGATCCGCTCGGTGATGGGGCTGCGGATCGGCAGGAAGTCGTAGGGCCCCGAAAGGCCGGCCACGGCCTTCACCTTTCCCGGCTCCACGCCTGCCGCGTCGAGGTAGCGATGGTCGAGCCCCAGCATCACGGCGTTGTAGGCCCCGGCCGAGTGGCCCACGAGAACGATGCGGTCCGGGTCGCCGCCGTAACGGCGGGCGTTCTCGACGCTCCAGCGCACGGCCTGGGCGCCGTCCTGCAGGAAGCCGGGATAGCGCACCTCTGGATAGATGCGGTAGTCGGCCACCACGGTCACGAACCCGCGTGAGGCCAGGGCCCGGCCGACCCAGTTGTAGTCCTGCCGCCGACCGCTGTCCCAGGACCCGCCGTAGAAGAACACGGCCACCGGCGCCTCACCCCGGGCTCCGCGCGGGACATAGACGTCCAGGCGCTGCCGCGGCCCCGCGCCATAGGCCGCGCCCCGGACCACCTGGGCCGATGGATCCTTGGGCGAGAGCGTCGCGAACATCGTCAGCGGCGAACACGCCGAGGCCAGCGCCCCGACGGCGGCGGCGGCCAGCGTGATGCGTTTGGTCGGCGCGGACATGGCCCCTCGGAAACGGCGCGCGGCGCGGGACATGCGCCACGAACCCTTCTACGCCACGCCACCCCACGGAGACGCAACAGTCCCGCGGCGACCACATTCGGCCTCGTCGCACTTGACGCCGCCCCCGGCGCCCGGCGCTATGTAGGTGAACAACGATAAGGGAGGCGACCATGGACGGCGCTCAGGCTCCGGGCGGATTCGATCGCAATGTGCTGGCCCAGGCCGCGCCGGCCTTGAAGGGCCTGGTGGACCAGGGCGTCCTGTCCGGGATGGTCACCTTGGTCTGGCGCAAGGGCGAGGTCGTTCAGGCCGACGCCATCGGCCAACGCGACATCGAGGGCGGCCTGCCGATGGAGCGGGACACCCTGTTCCGCATCGCCTCGATGACCAAGCCGGTGACCTCGATCGCGGCCCTGATGCTGATCGAGGAGGGTAAGATGGCCCTCTCGGATCCGATCACGAAGTGGATGCCCGAGTTCAAGGACATGCGGGTCCTGAAGGACGCGGCCGGTTCGCTGGACGACACCGTCCCCGCCGTTCGCGACATCACCGTCGAGGACCTGTTCACCCACCGCTCGGGCCTGGCCTACGGCTTCACCTCGATGGGCCCGATCGCCCACGCGCACGAGGCCAAGCTGGGATCGCCGCTGATCAACGCCAAGACGCCCGACGAATGGCTGAAGGCCCTGGGCGAGCTGCCGCTCAGCTACCAGCCTGGCGAGCGCTTCCACTACAGCCATGCCACCGAGGTGCTGGGCTTCCTGGTCTCGCGGATCGAGGGCAAGCCGCTGGGCGAGGTGCTGAAGGCCCGGATCTTCGCGCCGCTGGGCATGAACGACACCTCGTTCTGGCTCGAGCCCGCCAAGCACGGGCGCCTCGCCAAGCTGTACGAGGTCAAGGCCGAGGGCGGCCTGAAGGACGTCTCCATCCCGCACACCCCGGCGCCGCTGTCGTTCGAGGCGGGCGGCGGCGGCCTGATCTCCACGGCCGACGACTACCTGAAGTTCGCCAGGATGATCCTGGGCCGCGGCGAGGTCGACGGCGTGCGGCTGGTGAAGCCCGAGACCATCGACCTCATGCAGGCCAACCGCCTGACCGACGAGCAGCGCGGCCACGCGTTCCTCGGCATGCCGTTCTGGCTGTCGCAGGGCTTCGGCCTGGGCGTCTCGACGATCATGGACGCCGAGAAGCACCAGTGGATGGGGGCCGGCGCCGAGGGCTCGTTCGGCTGGCCCGGCGCGTTCGGCACCTGGTGGCAGGCCGACCCCAAGAACGATCTGATCCTGATCTACCTGATCCAGGATTCGATGCCGCTGGGCCCGGAGGCGGTCACCGCCATGCAGGGCCAGCGTCCCACGGGCCGCGTCGGCTGCCCGATGTTCCAGAAGATCGTCTACGGCGCGCTCGGCCGGTAACGCCTCAGCGCAACGGGACCCGGGGGGCCGCGCAGATCGGGCGGTCCCCGATCTTGTCGCCGACGAGGCTGCCGTCGCGGGCGGCCTCGCGTCGGACGATGTTCAGCCGCCTGCCCTCGGGCGGGGGCGTCTGCCCCTTGGCGCAGATCGGCACCTTCACCTGCAGGCCATCGATCGGACAGGTGCAGATGTCCTCGCGCGGGTCCAGGCGGCTGCCGGGGACCTTGCAGACCGCCGGCACGAGCTGGCCGCCCACCTCGATGCACTGGATCGTCCAGGTCGGCGGGTTCTCATTGATCGGCTGGGCCGTCGCCGAACCGGCGGCGGCGGCGGCGATCACGAGAGCAAGCAGGGCGGCGCGCATGGACAGACTCCTTCTCGCGTCACGATACGCCTGCGGCAATCCGTCCGCTTCGCAAATCCGCGTTCACCACATCTGCGAGGCGCGCATTAACCGGCGCCGTAGCAGCGTGATGACATGGACCCGATCGCCACCGCCCGCTACGGCCTGATGGCCGCCTCCCAGCGCTTCGAAGCGTCGGCGACTACTGTGGCGCGCATGGGCGTCGAGGGCGAGGAGCCGGTCGACCTGGGCCAGGAAACGGTCGACATGATCCAGGCCAAGACCGCCTTCTCGGCCAACATCTCGGTCATCAAGTTCGCCCAGGACATGTGGGATTCGCTGCTGGATCTGCAGCACACCTGATCCTTCAGCCGCACGTTCCCGCCGGCGGCGTCTTCAGCAGGACGCGCCCCGGCCGCAGCCCCGTGGCCTTTCCGTCGTCCAGCACCAGCCGGCCGTTCACCACCAGCGCCTGGACGCCCGTGCTGAGTTCGCGCGGACGCACATAGTCGGCGCGCGGCGCGTAGGCCTCGGGATCCAGGACCACCACATCGGCGAAGTGACCGGGGCGCAGGTATCCGCGATCCTTCAGCCCGAACATGTCGGCCGTCCGCCCGGTGGAGCCGCGGATGAACTCGCCGACGGTGATCACCCGTTCCGCCTTCACATAGCGGGCGTACTTGGCCGGGAAGGTCGCGAACTGGCGCGGATGACCGTCCGAACCGTCGGAGCCGGTCACGACCCACGGCTGGCGCATGAAGAGCCGGATATCAGGCTCGATCATGTTGAACGACGCCACCATCGCCCCGCCGTCGTCGCGCAGGATCTTCAGGGCGGCGTCCACCGGCTCCAGGCCATAGGCCCGCGCGGTCTCGGCCAGGGTCTTGCCTGTCCAGGCGTGGTCGGCGGAGGTGAGCAGCAGGGAGTCCGCGCCACCGCGCCGCCGCAGGTTCTCACGCATCTCGGCCTGGATCCTGGCCAAGGTCGCCGGATCGTCGAGGCGGGCCAGCAGCGCGGTCCGCCCGCCGTCCACCGCCCAGCGCGGCAGGAGCGCCGCATCCAGGCTCGTGCCTGAGGCGGCCCAGGGATACTGGTCGGCCGTCACGTCCTGACCGGCGGCGCGGGCCTGCTCGATCGCCTTGATCACCTGCGACGCCTGCCCTTGCACGTCGACGCCAAGAGCCTTGATGTGGGCGAAGTGCACCGGCAGGCCGGCCTCACGTCCGATCCGCAGGACCTCGGCCACCGAACCCATCAGGCCGACGCCGTACGAGGACTCGTCCCGCTGGTGTGTGTCGTAGATCCCGCCACGGACAGCCGCCTCGCGCGCCAGGGCGATGACCTCCTCGGTCGTGGCGAAGCTCTGCGGCGCGTAGAAGAGGCCGGTGGAGAAGCCGAGGGCGCCCTCGCACATCCCCCGGGCGACCAGCCGTTTCATCGCCTCCAGTTCATCAGGCGTCGGCGCGCGGGCGTCCTGCTTCAGCACCGCGCCTCGCACCGCGCCGAAACCGACGTAGGGCACGAGGTTCACGCCGACGCCCGCCTCGGTGAAGCGCCGCGCCTCGCCCGCGATGTCGGGCGTCCCGTAGCCGTCGGCGCCGATGAAGATCGTCGAGACGCCCTGGTAGGCCCAGGGCGCGGCCACACGCCGGTCCGGGTCGGTCGAACGGATGTAGCTGTCCGGATGGGTGTGGGGATCGATGAAGCCCGGCGCGACGATCCGGCCCCGGGCCTCGATCACCCGCGCCGCCGTGTAGCCTCGGGCCGCGCGGCGCCCCACGGCGGCGATCCGGTCGCCGATCACCACCACGTCGCCCCGAACCGGCGGGGCGTCGTCACCCGCATAGATCAGGCCGTCGCGGACGATCAGGTCGGCGGCCTTGCCCGGCTCGCCCGCCGCGGGGCCGGCCAGCAGCGCGCAGGCCCCGGCGACCGCGACGAGACCGAGTCGGCGTGAGGAACGAGGCTTCATGGAATCTCCCGACGGATCGCGGGCAGCATCACGTGTGGCGCGGGCTCCGCCAAGCGGCGTACCGAAACGCAAAAAGGGGAGCCTCGTGGCTCCCCTTCCGATGCCCATCTGACAGACGGATCAGCGTTCTGACGTGTCGGCGCCGTCTTTCGGCGCGCCGGTGCCCGACGAGCCCATGAACAGCTTGCGGCCGTCAGGGAACGTCACGTCACGGCCATTGGCCTTGCAGGCCGGCTTGCACAGCTTGTCCTTGGACTGGTAGCCGCGGACGATGATCTCGGTGCCCGGGGGCAGCGAGGCCTTGGTGATGCCGGAGCGCATCAGGGTGTTGGGCGTGCCGCCTTCCACCATCCACGCCGTGGCCTGGCCCGTCTTGGGGTCGACCGCGTTCATGTGCACCCAGGCGTGTGGGTTGATCCACTCGACGCGGGTCACCTTGCCACGCAGCAGCACCGGCGCCTTGCCGTCGAACTCGGCGGCGAACGCGTGGTGGGCCCAGGCGGCCCCGCCGGCGGCGGCCGCGGCGAGCGTCGCCCCGATGGCCCCCGCGATGATCAGCTTCTTCTTGTCCATCTTGCGCCTCCAACGCCGGATGTATCGTCTTCGTCTGTTCGGGCCAGCGCCCGGATTACTTCAGCGGTTCCTTGCGCAGGTCGCCGTACATCAGTTCCTCGACGAACTCGACGCACTTGAACTGGCCCAGCCGGGCGTCTTCGCCCTGCCGCTTGTAGAGATTGAAGCTCATCTTCCAGGGCTTCGTGAAGGTCACCGGGTCGGTGATCGTCGCCTCGTAGCGCATGGTCGTCGGCCCGGTCGGCGTCCAGCGCTCCACGACGGTCATCTGGTCGGAGTGGTGGTTGCCGGCGCGGTCGAACCAGGTGCGATCGTGCATGCCGTTGACGGTGACGACCAGGGTGTCGCCTTCCCACTTGCCGACCGATTGGCCCATCCAGGTGTCCACCGGCGCCGGGCCCGGATCGTTGAAGAGGATGTTCCGCACCGCGCCCGCGTACTCGTAGGCGATCAGCGTCGACTTCTCGGACTGGAAGATCTGGAAGGGCAGATGCATGTAGTTCGCCCGCGGAACGCCGGGCAGGTAGCATTTCACCTCGGGATCGCGGTCCAGGTAGTTGGTGCGGTTCTCGTCGCGCAGGGCCTTGGCCTCGGGCTTGTAGGGGATCTCGCCCCCCTCGACGATGCCCAGGCCCGCCGGAACCGCGCCCACCGCGCCGAGCGCCAGGACGGGCTTGGCCGGAACCGGCACGTACGGGCCGGGACGCAGCTGCAGGGCGGCGCGCGCGCCATGGGGCTCGATGTCCCAGTTGGCGGTGTTCATCACCTGCCAGACGCCGTTGAGATCGGGGTGTTTGCCGTCCGGGCCGCGCGGCGCCTTGTACGCGACCGCCGCCTTGCCCTTGGCCTGCGCCTGGGCCATCGCCGGGACGCCCGACAGGAGCCCGACCACGGCGAGCGCCGTCACAATCCGCTTCATACCCTCTTCCCCCAATAGGCAGCCTCGTATCGGACCGCTTGTTCTGTTCGCTTCGCCCTCACCGAGGACGTGGCGTGTCGCCGGCGGACGCGCTTTGCGTGAGGCCCCGGCTGCGCTAAGCCGCCTGGATGCCGATACGCCCGCTCTTCGCCACGCCGATCTACGAAGCGACCCTTACAACAGACCGATCCTTCGAAAATTTCAATGCCGAGATTTTGGACGCGTGCCATGAGCTCGCCGAGGAGGACCGGGCCGGAAGAGCCTGGTGCCGCGAGCACGGCTATGGCGGCTACACCTCGTATGCGTCGCTGGACGACCTGCCTCGGCGCATGACGGTCTTCGAGGATCTGAAGCGCAAGCTCGACCGCCATGCGAAGGCGTTCGCCGAGGCGCTGGACTTCGACCTTGGAGCCGGAAAGCTGCGCTTGGACAGCCTGTGGGTGAACGTCCTCAAGCCGGGCGCGGGCCACACCGGCCACATCCATCCGCACAGCGTCATCTCGGGAACCGTCTATGTGGACGTCCCACCCGGAGCGAGCGCGCTGAAGATCGAGGACCCGCGACTGGCCATGATGATGGCCTCGCCGCCACGCCGGAAGGACGCGCCTGAGGCGGTCCAGCCCTTCGTCTACCTGCAGCCAGAGCCCGGCACGATCTACATGTGGGAAAGCTGGCTGCGCCACGAGGTGACGCCCAATCGCGCCAAGAGCCCGCGGGTGAGCGTGAGCTTCAACTACGGCTGGCGCTGATCGGGTAACGCGGGGAGGCATCGCCCCGGAGACTACCGGCGGCGGCCCGTCCGGCCATGATCGTCGACGCCAAAGGCGTGGCCGGGCGTAGCAGCCGCCCGGCCCACCGGCGTCACTTGCCCGCGACGGCGCCCTGCGGCGCGAACTTGCCGCCGAAGAAGTCGCCCTTGTTCCAGACCGGACGCGCATCGGCGTCGGCCAGCTCGCGGGTGATCTCGTAGTTGATCCAGGCGAACTTGGCGCCCGCCTTCCAGTCGATGCCTTGCGAGAGGTCGTCGCAGGGCTTGTGGTAGCAATCTTTCAGGAAGCCGCGGAACTTGGCCTCGCCGCCGTTCTGGAAACCGGTCATCAGGAAGGTCGACGGCACCCCCACCTCCACGAACCGGAAGTGATCCGAACGGGTGAACAGGCCCTCCTCCGGCATCGGGTCCGGCGACAGCGCCACGCCGACACGCTGGGCGGCCTTCTGCACGGCCGGCGCCAGGGTCGAGCGCTCGGCGCCGAACGCCACCACGTCCAGGAAGTCGTAGGTCAGGATCGGCATGTCGAGGTTGACGTCGGCCACGATCGGGCCGGGCACGGTCGGGTTGCGGGCGAAGTACTCCGCGCCCAGCAGGCCCTTCTCCTCGGCCGTCACCGCTAGGAACAGCAGCGAGCGGCGCGGCGCCTTGCCCGATTCCTTGAAGGTCCGCGCGACCTCCAGGGTGGTGGCGATGCCGGCGGCGTTGTCGAGCGCGCCGTTGTTGATCTCATCCCCGTTCAGGGGCGGCGTGATCCCGATGTGGTCGAGGTGGGCCGACAGGACGATCACCTCGCCCTGCAGCTTCGGGTCGGCGCCCTCCAGCAGGCCGGCGACGTTGGTGCTCTGCACCACCTTGGTCTCGGCGCGCAGGGTCACGTCCATCGACGTGGCCAGGGCGAAGCGCGGCACGACGCCCTTGGGCTTGTCGGCCTCGGCGATCACCTGGGCATAGGTCTTGGGCGCGCCCGCGAACAGCTTCTCGGCGCCCTTCACGCTCACCGAGCCCAGGCCCGGGGTCCCGGGGGCCACGTCGAACGACGAGCCGTCCGGCTTGCGCCAGGTCATGGCCCAGGCCTGCCACGAGCGCGCGCCCTCGGCGAACGGCCGACGCAGCTCGTCCTTCGGTGTGGACAGGAAGATCACGCCCACCGCGCCGGCCTTGGCGGCCGCCTCACGCTTGGTGCGGGCATTGCCGTAGTAGGCGCGTTCCTCGGTCTGGAAGCCGGACGGGCCGCCCGAGAGGACGACCACGATCTTGCCCTTCACGTTGAGGCCTTTGTAGTCGTCGTGCTTCTTCTCGGGCGCGACGACGCCGTAGCCGGCGAAGACCAGGGGCGCGGAGACCTTGTGGTCCTGCGGGCCGGCGTTGCGCCCGACCAGCACGTCCTCGCCGAAGACCAGCGGGCTGGCCGTCCCGTCCTTCGCCTTGACCACGAATTCGCCCTTGTCGGCGGCGCGGAAGGCGACCAGCGGCACGGTCTGGAAATAGGTCCCCTTGTCGCCGGCGGGCTTCAGCCCCAGCTGGGCGAACTGCGAGGCGACGTAGTTGGCGGCGATGTCGTAGCCGGGCGAGCCGGCCTCGCGGCCCTGCAGCAGGTCCGACGCGAGAAACTCGACGTGCGCCTTCACATTGGCGGCCGAGCGGGAGAGGTCGGGAGAGGTCTGGGCGTAAGCAGGCGCGGCGACAGCAAGGCTCAGCGCAAGGACTTGGATCAACTTCATCGAGGTTCCTGGAGAGGGGTTAGCGACGCTGTCGTCCGTGAAAGACGCGGACAATCGTGACGACCTCGCCCTCGACGCGGTATCGAAGCACGAAGCCGTCGCGCCCGAACGGCACGGTGATGTCTCGGTGATGCTCGCCGACAACCGGCGCAGCAAGTGGAAAATCGCGAAGCAGATCAAGCGCTGCGGCCAGATGATCGGCCGCGCGAACAGCCGAAGTCGGGGCGCGATCCACGAGCCAGTCGATCTGCGCCATGAGTTCGCGCCGCGCCCTGGCGCCGAAGACGACCTTCACTGTTTGGCGGCCACTCGACGTTCGAGCTCTGTCCGGAAGTCCGCCAGGACCTCTTCAGCGGGATAGGTGAGTTCGTCGCCCCCCGCCTCCGCGACCATGGCGGCGCGCGGATCATGGCTGGGATCATCTCCCCAGTCGTAGGCATCGTAGTCGAACAGGGTCTGCTCGATGACGTCTGCCGCAGCGTCATCGAGACTGACGCCCAGCTTCGCCGCCCGCGCCCGGAGTTGGCGTGCGGCGGCTTCGCTGAGCTTCAATTCGACCTTCAAGGTCAGATCGCCGTCGGCCATGGCTTCAGGCTCCCTCCGACGGGGCGGGCCGTCAACTGTCGAGGAAGCTCCGCAGCTTCCGCGACCGGCTCGGGTGCTTCAGCTTGCGCAGGGCCTTGGCCTCGATCTGGCGGATCCGCTCGCGGGTCACCGAGAACTGCTGGCCGACTTCTTCCAGCGTGTGATCGGTGTTCATGCCGATGCCGAAGCGCATGCGCAGGACGCGTTCCTCGCGCGGCGTCAGCGACGCCAGCACGCGGGTGGTGGTCTCGCGCAGGTTGCTCTGGATGGCCGCGTCGATCGGCAGGACGGCGTTCTTGTCCTCGATGAAGTCGCCCAGGTGGCTGTCTTCCTCGTCCCCGATCGGGGTTTCGAGCGAGATCGGCTCCTTGGCGATCTTCAGGACCTTGCGGACCTTCTCCAGCGGCATGGCCAGCTTTTCGGCCAGTTCTTCCGGGGTCGGTTCGCGGCCGATCTCGTGCAGCATCTGGCGGCTGGTGCGGACGATCTTGTTGATCGTCTCGATCATGTGAACCGGGATGCGGATCGTCCGCGCCTGGTCGGCGATCGAGCGGGTGATCGCCTGCCGGATCCACCAGGTGGCGTAGGTCGAGAACTTGTAGCCGCGGCGGTACTCGAACTTGTCCACCGCCTTCATCAGGCCGATGTTGCCTTCCTGGATCAGGTCCAGGAACTGCAGGCCGCGGTTCGTGTACTTCTTGGCGATGGAGATCACGAGGCGCAGGTTCGCCTCGACCATTTCCTTCTTCGCCTGACGCGCCTCGCGCTCGCCCTTCTGGACGGTCTGGACGATACGGCGGTAGTCGTCGATCGGCACGCCCGTCTCGGTCGCCAGGGCGGCGATCTCGGAGCGGATGTCGCCGATCTGGCCGGCGTCGTTCTCGGCGAACTTGGTCCAGCGGACGCCCAGGCTCTTCACCTGACCACCCCAGTCGGGGCGCATTTCAGAGCCGAGGTAGGCCTTGAGGAACTCGCCGCGGCTGATGCCGTAGCTGTCGGCCAGGCGCAGCAGGCGGCCTTCCAGGACCATCAGGCGCTTGTTGATCGCATAGAGCTGCTCGACCAGCGCCTCGATGCGGTTGTTGTTCAGCTTCAGGGTCTTCAGATGCTGGACGATGGCGCCCGCGGCGGCCTGATAGGCGGCGCGGTCCTTCTCGCTCAGGTCCTCGCCCTTCAGCTTCTGGCCGACCAGCTTCTCCTGCAGGAGACGGAAGGCCTCGAACTCGGCGGCGATGGCGTCCAGGGTCGCCATGACGCCTTCGCGCAGCTCGGCTTCCATCGCGCTGATGGTCGGGCCGGCGCCATCGTCGAAGTCGTCGTCGCTCTCGCCCTCGCCCTCGCCCTCGGGCTTCTCCTCGCCCTCGGCCTCTTCGCTCTCCTCGGCGGCTTCGGCCGGGGTCGCTTCAGCGGCGGGGTTCTGGCCGCCGTAGGTCTGTTCGAGGTCGATGACCTCGCGCAGCAGGATGCGGCCGCCTTCCAGTTCCTCGCGCCACACCATGATGGCTTCGAAGGTCAGGGCGCTCTCGCACAGGCCGCGGATCATCGTGTCGCGGCCGGCCTCGATGCGCTTGGCGATGGCGATTTCGCCCTCGCGCGACAGCAGCTCCACCGAACCCATCTCGCGCAGGTACATGCGCACCGGGTCGTCGGTGCGATCGTAGGCCGGCTCCTTCGTCGTCTCGACGACGGCCGACTCCTCACGCACCGCGACCTCGCCGCCCTCCGCGTCGTCTTCGGACTCGACCACGTTGACGCCCATCTCGCTCAGCATGGCGAGGGTGTCTTCGATCTGTTCCGAGGTGACTTCCTCAGACGGCAGGACCTTGTTCAGCTCGTCCATCGTGACGTAGCCGCGGGTCTTGGCCTGCTTGATGAACTTCTTGACCGCCGCATCCGTGAGGTCGAGCAGCGGGCCGTCTCCGCCCGTGGACTCCGGAGCCTCGGTTTCGGCCGTGTTTGCGCTCATCTAAATCTCCGAGTTCGACGTCCGCCTCTTGCAAGGGGCGCGCCGAGAAATGGTGGCCGGCGGTGAATTGCTCAGTGGGCCGCGACGATACGACCCGCTATCCGCCAAATTCGTTCCGTTCTGATCCTGCGTGCGCCAGCGCGACGACCCGTCCAACTCCCTGACGCGCCACGGGACTTCACGCCACGAAGATGCCTTCGCAGCGCCCGTGGCCTCGTCCGAAGACTCCCCTGGCGAGGAGAACGGCGCGACCGCTGGGATTTCCGCACATCGAGGGAGACATCATCATCCGCGAAGGGGGCGCGTCCGTTATCGCAACGGCCCATCGATGTCTGTCGCAAGCGCGCTAAATCCGCTCCCCGCAGATGGCGCGCGAGTCGCCCGGTGTCAAGCCGCTCCACCCCATCGCGCGCAAGGCGACGGGGCGTTTCGCCGCAGAGGCGAGCCAAGCGTCAGGATCCCGACTTCAAGGGATAGGTCGGATAGACCGGCCGGCGCGGCGCAGGGGGCGGCTCAGTCTTCAGCTTCTCCAGCGCCAGGGCGACGGCAGCCTCGAGCTGCGGATCGCGTCCCGCGGCGACGGCCTTGGGATCCTGCTCGACCACATAGTCGGGATCGACGCCGTAGTTCTCGACCTCCCATTGCCCCTGCGGATTGAAGAAGCCGACGTTCGGCGAGGTCACCTGGCCGCCATCCATCAGCACCGGCGTAGGACCGATGCCGACCAGGCCGCCCCACGTCCGCTTGCCCACCAGCGGGCCCAGCTTGTTCTGCTTGAACATCCAGGGCAGCGCATCGCCGCCGGATCCCGAGACCTCGTTGGCGATCATCACCTTGGGGCCGAGGATGGCGTGTGCCGGCGTCCGCTCGATCTCGCCGTAGCGCGGCGCCCACCAGCTCTGCAGCCGGCGCCCCAGCACCTCGATGATGTAGTCGGCCATCTGGCCGCCGCCGTTGAAGCGCTCGTCGATCACCGCCCCCTGCTTGTCCCCCTGGGCGAAGAAGTAGCGGTTGAAGTTGGTGAAGCCGCCCTGCCCCGTGTCCGGCAGATAGACATAGGCCAGCTTGCCGCCCGAGAGCTGGTCCACCCGGCGGCGGTTGCCCTCGATCCAGTCCAGGTGGCGCAGCCGGGCCTCGCTGGGAACGGGCACGACGGTGACGTTCCGCCCGCCCTGGCCCGACGCTGCGCCGACCCGCAAGGTGATCAGCCGGCCCGCCGTGCCTTCCAGCGCCATCTGGATGTCGGTTTCGGCACCGATCGGCTTGCCGTCGACCGCCAGCACACATTCACCCTCGCGCACGTTGAGGCCCGGCTGGGCCAGCGGCGCGATGGCCTCGGGCGACCAGGCGCCGCCCGTGTAGATCTTGCCGAAGCACCAGCGGCCGTCGCGGATCACATAGTCGGCGCCCAGCAGGCCGCCCGGAACCCGCCGCGCCGAGGGGATGGCCCCGCCCGTGCCGCGCAGGTGGCCCACCGAAAGGCCCGTCAGCATCTCCTGGAACACATAGTTCAGGTCGGAGCGCGACAGCACCGAAGCGGAATAGGGCGCGAGGCGCTTTTCCTCGGCCACGATGTCCAACCCGTGGAAGTTCGGGTCGTAGAAGTAGGCCCGCTGGATCCGCCAGACCTCGCGGTACATCTGCGCCCACTCGGCGGGCGGGTCCACGCGGACCTCCAGGCCGGCGAGATCCAGCGCTCCGTCGCCGGGCTTGGGCGGCGCGCTCGCGGGCACGATGGCGTAGGACGGCGGCCGCGGCGGACCCGCGCCGTCCGCTCCGGGCGCGCGGGTGGCCAGCAGCAGCTTCTCCCCGTCGGCGGTCAGCCGGTAGCTCGCCACGCGCTCAGCCAGCTTCTCGACCTTGCGATCCTCCAGCGTGAAGCGGTTCAGGATCTGGTCCGGACCGCCCGGCCCGTCCGGCGCGCCCACCTGTTCGATGAAGTAGATCACCCCGGGCTTGCCGGCCTGCAGGTCGGCGTATGGCCGCGCCGGGATCGGCAGGGCGACCGTGCGCTGGGTGATCGCCGCCAGGGGCAGGCCGGCGAGGTCGATGGCGGTGGTCTTCGGCGCGGCCGGCTTGGACGCGCCCTTGGCTGGGGCCTTCTTCGCGTCGCCGGCCTGGCCGGCGGGCGTCGCGTCCTTGCCCGCCTCGGCGGCTGCGCTGGCCTCGACGGGAGACTTCTCGTCGTCGCTCTGCGGGGCCACGGGCGACAAGGTGTCGGCCGTCAGGGTCAGGGCATAGATCGAGTAGGTCGGATTGTAGAGGTTGCTCGTCATGTCCAGGAAGTGGACACGCGGCCCGGCGTTGTTGCTGGCCAGGAAGTAGAGCTGCTTGCCGCTGCGATCGAAGGCCGGGTGGCGCGCGTCGCCCATGCCGTCGGTGATCTGCGTCGCCGTCCCTCTCTCGACCGAGTAGAGCATCAGCGCGTGGAGGTGGTTGGCCTTCATGTGCGGATAGGCCAGCCAGCGCGAGTCCGGCGACCAGGCCATATCGCGCGTCTGGTTGGTGAAGCCGCCATAGGTCTGCGGTTCGCCGACGCCCGAGACCTTTCCGGTAGTCACGTCCAGCACATAGGTGCGCAGGCGGTTGTCGTAGAAGGCTATCTTCTTGGAATCCGGCGACCACAGCGGCTCGAAGAAGTAGGCCGGCTCGCCGGTGATCGGGAACTTGCGGACCGCGCCCTCGCCCGCCTGGGGCGCGACGTGCAGGGCGTACGAGCCGGACTCGTCAGAGAAGTAGGCCACCGACTGGCCGTCCGGGCTCCAGGCCGGATCCCGCTCCATCACGCCGGGCGTGTTGGTGAGATTGCGGACCGGCCCCTTCTTGGCGGGCGCCGTCAGGATCTCTCCATGCGCCTCCACCACCGCGCGCAGGCCGGTGGGCGAGACGCCGACGGTCTGCACCTGGTCGGCGACGTTCAGAATGCGCGGGCGCACGTCCGGCATATCGCCCGCGACGTCGACGCCGACCGGTCGCGGTTGGCCGCCCGGCTCCAGGAGGAACAGTTCGCCCAGCCGATCGAAGATCAGCGACTTGCCGTCCGTCGCCAGCGAGCGGATCTCACGGCCGGTGTTCCGATAGACCTCGCTGACCGCCTTCGTGGCCGGATCGAAGCTGAAGATCGACGACGCGCCGCCGCGGTTCGACAGGAAGTAGACCTTTTCGCCGACAAACACCGGCGAGAAGTCCGCCGCCTTGGCCTGCGGGACCTGCACCGAGTCCAGGCCGTCCAGCGAGGTGACCCAGACCGTGCTGGCCAACCCCCCACGGTAGTTTCCCCAGGCGACATAGCGGTTGAAGTTGAACGGGGTCGCGCCCGCCAGCGGGTTGTAGGCGATGCGCTTGCCGTCGCCCGACATCTGGCCCGAGAACGCCATCGGCAGGGGAAGCGCCGTCGCCGGACCGCCCGACAGCGCCACGGTGAACATCTGGGTGTAGCGACTGGCCGCCGTCCGGTCGGAGCGGAACACCAGCCGCGCGCCGTCCGGACTCCAGCCGGTGACCGTGTCGACCGCCGGATGCCAGGTGACGCGGCGCGGGACGCCGCCGCTCGCCGGCACGACGAACACGTCGGTGTTGCCGTCGTACTCGCCGGTGAAGGCAATGGTCTTGCCGTCGGGCGAGAAGACCGGCCCGCTCTCGACGCCGACGCCGGTGGTGATGCGGGTGGCGCGGCCGCCGGCGCGAGGCACGGTCCAGATGTCGCCGGCGTATCCGAAGGCGATCAGGTCGGCGCTGAGCGAAGGCTGCTGCAGGATCGGCGGGGGCGAACTCTGCGCCGAAGCGGCCGAGGAGAGGCCGAACACCCACGCCAGCGCCGCGCTGGCCGCCAGAACTTTCCGCATACGCCCTCCCCCACAGAAGGACGCGACCTTCCCGCGCCGCCCGGGGTTTGGCAACCACGGGCGGCGTCGGGTCGGCGAAAGATCAGAAGAAGATCTTGCGGAAGCTCACCTTCACGGTCCGGCCCAGCGGATCGACGAGGTCGGGCTGGTAGCTGATCGGCGTCGCGCCGTTGGCGTCGCGCACCTTCAGCTTCTCGTTGAAGATGTTGTCCAGCGAGAGCGCGACGCGCGAGCCGCGCCAGAAGGTGTTGCCCCGCGCCCAGGGCTGCAGGCCCAGATCCGCGAACAGCCGCAGGTTCACGGTGGTGAAGTCCGAGAACTCCAGGTCCTGGCCGCCGAACGCCGAACCGTTGATCTCGGTCCCGCTCTGCCAGCGGCCCGTCAGCCGCGCGCCCAGGCCGTTGCGGGAGATGCCGGCCTGTACGTCGATCTGGTGCTCGGACTGCCCGCCGGTCTGGCTGAGGGCCGAACCGTTCAGCAGGTCCAGTTTGGGCACGCCGTCACGGATCAGGATCTCGTCCTGCAGGCGCCAGGTGTGGAAGACCGCGAACTGCAGCGAGCCGCCGCCGAACCGACCGCCCGGACCACCGGGGCCACCAGGACCACCGGGGAACCGGCCGCCGCCGCCCGGACCGCCGAAGCCCGGGCCGCCGCCGAAACCGCCGCCGCCGGCCGCGGCCTGGCGGTCAGAACGCGGCTGATCGCCGGGCGGCGGGCCATCGAAGCCGCCGGGCGGCGGCTGCAACGCCTGTTGTCCGGTCGCCTGCTGACCCGCGGCCTGCTGCTGGCCGCCGGCCTGAGCGGCCTCGCCGCGCGCCTGCCCCTGCTGGCCGGCAGCCGGGCGTTGACCCGCGCCTTGGCCCGCACCCTGCCCCTGTGGCGCGTTCGTGTTGCGCAGCGGGCGAGAGTAGTTGAAGCCCCAGCGGATCTCCTGCTGCTCGCGCTTCTCGAAGTTCACCGCCCGCACGTCCACCTGCAGCAGCCGCCCGTCGGCGCCGCGCAGGAAGCGTTCCGGGAAGGCCGCCTCGATCTCGGCCGTGGCGGCCGGGAAGGACGAGATCAGGTCTTTGGTGCGCGACCGGTTGTAGTCGGCGCGGAAGACGAGGTCGGTCTCCTTCCAGGGGCGCAGGGTGAAGCCTAGCTTCATGACCTCGCGGTTGTCGGCCACCAGGTTCGGATTGCCGCCCGAGACCTGAGTGACCTCCACCGTCTCGCCGCGCGTGAAGTCGAACACCCGAACCAGCGGTGTGGCGATCTCGGGGTCGCCGAGTTGCTGGATGGTGGGCGCGCCCTCCTCCTTGGTGAAGGAGGCGATCAGCCGGACCGGCTCGAAGGGCGACCAGTTGAGGCCGCCGCCGAAGGTGGTCAGGGTCCCGAAGTCCGACAGTTCGTCCACCGCCACATTGGCGTTGAGCGACAGGTTGCCCAGGCCGCTCAGCACGCCGTTGCGCTTGGCGATGGGCACGTCGAAGTTCGCCTTGGCCGAGCCGATATGGCGCGACAGGTCGGCCTCACGCGTGACGCCGCTGCGCACCGACCGGCTTTCCGAGTGCATCGTGTCGCCACCGACGGTGAAGGCCGCCGAGACCGGACCGGCGGGCAGTTCGAACAGCGAGCCGTTCAGCAGCACCTCGGCGTCGGCCGAGGTCACCGTCGAGCGCGCCGTATCGGGGGCGCGGTAGATCAGCAGGTTCGTCGGCGTCGGAGCAAAGGGATTGACCGTGCCGGCGTTGACCGCCGCCTGCAGCGGATCGGCGTTGAGGCCCCGCTCGGTCAGGCTGCGGCTCTTCTCGTAGTCGGCATTGGCGGTGACGGTCCAACGCCAGCCCGAGATCGCGCCGTTGGCGGATCCGCCAAGGTGGCCGGTCAGGCCGTCGCTGACCCGGCGCAGGGCGCCGCGGCTGAGGTCGTAGCGCAGGACATTCGTGGCCAGTCCCGTCGACGAGAAGGGGTTGCCGGCGGCGACGGCGATGTTGCTGCTGGGCAGGCCGAGCAGCCCCTCGCTTTCGGTGCTCTCCAGTGTGCCGTTGAGCGTGACCGAGACGCCCTCGCCCAGGCTGCGGGCCATGACGGTGTTCAGCGTCAGGCTCGACGTCTCGGGCAGCAGCGTGCGGTAGGGCCGCAGGTCGACTCCGGTCCCGTCGCTCTCGCGCAGCACGTCGCGTTCGGCCTCCAGGATCGAGGTGGACTGGGCGGCCTTCAGGTCGACCTGGACGCGGGTGTCACGCAGGATCCGCAGCGAGTTCAGGTCGCTGTCCAGCGACACGCGATCGCCGTCGGTCGGCACGCGCACGCCCGCCTCGGCGGTGACCGCGTTGAAGCGGCGGCGCAGGACGAAGTTCACCACCCGCTGGTCGGCGGGATAGCCGTAGCGCAGGGCCACTTCCTCGGGGAGGATCTCGACCCGCTGGATCGCCTCGGGCGGCAGGTCGCGGATCTCGGCGAAGCTGGAGATGCGGCCCCCGTTCACCAGGGTCACCGGCCGGCCGCCGTCACGCCCGCGGCCGCTCGCCAGTTGGGGCGCCAAGGCGTCCAGCATCTCGGAGACGGAACTCACGCCCAGCGAGCGGATCTCGCGCGGGCCCAAGGTGATCTCCGGCGGAATGTCGCCCACGACCGAGCCGCGCGGCTTCAGGGCGGCCGCCTCGATGACCAGTTCGTCGACCTCGTACTCGTCCTCGTGCTGGGTCTGCGCGCCGGCGGCGGGCGCGGTCTGCGCATGCGCCAGGCCGGCGCCCAGCACCAGGGCCGCGAGACTCACACCGACGCCTCGCGTCAAAATCCGATAGTCCAAACTCCACTCCTTGGCTCGGCGTCCCGCAGGCGCTGTAACCCTCATACGCGCCAGTTGGATCATTCCGTCGCGACGCCCTTGCGCCTTCGCGCGGCAAAGCGTCACCATGAAGGCATGAAGGTCCTCGTCGTGGACGATCACGCCCTGGTCCGCCAGGGCCTCGCGGCCCTGCTGGCCGGACAGGGCGTCGTCTCGGCGGTCGTCCATGCGGGCGGCGTGGCCGAGGCGCTGTCGATGATCGACGCGCACACGGACCTCGAGGCCGTGCTGCTGGATCTGCGCCTGGCCGGCGAGGATGGGGTGGAGGCCGTCGGCCACATCGCCCTGCGCCGCCCCGATCTGCCCGTGCTGATCCTGTCTTCGTCCGAGGACCCGGCCGACGTGCGCCGCGCGCTCGACGCCGGCGCGCTCGGCTATGTGCCCAAGTCCGCCAGCCCCGAGACGCTGATGTCGGCGGTGGAGAGCGTGCTGGCGGGCGACATCTTCACCCCCGCCTTCATGGCCGGCGCGCCGCCGCCACCGTCAGGGGGCGCCGACCTGACACCGCGCCAGCGCGAGATGCTGATCGCCGTGGCCAACGGCCTCTCAAACAAGGAGATCGCCCTCAAGCACGACCTGTCCGAGAAGACCGTGAAGGTACACGTCAGCGCGATCTTCCGGGCGCTCTCGGTCACCAACCGCACCCAGGCGGCCACGGCGGCCCTCGCCGCCGGACTCATTCCGCCGCGACGCCCGCCCCCCGGCGGATGAGCGCGCCCACCGCCGCCCGCAGGCGGCCGTGGCTCAGCGGCTTGTGCAGCAACGGATAGCCGCTCGCCAGCGCGTGCCGGATGCTCTCGGGCGAGGTGTCGCCCGACACCAGGATGGCCGGCGCCTCGCGTCCGATGGCGGCATGAACGCGCCGGATCGCCTCGACGCCGGTCTCGCCCGCCCGCAGGCGATGATCGCAGACGATCACGTCCGGCGCTGGCCCGCCCGCGAGCGCGGCCACCGCCTCGACGCCGCCGGCCACGGCCGTGACGCGGTAGCCCCAGCTTTCCAGCAGGGCCGTCATCCCCGCCCGGATCGCCTGTTCGTCGTCGATCACCAGCACATGCCCGCCAAGGGCGTCGAGCCGGTCCGCGCGCTCGACCGCCGCCGGCCGGGCCGCCGCCGCGCGTGGAACCATGACCCGGAACGTGGAGCCCTCTCCCGGCGTGCTGTCCATCTCCAGCTCGTGCCCGAGCAGGGCGGTCAGCCGGCGCACGATCGGCAGCCCAAGCCCAAGGCCTTTGCCCCTGTCGCGATCCGGATTGCCGACCTGGTAGAACTCCTCGAACACCGCCTCGCGCAGGTCGGCCGCAATGCCCGGCCCGGTGTCTCGCACCTCCAGGCTGAACCGTCGCCCTCGCCGGCGGCAGCCGATCAAGACCCAACCCCGCTCGGTATATCGGACCGCATTGCCGATCAGGTTGCGCAGGATCCTTTCGAGAAGGACCGGATCGCTGCGAACCCAGGCGGTGGTGGGCGCCAGCACGAGATCGACGCCTTTCGCCTCGGCCTCGGGCTCCAGCTCGCGGCAGATGCGGGCCAGCAGGGGTTGGACCTCGACCGGGCCGGGCCGGGTCTCGATCACCCCGGCGTCGAGGCGCGAGATGTCCAGCAGCGAGGTGAAGAGGCCATCCAGGGCGCCGATCGAGGCGTCCAACTGGTCGACCAGTTCCACCGACCTCTTCGGCAGGCGGTGGCTGCGCAGGGCGCCGACGAACATCCCCAGCGCATGGACCGGCTGGCGCAGGTCGTGGCTGGCCGAGGCCAGGAACCGCGACTTGGCCAGGTTGGCGGTGTCGGCGGCGAGCTTCTGCGCCCGAAGGTCCTCCACCAGGGCCGCGTTCTCGAACCGCAGGCGCAGCGCTTCCCACAGGCTCTCGTGATAGCGGCGGCCCATCACCGCGACGCTGGGCAGCCAGAATATCAGCAGCACGGCACAGGCGATGTGCAGCTTGTCTCCCTGAACGATCAGCCAGATCACGATGGACGGAAAGGGCAGGAAGAACGTGAGGAACGCCGGCCGGTAGACCCCGGATGAACCGATCACGCCGTAGGTGCCGATCACCAACGTCCCGATGACCAGCGCCTGCAGGTCGAACCGGCTGGGCGCCAGGAGGAACGGCAGGGCCGCCGCCCAGGTCAGGCCGCTGACCACACAGCCGGCGAGGAAGTAGTTCGCCCACCTCCGCCATTCCGTATCCGGCGGCTTGCGTCGCACATAGGCCAGGCGGACGCCCAGCCGCACGACGGTGTGAAAGAGCAGGAAGCTCAGCCAGACGGTCGCCACCAACTGCGTGACGGCGCCCTGCCAGACCAGGATGCCCCCTAGCGTCACGGTGGCGGCCATGGTCGAGAAGTAGCTGGCGCCGTCGGCGTACAGCATCCGGACCTGCTCGCCGCGGATGGCGTCCAGCAGGTGGGGCGGCGGTGGCGGCGGCGCGACCTTCCTGCCCTGCACGCGAATGTCCCCCACCGCCTGCCGGGGCGGCAGGGCCGAACCGATCCTAGAACGGTGAAGGCGCGCGTGGAATCCGACTGAAGTCCTAGTGCGGCAGCACCGTGGGCAACGCACCCTCGTCCTGGGTCCAGTCGCTGTTGATCAGCCGGCGCAGGTGGTCGCGCTCCGCCTTCAGACTGATCAGGGTCGTTGCGTCCTGGTCGCGCGACAGGTCGCGCGCGGCGCCCTCGACGGCCCGTTCCAGGCTCTCCAGCTGCATCAGCAGGTCGAAGGCCTGGCGCCACAATTCCCGCGCCCGCGCGCCGCTCTCCTTCAGGAAGGGCGCGGCGACCCCCGCCCGCCCGGCGTCCTGCTCCACGCGCTTCAGCTCGTCCGGGCTGATGCCGCTGGCCATCAGGCGGCGCTGCAGCGCCTCCATCTCCAGGTGGTCGGCCTCGAACCGAAGCCGGACCAGTTCCTGGGCCAGCCGGTCCAGCTTCTGGTCGCCGAACCCGTGCGATCCGACCCGTTCGATGGACTCGTCGAGCACCGCCGGGTCCTTGACCGCCGCGATGGCCAAGGCGGCCGACAGGGCCCGCGGCGCGCTGCGCAGGCGCTCGGTGGCCGCCTTGGTCTCGGCGATCGCGCCGGTGAGCGGAGGGCCCTTGCGCTTATCCCAGCGCGCCCGCGACATCTCCCGGGCCGCCGCACCGACCGTGTAGACCGGCTGACGGGTCGGCGAGAGCGCCTCGTACCGGGCCAGCAGGTCTTCCTTGTAGGCCGCCGCCAGATCGCCGTCGGCGATCGTTGCCGCCAGCTTGCGCAGGCGCACCTTCAGCGCCGTCTTGCGCTCGGGCGTGTCCAGCGGCTCGGCGTCCTGATGCTCGCGGGTGAACAGCGCCTCCGCGAACGGCGTGGTCTTGGCGAGTTGCGCCTTCAGCGCCGCCGGCCCCTGTTCCCGCAGCACATCGTCGGGATCCTTGCCGCCCTCGACGATCGCGAAGCGGAAGCTGCGGCCCGCCTTCAGCAGCGGCAGCGCCCGGTCGATGGCGCGGCCCGCCGCCTGCCGTCCGGCGCGGTCGCCGTCGAAACAGAGGGTCGGCTCGGGATGGTGACGCCACAGCACCTCCATCTGGTCCTCGCCCAGCGCCGTGCCCATGGCCGCCACGGCGGGCACCCCCGCGCGCTGGCAGGCGATGACGTCCATGTAGCCCTCGACCACCACCAGCGGCGGCTCCTCGTCGGCCTTGGCCGCCGCCAGGATCTTCCGCGCCTCCGACAGGCCATAAAGGTTGTGGCCCTTATGGAAGACCACGGTCTCCGGGCCGTTCAGGTACTTGGCCCGGGCCTGCGGATCCATCGCCCGGCCACCGAAGGAGATCACCCGCCCGCGTGCATCCAGGATCGGGAAGATGATGCGATCCCTGAACCGGTCGTAAGGCGCCCCGCCGTCCTCCGGCGCGATCAGCAGCCCCGTGTCGACGAGCTCGGCCGGCCGCGCGCCCTTGGTGACCAGATAGTCCTTCAGCGCGGTCCGGCCCGACGGCGAAAAACCGATCCGGAAACGCCCCCACTCGCCTTCGGGCAGTCCGCGCTTCTCCAGATAGGCCCGCGCGTCGCGGCCCGGCGGGCGGCGCAGTTCGGCCTCGAACCACTGGGCGGCCAGCTCGAGCCAGTCGGCGAGGCCCTGGCGCTTCTTCTCCTGCTCGGCGCCGCGTGGGTCCACCGCCGGCAGCGGCACGCCCGCCTCGTCGGCCAGCCGCTCGACCGCCTCGGCGAAGGTCAGCCGCTCGGTCTCCTGCAGGAAGGTGATCAGGTCGCCGGTCTTGCCCGACGAGAAGTCGAAGAACTGGCCCTTGTCGTCGTTCACGTAGAACGAGGGCGTCTTCTCCTTGTTGAAGGGCGACAGGCCCACGTACTCGCGGCCCTGCTTGCGCAGCTTCACGGTGCGGCCGATCACGTCGCTGGGCCGAAGCCGCGACTTGATCTCCTCCAGAAAGCGCTCGTCGAACCGCCCGACCATAAGACTCTGCACCTGCGGCGGCGGGCGCCGCCGACGCTACGGCGTCGCCCTGTGAATCACGGGCACAATTCCGCCGCCCTGTGGATAGGGTCCCGGCCTACGCCAGAATCGGTCGTCCCGCGAAGCGGCACGTCCAGATTTATCGAACACAGAAGGCCACGGAAGGCGCGAGCGGCCACCTTCTGTGTTTTCTGTGCCTTCTGTGGTTCTCAACTTGGATGCTCCGCTGCCGCGGAGCTTGGGCGCTCACATCACATGCGTGAGCTTGTCGGGGTTGCGGACGGCGTAGACGGCGGCGATCCGACCATCCTCGCCGGGCTCGAAGGCGAAGGTCGCGGGACCGTCCTCCAGGTGGATGAGGAAGCCCGGATAGCCGTTCACCCGCACCGCCACGATGTTGTCGGTCGGCTGGACCCCGTGGCGCCAGCGCAGCTTCTCCAGCAGCCGCACGATGTCGTCGCGCCCGACCATGACCCGCAGCGCCGCGCTGCGCTTGCCGCCGCCGTCCGAGACCATGATCGCGTCCTCGGCGAGCAGCCTGGACAGCGCCTGGGTATCGGCCGTCGCCGACGCGGCCATGAACGCGGCAGCCAGTTCCAGCATCCGCTTGTGATCGACCGAGAACCGGGGACGGGCGTCCTGGATGTGCTGGCGGGCGCGGGCGGCGAGTTGGCGGACGGCGGGCTCGGCGCGCTCCAGGGTCTCGGCGATCTGGCCGTAGTCCTGATCGAAGACGTCGTGCAGCAGGAACACCGCGCGCTCCAGCGGCGAAAGCCGTTCCAACGCCAGCAGGAAGGCGACCGACACCTCCTCCGCCTTCTCCACCGGATCGTCGGTCAGGGGCTCGATCAGCGGTTCGGGCAGCCAGGGCCCCCGGTAGGCCTCGCGCTCGGTCTTGGCGGCGCGCAGGCGATCGATGCAGAGCCGGGTGGTGGCGCGCACCAGCCAGGCGGCGGGATCGGTCACCCCCTCCCCCGCCCGCTGCCAGCGGATCCAGGCGTCCTGCACCGCGTCCTCGGCCTCGGTGACCGAGCCCAGCATGCGGTAGGCCAGCCGCTTCAGGCGGCCGCGATTGGCCTCGAAGGCGTCGGTGAGCGCCGCGTCCATCCCCGCCACCCTACGCCGCCAGCCGAAGCGGCGCGACCGTCTCGCCGTCGACCGTGACGCGCGAGCAGGTCTTGCCGTAGCCCATGGCGTACTTGAGCGTCGGGTACATCCGCGACTGGACGATCGCCAGGCTGATGGCCACCAGCGCCCTGTCGCCCCAGCGGCGGACAATCTCGTCCCGCAGCGGATCGCAGGTCGCCATGTCGCGTGCGAGGCTCGCCTGAGCGAAGCGATAGCCCAGAGACGCCGTCTCGCCCATGGCCGACAGGTCGCCGGCGATGATCGCGCGCAGCACCCCCGGATCCACGCCGTTCGCCGCCGCGATGTCCACGCCCACCTGCACGCAGGGGCCGCAATCCTCGGACAACGTGCCGACCAGGCCCGCCGCGATCAGCGCCTCGCGCGGGGCGGCCTCGTGGTCGGCGGCGCGCGTGCCGAGGGCGAACTTCAGCAGGCTGGCCGGATTCACCCGCAGCACGTGGCGCATGTAGCTGGCGTCGTAATGGAAGGTCTTCTCGAAGCCGTCGATCCAGCGGCCCAGCAGCGATTTCAGCATCTTCAGGCTCCCTTGGGTTTGCGGAACAGCGCCAGCGCCAGCGGGATCGCGGCGAAGAGGTAGACGCCCACCAGGTCGCGGCGCATGTCGGCCAGGGGCGAGGCGCCGCACGTCGCGTCGTAGACGTGGACCGCCGCGTGCAGCGTCAGCCAGGCCGCCGCGGCGCACAGCGCCGGCCAACCTTGTGCCGGCCGCCAGGCGAACCACCCCGCCGCCAGCCCCGAGGTGACGTAGATCGCCCCGATGTCACGGACGAAGTGAGGATTGAACGGCCCCGTCGCGGGTACGCCCGGCACGGCGTCGTACCAGCTCAGCGGCGCGACCAGCATCGCCACCCCATTGGCCAGAAACGCCGCCCCCAAAAGCCCTGAAAGCCACCGATCCCATCGCCTCATCCACCCTCTCCATGGCCTGTTCAGAGCAAGGACGATCAGCGCGCGCAGCCTGTGACATCGGGAGCCGCAGAAACCATTGCATCTCACAATAGTTCATGATTTGTTCTGTTTATTGGAGATCCACCGGACAATGAGCACTCCAGTGGCCGTCGATCTGCTTCACGAGGAGGAGACCTTTCGAATTCGCGGAGCTCTCATAGAGGTGAGCAACGCGATGGGGCACGGCTTCCTGGAGGCCGTCTATCAGGAATGCGTAGGCCTTGAGTTCTCGTTGAGAGGCATCTCGTTCGACGCCATGCCCCGCCTTCGCCTCCAATATAAGGGGGCGATGCTCACACAGACTTACGCACCAGACTTCGTCTGCTTCAGCAAGGTGATCGTTGAACTGAAGGTGGTGCGCGAGTTCGCTCCGGAACATCGGGCACAGCTCTGCAACTATCTGAAGGCGACGGGACTGCGTGTGGGGCTTCTGGCGAATTTCGGCTCAGCCGGACGCGTCGTGATCGAACGCATCGTGATGTAAGGGCCGCCAGGCCGTTTTTTGAACCACGGATGGACGCGGATGAACACGGAGGTTGCCCCGCGTCTTCCGTGTTCATCCGTGTTCATCCGTGGTTCGAACTATTCGGCTTCGCCGTTTCACTGACGCCTGAGGTTGGCGTCTACTTCGCCTGGTCCATGAGGCCGGCGAAGCGTTCGAAGAGGTAGAGGCTGTCCGTCGGGCCGGGCGAGGCTTCGGGGTGGTGCTGGACCGAGAAGACCGGACGGTCCTTCAGGGCGATGCCGGCGTTGGTGCCGTCGAAGAGCGAGACGTGGGTCTCGACCACCGGCTCGGGCAGGCTGTCGCGATCCACGGTGAAGCCGTGGTTCATCGAGACGATCTCGACCTTGCCTGTGGTCAGGTCCTTCACCGGGTGGTTCGCCCCGTGATGCCCCTGCTCCATCTTCACCGTCTTGGCGCCCAGGGCCAGCGACAGCATCTGGTGGCCGAGGCAGATGCCGAACACCGGCTTGCCGCTCTCGACCAGCTTCTTGATCTCGGGCACCGCGTACTCGCCGGTGGCCGCCGGATCGCCCGGGCCGTTCGACAGCAGCACGCCGTCGGGATTGCGGGCCAGGATCTCTTCCGCCGAGGTCTTCGCCGGCACAACCGTCACCCGGGCGCCGACCGAGGTCAGGCCACGCAGGATGTTGCGCTTCACGCCGTAGTCCAGGACCACGACCTCGTACTTCGGCGTTTCGGCCGCCTTGGCGTAGCCGCCGTTCCAGTCCCACAGGCCCTCGTCATAGACGAACGGCTGCAGACACGAGGCGTCCTTGGCCAGGTCCAGGCCAACGAGGCCGTTCCATTCGCGGGCCTTGGCCTGCAGGGCGTCCAGATCGAACACGCCGTCCGGATTGTGGGCGATCACCGCGTGCGGCATGCCCTGCTCGCGGATACGCCGGGTCAGCGCCCGGGTGTCGACGCCGGCCAGGCCGATGACGCCGCGCCGGGTCATCCAGGTCTCGAGATCGGTGTCGGCCCGCCAGTTGGCCGGGCGGGTCGGGACGTCGCGGAAGATCGCGCCGCGGGCCGCCGTCTCGGCGGAACCGGACATCTGCTCGATGTCCTCGAGGTTCGTGCCGACGTTGCCCACGTGCGGGAAGGTGAAGGCCACGATCTGGGCCATGTAGGACGGGTCGGTCAGGATCTCCTGATACCCGGTCATGGCGGTGTTGAAGCACACCTCGCCGACCGCATCGCCGACCGCGCCGACGCCGATCCCCTGCAGGACGGTTCCATCGGCCAGCACCAGCACGCCGGTGACGCCAGGAAGAAGGTCACGGCTCATGGGCTGGGCTCCTTGGTCTCGCCATTCGGCGAAGTGGGCGCCGGTTCGCCGCCGGGGCGGCGAGCCAGCAAGAGTCGGGCGCGGCCGAAGCCACGTTCCGAGCAAACGGCGGCGTACCTAGTGACTCGGCTCCCCGGGGTCAATGCGACTTCGGAGACGATGCCCGTCACGGTAGGAATTCTATTGTAAATTCTATCTCCAATTGTACGCTTGATTCACCTTGGGGCGAGTGAGCACCTGAAGTGACGCGTACGGCGACGAACACCGCGGGTCGGGCCGCGGCGGCCGCCAGATCCTCCCGCGCCGTCGTGGCGCGCGGACTGGAGGCGTTGGCCCAACTCTGCCAGACGACGGCGGGCCGGCTGGACCCGACGACCGAACCCGTCGAGACGCCCCGCGCGGGCCGGGTGAAGTCCCGCGATCTGCAGGTCGCCCAGGCCGCACGCCTGAACGCCATGGGCGAGATGGCGGCCACCCTGGCGCACGAACTGAGCCAGCCCCTCGCCGCGATCCGCAACTACGCCGCCGCGGCCCAGCGGATGGTCTCCAGCAATCCACGCGACCCCGAGTTGCCGGACCTGCTGCGCAAGGTGGCCGACCAGTCCGAGCGCACCGCCCGGATCGTGGCGCGCATCCGCCAGGGAGCCGACCGCACCGAGCTCTCGACCACGCCGCAGGCGCTGCCCGACCTGTTCGCCGAGGTGATCGACGTCGCCATGGCCGATGTGGCCAAGGAGAGCGTCGTCCTGCGCTACGAGTTCGACCCCGACGCGGGACTGGTCCTGGTCGACCGGGTCCAGGTCCAGCAGGTGGTGCTCAACCTGCTGCGCAACGCCCTGGAGGCGATGGCCGATTCCGGCTGGCGCGAGCTGCGGATCGGCGCCGCCGCCGAGGGCGCCGAGCATGTCCGCGTGCATGTGATCGACAGCGGGACCGGCGTGCCCCGCGACCTCGCCGACCGGCTCTTCGAGCCCTTCGTCACCGACAAGGTCAACGGCATGGGCGTCGGGCTCTCCATCTCCCGCACCATCGTCGAGGCGCACGGCGGTCAGATCTGGGTCCAGCGCGCGGCGGGCGGCGGGGCGGCGTTCTACTTCACCCTGCGCCGCGCGCCCTCCCCCCGCACGAACCCGCAGACCTCCGCGGCGACGCGTGCTAGGCCATCGCTGCGCCCCGCCACGCCCTAGGGCGCCGCATCACGGGGCCGCCGCCATGACCGACAGCTACATCGATCCCGGCCGCGAAGCCTGGGAGGTCTTCAAGGGCCTGCCCCGCGACCAGCCGATCCAGATGCTGAACCTGGTCCGCCTGAAGCCGAAGGCGGACTACCCCGCCGGCCATCCCGACCATGGCAAGGATCTCACCGGCCTCGACGCCTATCGCGCCTACGGCCGGACCACCGCCCACATCTTCGCCCGCCTGGGCGGCCGCCAGGTCTGGGCCGGCCGGCCGCAGGTGATGGTCACGGGGCCAGGCGCCGAGGCCTGGGACATCGCCTTCATCGCCGAGTACCCCAGCGCCGACGCCTTCATCGCCATGGTCCGCGATCCCGAGTACCGGGAACTGGTGGCCCACCGCACCGCCGGGGTCGCCGACTCCCGCCTGCTGCGCCTGGACCCGATCCGCGAACCCGGCGAGGGTTTCGGGGAATAGCTGGCAGAAAACGCGGGAACATTGGCATTTCTGCCAACGCCTCTTTCGGTCAGGATGCTCGCCATGCTCGCCCTCCGCCCCAACTGCGAATGCTGCGACCGCGACCTGCCGCCGGACAGCGCCCAGGCCCGCATCTGCACGTTCGAATGCACCTTCTGCGCCGACTGCGCGGACAGCCGCCTCGGCGGTCACTGCCCCAACTGTGGCGGCGAGCTGGTGCGACGTCCGATCCGCCCGGCCGGTCTGCTGACGAAGTTCCCGGCGTCGAGCGAGCGCGTGCTCAAGGCACACGCGGCCTGCGCCCCGGCCTGAGGCTCAGGCGGCCTCGGCGGTCATGACCTGCTCCAGCGCGGCGAACAGCGCCTCGACGCGGATGGGCTTGGCGATGTGGCCGTCGGCGCCGGCGGCCGCGCTCGCCTCCCGGTCCTGCTGCGAGGTGTTGGCCGAGAGCACAAGGATCGGGGTTCTGGGCCGGCCCGCCGAGGCTTCCTCCCCGCGGATGGCGCGGATCGCCGCGAGGCCGTCCACCACCGGCATCCGCAGGTCCATCAGCACCACGTCGTAGCCGCCGCCACGCCAGGCCTCCACGGCCTCGAAGCCGTTCTCGACCGTGGTCACGGCGACGCCGGCCGCCGCCAGCATCAGGTCGATGACCTTGCGGTTGGTGGGATTGTCGTCGGCCGCCAGCACTCGGAGTTCGTGGCCTGGCGGTCCGTGCGGCCGCTCATCGGGCGCGAGGTCGGCGTCGCCATAGTCCAACAGGCCGTTGACCAGCCGGTCCAGCTGGCGCGCGGCGGCCCGGATGTCGGCCACCAGGCTTCGCTGCTCGGGCGACAGGTCGGTGGCGTCCAGCGCCTGGGCGAGGCCCGCCACCCCGTTCAGCGGCGTGCGCAGCTCGTGGCTCATATCGGCCAGGAACTCACCCTTCGCCTTCTGCGCGGCCTCGGCATGGGCCAGGGCCTGCTCCAGCGCCTCGGCCTGGCGCTTCATCTCTGTGATGTCGACCCGCAGGCCGATCACCCCGCCGTCAGAGGTACGCCGCTCCTCGATCATCAGCCAGCGGCCGTCGGCCACCTGCTGTTCGTGGCGACTGCCCGTGGCTTCCGCCAGTTTCGCCTCCCGCGCCGCCAGCCATTCGTCCTCACGCCCGATGGCGTCGGGATAGTCGCCACGCCTCACCCCCTCGCGCAGGGTGTCCAGCAGGCGCGCGCCGGGGCGGAACAGGTCCGCGGAGCGATGGTAGATCTCGGCATATCGGCGGTTCCAGAGGACGTAGCGCCCCTCGGCGTCGAGGAAGACCACTCCTTCCGGGATCGCGTCGATCACATCGCGCAGGCGCGCCTCTGCCTGGTCGGCCTGAGCGCGGGCGTCGGCGAGCGCGCGGCCGCCCAGCCACCGCGACACCCAAGCGCGCAGCCTGCCCGACGCCATACTCTCCCTCCGAATCGTCCCGGCCGAGTCTGGGCCTCGCCGGCCCGGTAGGCTCGCGCGCCACGCCGCCGGCCGCCGAACAGGCGAAGGGCGCCCGCCGGCCGCACAGCCGGCGCCCGGCGATTGCGCAACGGCGGCGCACGGCCGTAAGGAGCGCCCCATGCGCATCACCACGGTCGGCCTCGATGCCGACGACACGCTCTGGCACAATGAGACGATCTTCCGCCTCACGCAGGATCGCCTGCGCGAGATGCTGGCGGACTTCGCCGACCATGACGCCACCAACGCCCGCCTCGCCGAGGTGGAGAAGCGGAACCTGCGGCTGTACGGCTACGGGGTGAAGGGCTTCACGCTCTCGATGATCGAGACGGCGATGGAACTGACCGGGGGCGAGCCGCCCGGCCGCCTGATCGCTGACATCCTGGCGGCCGGCCGCGAGATGCTGTCGGAACCCGTCGAGCCCCTGCCCGGCGTCGACCAGGCCCTGGCCGACCTGTCCGAGGCGGGCTACCGCCTGGTGCTGATCACCAAGGGCGACCTGCTGCACCAGGAACAGAAGCTGGCGGCCTCGGGGCTGGGCGACCTGTTCGCGGCGGTGGAGATCGTCAGCGAGAAGGACGCCTCCACCTACGTCCGCGTCTTCGACCGCCACGGCACAGGAGCGGCCGAGGCCGTGATGGTCGGCAACTCGATGCGCTCCGACATCCTGCCCGCGCTGGAGGCCGGCGCGTGGGGCGCATACATCCCCTACCCGATCACCTGGGCCCACGAGGTCGCCGAGCCGCCCGGCGAGCATCCGCGCTTCGCCGAGCTGGCGTCGATCTCGGAACTGGCCGGCTGGATCAGGGCGCTCTGATCCCGATCGGCTACCAGCCGATGTGGCTCAGGATCTCGGGCAGGAACTGCTGGAAGACGTCCAGGTCGTCCTGCAGCGCCTCGTAGGTGCCGCCCGGCGCGAGGTTGGCGTCATAGGCGAAGTACGGGTCGCCCTTCTTGTCCGTGTAGAGGCGGATGTAGCGCTTGTTGCGGTTCCACTCGTTGGCCTTCTCGGCGCCCAGCGGCTTGTCCAGCTCGAAGCTGACGACGAACTGCACCGCCCGGCAACGACCGCCCTTGTCGCAGTCGTAGACGTCGATGTCGAAGTTGATCCCGTCCTTCTTGGTGGTGACGTAGCGGTCGCCCTCGTCGTCCTTCTGGATCGACGAGTCGAAGCCGGCGGCCTTCATGAAGGCCAGGACCTCTTCCACCGTGAGCCCCGCGTCGGGGATCGGGCGCGCCTGCGCGGCGCCGCCGCCCAGCACGCAGAGTGTGGCCGCCAGGGCCAGGATCGTACGCTTCATCATCACCCCCAACTGTCCCCACAAACGAACACACGGCGCAGCCGGTGGCTACGCCGTGTTTTCGTGCGCCGTGCGGAGCGATCCCGCGGGACCGCCGCGCCTAGAGTTTCGACAGCTTGCCGACGCCGATGACCGGACCGCTGGGACCAGCGGGGTTCTTGGACCCGCCCGGCGGTTCGACCGACACGGCCAGGGCCGCACCTTCAGCCATCTTCTGCATGACCTCGGTCGGCAGGGCGATGACCTTGGCCTTGCCGGATTCCACGAGGCCCAGCGACTTCGGATTGTCCTGGCCCGCGATCAGCCACAGCTCGTGCACCTTGTCGCGGTCAGAGCCCTCGGGCAGCAGCGAGGTGACGATCAGCGCCTTGCGGTCGGGATCGTACGACGCCACGAACAGCGGCTGGGGCTGGCCTTCCTGGCTGACCATGCTGGCGCTCAGCATCTGGCCTTGCGGCGAGACGGGGACCTGGCGCTCGATGGTCACGGGCGGCTGGTTCACCTGCACGACCACCGCCGCGAGGCTGGCGGCGGCCAGGGCGAAGCCGCCCACAGCCGCGTTCCGCCAGAAGCGGAGGCGACCCAGGATCTGGCCGTTGTCATTGGCGGGCAGCACGTTGGCGGGCAGCAGCCGCTCGATCCGGGGCCAGACGCCGGCCGGGGCCGGCACGGGCTCGATCGCGTCCAGCATCGGAGCCAGACGCGCGCGCCAGGCTTCGACGTCGGCGGCGAACGCCGGGTCGCGGGCCATGCGGGTCTCGGCGTCGGCGCGTTCGCGGACACTCAGGACGCCCAGCGCGTGTTCTGCGGCCAGGGCTTCGTCTTCGGTAAGGTCTGGGGCTTCGCTCATGACTGGAGGCACCCCTTGAGTTTGGCCAATCCCCGACGGATCCAACTCTTCACGGTGCCCAGCGGAGCATCCACGCGCTTGGCTAAGGCTTCGTAAGTCACGCCTTCAAAAAACGCCGTCCGGATCACTTTCTCCGTCCGGTCGTCCAGTTCTCCGAGGCAATGATCCAGCCGCGTCCGGTCGTCGGCGGCCGAGAGCAAGGTCTCGGCGCTGTCGGAACCGTCGGCGATCTCCAGTTCGTCCACCTGCTCGGCGTAGGCCATAGGCCCCCGCGCCCGCAGGCGGTCGATCGCCCGGTTACGTGCAATCGTGGACACCCAGGTCATCACGCTCGCACGCCCTGCGTCGAACCGATCTGCCCGTCGCCATATGGTGACGTACACGTCCTGCAAAACGTCCTCACTCTCCTCGCGGTCGGAGAGGATACGGAGGCAGACCCCAAAAAGCTTCGCGGAGGTAGCCTCGTACAATTGTCGCAGGGCGTCGCGTTCGCCCGCGGCGATACGCGCCATCAGGGGATTTAGCGTCTCTGCAGAGGTGGCTGCGGCGGCCAATGTCTTACCTGTGATTGCATCGCCTGCGGCGAACGGTCACGGCGAAGCTGCCCTTCCGCGCGCAAAGACGCAAGCACTCCCGCGTTACGGGCGCCGCAGGATCGTGGTGGCGGAACCGGGCGGGGCCTGATCGATCGTCAACAGGCGGACAGGCTCCCCGCCGACGGCCTGCGCCTCGTGCCACTGTTCCACGGCGTCGACCATCCAGTCGCCCGCCTTCGCCTCCTTCACCTGGCCGGTGTCGAGGTTGGTGACCCGGATGGTCCCGGCCAGCACCTGCACCAACCGTGGGTAGGGATGCTTGTGCGGCGGCAGCTTGCCGCCCGCCGGGATGAGCGTCTGGTTGATGGTGATGCGCAGATCGCCCGTCGGCGGGCGGATGGGCTGCCCCGACAGGGTCTGGTCGATGATGACCGGCTGCCCGGGCGCGGGCGGCGTCTGCGACGCGGCGGGCGTGGCCAGGCAGAGGGCGGCGAGGGCGAAGGCGGCGCGGATCATCCGCCGAGCCTGCCCCGCGCCGCCGCTCAGGAAAAGACTTCGAAGGGGACGGCGTCAGGCGGCTTTGCGCTGGGTGGCCTTGCGCGTGGCGGCCCGCTTTTCCTTGGCCCGGTCCATGCGCGCCGAACGGCGGGCCTCGGCCTCGTTCTCCAGGGCCGGAAGCAGTTCCTCGGCCGACGCCTTCTGCTTGTCGTCGCCCTGCGCGGACAGGCGGCGGGCGTTGGCGAGCAGGTTCACCACGTCTTCGTCGCTAAGGGACGGGATTCTCTCCAGCAGGCTCATGGGACCTCCATCCGGAGCGCCGGATCGGCGCTTGCAGAAAGAGAGCCTGAGGCCCGCCTTAGTTGCATGATTCAAAACACAATTTTCTGGGAACAAAATTGCCGCGCATGACTTGGCGCGCCGCAAGCTTGCGCCGGGGGGCCTGCGTCTCTAAAGGGGCGCCTTAACCTGCATGTTTGTCCGGTGTCGGCGCGCTTCGTGGCGCGGCCGCCCTTTCGCGCGAAAAAAGAAGACTATGCCCAAACGCACCGACATCTCCTCGATCCTCATCATCGGCGCCGGCCCGATCGTCATCGGCCAGGCGTGCGAGTTCGACTATTCGGGCGTGCAGGCGTGCAAGGCTCTGCGAGCCGAGGGCTACCGGATCATCCTGGTGAACTCGAACCCGGCGACGATCATGACCGATCCGGATGTCGCCGACGCCACCTACATCGAACCGATCACGCCCGAGATCGTCGAGAAGATCATCGAGAAGGAGCGGCCTGACGCCCTGCTGCCCACCATGGGCGGCCAGACCGCGCTGAACACCGCCCTCGCCCTCGAAGCCTCGGGCGCGCTGAAGAAGTACGGCGTCGAGATGATCGGCGCCCGGGCCGACGTGATCGACAAGGCCGAGGACCGCCAGAAATTCCGCGACGCCATGGACAAGCTGGGCCTGGAAAGCCCGAAGTCCAAGGCCGCGCACACGATGGACGAGGCCATGGAGGGCCTGGAGTTCGTCGGCCTGCCGGCGATCATCCGCCCGTCGTTCACCCTGGCCGGGACCGGCGGCGGCATCGCCTACAACGTCGAGGAGTTCAAGGAGATCGTCGAGCGCGGCCTCGACCTGTCCCCCACCACCGAGGTGCTCATCGAAGAGAGCGTCCTGGGCTGGAAGGAGTATGAGATGGAAGTCGTCCGCGACAAGGCGGACAACTGCATCATCGTCTGCTCCATCGAGAACATCGACCCGATGGGCGTCCACACCGGCGACAGCATCACCGTCGCCCCGGCCCTGACGCTGACCGACAAAGAATACCAGCGGATGCGCAAGGCCTCGATCGACGTGCTGCGCGAGATCGGCGTCGAGACCGGCGGCTCCAACGTCCAGTGGGCGGTGAATCCGGCCGACGGCCGCATGGTCGTCATCGAGATGAACCCGCGCGTGTCGCGCAGTTCGGCCCTCGCGTCGAAGGCCACCGGCTTCCCGATCGCCAAGGTCGCGGCCCGCCTGGCCGTCGGCTACACGCTCGACGAACTGATGAACGACATCACGGGCGCGACGCCCGCCTCGTTCGAACCCTCGATCGACTATGTGGTCACCAAGATCCCGCGGTTCGCCTTCGAGAAGTTCCCCGGCTCCGAGCCCTACCTCACCACCCAGATGAAGTCGGTGGGCGAGGTCATGGCCATCGGCCGCACCTTCGCCGAGAGCCTGCAGAAGGCCCTGCGCGGCCTGGAGACCGGCCTGACGGGCCTGGACGAGATCGCCATCGAGGGCGGCGAGGATCCGGAAATGGGTCACGCCGCGATCCTGCGCGCCCTGGCCACGCCGACCCCTGACCGTCTGCGCGTCATCGCCCAGGCGTTCCGCGCCGGCCTGACCTGCGATGAGATCCACGGCGCGTGCAGCTACGAGCCCTGGTTCCTGCGCCAGCTCGAAGCCATCGTGAAGACCGAGGAAGAGCTCCGTGCGAGCGGCCTGCCCACCGGCGCGGCCGAGTTCCGCAAGTTGAAGGCCCTGGGCTTCTCCGACGCCCGCCTGGCCAAGCTGACCCACACCACCGAGAAGGAAGTGCGCGAACAGCGCCGCGCCCTCGGCGTGCGCCCCGTGTTCAAGCGCATCGACACCTGCGCGGGCGAGTTCCGCGCCGACACGCCGTACATGTACTCGACCTACGAGACCGGCGCCCTGGGCCAGCTCCCCGACTGTGAGAGCGAGCCGTCGGACCGCAAGAAGGCGATCATCCTGGGCGGCGGTCCGAACCGGATCGGCCAGGGGATCGAGTTCGACTACTGCTGCTGCCACGCGGCCTTCGCCCTCGACGAGATCGAGGTCGAGTCCATCATGGTCAACTGCAACCCCGAGACCGTCTCGACCGACTACGACACCTCGGACCGCCTCTACTTCGAGCCGCTGACCGCCGAGGACGTGCTGGAGCTGATCGAGACCGAGCGCGCCCGCGGCGAGCTGATCGGCGTGATCGTGCAGTTCGGCGGCCAGACGCCGCTCAAGCTGGCCAAGGCGCTGGAAGACGCCGGCATCCCGATCCTGGGCACCAGCCCAGACGCCATCGACCTGGCCGAGGACCGCGAGCGCTTCCAGCAACTGCTGCACAAGCTGAAGATCGCCCAGCCGGTGAACGCCCTGGCGCGCAGCCGTGACGAGGCCTTCGCCGCCGCGCACCAGGTCGGCTACCCCGTCGTGATCCGCCCGTCCTACGTGCTGGGCGGCCGCGGCATGGAGATCGTCCGCGATGACGAGCAGCTCGAGCGCTACATCAACACCGCCGTCCAGGTGTCGGGCGACAGCCCCGTCCTGATCGACCAGTACCTCAGCCGCGCCACCGAGGTGGACGTGGACGCCATCTGCGACGCCAACGGCGAGGTCTTCGTGGCCGGGATCATGGAGCACATCGAGGAAGCCGGCGTGCACTCGGGCGACAGCGCCTGCTCGCTGCCGCCGTTCTCGCTGCGCGAGGAAACCATCGCCGAGCTGAAGCGCCAGACCGTGGCCATGGCCAAGGCGCTGAACGTGCGCGGCCTGATGAACGTGCAGTTCGCCATCGAGGAGCCCGAGAGCGCCAGCCCGCGCATCTACGTCCTGGAAGTGAACCCGCGCGCCAGCCGCACGGTGCCGTTCGTCGCCAAGACCATCGGCGAGCCGGTGGCCGCCATCGCCGCCAAGGTGATGGCCGGCAAGCCGCTCAGCGACTTCGGCCTCAGCGACAAGCCCTACGACCACATCGCGGTGAAGGAGGCGGTCTTCCCGTTCGCCAAGTTCCCGAAGGTCGACACGGTGCTGGGCCCGGAAATGCGCTCCACCGGCGAGGTCATGGGCCTGGACTGGATCCGCCCCGGCGAAGGCCCCGGCCCGGCGTTCGCCCGCGCCTTCGCCAAGGCCCAGCTCGGCGGCGGCACAACGCTGCCGACCAGCGGCTGCGCCTTCGTGTCGGTGCGGGATTCGGACAAGCCCTACATCCTGGAAGGCGTCCGCCTGATCCTGGAACAGGGCTTCCGCGTCCTCGCGACCTCGGGCACCGCCGCCTACCTGGCCGAACAGGGGCTGAAGGTCGAGGTGGTGAAGAAGGTGCTGGAAGGCCGTCCGCACATCGTCGACGCCATGAAGAACGGCGAAGTGCAGCTGGTCTTCAACACCACCGAGGGCAAGCAGTCCCTGATGGACAGCTTCGAGATCCGGCGGACCGCCCTGATGGGCAAGATCCCCTACTTCACCACGGCCCCGGCCGCGGTGGCTGCCGCCCGGGCCATCGCCGCGACGGCGAAGGCTCCGCTCGAAGTGCGCCCCCTGCAGAGCTACGCCTGACGCGCGGGCGCCGGGGCCCTCAGCGGCCCGGCGCTCACGCCAGCGGCCTCACATGCTCCACCAGGACCGCGTGGAAGGCCTCCGGCATGGCCAGCAGAGCGTTGTGGCCGCCCCCCGGGATCAGCACGAACGCCTTGGACGGCGCCGCGAGAGCGTCGTGGTAAGCCCGCGCCAGCGACGTGGGGGTCTGGATATCCTCGTCGCCCTGGACGATCACGATCGGGACGGGTGACGACGGCGGCGCGCCGGGATCGGCATAGCTCATCAGCTCGTCGTACAGCTGGCGCATGGTGAAGCTCTGGGCTGCCAGCCAGTCCCAGACGTCCCGCAGGCGCGCGCCAGGGGCCGTCAGGGCGGCCAGCAGCAGTCGTGCGACCAGGCCCCGTTCGCTGTCGGGCGCATGCGCCATCAGGATGCGCCGCTGCCTGACCAGCACGTCCAAACCCGCATAGGGTGGCGGTCCGATCCGGCGAAGCCGCGCCGCCGCCTTCGTCCGCCCCCGCGCTTCGAGCCGCGCCAGCAGCGCCTCGTACCCGACGGCCTCGTTCGCCCGCATGTCCACGACCTGCCCGGCCCCGACGAAGGCATGGACCAGCTCGGGCCGCATCCGCGCGGCCGCCAGCCCGATGATCGAGCCCCAGGACGCGCCGAGCACGATCGCCTTCGCCTGCCCCGTCCGGGTCAGGGCATGGCCGATGACCTCCGTGGCGTCCCGCGCGATGCGCTCGATGGAGAGGCCGCCGCTGCCGCCCGGACCATTGCGGCCGAATGTGCGTCCCGCGCCGCGCTGATCCCACTGGACGACCGTGAAGTCCCGCTCCCAGGCGCGCATGGCGTCGTAGCCGATGATCTGGAAGCACGCGCCGGGTCCGCCGTGCAGCACCACCAGGAGGGGGTTCGCGCGATCCTCACCACGGATCGAGACCCATTGGGGGATGCCGCCGATCTGGACGAACCCCTGCTCGTCGATCGCGGCGGCGCCGGCCAACCGATGTCGTCGCCCCGCCGCCGCCCGCAGCCACGCGCGACACAGGCCCAGGGCGAGCGCACCCGCCAGGAAGACGCCTCCCAGGATCAGGAGAGCCTGTGTGGCCATCTCCGCGCCCCCGCGGGACCCTCGGCTATTCTTCCTCGTCTTCGGCCGGCGCTTCGTCCTCGGTCCCGGCCTCCAGGATCTTCATGGCGTCGTGGAAACGCTTCAGCGCGCCGATCGAGGCCTGCACCCGCTGGGTGGCCGCCTGCACGTCGCCCTGCGCGCCGTTGATCACCGCCAGGTTGGTGCTGGCGATGGCGTCGGCCAGGGCCTTCAGGCAGCCTCTGAGCGCGGCGAAGTCGGCCGCGACGTCAGGCCCTTCCTCGCCGTCGTCGATGAAGTCGTCGAGATGGACCATATGCGTCTCCGGTGGTTGGGCCCCGATGTGAGGCCACGCGCGCCGGAAGTCCATGCCGCCAGATCCAGATCAATGCGACGTCGTCCGATCCGGCGGATAGGGTGCGACGGACCAGATCAGCAGGAGATCGCCCGCATGGCCCCTCGCCACATGGAACGGCACGCCGTCCAGCGCATCGGCTGGCTCCGCGCCGCGGTGCTGGGCGCCAACGACGGCATCGTTTCCACCGCCAGCCTGGTGGTCGGGGTGGCCGCCGCCTCGCAAGGCCGTTCCGAGGTGCTCCTCGCCGGGGTAGCGGGCCTGGTGGCCGGCGCTTTCTCCATGGCGGCGGGCGAGTACGTGTCGGTCAGCTCTCAGTCCGACACCGAGAAGGCCGACCTTGCGCGGGAGCGCGGCGAGCTGGCCAGCCAGCCCGAGATGGAACGCGAGGAGTTGGCCGGGATCTATGTCGCGAGAGGCCTGGACCAGGACCTGGCGCTGAAGGTGGCCGACCAGCTGATGGCGAAGGATGCGCTCGGCGCCCATGCCCGCGACGAGTTGGGCATCTCCGAGATCACGGCGGCGCGCCCCATCCAGGCCGCGGTGACCTCCGCCCTCACCTTCTCGGTCGGCGCGGCGCTGCCGTTGGGCGCGGCCCTGGCGGCGCCTCAGGACCTCATCGTGCCCCTGGTGGCGGGCGCCTCGATCCTCTTCCTGGCGATCCTCGGGGGCGTGGGCGGACGCGCCGGCGGGGCCGGCATCTGGAAGCCGGTTGTGCGGGTCACCTTCTGGGGCGCGCTCGCCCTGGCGGCCACGGCCGGCGTCGGCGCCCTGTTCGGCGTGGCGGCCTAGCCGCGCTGAGGTTGCGACGCGGTCGCAGGGCTAGCGTCTGACACGCGCTTCCATACCAGCGCTTGTCCATTGACCGGCGTTCTTCGTGGGCGCAGTCTCCCCTCATCGCCTGACTGAGACAGGTGGCAAGGGCGCGCCCCGGCGGCCCGTCTCCGCTTCGGTTTTCCCGAGGCGCCGAACTTCCGGGGGACGCCCGAGGCGTCTGCCGCAGCCTGGCGTGGAGCACCAGAACTCCACAACAGAATGCGAGGAAGAAGTCATGCATACCGAGCCGCACACCGGTGAAGTGCGTCATCACAAACCCAAACATCTCGCCGAGAAGTTCGAGGGAATGATCGGCATGGTCATGGTCGCGGCGATCGTCATCCTGGCGATCGGCCTGATCTACGGGATCATGACCACGGGCGAGACCACGCCCAAGTGGATGCAATAGCCGCCTGAGCCCGCGCCGGGCTGCGACTGGAGCCCGGCGAGAGCCCGGGAGCCTGTGAACGCCGGTCCCGCCCCACTGGACCGGCGGCAAGCAGGTCTGCGCCTTTCGCCCGGCGGTCGTGACGGCCGCCGGTCGGAAGGCCATTGCCGCCGCCGCGACCGCCGCGCTACGACTCCAACTTATCAACGATAAGGGAGGCGACATTGGCAGGTCGGGTAGAAGGTAAGGTGGCCCTGGTCACGGGCGGCGCCAGCGGCATCGGTCGCGGCGCGGCGGAGAAGCTGGCGGCCGAGGGCGCGACGGTGGTCGTCACCGACGTCCAGGATCACCTGGGCGAGGAGGTCGCCGCGGGCATCCGCAAGGCCGGCGGCAAGGCCGACTACCTGCATCACGACGTCACCAGCGAGGACGCCTGGGTCGAGGTCGTCGCGCAGGTGAAGGCCCGGCACGGCCGCCTGGACATCCTGGTCAACAACGCCGGCATCGGCCTCGGCGGCTCGGTTCTGGAGATGAGCCTGGGCGACTGGAAGAAGCAGATCGCGGTCAACCTCGACGGCGTCTTCCTGGGCGTGAAGCACTCCATCCCGCTGATCCGCTCGGGCGCCCGTGGCGGCAGCGTGATCAACATCTCGTCGGTGGCCGGCCTGAAGGGCGCGCCGAACCTCGCCGGCTACTGCGCCACCAAGGGCGGCGTGCGCCTCTTCACCAAGTCGGTGGCCATGGAATGCGCCGGGGCGCAGGACGGCATCCGGGTCAACTCCGTCCACCCCGGCATCATCGAGACCCCGATCTGGACCACGGTGCTCGGCGGCCAGCCGGGCGTGAACGCGCCGCCGGACCTGGACGCCATGTCCACCATGGCCGTGCCGCTGGGCGTGAAGGGCATCCCCGAGGACATCGCCAACGGCATCCTCTGGCTGGCGTCAGACGAGAGCCGCTACGTGACGGGCGCCGAACTGGTGATCGACGGCGGCCTCAGCGTCCGCTGAGGGCGGCCGGGCGGTCGAAGGTCGACGGCGGGCTGTCCATCATCTAGACGGCCCGCATGACCGCCACGCTCCATGTGATCTTCGGCCCGTCCGGCGCCGGCAAGACGACCTACGCCCACACCTTCGCCCGCCGGGAAAAGGCCGTCGCCTTCGTCCTCGACGAGTGGATGGCGCGGCTCTTCGCGCCCGACATGCCCGAGCCGATCGAATACGACTGGATGATCGAGCGCGTGCAGCGCTGCGAGGCGCAGATCTGGTCGGTGGCGGCGGGCGTCCTGGCGACCGGGACCTCGGTGATCCTGGACATCGGCCTGCTGCGCCGTTCGGACCGGGCCCGGGTGCGCGAGATCGCGGCGGCAGCCGAACTGCCGCTGCAGTTCCACTTCGTGACCGCCGATGTCGAAACCCGTCGGGCGCGGGTGGCCGAGCGCAACGTGGTCAAGGGCGATAACTTCGCCATCGAGGTCTCGCCGGCGATGTTCGACTTCGCCGAGGGCGTGTTCGAGCACCCCAGCCCCGAGGAGTTGGACGGCGCCATCGTCCGCGACGGCGAGTAGCCGCTCAGGCCGGCGCCGCCGAGAACGTGGGATAGAGGTGGGCCGGCCAGGTGGCGTCGGCCGCCCGGTGGTAGGCTTCGCGCTGGGTCAGTCGGGCGTTGTAGTCCAGCAGCTCGTGCGCCTCGGGCAGGACCTTCAGGTACAGCAGCCGCGAGATCGTGCCTCCCAACACCACGTCGGCGGCCGTGAAGCGATCGCCCAGCAGGTAATCCCGCCCCTTCAGGGTGGTGGTCAGCACCCGCACCATGTCGTCATAGCCGCCGAAGCCGGCCGCCGACCCGGGCAGATCGACCTTCTGCTCGTGCAGGAAGGCTACCGGATCGACCACCGCTGTCGAATAGACCATCCATTTCAGGTACTCGCCCCGCGCCGGGTCCTCGATCCGCGGCGCCAGCGCGCCGTAGCTGTAGCGGTCGGCCAGGTAGATCGCGATCGCCGGGTTCTCGCTGACGACGACGTCGCCGTCGGTCAGGGTCGGCACCTTCCCCGCCGGATTGAGCTTCAGGTAGGCGGGCTGCTTCTGCTCGCCCTTGCGGATGTCGACATGGCGCACGTCGAACGCGAGGCCGATCTCCTCCAGCATCCAATAGGCGGTGAACGCCCGGCTGGCCGGCGAATGATAGAGCGTGATCCCGCGCCTGGCGGCCATGTCGTCCTCCGTGACCCGGCTTAGCTAGGTCCTCTCCCTCAACCTTACAAATTTGCGAGCTGGCGGTCAGCGGCGCGCCAGAGCCGCGTGGGAGCTTGGGTCATCCGCCGCACGGCGGTCACCAAGGAGAACGATCCCAAATGCGGAAGATCCTGATCTCGTCGGCCATCCTCCTGTCGCTCGCCAGCGGCGCGGGCGCGATGGCGGCCACCAAGCCCGCCGCCAAGCCTGCCCAGACCGCCGCCTCGGCGACCTCGGACAAGACCAAGGCCTGCGCCGCCCAATGGAAGGCCGAGAAGACCCACAGCCAGACCCGCAAGGCCTTCATGGCCGCCTGCACCAAGGCCTGACCCGCCGCCAGTTCCCGAGTTTTCTCCAGCCTTTCGCCCTTGGCCGCCGCTTCCGCCCGAAGCTCCCGGCGGCCAGGGGGGCAACGGCGGGCGTCCACAGTTCCCCCAAGCCGGACGCCCGCCGTCTTTTTGTCCCGATCAGGGCGCAGGGCCATGGTCCAGCCGCCGCACCCTGGAGACGCGCATGGGCGCGAAGATCCTCGTCGTCGAAGACGACGCCGAAACCGCCGAGACCCTGCTGAACGGTCTGCGACAGGAGGGTTACACCGTCGAGCACGTGGCCGACGGGCGGGACGCCCTCTACCTGGCCAGTTCGGCCGAGTTCGACGCCCTGATCCTCGATCGGATGTTGCCCGGCCTCGACGGCCTGTCGGTGGTGAAGGCCCTGAGGGCGGCCGGCGTGCAGACGCCCCTGCTGTTCCTGTCGGCGCTGAACCAGACCGACGAGCGCGTGCGCGGCCTGAACGCCGGCGGCGACGACTATCTGCCCAAGCCCTTCGCCTTCTCCGAACTCTCGGCCCGGGTCTCGGCCATGCTGCGCCGGCCCGCCGCGCGCCAGGCCGTCACCACCCTGGCCTGCGCGGACCTGGAGATGGACCTGCTGGCCCGGCGCGTGACGCGCGGCGGTCGCCGCCTGGATCTCCTCCCCCGGGAGTTCAAGCTGCTGGAACACCTGCTGCGCCACAAGGACCGGGTGGTCACCCGAACCATGATGCTGGAGGACCTCTGGGACTACCGGTTCGACCCGCACACCAGCCTGATCGACACCCACGTCAGCCGCCTGCGCAAGAAGATCGACGAGGGCTTCGAGCGCCCGCTGCTGCACACCGTGCGGGGGTCGGGCTACCGGCTCTCGGAACATCCCTGAGCCATGCGGATCCGCCCGTGGATCTGGGCGGCGGCCACCGGCCTGGCCGTCCTCGTCGCCGCGCTGCTGGGCCTGCTCATGGTGGACCGGCTGGGCGAAGCCGCCATCGCGCGCCAACAGACCGCGATCGCGGCGGCGGCCGCCGACTACTACGCCGCCTTCGCTCGCGAGGAGGGCGCGCCGGCCCTGGTCGCCGCACTGAACCGCCACGCCCGCATCGGCGCGGCCGACGGCTTCCACTATGCCCTGGAGGACCGCGACGGCCGGATGCTGGCGGGCGCGGACGTGGTGAGTTCGCTCGACGCGCCGGACACGGGCTGGCGCACGGTCTCCCAGCCGGACGCCTCGCCGCGCAAGCTCTGGCGGGTGCTCTCCCGCCCCCTGCCCGGCGGCCAGGTGCTGATCGTCGCCGAGGACCTCAGCGCCCGCGACGCCCTGCGCGCGGCCACGCTGCGGGGCTCGGGCCTGGCGATCCTGATCACCGCCTTCGCCGCGGCGGCCGGCGGCTTCGCGCTGAACGCCCTGCTGCTGCGGCGGACACGGGCCATCGCCGGCGCCGCGGAACGGATCGCGCGCGGTGATCTCTCGGCGCGGGCTCCGGTGCGGCCGCGCGGCGACGTGTTCGACGACCTGGGCGGCGCGGTGAACCACATGCTCGAACGCATCGAGTCGCTGATGACCGGGATGCGCACGGTCACCGAGTCGATCGCCCACGACCTGCGCTCGCCCCTGACCCGGATGAAGGGCGCCCTCGCCCGCGCCCTGGATCCGGACGCGCCCGAGGCCGTGCGCACCCGCGCCATCGACGAGGCGCATGCCGAGGCGGATGCGGCGCTGGCGACCCTGACCGCCCTGCTCGACATCGCCCAGGCCGAGTCCGGCCTCGCCCAGGAGAACATGCGGCGGCTGGACGTGGCGGAGTTGGTGGTCAGCATGGTCGAGCTGTTCGGCCCCCTGGCCGAAGACGCCGGCCAGACGCTGGCCGCCGAGGCGCCCGAGGCGCCTGTGCTGGTCTGCGGACACGCCGCCCTGCTGCGTCAGGCGGTGGGCAACCTGCTCCACAACGCGGTCATCCATGCCGGCGAGGGCGCGCGGGTCACCGTGGCGGTCGAGGAACCCGCGCCCGGCCGGGTGGACATCATCGTGGCGGACGACGGCCCGGGCGTGCCCGCCGAGCATCTCGGGCGGGTCCAGGAGCGGTTCGTACGCCTCGAAACGGCCCGCACGACGCCGGGCAGCGGGCTGGGCCTTGCGCTCGTGGCCGCGTGCGCCAACCTTCACGGTGGGAGGCTGGTGCTCGCAGACAATCGACCGGGGCTCCGCGCCAAGCTGGAGCTAATTGACCATCGATCTTGATTTTTGCGGCGCACAATCCTAGCATTTCTGCCCCCGGGTCGCGCCGCCAGCGGTCGGGATGGGGATCACCAAGGCGAACCTCGAGTCACGATGGAAAAAGTTCCGATGACCGTCGAGGGCTATAAGGCCCTCGACGAAGACCTGAAGCGTTTGAAGACGGTCGAACGGCCGGCGGTGATCGCCGCCATCGCCGAAGCGCGCGCGCACGGCGACCTCTCCGAGAACGCGGAGTACCACGCGGCGAAGGAGCGCCAGGGCTGGATCGAAGGCCAGATCGCCGAGATCGAGGACAAGATGGCCCGCGCCCAGGTGATCGACGTCTCCAAGCTCTCGGGCACCCAGGTGAAGTTCGGCGCGACCGTCTCGGTCGTCGACGAAGACACCGAGGAGGAGGCCCGCTACCAGATCGTCGGCGAGCACGAGGCCGACGTGAAGCGTGGCCGTGTGTCCGTCACCTCGCCGATCGCCCGCGCGATCATCGGCAAGGAGACCGGTGACGTCGTCGAGGTGAACACCCCCGGCGGCGTGAAGGCCTACGAGATCATCAAGGTGGAGTGGGTCTGAGGCCCACTTCATGTCCACGGCTCCGAGACCGCTTCGGATCTGGGCCGTTTCCGACGGCCGCGCCGGCATCGAGGCCCAGGTCCTGGGCCTCGCGGAAGCGGTCGCCCGCCTGCGCCCCGCGCTGATCACCCGCAAGCGGATCGGCTGGGCGCACGGCCTCGGTCGCCTGCCTTGGCGGCTGATCCCTCCGACGCTCCGCACCGGCGACCCGATCGCCGCGCCCTGGCCCGACATCTGGATCGCCGCCGGCCGCGCCACCCTTCCGCTCTCCACGCGCATGCTGAAATGGTCGGAGGGGCATACCTTCGTCGTTCAGACGCAGGACCCGCGCGCGCCGCTCGACCGCTTCGATCTGGTCGTGCCGCCCGAGCACGACGGGCTGACCGGGGCCAATGTCGCTCCGATCCTCGGCGCGCCGAACCGGGTGACACCCGAGACGCTGGCGCTGGAATTGGCCAAGTTCGCCCCGCGCCTGGCCGACCTGCCGCATCCGCGCGTGGCGGTGATCGTCGGCGGCAAGTCCAAGGCGCACCGCCTGCCGGCCCAGCATGCCCGCGCCCTCGCCGCGCGAATCGCCCGGACGGTGGAACTCGCCGGCGGCTCCCTGCTGCTCAGTTACACCCGGCGTACGCCCGCGCCCGCGCGCGAGGCCATGACCGCGGAGCTCGCGCGGCTGCCGGGCATCATCTGGGACGGCGAGGGCGACAACCCCTACTTCGCGTTCCTCGCGGCGGCCGACGCGATCCTGGTCACCGAGGACTCCACCAACCTCGCCACCGACGCGGCGGCCACTGGGAAGCCGCTGTTCGTGCTGCCCATGGTGGGCGAAAGCGCCAAGCTCGGCCGGTTCCACGCCGAACTCGCCCGACGCGGGATTGCACGCCCCTTCTCAGATTCCCTCGACGGCAAAGCTTACCCGCCGCTCGCCGAGACCGATCGGGCAGCCCGGGAACTGTTGCGCCGGTACGACGGATCGGAAGAGTCGGCGTCTTCAACTCAACCCTGAGCAATGGAAACTTGCCCGGCTCGCCCGGCTCGGTAACTTTAGCTAAGGAATTATGGATAGCCTCCCGGTAAGGGACGCAGTCTGATTCGAACCCCGGGGGCCGCACAGTGGCGACGTACTTCTTCGATTCCATCACCGAGGCGCAGGCGCTCGCCTACACGCCCTCGGACCAGCTGATCTTCACCAGCGCGACCCTCTCGGCCGCCAACGTGTCGGTCGTCTTCGTGCCGTTCACCATCGACACGCCCGACTATGTGATCCTCCAGGCCCCGGGCCGGAACGTCACCTTCTCGGACGCGGGCCTTCGCGGTGAATCCGACTTCCTCTTCCAGGACGGCTCGAAGCTGTACGTGGGCACGACGGGCAACGATCCGTTCACGGGCGCGGCGGGCGCCGACGGCCTCTACGGCGGCGCCGGCAACGACACCCTCGACGGCGCGGCCGGCAATGACGTGCTGCAGGGCAACCAGGGCGACGACAGCCTGATCGGCGGCGCCGGCGACGACGTCATCTACGGCGGCCGCGACAACGACACCATCAACCTGGGCGCCGGCTCGAACCCGACGGTCAACCAGTTCGCCCAGGGCAACCTCGGCGACGACACCATCTCCGGCAGCACCACGGGCGACCTGGCGCTCGGCGGCCAGGGCAACGACTCGATCAACGGCGGTGGCGGCAACGACTACCTGCTGGGCAACCTGGGCGACGACACCCTGACCAGCAGCACCGGCGACGACACCCTGGGCGGCCAGGACGGCAACGACGTCCTCGACGGCGGCGCCGGGAACAACAACCTCGACGGCGGCGACGGCAACGACAACATCACCGGCGGCGCCGACAACGACACCATCGCGGGCGGCAACGGCAACGACGTGATCGTCGCCGCGGCGGGCGCCAACGTCGTCACCGGCGGCGCCGGCAACGACAACATCTCGGCCACCGGCGGCAATGACGTCCTCGAGGGCGGCGACGGCGACGACACCATCGGCGCCGGCGACGGCCGCAACGTGGTCACCGGCGGCGCGGGCAACGACAGCATCACCACCGGCACGGGCAACGACAATGTCGACGCCGGCGACGGCGACGACACGGTCATCACCGGCTCGGGCAACGACACCATCACCGCCGGCGCGGGCGCCAACAGCGTCACCGCGGGTGACGGCGACGACAACATCACCACGGGCGACGCCGCCGACACGATCGACACCGGCACCGGCGCCGACACCGTGACGGCCGGCGCGGGCGCCAACCGCATCACCGTGGGCGGCGAAGGCCGCATCCTGGGCGGCGCGGGCGCCGACACCGTCCTCGGCGGCGCGGCGACCGGCGCGATCTTCGTCTCGGTCGGCGGCGGCGCGAACAGCGTCACCACGAACACTGGCGACGACACCATCGAGACCGGCGACGGCAACGACACCATCGCGGCCGGCTCGGGCGCCAACGTGATCAGCTCGGGCGCCGGCGACGACAGCGTCACCACCGGCGGCGGCTCCGACACCATCAACGCCGGCGACGGCGTCAACACCATCAACGCCGGCGCGGGCGCCAACAGCATCACGACCGGCGCTGGCGCGGACAGCATCATCACCACCGGCACCGACAACGACACCGTCACGTCGGGCGGCGGCAACGACACGATCAGCGTCGGCGGCGGTCAGGACATCATCAACTCGGGCGCCGGCTCCGACACCATCACCTTCACGGGTCGCGGCCAGGTGATCGCCGGCGAAGGCGACGACACCGTCACCGGCAGCGCCAGCACCGTCGACAGCATCATCGACGGCGGTGACGGCAACGACAGCATCCTGTCGGGCACCGGTAACGACACCATCAGCCTCGGTGGCGGCAACGACATCCTGACCGACACCGGCGGCAACAACAGCGTCACTGGCGGCGGCGGCAACGACAACATCACCACTGGCGGCGGCAACGACATCATCGCTACCGCCGGCGGCCAGGACGTCATCGACGCTGGTAACGGCAACAACAACGTCAACGGTGGTGGCGGCAACGACAGCATCACCACCGGCACGGGCAACGACACCGTCACCACCGGCAACGGCGACGACACCATCTCCGCCGGCGATGGCAACAACCAGATCACGGCGGGCGACGGGATCAACACCATCACCGCTGGCAGCGGCAGCGACACCATCCTTGGTGGCGCCAACAACGACCGCATCACGACCGGCGACGGCGCGAACACCGTCAACTCGGGCGCGGGCAACGACACCATCACCGGCGGCGCGGGCGCGGACAGCATCCAGGCCGGCGCGGGCGTCGATGTGATCGCCAGCGGCGGCGGGGCCGACGTGTTCTACTTCAACAACGGCGACACCGGGATCACCGCGGCCACGGCCGACACGATCTCGGGCTTCACCTCGGCGGCCAAGATCGAGTTCGGCCAACCGGCCGGCACGGTCGCGAACTACTTCGAGGGCGCCGCCGGCGGCGCCAACGACTTCGCCGCCGCCCTGGCGGCCGCCGACACGGCGCTGGACGGCACGCGGGCCTACGCCGCGATCAGCTACACCGGCTTCGTGGGTCTCTTCATCGATACCAACGGCGACGGCTCGGCCGACCACGTCATCCTCCTGCAGGGTGCGGCGCTGACCGACGTGAGCGAAGCCACCTTCCTCTAAGGCCGGCTCACCGGTTCCGACTTGCGAGGGCCGCCCTTCGGGGCGGCCCTTTGCTTTTGGGCCCGCATCAGGTCAAACCCAGCGCCATGAGCGCGCCCCTGGACCCGGCCCGCCGCGATCCCGCCCCGATCCGGAGCGATGCACGGTCATGACCGGTCCGCGAATCCTGTTCGTCGTCGACGGCGGCCCCAGTGTGGGCGGCGGCCACGTCATGCGCTCATTGACGCTCGCGCGGGCGCTGGAAGCGCAGGGCGCAAGCTTCGCCTTCGTGGGCCCGCCCGCCGTGAGCGAACTGCTCGACGCCTTCGCCCCCGACACCAATCGCATCCCGGCCGAGAACCTGGCCGCCGCAGCCGTGCGCGAGGCGTTCGACGCCATCGTCTTCGATCACTACGGCCTGTCAGAACCTGACCACCGCGCCATGGCCCAGGGTCGGCCGGTGCTGGTCATCGACGATCTGGCCAACCGGCCTCTGGGCGCCGACCTGGTGCTGGATTCGGGGCCCGCCCGGCGAGCCGAGGACTACAACGGCCTGACCACCGCCCACGCCCGCCTGCTGCTGGGGCCGACCTTCGCCCCGATCCGGCCCGAGTTCGCGGCCCTACGCGAGCCGGCCCTGGCCTGGCGCGGCGAGCCGGTGCAGCGGATCCTGGTGTCGATGGGCCTGACGGACGTCGGCGGCGTCACCGCGCGGATCGTCGAGCGCATCCGCCCGCGGATCCACGACATCGGCCTGGACATCGTCCTGGGCGGAGCCGCTCCGTCCGCCCCAGGCTTGGCCAAGGTGGCGCGCCGCGATCCGCGCCTGATGCTGCACGTGGACACGCCGCACATGGCCCGGCTGACCGCCGAGGCGGACATCGGGGTCGGGGCCGCGGGCTCGACGACCTGGGAGCGCTGCGTCCTGGGCCTGCCCTCGGTGATGGTGGTGCTGGCGGACAATCAGCGCGACGCGGCCCGCGCGGTGGCCGAGCGTGGCGCGGCGCTGGTCCTGGACCTGGCCGATCCCGACTTCGACGACACGTTCGACCGGCACCTCCTGCGCCTGCTGCGGGACGCCGACCTGCGGCGCAGCCTGGCCGCCGCCAGCGCCGACGTGTGCGATGGCCTGGGCGCCGGCCGGGTCGCCGAGGCGTTCCTGAACCTGATCGGCGGCCGCTCCGGCGAACAACGTTAACGAACTCTTCGCCGAAGCCCTACAATTTGGGCGCGATGACCATTCCCCTCACGCGTTCACAGGGCCAGACCGCCGCGTTCGCCAACGAACGCGGACTGCTGCCCGCCGAGTTGATCGCCGAGGCGCGTGACACCCTGGCGGACCTGTTCCGCGCCGTGGGCGCCGATGGGCCCGACGACCTGGACGCCCTGGCCGACGACCTCATCGCGCGCGACCGCGGCCGTCTGGGCGCCGTGTACGACGTGATGCGCGAGACCGAGGTCTTCCGCCGGATCATCACCGCCGAGCCGCTTCGCCGGGCCGCCGCCCACATGATCGGCGCCACGCGCCTGCACAGCCCCTTCCAGCACGCCGTGTTCCGCATGGATCTGGCCGGCGAGGCCTGGCGCGGCTTCGGCTGGCACCAGGACTTTCCGTACAACGTGCTCTGCGACAACTCGGTCACCGCCTGGCTGCCCCTGACGCCCAGCGGCGAGGCCAACGGCGGGGTCGACATCGCCGACCTCCCCTCGGAACAGCTCTATCCGGTGGAGATCCGCTGGAAGCGCAATGCCGCCGGCGACCGGCTGGGCACGCGCGACGCCTTCATTCCAGAGCGGTTCCACAGGGGCTTCGAAGCCTGCGCGATCAAGCCTGAGATGCTGCCGGGCGACGTGCTGCTGTTCCGCAACACCGTCGTCCACCGCTCGGGCCGCAATCCTGGCCCGCGTCACCGCTACTCCATCCAGGTCCGCTTCGGCGACCTGATGGCGCCCGAAGTGGTCGCCCGTGGCTGGCGTCACCGCAAGGTCGACGGCTTCGACACCTTCGCCGAACTGCACCCCGAACTGATCGCCTTCAAGGAAGACTGATGATCCCCGCCGACGAGACCCTTCGGTCGCTGCTGAAGAACCACCTGGACGATCACGACCTGATCGCGAACCTGGGTTCGTTCGGCCGCCGCATGCATTTCATGAAGGCCTTCGCGCACTACGAGGTCTTCAAGCTCATCGAGGACATCCCCGGCGATATCGTCGAATGCGGGGTCTACAAGGGCTCGTCCCTGCTGACCTTTGCCCGGTTCCTGGAGACGTTCTGTCCGGGCGACCGCACCCGCAAGGTCCTGGGCTTCGACCACTTCCGGGGCCTGGCCGACCGCACGCCGAAGGACGGCCTGGACGAGCGGGTGGGCAACACCTCTGAGGGTTGGAACCCGGCCCAGTTCCGCGACACGCTCTTCACCCTGGTCGACGCCTTCAACAAAGACAGCTTCGTCCCGGGCCGCCCGCGGGTAGAGCTGGTCGACGGCGATGTCTGCGTGACGGCCCAGGCCTACGCGGAAGAGAACCCGGGCCTGCGGATCTCCCTGCTGCACCTGGACATGGACCTCTACGCCCCGACCCTGGCGGCGCTGAAGGCCTTCTGGCCGCGCATCCTGACAGGCGGCGTGGTGCTGCTGGACGAGTACGCGATCCGTGAATGGCCGGGCGAGAGCGAGGCGCTGGAGGAGTTCTTCGACGGCCGCCCGCCGCGCATCGAGAAGTTCGGCTGGGCCTCGGCGCCCGGCGGCTACTTCATCAAGGAATAGAGGAAAGGCCGGGGCTCAAACCCCGGCCTTTTCGCTTCAGGCCTTGAGGACCGTGTTCTGGCGGATCTGGGCCGAGCCGTCGGCCGCCAGGTCCTGGCGGGTGCTGACCAGGCTGAGCGGGCCACGCAGGGTGGCGTTGACCGCGTCCATCCCAGGCGCGCGGGCGCCCGAGCCGCGGGCGATCAGATAGCGCAGCGAGATCCGCTCGTGGTCGGCCGCGTCCGGCTGGGTGCCGTGGAGGGTGCAGGCGTGCCACATGGCAGCATAGCCTGTGTCGCCGGTCAGGATGCGCTGGGAGGTCATGGTCTCGCCATGCTCGCCGTTGCGATAGCGCCAGGCGCCCGGAGCCGTCTGCTCGAGCTCGTGGGGGAATACAGAGCCCCCCAGCTTGTGGCTGCCGTCCAGCAGGTACAGCGGCGCGTCGGCCCGCGTGACCGGATGCAGATAGACATAGAGGGTCAGGAAGTCGGCTTCCCGTTCCTTGTAGTCGATCAGGTCCTGGTGGAAGTCGATGCCGTAGAAGTAGGTGATGTCGCGGTGCTCGGGGCGGACGTAGGCGCCGAGGTTGTTCACCGGGTTGCCGTGGATGCGCGCCTTGAGCCAGGGCGGCACCGAGCTGGCGGGCACGCCGCAGACCACCTTCTTGTTCAGGATCTCATAGCCATGGCCCAGCAGGGCGGTCAGGGCCTCGACCACGTGCGGAGCCTGTTCGACGAAACCGAGCCGGTCCTCGAACTGTTCCAGCAGGTTACGGCCGGGACGCGGGTTGACGCCCGTGTACTGGGGATCGGCGTCAAAGTCGGCTTCGCTGAGGAACAGACGGTGGTCGAAGTCGCGGGTCTTGCGGATATCGGCCAGCAGGGCCGCCGCCGCCGCGGGGTCGACCTTCTGCTCGAAAGCATGGGCGCCCGCCTCGATGAAGTTCGAGATCACGTCCTGCGCCAGGCCGGCGCCGGCAACCGGCTTCGCCATCGCGTTCAAGGCTCTTCTCCAGCGTGCAGAGTTCCGACTGGAGAAGAGCCCGTTTGCGTTAACCCCGAATTACGGCGAACACGGTTCAGGCCGCCTTGGACGCCTTGTCACCGCCGGAATAGACGAACGCCGCGTCATCGAGGTCGATCAGCGGCAGTTCCTCCTTCTCGGCCCAGTAGTCCTGGCTGTGCTGCCACTCCGGCTTGTCGCCCCGGCGGGGCAGCAGGTGCATGCCGCGCATGAGGTAGCCGGGGTTGAAGTTCTCGGGGTCGATCCAGGTGGACAGCGGCATGTCGGCGTCCTCGGGCCGCAGGGCCACCTCGACCTTCTTCGCGCCCTTCTCGTCCATGTGCTCGAGCAGGCGGACGACGAAGTCGGCCACCAGGTCCGCGCGCAGCGTCCAGCTGGCCCGGAAGTAGCCGAACACCCACACCATGTTGGGCACGCCGGTGAACATCATTCCGCGATAGGTGACGCTGTCGGCGAAGTTCAGCGCCTTGCCGTCGACCACGAAGCTGATGTCGCCCAGGACATTGAGGTTGAAGCCGGTGGCGGTGACCACGACGTCGGCTTCCAGCATCCCGCCCGACTTCAGTCGGATGCCTTCCGGCACGAAGGCGTCGATATCGTCGGTGACGACCGAGGCCTTGCCGGCGCGGACCGCCTGGAAGATGTCGCCGTCCGGCACGAAGGCGATGCGCTGGCGCCAGGGGCGATAGCTCGGGGTGAAGTGCTTCTCGGTGATCTCGGGCCCGACGAAGGCCGACACCCCGGCCAGCAGCTCCTGCTTCACCGTCTCGGGCTCCTCGACCGCCCGGCGGGTGAAGAGATCCTGGTTGTAGAGCTGCTGGCGACGGACGATCTCGTGGATCCAGGTCTCGTCGATCTCCAGCAGGCGGAGCTGGTCGGCGATCTCGATCGCGTTGCGTCCCGGCACGAAGTAGGTCGGCGAGCGCTGCAGCATGGTCACATGCGCGCAGTCGTCGGCGATGTTGGGGATCAGGGTGGCGGCGGTGGCGCCCGACCCGATGACCACGACCTTCTTGTCCTTCAGCTCCAGGTCCTGCGGCCAGGTCTGCGGATGGACGACGCGGCCCTTGAAGTCGCCGAGGCCCGGCCAGTCGGGCGTGTAGCCCTGCGACTGGCGATAGTAGCCCTGGCACATCCAGAGGAAGCCGGCGGTGAAGACCACGAACTCGCCGGTGTCGAGACGCTCGGCCTCGATGGTCCAGAGGTTGTCGCGGCTGGACCACGAGGCGGTTGTGATCCGGTGGCGATAGCGGATGTGCTTCGCCAGGTCGTTCTCCTCGATCACCTCGCCCATGTAGTCGCGGATCGCCTTGGCCGTGGCGATCGGCTGGCCCGTCCAGGGCTTGAAGCGATAACCGAAGGTGTAGAGGTCGCTGTCCGAGCGGATGCCGGGATACTTGTGCGTGAGCCAGGTGCCGCCGAAGCTCTCCAGCGTCTCCAGCACGACGAACGTCTTGTCCGGCGCCTGGTGGGTCATGTGGTAGGCGCCGCCGATCCCGGAGATGCCAGCGCCCACGATCAGCACGTCAAAATGCTGGGCCTTCGTCGAAATGCTCACTTCCGCCTCCCGGTGCTCTTGTTCAGGCCGCAGCATCGAGGCCGCCAGCCTGCTCACCTTGATCGAAATCAAGATAAGTTATCAACGATAATATATTTCACACCCGCGTGAAGACGGAATGCTCGCGGGCGTCGCGCCGGGTCGGAATCGTCACTACATTAGGGGCATGTCCGAACCTCGCTCTGTCCGCTGCCTCATCATCGGGGCTGGCCCCGCCGGCTACACCGCCGCCATCTACGCCGCCCGCGCGCTGCTGAAGCCCGTGCTGATCCAGGGCATCCAGCCCGGCGGCCAGCTCACCATCACCACCGACGTGGAGAACTACCCGGGCTTCGCCGACGTCATCCAGGGCCCCTGGCTGATGGAGCAGATGCAGGCCCAAGCCGAGCACGTCGGCACCGAGATCGTCAGCGACATCGTCACCAAGGCCGACCTGTCCCAGCGCCCGTTCCGCCTGGAGACCGACAGCGGCCAGGTCTGGCTGGCCGAGACCCTGATCATCGCCACCGGCGCCCAGGCCAAGTGGCTGGGCCTCGAGACCGAGCAGAAGTTCCAGGGCTTCGGCGTCTCGGCCTGCGCGACCTGCGACGGCTTCTTCTATCGCGGCAAGAACGTGATCGTGGTCGGCGGGGGCAACACGGCGGTGGAAGAGGCCCTCTTCCTCACCAACTTCGCCGCCAAGGTCACGGTCGTGCACCGCAAGGACGAGTTCCGGGCCGAGAAGATCCTGCAGGAGCGCCTGTTCAAGCACCCCAAGATCGAGGTGATCTGGGACAGCGTCATCGACGAGGTGACCGGCGAGACGGACCCGCTGGGCGTCACCGGCGCGCGGCTGAAGAACGTCAAGACCGGCGAGACCCAGACGGTGGCGGCGGACGGCGTCTTCATCGCCATCGGTCATGCCCCGGCCTCGCAGCTCTTCCAGGGCCAGTTGGAGATGGACGCCTCGGGGTATCTGAAGGTGAAACCGGGTACGGCTTCGACCGCGATCGCCGGTGTCTATGCCGCGGGCGACGTCACCGACGACGTCTATCGCCAGGCGGTGACCGCGGCCGGCATGGGGTGCATGGCCGCGCTGGAGGCCGTGCGCTTCCTGGCCGAGGAAGACCATGTGAAGGAACACCACCCCATCAGCCACGCCGAGGCGCAGAAGATCGGCGTCTGGTAGCCGATGATCCGGTTCGCCCGCGCCGCCGACCATCCCGCCATCGCCGAGGTGGTGGAAGCGGCGTTCGGCCAACCGGACGAGGCGCGGCTGGTCGAGCGGTTGCGCACAGCCGGGGACGTCCTGTTCGAACTGGTGGCCGTCGAGGACGAGGTCGTTACCGGCCACATCCTGTTCAGCCGCCTCTTCGCGGACCGGCCCGAGCTTTACGCCGCCCTGGCTCCCGTGGCGGTGCGGCCGGGACTGCAGCGCGCGGGCGTCGGCTCGGCGCTCATCCGCTCAGGGCTGGAGCAGGCGCGCGAGTTCGGGGCGCACGGCGTCCTGGTGCTGGGCCATCCCGAGTACTATCCGCGCTTCGGCTTTTCGGCCGACGCGACCGCCAGGGTCCGGGCGCCGTTCTCCGGCAATCCGGCCTTCATGGCGCTGGCCCTGGAGCCCGCGGCCTTCGACGAGCCCTTCATGGTCGCCTACCCGGCCGCCTTCGGAGACTGAGGCTCGCCAGCGACCGGCCGGCGTGGTGTAGTCGGGCCATGAAGGTCGTGATCCTGCTCAGCGCCCTCGCCGTCGCCGGGACCGCCCAAGCGGCCGAGCCGGTGATGCTGCCTAAGCCCGCCGCGGCCGGCCTGAACCTTTCCTCGCCCAGCGCCGACTTCGCCGTCCGATACAGCCGCGCCCCGGCCGAGCGCATTCCCGGCGTCGCCCGCACCGCCATCGACCGCCGGCTAGACGGCGAGGACGTCACGGGCTCCCTGGGCTTCATGTGCGGGCTGAAGCCCGGCGCCGACAAGTTCGGCGCGGCGGCGGCCCGGGGCTGGGACCCGACCGGCCGGTTCGTCGGCGCGCGCCTGAGCGTCGCCTTCCGCTAGTTCGCCGACGGCTGGGACGCCGTCGCCGCGCCGCCGGTGGCGGCCTTGGCGTCCATGTCGCGCTCCAGCGCCTCCAGGCTCTGGTTGATGCGCTTCACCTCGTCGGCGGTCGGCGCGCGGCGGGTGGAGAGCAGGGTGCCGCGCACGCGGGTGCGGTCGCCGCCGGGGGCCGTGGGGTCGGTGATCGTGTAGGTCCGCACCTCGCCGGCCACCGCCAGGGTGACCTTGCGCTCGGCCGGAATGCCCTGGGTCTCAGGCGAGAAGAGCCCGCCCTGGGTGCGCGCATCGACGCCGCCCAGCACCGCCTGGGTCAGGTAGGCCTCGCCGCCGGCATAACGGCCGGTGAATGCGGGCGGCTCGCCCCAGGGGCCGGTCCAGCGATAGAAGATGTGCTGACCCACCTGGGTCATCTTGACCAGGGTCGGGGCCCAATAGGGCGCCACATATTGGGCGTGATAGTGCGTCGCCGAACCGACGGTCTTGTCGACGTAGCCGTTCAGGGCCCGCTCGGCGACCGCTCGCGCGCGCTTCCACAGCGCCGGGACCGGGGCATAGGCCAGCGCGCCGTCACAGGTGAAGGTGAACTGGCAGCCGGTCGTCCGGGCCGAGCCCTGGTAGACCACGCCGCAGACCGACTTCGGATAGGCCGGATGGCGCATCCGGTTAAGGACCACCTGGGCCACCGCCTCCTGCCCCACCTGGGGCTCGCGCGCGGCTTCGTAGTAGACGGCCTGGCTCAGGCACTCGACCGCCCGCGCCCGGTCCTCGATCGACGCCTTCAGGATGAACGGCCGCATGGGCCGGATCGGCAGGTCGGCGAAGGGACGTAGCGAGTTCAGTTCCTCGGCCGTCTGACCCTCGGTGGTGGAGAAGCCCAGGGACGGCGCCTCGCGCAGATCCAGGCTGCCCCAGCCCTTGGGGCGCGACCAGAGGTCGGGCGCGCGCGAGCCGGGATCGTGCCGCAGAGCCAGCGCCCGCATCGCCGGGTCCATGTTGGAGGCCAGCTTGAAGAGTTGGTCGTTCGAGAGGCCGCCCGAGACCAGACGCGCGGTCTCGGCCTGCTGCGGGTCCTTGCCGCCGGGCGCGCAACCGGGCGCGGCCACGAGGACCACGAGGGCCAGGGCGGCTCCCAGCTTCGCCCGCGACGAGCGAAGGACATGGCGTACGGCAGAGATCAGGGTTTCCCCCTCCTTGGTCTGGCGGTGTCGCATATAGGCGCAAACCGGCGATATTTGGACCCGCGACAGGCAAAAATCGTGCAAGCCGCGCACCGCAATCGTGTCCATGGTGACGGTTGCAACCCCACCGACCCGGCTCCATGCTCGCCGTTCCCGCTTCGGGATGGGGATCTGAGGGGCATGCGTATCACGCCGGCGAACTGGCCGCCGAGGCTCGTGCCGCGGCGCGCGCCGGGCCTCCTGGCGGGCCTCGCGATCACGGTGGCGGGGCTGGGCGCGGCGATCCTCGTGCGCTTCCTTGTCCTGGGGTTCGACCGGGGCCTCGGCCCCTCGATGACCTATCTGCCGGCTCTCAGCGTCATCACCCTCTTCGCCGGGCCGCGCTGGGGCTGGGCCGGGCTGGCGGTGGCGGCCGGTCTGAACCTGCTGTCGCCCAGCACCTTCCTCGAAGGCGACAGCCCAGCCCTGCTGGCGCTGTTCGCGGCGTCGGCCGCCCTCACCGTGGTCATCTCGGCCGGCTATCGGCAAGCCGTGCTGCGGCTCGACGCCGCCGCCGCCGGCGAAGAGGCGGCCCAGAAGGTGGTCCAGGCCACCGAGGGCCGGTTCCGCACCCTGGCCGACAGCGCGCCCGTACTGATGTGGGTCACCCGCACCGACGGCCGTCGGGAGTTCGCCAACCGCACCTACGTCGACTTCCTGGGCGTCGACTACGAAAGCGCCATCGCGTTCGACTGGCGCAACGTCCTGCATCCCGACGACATGGCCCGCGTGCTGCAGGAGCAGGTGGCGGGCGAGGCCTCGCGCCAACTCTTCACGCTGGAGGCGCGTTACCTGCGGCACGACGGCCAGTACCGCTGGGTGCGGTCGGTCTCGCAGCCACGCTGGTCGGCCGACGGTGAGTTCGCGGGCTTCATCGGCGTGGGCTACGACATCGCCGACGCCAAGCAGGCCGAGGACAACCTCAAGCGGATCAACGATCTGCTGGCCGAACGGGTCGAGGCGGCCCTCACCGAACGCGACGAGGCCGAGGCCGCACTGCAGCGGGCGCAGAAACTGGAGGCCGTGGGCCAGCTCACCGGCGGCGTGGCGCACGACTTCAACAACCTGCTGACCGTCATCATCGGCGCCCTGGACCTGATGCAGCGCCATCCACACGACGAGGCGCGGCGCGAACGCATGATCGAGGCGGCGCTGGGGGCGGCCCGCCGGGGCGAGCGGTTGAACCAGCAACTGCTGGCCTTCTCGCGGCGCCAGGCGCTGAAGCCCGAGGCCGTGGCGGTCGACGCATTGCTGACCGACAGCGAGCAGTTGCTGCGCCGGGCTGTCGGCGAAGCGGTCAGCCTCGTGATCGCCCCGGGATCAGCGGGCGCGGTGGCGAACCTCGACGTCAGCCAGCTGGAAGCGGCGGTGATGAACCTAGTGGTGAACGCCCGCGACGCGACGCCGATGGGCGGCGTCATCCGCGTAGAAAGCCGCTCGATGACCCTGTCGGCGCGCCAGGTCGAGGCGTTGCCGGCCGGCGACTATGTGAGGATCAGCGTGCACGACACCGGCGCCGGGATGGACGCAGCGGTCGTCGCCCGCGCGTTCGAGCCGTTCTTCACCACCAAGGAACCCGGACGCGGCACGGGCCTGGGCCTTTCACAGGTCTATGGGTTCGCGAGACAGAGCGGCGGGACCGCGACCGTCGAGAGCGCCGCGGGCAAGGGCTCAACGGTCTCCATATACCTGCCACGCTCCAAGGCGGCGGCGCCCGCGCCCGCCACGCCCGAAACCGCCGACGTACCGGTCACCCCGGCGCTCACGGTCCTGCTGGCCGAGGACGACGACCAGGTCGGCGCCGTGGTCGAGGACATGCTGGCCGACCTGGGCCACAGGGTCCGCCGCACGCGGGACGCGGCCGCGGCGGTGAAGGTGCTGAAGGCCCGCGAGCCGATCGATCTGCTGCTGACCGACGTCATCATGCCGGGAGAGATGTCGGGGGTGGAGCTGGCGCGAACGGCGGTGGAGCTGTGTCCAGACCTGCCGGTGATCCTGTCGTCCGGCTACACCGGCGAGGTGTTGACGGCGGCCGAGGAGGCGCCCTGGCCCCTGCTGCGCAAGCCGTACGGACCCGAACAGCTGGCCCAGATGATCGCGGCCGTCTGCGCCACCGCGCGGGCCCAGGCGCGCTGAGCGCCGGTCAGGGCCGGTAGAGCGCCTCGAAGCTCTCAAGCGGCGCGCGCGTCGACAGGACCTGGAACGGAAACGCCGTCCAGGGCGCGGCGGCGTCGAGACCGGGCAGCGCCGCCAGTATCGCGTCCCGGATGTCGGGACGCACCTGTTCCGCGGCCGTGATCGCCTGCCCCCAGAGCGAATTCCCGTCGAGGGTGACCGGCTCGGGCGCGATCGGGCGACAGGCGTCGGCATAGTCGGCCGGAAACACCCGCCGATAGGCCGCCAGGTTGTAGAGCCAGGATCGTCCGCGGATATGCGTCGCCTCGGGCCGGGTCGCCCGGATGTGGGCCACCACCGCGGCCATCTCCCCCCGCCGGCGGGCCAGCTTGCCGGGCGAGAGCGGCCCCCCGGCGGCATCCGTGTCGGCGTTCCGGAAGTGGATCTGCACCGAGCCGTCGTCGGCCGCCGCGTCGTCGCAGGCGAAGCAACCGAAGGCCGTGCGGCCGGGCCCGGGCACGACCTCGGGCGTGGCGTCGACGAAGGTCCGCTGGGTCAGGGCCACCCGCTCGCCGAGATCCGACAGGCGCTCCAGGTCCTGCGCATAGGAGGCCCAGGCCGGCGACACGCCGCGACTGATGCGGCCCAGGCCGAAGCGACGGTGCAGGTTGGTGTGGCGCAGGACCATCTCGCCGAGCGGCGCCCCCATGAGCTCGCCCATGCGGGCGGCGAAGCGCAGCTGCAGTTCGAACACCCCCGCGAGCCGCGCCGCCCGCACGGCGCGGTCGACGGTGAGCGGGTCGGTCCCGCCTGCCCCTAAGTCAGCCGATCGCACATCTGTCATGGAATCGCCCTTGCGCCCGCAGATCACCGCGCTATATCTCTTTGGCGGGTTATGCTCGAATTGAGCAAAAGCCGTCGCGCCGGGTTTCGGCCCAGGCGCGTTTTATAAGGCCTGAGAAATGCTCACTTTGAGCATAAGGAGGGATCCATGGCCGCCGACGGATTCCAGTTCGCGTTCACGCCCGAGATCGAGGCCCAGACCGCTCCCATGTGGGAGAAGGTGAAGCGCCACGTCACGCCGATGGAATGGCGCCTTCAGGCCCCGCTGATCGCCGAGATCAACCGGCTGAAGCGCGAGAAGGACGCGGTCATCCTCGCCCACAACTATATGACGCCCGAGATCTTCCACGGCGTGGGCGACTACGTGGGCGACAGCCTTGGCCTGGCCAAGGAAGCCGCCCGCTCGGACGCCCGGATCATCGTCCAGGCCGGCGTGCACTTCATGGCCGAGACCTCGAAGATCCTGAGCCCGGAAAAGCGCGTCCTGATCCCGGACCTGCGCGCCGGCTGCTCGCTGGCCAGCTCGATCACGGGCGCGGACGTGCGCCTCATCAAGCAGCGCTACCCGGGCCTGCCGGTCGTCACGTATGTGAACACCACGGCGGATGTGAAGGCCGAGACCGACATCTGCTGCACCAGCGCCAACGCGGTGCAGGTGGTGGAAGAGGCCGCGCGCCAATGGGGCGTCGACAGCGTCATCCTGATCCCGGACGAGTTCCTCGCCCGCAACGTCGCGCGCCAGACGCACATCAAGATCATCGCCTGGAAGGGGCGCTGCGAGGTGCACGAGCGCTTCACGGCCGCCGACATCCTCGAACTCAAGGACGCCTATCCGGACGCCGAGATCCTGGCCCACCCCGAATGCCCGGCCGAGGTCCTGGAGGTTTCGGACTTCGCCGGTTCGACCGCGGCCATGAACGACTACGTCATCCAGCGGAAGCCGAAGCGCGTGGTGCTGATCACCGAGTGCTCAATGGCCGACAACGTCGCGGCCGACGCTCCGTTCACCGAGTTCGTGCGTCCCTGCAACCTGTGCCCGCACATGAAGATGATCTCGCTGGAGAACATCTACGAGGCGCTGGTGAACGACCGCTACGAAGTCACCGTCGATCCGGCGATCGCCGAACGCGCGCGCCTGGCCGTCCAGCGGATGATCGACCTGCCGCCGCCGGCCCAGCCGGCGCGCTACGACCTGGTGAAGGCCCGTCACCACGTGGACGTGGAACTGATCTGATGGAGCGGATCCGCCACGAGGGCGTGGTGGTGGTCGGCGCGGGCCTCGCGGGGCTCAGCGCCGCCCTGGCCGCCGCGCCCGCCAAGGTTCTGGTGCTGACCGAGGCGCCGCTGAGCCAGGGCTGTTCATCGGCCTGGGCCCAGGGCGGCGTCGCCGCGGCGCTGTCCGGCGACGACGCTCCGGCGCTGCATGCCGACGACACGGTCGCGGCCGGCGCCGGACTGGTGGTTCCCGAGATGGCGCGCCTGCTCGCCGAGGAAGGTCCGGACGCCGTTCGCCGCCTCGCCGCACTGGGTGCGCCCTTCGACCGCAAGGCCGACGGCTCCTTCGCCCAGAGCCTCGAGGCCGCGCATAGCCGCGCACGCGTCGCGAGGGTCAAGGGCGACCAGGCCGGCCGCGCCATCATGGACGCGGTCGTCGTGGCCGTGCTGGCCGCGCCGCACGTCAAGGTGCGCACGGGCGCGAGGCTCGCCGGCCTCGTGCAGGACAACACCGGCCGGGTGCGCGGCGTGGTGGCGCGGATCGACGGCCAGCCGGTCGAGATCCTGGCCGACGCCGTGATCCTGGCCACCGGCGGCATCGGCGGCCTCTACGCCGTGACCACGACGCCGGCCGAGCTGGTGGGCGACGGCCTGGGTCTGGCCGCCCTGGCCGGCGCGACCATCGCCGACCCCGAGTTCGTGCAGTTTCACCCCACGGCCATCGACATCGGCCGCGATCCCGCGCCGCTGGCCACCGAGGCCCTGCGGGGCGAAGGCGCGCGGCTGACGGACGCCGAGGGGCGGCTGTTCATGGCGCGCTACCATCCCGACGCCGAGCTGGCGCCCCGCGACGTGGTGGCCCGGGCGATCCATGCCGAACGCGAAGCTGGCCGCGGCGCCTTCCTCGACGCGCGCGAGGCGGTGGGCGGGCACTTCCCCGAGGAGTTTCCGGCCGTGTTCGCCGCCTGCCTGGGCGGCGGGATCGACCCGCGCGTCCAGCCGATCCCCGTGGCTCCGGCCTGCCACTACCACATGGGCGGCATCGCCACCGATGCGCGCGGCGCGACCAGCCTGGCGGGCCTCTTCGCGGCCGGCGAGTGCGCCTCGACGGGCGTGCACGGCGCCAACCGGCTGGCCTCCAACTCCCTGCTCGAAGCGGCGGTGTTCGGCGCGCGGGCCGGTCGGGCGGCGGCGCAAGAGAAGGCGGGCTCAGCCCCCCTGCTTCGCCCCCAGGCCGCGCCGGAGCTTCCGGCTGAAGACCTCGCTGGGCTGCGGCTCGCCATGAGCCGCGACGCCGGGGTCGTGCGCGACGCGGTCGGCCTGACCCGCCTGGTCGCCCATGTCGACGCCCTGCGCGCGACGCACGGCGAGGTTCCGGCCCTGGTGACCGCTCGCCTCGTCGCCGCCAGCGCCCTGGCGCGCCGGGAGAGCCGGGGCGGGCATTTCCGCGCCGACTACCCCCACTCTGAGGCGCCGGAGCGGACCTTCGTCACTTTGCCGCAGGGCGCGGCGAGCAAGGCGGCCTAAGGATTTTCTGGATCAGCCGGCCCAGCTTCGCCGGCGCGGAGTCACGATGAGCATCGAGCCCCTCCCCGACCTCCTGGTCACGCCCGTGATCCGCGCCTCACTGGCCGAGGACCTGGGCCGCGCCGGTGACATCACCGCCCGCGCCTGTGTACCGGCCGACACGACCTTCACCGCCGACTTCGTGTGCCGCCGCGGAGGCATGGTGGCCGGACTGTCGGTCGTGCGCCTCACCCTGGCCGAGCTCGATCCCGCCGCCACGGTCGAGGAACTGGCCCAGGACGGCCAGGCCGTGCCGGCCGGCACCACCTTGGCCCGCGTCACCGGCAACGCCCGAGCGATCCTCAGCGCCGAGCGCACCGCCCTCAACCTGCTGGGTCGGCTTTGCGGCGTGGCGACCCTGACCCAGGACTTCGTGGACGCGGTCGCGGGCTCGCGCGCCAAGATCACCGACACCCGCAAGACCACGCCGGGCCTCAGGGCGCTGGAGAAGTACGCGGTGCGTTGCGGCGGCGGCGTGAACCATCGCTTCGGCCTCGACGACGCCATCCTCATCAAGGACAACCACGTGGCCGCCTGCGGGTCGGTCGGCGAGGCGATCCGGCGCGCCAAGGCCTATGCCGGACACCTTGTGAAGGTGGAGGTCGAGGTCGACAGCCTGTTGCAGCTGCGCGAGGCGATCGCCCACGATCCCGACGTGATCATGCTCGACAACTTCAGCCTGGACGACATGCGCGAGGCGGTGAACCTGGTCGGCGGCCGGATCGTGCTGGAAGCCTCGGGCGGGGTGAGTCTCGACACCGTGCGGGACATCGCCGACACCGGCGTCGACATCATCAGCGTCGGCGCCCTCACCCACTCGGCCCGGGTGGTCGATATCGGCCTGGACGCGGTCGGCGGCTGAGCGATCCGCCCCTGTTGGTCGGTCAGGAACCCGCTTTCGTCGCATTACCGAGCCTTCACTTGGCCCACGGCCGCGCCGGCGCATAACGGCGGCCATGCAAAAGCTCGCCCTCATCGCCGCAGCGCTCCTCGCGACCGCCGCCCCCGCCGCCCACGCCCAGACGCCGGCCGCCTCGCCCGCCGCTGGATATCCCAAGCTCGTCCCCGCCCCAGGCGGTGAGGTGGTGATCCCGACCGCCGGAATGCAGCGCGCCTACGACGACTACAAGTACGCGCCCGCCCGCCGCGCCGGCGACTTCCTCTACATCTCCGGCGTGATCGCCGGGCCGGCGGGCGCCGCCGACCGGGGACCGGAAGCGTTCAAGGGCTACGCCCGACGCGCCTTCCGGCAGCTGGAGACGATCTTGAAGGCCGAGGGCCTGACCTTCGCCGACGTGACGATGATCAACAGTTTCCACGTCTGGGACGGCCCCGGCTTCAAGGGGACACGCGACGAGCAGTTCGCGGCCTTCAGCGCCGCGAAGGACGAGTTCATGCAGGCGCCCCACCCCGCCTGGACCGCCGTGGGCACGACGGGCCTGCTGGCCGATGACGGGGTGGTGGAGATCCAGATGATCGCCTACGCGCCCGGTAAGAAGGCGCCCTGATTTACCAGGCGGTCACCGCGCCCCACGGATGCTCGAACTGCAGCGCCACGAAGCGGGCGGTGGTCGGCCCGTAGGCGGCCTGGATCTGACCGAACAGGGTCTCCATGGGGCGCTGCGCCGGCAGGTTCGCCATGCGGTCGAACCGTTCGGGCGGCGTCTTGTGGCGGTAGATCGTCAGCCCGTGGCGCGAGGTGGCGCTGGCCGGTCCTGCGGCCCACGCCTCGGAGCGATAGGTGCGCGACCAGCCGTCCAGCACGGTTCCGAAGGCCAGTTCGTCGAAGCCGGGAGACAGGGGCACGCCCACATCCTGCCGGTTCCAGAACGCCGCCTGGTTCAGCACGACCCGGCTCGCCCCCTTGAAGGTGAGCCGGAAGTCCTCGCCGTTGTGGCGTGGGTCAGGCGCCGGCAGACCGAGGCGCGCGGCCGTGGCGCGCATCGCCTCGTCCCCCGCCAGTTCACGCAACAGGCTCAACGAGGCGGGCGAGGAGGCGCTGATCCCGGCCGTGGTGGTGACCTGGCCGTCGCTGATCCAGCGCATGTCGCGTCGCCAGGCGACCTTGGGATAGTCCTTCCGCACCTTGTCGATGCTCCACCAGTGCAGGGTCGCCTGCCGGCCGTCGAGGAGGCCGGCGTTGGCCAGCACGACGCCGCCGTTGCAGATCGACATGATGCGCACGCCGGCCTTCGCCTGCTCGCGCAGCCACGCCAGCAGGGTGGGATCATCCGAGCGATGCAGCGCCGGGACGATGATCACGTCCGGGCGCCGGAGCTCGGCGAACGTGGCCTGCGGCGCGACCCAGGCCACGCCCGGCATGAGCCGCGCGGGGCGCCGATCGGCGGCGACCACCTTCACTTCCACCGCCCCGCTCTCGGCGAGGATCGCGTAGGGGGTGAGCAGGTCGGTGACTTCGGTCCCCTCCACGTCCGCCACCAGCGCCACGAGCGGCATCGCCGCCGCGGCGCCCGTGCTGGCGAGGGCCAGGGTCAGCCCGGCGACGAGCGCGCGCATCATGCCGGCTCCATGCGGCTGGCGGCCTCGGTGGCGGCGGCGAAGCGGCTGTCGGCCAACGCCGCCATGCGCGCCTTTACCTCGGCCAGGATCTCGGGTCGCGCCAACTCGGGCCGGCCCGAATTGAACGGCGGCGCCGGGGCGTATTCCAGGCCCAGCTGGATCGACTGGGCGTAGTCCTCGCCGGCCAGCTCGGCCAGCAACACCAGGGCGAAGTCGATGCCGGCCGTCACGCCGCCGCCGGTGATGACGTTGCCGTCGCGGGCCACGCGCTCTTCGCTCACCGTCGCGCCGAAGGGCTCCAGCAGCGGACGCCAGGCCCAGTGGCAAGCCGCGCGCTTGCCCTTCAGGAAGCCGGCGGCGCCCAGGATCAGCGATCCCGTGCAGACCGAGGTCAGGTACTTGGCGCCCGCGCCCAGGCGGCGGATCTCGCGCATGAAGGACTCGTCCAGCATGGCGTCGGCCGTGCCGAAGCCGCCCGGCACGTTCAGCACATCGCAGCGCTCGATCTTCGCGAGGTCGGTGAGGCCGGTGAAGGTCAGCCCCTCGGCCTGGATGTCCTGCCCGCCGACCGAGGCGACGATGACGTCGGCGTCCGGCGTGCGCACCAAGACCTGATGCGGGCCGGTGAAGTCGAGGTGGGTGACGCCCGGATAGAGGGCGATGACGATCTGGGTGCGGGCCATGGGCGCCTCCTTTGGAGTTGACGCCCGGACGCTACTGGCGGCACGGTCTGGCTGAAATGACATTGTTCCCACGGAAACTGCCATGACCCGCCGGATCGCCGTCGTCGTCTTCCCGAACTTCCAACTGCTCGACGCAGCGGGCCCTCTCTCGGCCTTCGACATCGCGGGGCGCTTCAGCCCAGGCGCCTACGACGTGCGTGTCCTGGCTCCCGGCGGCGGACACACGCTCTCGACGGCAGGCGCGGGCTTCATGGCCGAGGACCTGTCGGAAGGCCCCTGGGATACGGTGATGGTGTCAGGCGGCGACGCCACCCAGGCGGTGCGCGAGTTCGTCGCGATCATGGACTGGCTGAAGCGGGTGGCCGGCTCGACCAGGCGCATGACCAGCGTCTGCTCGGGGGCCTATTTCCTCGCCGAGGCGGGCCTGCTGGACGGCCGTCGATGCACCACTCACTGGAGCCGCACCGATCACTTCGCCCGCCGCTATCCGAAGGTGAAACTGGACGCCGACCGCATCTACATCCGCGACGGCGATGTCTGGACCTCCGGCGGCATCACCGCCGGCATCGACCTGGCGCTGGCCCTGATCGAGGACGACCTGGGCGGCGACATCGCGCGCCGGACCGCCCAGCAACTCGTCGTGCACCAGCGCCGGCCGGGCGGGCAGTCACAGTTCTCGGCGCTGGTGGACATGGGCGGGCGCAACGGCCGCTTCGCCGAGCTGATGGACTGGATGCGCGAGCGGCTGGCCGAACCGCTTTCGGTCGAGAAGCTGGCCGCCCAGGCGGCGATGAGCCCCCGCAACTTCGCCCGCGCCTTCACCGCGGAGACCGGCACGACGCCGGCCAAGGCCGTGGAGCGCCTGCGGCTGGAAGCGGCCCGCACCGCGGTGGAGACGGGACACGACCCGATCGACCGGGTGGCCGAGACCGCCGGCTTCGGCGATCCCGAGCGGATGCGGCGGGCCTTCCTGCGCGCCTTCGGCCAGCCGCCGCAGGCCTTACGGCGGGCGGCGCGCGCCTAGTCGGCGACGCCCTGGGCGCGGAGAATCCGCAGGCTCTCGTTCTGGCGCTTGATGATGCCCAGCAGTTCGCGCTGGCGCAGCGCGTCGATCTTGTCGTGCAGGTGCATGATCTCGAGCTCGGCCCGCAGGTTCACGACGTAGTCGTGCTCGGCCGCCTCGCGGTCGCGCTGGGCCGACCGGTTCTGGCTCATCATGATGATCGGCGCCTGCACCGCCGCCAGCATGGAGAGCATCAGGTTGAGGAAGATGAAGGGATAAGGGTCGAACGCCAGGCCGAAGCCCTTGGTCAACACGTTCCAGCCCATCCAGAGCGTCAGCGCGCTGGCGAAGCCGATAATGAAGCCCCATGAGCCGCCGACCGCCGCGACCTTGTCGGCCAACCGCTGGCCGCGGGTGCGATCGTCCAGCTTGAGTTCGGAGGCGACGCCGGTCGGCGCCTCGGTGGCGATCAGGTTGATCACGCTGCGCTGGACCTCGTTCAGGTCCTTCCAGGCGCAGCCCAGCAGATCCTTCGAAAGCTGTTCGCGGGCGTCGAGGCCCATCGGAATTCTCCTCACCCGCCGCGGAGCGCTATAGCCTGCGCAGCTTCAGGGGGACTCAGGCATGGCGGCAAGCGGGAAGGCGCAGGCGAACGGTCGTCGCGCGATCTTCGTCACGGGCGCGGCGAGTGGGATCGGGCTGGCGACCGCGAAGCGTTTCGCCGCCGCGGGCTGGTTCGTCGGCCTGGCGGACATCGACGCGAAGGGCCTGACCGCCGCCCTCGAGGCCATCGGCCCCGCCAATGGGTCGGTCCACCGCCTGGACGTGCGCCACCGCAGCATCTGGAAGGCCGAGTTGGCGGCGTTCGCGAAGCTGACCGGCGGCCGGTTGGACGTGCTGCTCAACAACGCGGGTCTCGCCAAGGGCGGTTATCTCGAGGCCCAGTCGCCGGAGGACGTCGACCTGCAGCTCGACGTGAACCTCAAGGGCGTGCTGAACGGATGCCAGGCCGGCTTCGACCTGCTGTGCGCCACCCCGGGCGCGATGGTGGTGAACGTCGCCTCGGTGGCCGGCGTCGTCGCCCTGCCGCAGGCCTCGGTCTACACCGCCACCAAGTTCGCCGTGCGCGGGCTGTCGGAGGCGCTGGAGGCGGAGTACGCACGGGTCGGCGTCGGCGTCCGCTGTATCCTGCCCTGGTTCATCGACACGCCATTGCTCGACAAGGCCCGCCTGTCCGGCAACGAGGACCTGCGGGTGTCACTGCGCGACCAGAAGGCGCCGATCTATCCCGTCGCGGACGTGGCCGAGGCCATCTGGACCGCCGTGCACGGAAAGGGCCTGCACCACCTGGTCGGCGCGCAGGCCCGTCGGATCGGATGGCTGAACCGGCTGGCGCCGGGCTTCATCAGGAAGCAGTTGCGGCGACAGGTTGAGGCGATGTGAGCCGCGCCTCGGTCGCAGACGCCGGCTTTGCCGAGGTCTCGACCGACGGAGCCAGCGGCTTGGCCTCGGCAGGCGCGACAGCGGCGGTCGCCGGCTGGGCCTTGGCAGTGGGGGCCTTGGTCTCCAGCGAAGCCTCGATCGCCATCTCGATGGCCGGGGCCACGTGGATCTCGGTCGGAACCATGGGCGTCGCCGAGGTCAGGACAGCGGTCTGGACACCGGGAAGCATCGGCAGCGCCGGCCCGCCCTTCCGGCGCGGCGAGAACTTGTAGAAGACGTGCAGGCCCACCTGCGTCACGCGCGCCATGTGCGGCGCCCAGATCGGCGAGACCTGGGTGGTGTGGAAGTGGGTGGCGGCGCCGACCTCGGCGCGAAGGGCTCCAGCCAGCGCGCGGCTCGCCACCTCGTGGGCGGCTTCCCAGGCGATGGGCTCGCGGCGGCGGCGCATCGAGCCGTCGCAGGCGAAGCTGAACTGGCACCCCGAGCGACCGGCGCCCTGGAACACAACCGCGCAGACCGACTTCGGGAAGGCGGGGTGTTTCACACGGTTCAGGACCACCTGGGCGACGGCGGCCTGGCCGCGAGCGCTCTCGCCCCGGGCCTCGAAGTAGACGGCCTGGGTCAGGCACTCGAGATCAGCGCGTTGACGGGCCTTGGCGGCCCCGCGATCGGCGTCGAAACGCGCGGCCATCGCCTGCGCATCCGCGCCGGGGATGAAGCCGTACTGAAGAAGCGCGGCGCGCAGGCCCTGGCCCTCGGCCTCGAGGTACGAGCCGGCGTAGCCGCTCGCCGTGGCCTCGGCGATGCGCTTGGAGTGCGCATAGTCGGCCGCGTGCCCGGCCATGCCGGCGGCGAGATAGAGAGCGCCCAGGCCCAGGCCAGCGCCTGCGCCCGCCAAAGCGGCGCTGAACAGCGTACGCCTCTCGGCGCCCGCCTCAGATCCAAACTGCAAAATGAACGGTCCTCAGCGACGAGGGCGACCTTGCCCCCCACCTCAGTTGTCGCCCCGGGCGCCCCTGCTCGTGCTGGCGGCGGCCGCGGCCAACCTGACCCCGAGTTCCGTTAGTGGGGCAGGCGACGGCAAATGATGAAGGACCTATGAATGCGCAAGGCGCGGATAGCAAGAAATTTCTGCACCGCAGCATTAACGGCGCGCCGCGACCAGGCGCCGCGCGAGATACGGCCGGAGCCACAGAACCCTGACAACCCAGGGGAATTTTGGATTGTTCCCGCGAGGCGCGATCTAGTCTTCAAGTAACCCTGAATTCTTCTGCAACCACGCTCGTTTACCTTGTCACGTTTCGACACAAGCTTCAGCGGAACCGAGAGGCGGCTGAGCTGTTCTCAACGGCACAGTTTTCCCTCGGAGACAGCCATGCGCACCGCCTTCATCCTCGCCACGTTCTCCGCGGCCCTGGCGCTGGGCGCCTGTGGCCACAACGTCGAGCAACGGGCCGCCACCGGCGCGGTGGCCGGAGCGGTGGTGGGCGGCCCCGTGGGGGCTGCGGTCGGCGGCGCGGCGGGCGCGGCGGTCAGCAAGACCGTCGACAACTAGCCGCCCGCGGCGTCCTGCCGCATCTGAGCGCCCGGCCCACGCGTACCTCTCCCGGACGAGGGGAGCCGCGCGTGCGCAATCTCATCTATGCGATCATGACGCTGCTGGGCGTGCTGCTGGTGGCGGCGAACGTGGCGCGTGGGGCCTCGTTCTAGGGCGTTAGCGAACGTCCAGGCCGGCGAAATAGGCCAGCAGGTCCTCGGCCTCGGAAGTGCTGAAGGTGACCGGCGGCATCATCCCGGTCCCGTGCTGGGAAACCTCAGAGAACCGCTTCTGCAGCGACAGGGCGTTGTAGCGCCGGGCCAGATCGCGGAAGCGCGGCCCCTCAGCCGCCCCGCCATCGTCCACGCCGATGGTGTGGCAACCGCCGCAACGCCGTGCGGCGAAGGCCTGTCCCCGCTCTGCGGCCGGATCGAGCCGGGCCGGGCCGTTGGGTTGCGATGGGGGCGTAGTGGCGCAAGCGGACAGCGCGAGCCCACAAACAAGGCTTCCGATCAGCACAACGCCGCGCATGCGCGCCTCCGTCCGGGGCAAGCCCCCACATCATGACCGGTAGCGTGTTTCTGTGGGCGGCGCGCCCTCGTAGCGCTACTTAGGCGACAGACCGGAACGACGCGTCGCAGTGTCGTGCCGGAAGGTTCACGCCGCCACCCAGGATCCCATGCGCCGTTCCGAAGCCGCGTCGAAGCCGTCCCCCGAGGACCCCGCCCCGCCGCGCCAGCTGTCGCTGCTGCAGCTCGCCGCCCTGGGCGTGCTGGGCCTGCTGATCTGGCGGCTGTCCGACGTACTGATGATGGCGTTCGGCGCGGTGCTGGTCGCGGCGTTGATCCACGCCCTCGCCGGCCCGCTGATCCGGCGCCTGGGCCTGCCCCGCCCGGCGGCCCTGGCGATCGCCGTCTCGGGCCTGGCGCTGGCGATCGCGGCGACCATCTGGCTGTTCGGCCAGCAGCTCGCGATCCAGCTCGTGGCGCTGGGCGACCTCCTGCCGCGGGCGTGGACCGCGCTGCAGCAGCAGCTCTCGACCACCACGATCGGCGCCTATGTCCTCGACGATCTGCAGCGCCTCAAGCATCCCGACGGCATGGTGGTGGAGCAGGTGTCCCGGATCGTCCGGAGCTCGGCCAGCGCCACGGCGGCGACGGTGATCGTGCTGTTCGCGGGCCTCTATCTGGCCTTCAGCCCGGGCGCCTACCTGAACGGGGCGCTGCGCCTCCTGCCGATGCGCCGACGCGCGCGGGCCGCCGAGGTGCTGCACGAGTGCGGCCACGCCCTGCACGGCTGGCTGATCGGCTCGCTGATCTCGATGGTGGTCGTCGGCGTCAGCGTCGGCGCCGGTCTTTGGATCGCGGGCGTGCCCTCGCCCCTGGCGCTCGGCATGCTGGCCGGCATCGCGCAGTTCATCCCGGTGATCGGCCCGATGGCGGCCACCATCCCCGGACTGGTCGTGGCGGCGGGCGACTCGCCCGAGGCGCTGTTCTGGGCCGCGGTGATCTACCTGGGCTCCTCGCAGCTCGAGGCCAATCTCATCACGCCGCTGCTGTTGCGCCAGATGGTGGAGCTGCCGATGGCCGTCACGCTGTTCGCCGTGCTGGCGATGGGCGTCCTGTTCGGGCCGTTGGGCGTTCTGTTCGCCACGCCCCTGGCAGTGGTCGCCTACGTGACCGTGCGCCGCGTCTACGTCGAGGACGTGCTGGGCGACCGGCTGTCATGATCGACCGTCCGCCGGTCTTCAGCGCGGCCGCCGGCCGGAACGGCTGGGTCGCGGGCTACGCCACGGCGGTGCTGGCCAGCGGCGCCTGCATGGTGTTCCGGCTGGCGCTGGCGCCGGTCTTCGCGCAGCACGCGACCTTCCTGCTGTTCGCACCCGCCCTGATGATCTCGGCCGCGCTCGGAGGCTACGGCCCGGCATTGGCCGCGACCTGCCTGGGCCTGATCTTCTACTACGTCCTCTTGGGCCACGTGCTGGTCTCGGACCCTCAGAACCTGATCAACGCGGTGATCTTCGTGATGATCGGGATCGCCTCGGGTTTCGCCGGACGGGCCCTGCGCGGCAACGCGGCCAGCGCCGCGGCGGCTGTCCGCGACCTGGCTGCGCGCGAGGCCCATCTGCAGTCGATCCTCGACACCGTGCCGGACGCGATGATCGTCATCGACGAGCACGGTCTGATGCAGTCGTTCTCCAGCGCCGCCGAGCGGCAGTTCGGATGGACCGCCGACGAGGTCCTGGGGCGCAACGTCAGCATGCTGATGCCCGAGCCCTACCGCTCGGCGCACGACAGCTACCTGGGCCGCTATCTCGGCACGGGCGAGCGGCGGATCATCGGCATCGGCCGGGTCGTGGTGGGCGAGCGCAAGGACGGCACCACCTTCCCGATGGAACTGGCCGTCGGCGAAATGGTCTCGGGCGAGCGGCGCTATTTCACCGGCTTCGTCCGTGACCTGACCGAGCGTCAGGACGCCGAGCGGCGGCTGCAGGATGTCCAGGGCGAACTGGTCCACGTCTCGCGCCTGACCGCGCTGGGCGAGATGGCCTCGGCGCTGGCGCACGAGCTGAACCAGCCGCTGACGGCCGCCGCGAACTTCATGAAGGGCTGCCTGCTGCTGCTGGACCGCGAGCCGACCGATAAGCCGCGCCTGAAAGAGATGATCTCCCAGGCCGCAGACCAGGCGTTGCGCGCGGGCCAGATCATCCGGCGTCTGCGCGACTTCGTGGCTAAGGGCGAAGCCGACCGGCGGATCGAGAGTCTGCCGCAGCTGCTGGAGGAGGCCGGGGCGCTGGCGATGATCGGCGCACGGGAGCGCAACGTGCGCCTTCGCTTCGACCTGGATCCGCGCGTCGGCCTGGTCCTCGTCGACAAGGTGCAGATCCAGCAGGTGGCGCTCAATCTGCTGCGCAACGCGGTCGACGCCATGGAAGAGACCAGCCGGCGCGACCTGGTGGTCACCGCCACCCCCGCAGACGACGACATGGTCGAGGTGGCGGTGCGCGACACGGGCCCTGGCGTCAGCCCCGAAGTCGCCGATCAGCTCTTCCAGCCTTTCATGACCACCAAGGCGCACGGTATGGGCGTGGGGCTTTCGATCTCGCGCACCATCATCGAGGCGCACGGCGGGCGCATCTGGGTGGAGGACAATCCCGGGGGCGGCGCGGTGTTCAAGTTCACGCTGCGCGCGGTCCGCGAAGGAGAACTGACCGACGATGAGTGATCCGATCGTCCACCTGATCGACGACGACGAGGCGGTCCGCGTCTCGCTCGCCTTCCTGCTGGAGATGGCCGACCTGCCGGCGGTGACCTACGGGTCGGCGCTGGAATTCCTGAAGGTCGCCGGCGGCCTGAAATCGGGCGTGATCGTCACCGACGTGCGGATGCCCGAGATGAATGGCCTCGAGCTGGTGCGCCGGCTGAAGGATCGCGGCGTGCCACTGCCCATCATCGTCATCACCGGCCACGGCGACGTGCCCCTGGCGGTCGAGGCGATGCGTGCGGGTGTCATCGACTTCATCGAGAAGCCGTTCGAGGACGACACCCTGCTGAAGTCGATCCGCACGGCGCTGAACGCCCAGCCCGAAACCGACCCGAAGGACGCCGAGCGACTGCGGTTCGAGCAGATGCTGTCCGGCCTGTCGGGACGGGAGCGCGAGGTGCTGCGCGGCGTCGTCGCCGGCAAGCTCAACAAGCAGATCGCGTTCGAGCTCGGCATCAGCCCGCGGACCGTCGAGGTCTACCGCGCCAACGTCATGAGCAAGACCGGCGCGCACGGCCTTTCGGAGCTGGTGCGGATCGCCCTGCTGGCCGGGTTCGACAAGGACGCGCCCGACGCGAATTGAGCGAGGTCAAAGCCGACCTCGCGCCAGGGCTGCAGCCTGCGCGCTATGCTGGCCCCGGTCTCACGCCCCGCCGTCCTGGTCGTCGACGACGACGCCGCCGTGCGTTCGGCGCTGGCGTTCTCGCTGGAACTCCAGGGGCTTGATGTCACCACTTGCGAGTCCGGTGAGGCGCTGCTGCTCAGTGACCTGCCGGCGGCGGACGCCTGCCTGGTCATCGACGAACGGCTGCCGGGCATCTCGGGGATGGAGACGGTGCGGCGGCTCCGCGACCGGAACGTCGCCCTCCCCGCGATCCTGATCACCACCAATCCCGGACCGGGTCTGCGCGAGGCGGCCCGCGAGGCCGGCGTGCCGATCGTGGAGAAGCCCCTGATCGGCGACGCCCTGGTCGCCGCGATCTGCCGGGCGCTGAAGGGCTAGCGTCGCGTCTTGCGCGCGTGCAGCCAGTCCTGCGCGGCGACGTAGCCCAGCACGCCGATGAAGACGGCGAACATGGCGAGGACGAGGTAGAGAACGGGACTCATGGGGACGCTCCTTTGCGGCCCGGAAGCTCGTCGCCGCGAACAAGCTTGGCCTTGACGGATGTCAAAGCGCCTTCGCGTGCCGCCCCGCCCCGTCGTCGAAGTAGCGATCGAAGGCCGCGCAGATCGAGCGGACCACCAGCCGGCCGGCGCCCACCACCCGCAGCTCGTGCCCCTCGACTTCCACCAGACCGTCGGCGCTGAACGGCGCCAGGGCCTGCAGGTCGGGGACGAGGTCGACGAGGCTGCGGCCGTGCCGGGCGCAGGCCGCGTCGAGGTCCACCGCGAGATCGCACATCAGCCGCTCGATGATGTCGGCGCGGAACAGGTCGTCGGCGCTGAGGGCCACGCCCCTCGCCACCGGCAGACGGCCCTCGCGCACCGCCGTCCGCCAGCCCAGCTCCTGGGCCACGTTCTGGACGAAGCCCTGCGGCACGCGGCCGATCGAGGAAGCGCCAAGCCCCAGCAGCGTGCCGGCCGCATCGGTCGTGTAGCCCTGGAAGTTGCGGTGCAGCCGCCCCTCGGCCATCGCCACCGCCATCTCATCGTCCGGCAGGGCGAAGTGATCGAGGCCGATACGGACGTAGCCCTCGGCGATCAGCCGCTCGGCGGCCGCCTCGCTCTGCTCGAGCCGTTGGGCGGCGCCGGGCAGCGCACCCTCGTCGATCAACTGCTGGTGCGCCTTCATCCAGGGGACGTGCGCATAGCCGAACAGGGCGAGACGCTCGGGCCGCATGTCGACGATGGCGTCCACCGTCTCGAGAACCTTGGCCGTGGTCTGGTGCGGCAGGCCGTACATCAGGTCGATGTTCAGCGAGCGGATGCCGAACTCGCGCAGCCAGGCGACGCAGGCGGCCACCTGCTCGTGGCTCTGCACCCGGTTCACCGCCGCCTGAACGTCGGCGTCCAGCGTCTGCACGCCGAGGCTCGCGCGGTTCAGGCCCCGCGCGGCGGCCGCGGCGACCCAGGTTCGCGTCAGGTTGGCGGGGTCCAGCTCGGCCGCCACCTCACGGTCGGGCGTCGGCTCGAAGATGTGGTCCAGCGCGCCGAAGATCGCGCCCAGTTCCTCGGTCGACAGCATGTTGGGCGAGCCTCCGCCCAGGTGGATGGCCGAGGCCTTCAGCCGCCCCGGCAGCGCCTGTTCCAGCAGCCGCGCCTCGTCCAGCAGCAGACCGACGTACTCGCTGACCGGCTCGTGGCGCGTGGTCGCGCGGGTGTTGCAGCCGCAGTACCAGCACAGCCGATGGCAGAAGGGGATGTGCAGATAGACCGACACCGCCTCGTCGGCCGGCAGCGTCGCCAGCCAGCCACGGTAGGTCCCCTCGTCCACGTCCGGCGTGAACTGCACGGCCGTGGGGTAGCTGGTGTAGCGCGGCGCGCGGCCATCGTACTTGGCGACGAGGTCGGCCAGCTGGTGGGCGCGGGCGATGGCGAGGCTTGCGACGGTCATGCCGCGTCTTCGCCCGTCCGGCGGCCGGTCGCCGTGATTCAGATCAAGCGAGCGGCCGGTCCTCGGGGTCGTCCACCAGGATGCGGGCGGCGTCGCCCGCCGGATCCTCGTACTGGCCGCGGCGCAGGGTCCACCAGAAGGCCGCAACCGCCATCAGGCCCAGCCCCAGCGAGAACGGGGCGAGAAACATCAGGATGTCCATTCGCGGGCTCCCGTGCGCAGCGCGTTGAGGGTGACGACCAGCGACGAGCCCGACATGGCGATGGCCGCCACGAAGGGGTTCACGAATCCGAGCATGGCCGCCGGCGCGGCGACCAGGTTGTAGAGCGCGGCGAAGCCGAAGTTCTCCAGAGCCCGGGCGCGGGCGTCGCGGGCCACGTCCAGCGCCTCGACCACGGGCGCCAGGACCTCGCCCGAGAAGACGAGATCGGCGGCGTTCTGGCTGGCCTCCAGCGCCGTGCCGGGAGCGATGGCGGCGTGAGCCTTGGCCAGGGCCCCGGCGTCGTTGAGACCATCCCCGACCATCAGAACCCGCTTGCCCTCGGCCCTCAGCGCGTCGATGCGCGCGGCTTTCTCCTGCGGCGTGCGGCGCGCCTGCCAGGCATCCACGCCCGCCAGTTCGGCCACCCGGGCCACGGGCCCTTCCAGGTCACCGGAGAGAACCTCGACGCCCAGCCCGCGCTTGCGCAGGGCGGCGACCACCCGGGCCGCGTCCGGACGCATGGCGTCGGCGAAGGTGAACCGCACGCGCAGATCCCCGTCGAAGCCGAACCAGAGTTCGGTCTCCGAGCCATGGCTCTCGACACCCAGGAAACCCGCCCGACCCAGCCGCGCCCGGCGGCCGTCGATGACGCCTTCGACGCCCAGCCCGGCGTGTTCGACGACGTCGACCGCCAGCGGTCCCTCCCCCGCCGCCTCGGCCAGGGCGTGGGCCAGCGGGTGGCGTGAGGCGCGCGCCAGCGGCGCGGCCATGGCCAGCGCCGCCGGGCAGGTGTCGCGCAGGCGCGGACGCCCCTCGGTCAGCACGCCGGTCTTGTCGAAGACCACGTGATCGACCTCGGCGAGACGTTCCAGCGCGGCGCCGGACTTCACCAGCACCCCGCGCCGGAACAACCGCGCCGAAGCGGTGATCTGCACCGCCGGAACCGCGAGGCCCAGCGCGCAGGGGCAGGTGACGATCAACACGGCCGCGGCGCGGATCAGCGCCTCGCGCGGGCCGAGGCCGATGAACCAGCCACCCGCGAAGGTGAGCAGCGCCACGGTGTGGACTACCGGCACGTAGATGGCGGCGGCCTTGTCGGCGAGCTGGACATATCGCGACTTCGACTGCGCCCCCAGCTCCACCAGGCGGGCGATGGCGGCCAGCGCCGAGTCCTCGGAGCGGGCCTCCGCCCGCAGGCGCAGCAGGCCCGAAAGGTTCAGCGCGCCGGCGCGACAGACCTCGCCCGCGCCGACGGCGACCGGGGCCGTCTCGCCCGTGAGCAGGCTGTTGTCGAGCTCGGAGGCGCCGTCCACGACGCGGCCGTCCACCGGCAGTCGCTCGCCGGGGCGCACCAGCAGGACATCGCCAGGCCGGACCTGGCTGACCGGCGCGACGGTCAGGGCGTCGCCCTCGCCCACCAGGGTCGCGGTCGGCGACTGCAGAGCCAACAGGTCGGCGGCGGCGCTGGAGGCCCGGGCGCGCAGGCGATGCTCCAGCCAGCGTCCGATCAGCAGCAGGAACAGCAGCGAGACGGCGGCGTCGAAATAGGCGTCGCGACCGCCGAGCACCGTCTCGGAGAAGCTGACCACCAGCGTCAGCAGCACGCCGATCGAGATCGGCACGTCCATGTTGGCGCGCCGCGCCTTCAGCGAGCGCCAGGCCGAGCGGAAGAAGGGCATCCCGGCATAGAGCGCGCACGGCGCCCCCACCACGCCCGAGAACCACATCATCACCGTGCGGGTGGCCGGCCCCAGTTCCTGGCCGAACAGGCCGGCCCACAGCGGCACCGAGAACATCATGGTGTTCATGACGCCGAACCCGGCGACGGCGATGGCGAGGATCAGCGCCCGGCCTTCCCGATCGTGCGCGTCGGCAGCTGCCGAGGGGTCGTAGGGCGTGGCGCGGTAGCCGAGCTTGCCCAACGTCGCCATCACGGCGCCGGGGTCGGCCGCACCGCCCTGGGCGAACTCGACGCTGAGCCGCTTGGTGGTGAGGTTGAGGCGCGCCAGACGCACGCCAGGCACGGTGGCGACCTCGCGCTCGATCTTGCCCATGCAGCCGGCGCAGCGGGCGTCGGGCACCAGCAGGTCCAGGCTGGCGCCGCCATCGTCGCGACGCTTGAGGAAGGCCCCGAGGTCGCCCGAGGGCGCGTCGTAGGTCACGGCCACGTCAGCCTCCGTTCGGCGATGAAGGTCTCCCCGCCCCGCCCGCGCGCCTCGACGGTCAGATCCCAGCCGCCCGGGGCGGGACCGGCCTGCGCCACGTAGCGGCCCGGCTCGGTCTCGGTGAAGCGCAGGACGATCTTGCCGCTTTCGGTGGCGGGCCGCTCCAGGCGGCCCGAGATCGCGAGACCACGGACCGGCTGTCCGCCTCGATCCTGAAGCCGCATCACCACGGCGCGCGGCTCGGCCTCGGCCGAGGCCTGCCAGCCCAGCCGTTCCTGAGCCTCGAGCTGGGCGATCCGCTGGTTGTAGAGCAGGCCGTCCTCGTAGGGCGTCACCGACACCTGGCCGGGGAAGGTGCGGATGGCCATCACCATGAAGGTCACGTCCACCGCGATCACCACGGCGAAGAAGGCGGTCACGCCCGCCAGGACATGCCAGCCGTTGAGCTGGAACGCGCGGCGCGGGGAAGGCATGGCGCTCATGGCGACTTCGGAGCTCCGGTCAGAAAGACGGTCTTGGTGGCGGCGTCCGTTCCGCCGGCCTTGACCGAGAAGGCGGCGGGCAGGCTCTCGGCAGAGGCAGCGTCGGCCGGGATGGTCACGAAGACGCGCACGGCCCGCACCTCGTTCGGCAGCAGGACCACGCGGACGACGTCGCTGGGAGCCTCGCCCGGGGTGCGCAGGTGCGCGCCGGGCACGCCGGTGAAGCGGATCTCGGCGGGCGCGGGCTCAAAGCCGCGATTGGCGATCTTCAGGGTGTAGGCGTTGCGGATCGCCCCGTCGTGCAGGCGCACGAAGGTCGGGTTGCGGTCGCGCAGGGCATGGATGTCGAGCGTGCTGCGGTTGAGGAAACCCCAGAGCATCAGACCCGAGACCAGCGTCAGCGCCACGGCGTAGTAGGCGGTGCGTGGCCGGAGCAGCTTGATCCTGGGCTTCTCACCCCGGTTGCGCGCCGCCACGGCGAAGTCGGTGTCGAAGGCGATCAGCGCCTTGGGACGGCCGACCTTGACCATGATCTCGTCGCAGGCGTCGATGCAGAGGCCGCAGTTGATGCATTCGAGCTGGGGGCCGTCGCGGATATCGATGCCCATCGGACAGGCCACCACGCAGGCGTGGCAGTCGATACAGTCGCCGCGGCCTTCCCAGCCCTGGTTCTTCTTGTGCGGACCGCGCGGCTCGCCGCGGTCGAAGCGGTAGGTCACCTGCAGCGAGTGGTCGTCGAGCATCGCGCCCTGGATGCGCGGCCAGGGGCACATGTAGGTGCAGACCTGCTCGCGCATGTGGCCCGCGAAGGCGTAGGTCGTGGCGGTCAGCACCGCGCACGAGACGTAGGCGGTCATCGGCGCCTGGCCGATCCAGAAGTTGCGGATCAGGGTCGGGGCGTCATGGAAGTAGAAGATCCAGGCGCCGCCAGTGCCGAAGGCCACGCCCAGCCAGACCAGGTGCTTGCCGCCCTTGCGCCACAGCTTGTCGAACGACATCGGGGCCGCGGCCAGGCGCATGCGCGCGTTGCGGTCGCCCTCGAACAGGCGCTCGACGTAGATGTAGAGGTCCGTCCAGACCGTCTGAGGACAGGCGTATCCGCACCACAGGCGCCCGAACAGGGCGGTCACCAGGAAAAGCGCCAGGGCGGCCATCACCAGCAGGCCGGTGATGAAGTAGACCTCCTGCGGCCAGAGCTGGATCCAGAAGAAGTAGAAGCGGCCGCCGTCGAAATCGACCAGCACCGCCTGATCCGGCAGGGCTCCGGGACGCTCCCAGCGGATCCAGGGCGTCACGTAGTAGATCGCCAGCATGGCGATCAGCAGCGCCCATTTGATCCGCCGCCAGGGCCCGTGGACGAGCTTGGGATAGATCGGCTCGCGCGGCTTGTAGAGGCCGCCCTTGGCGTCGCCCTTGGCGCGCGCCTTCTGGGCGGCCGAGACCGGACCGCGGCCGTCGCCGGCCGCGGCATGCTTCTTCGTGTTGTCGATGACGACGGTCAACGTCCGCCGGCGCCGGGGGCGACGCCCTCCTTCGCTGCCGCCTGCACGGGTTCGGCTTCGCCGCCCGCATTGGCGTGGACATAGACGGCCAGCGCCTTGATCGTCTCGGGCGAGAACCGCGCCTGCCAGGTTGGCATGACGCCGTTGCGGCCATTGACGAGCTGCTCGGTGATGGCCGCGCGGTCCGAGCCGTAGAGCCATTCCGCGTCGGTCAGGTTCGGCACGCCGCGGGCGGGGTCGCCCGTGCCGGCCGGGCCGTGGCAGGCCGCGCACTGGTCGGCGAAGGTCTGGCGCGCCCGCGTCACCGCCGCCACGTCGGCCTTTCGGTGCGACAGGGCGACCACATACTCGGTCAGGTCGGCGATCTGGGCGCCGGTGAGCATGCCGTCGCGGCCGAAGGCCGGCATCACGGTCTCGCCCAACGCCTGGGCGTGGCCCGAGCGGACCCCCACTTCGATGGTATGGCGGATCTGGTCGAGCGAGCCGCCCCACAGCCAGACGTCGTCGCGCAGGTTCGGATAGCCCTTGCCGCCGCCGCCGCCCGCGCCGTGACAGGTGGCGCAGTTGTCGCCGAACACCGACTGGCCGACCTGCATGGCGTAGGCCTGCAGCTCGGGATCAGCCTCGATCTGCTGCAGCGAGGCGTTGCGCAGCTTGGCCTCGCCCGCCTGGCGATGCGCCTTCAGGCCGTCCAGTTCACGCACCACCTCGGCGCGGTCGGACATGCCGAGGACGCCTTTGGTGTAGCCGCTGATCCCCGGCCAGGCCGGCATGGCGATCCAGTAGACGAAGGCCCAGAGGATCGAGCCGTACCAGACCCAGAGCCACCAGCGCGGCAGCGGGGTGTCCAGCTCCTTGATGCCGTCCCACTCGTGACCGGTGGTCTCGGTGCCCGTGTGGTCGTCGAGTTCGCGATCAGACATGGTCGCTCTCGTCCTTTTCGAGCGGCAGGTGGGCGAGGCGATCGAACGCCTCCTTGTGCCGGGGCCAGAGCGCGTAGATCAGGCCGGCCGCGAAGATCAGGCCGAAGTAGATCGTCCCGCCCTGCTGGGCGAAGCGGGCCACGGCCTCGTAGGTCAGGCCGCTCATCGCAGGTTCCTCGGATCGGTGGCCTTGTAGGTCTTGAAGTCGACCATGGTGCCGAGGACCTGGAGGTAGGCGATCAGCGCATCCATCTCGGTGATCTTCTGGGGATCGCCGTCGAAGTCGCGCTGCTGGACCTTGGCGCCGTAGCGCTTCTTCACGCCCGAGGTCTCGCCGGCGTAGGGATCGACCTGGGTCTCGAGATCGGCCTTGGCGTTGTCGATCTGGTCCTTGGTGTAGGGCACGCCGACGGTCTTCAGCGCCTTCAGGCGTTGCTGGATCGAGTGGTAGTCCAGCTCGGTCTCGGCCAGGAACCGGTACGGCGGCATGTTGGATTCCGGGACCACCGAGCGCGGATCGCGCAGATGGTCCACGTGCCAGCCGTCTGAGTACTTGCCCCCCACGCGCGCCAGGTCGGGCCCGGTGCGCTTGGACCCCCACTGGAACGGGTGGTCGTACATGCTCTCGGCGGCGAGGCTGTAGTGGCCGTAGCGCTCGACCTCGTCACGTAGCGGGCGGATCATCTGCGAGTGGCAGACGTAGCAGCCCTCGCGGACATAGATGTCGCGGCCGGCCTGCTCGAGGGGGGTGTAGGGACGGACGCCCTGCACCTTCTCGATCGTGCTTTCCAGGTAGAAGAGCGGGCTGATCTCGACGAGACCGCCGATCGAGACCACGACGATGATCCCGATGATGAGCCACAGCGAATGGCGCTCGAACTTGGCGTGATGCTTCCACATGTGCGGAGCCCTTACTCAGCCGCCGCGAGGGCGGGCGTGGGCGTCGCGACCGGGGTGGCCAGCTCCGACGTCGCGGTGCTGGGCATGCGGATCGTACGCCACAGGTTGTAGGCCATGATCACCGCGCCCCCGAGGTACATGAGCCCCCCGATCGTGCGGATGACGTTCTCGATGTGCTTAGCCGCGACGGTCTCGACGAAGGCGTTCGCGAGGTAGCCCTGCGGCGTGTATTCCCGCCACATCAGGCCCTCCATGATGCCGGAGACCCACATCGCGGCGATGTAGAGGAGGATGCCGGTGGTCGCGATCCAGAAGTGCCACTCGACCAGGGTGTTCGAGTAGAGGCGCTGCTTCTTCCACAGCCACGGGACCATGCAGTAGATCGCGCCGAAGCTGATGAAGCCGACCCATCCCAGGGCGCCCGAGTGGACGTGGCCGATGCCCCAGTCGGTGTAGTGGCTGAGCGAGTTCACCGCCCGGATCGACATCAGCGGGCCTTCGAAGGTCGCCATGCCGTAGAAGGCGATGGCCACGACCATCATCCGGACCACCGCGTCGGTGCGCAGCTTGTCCCAGGCGCCCGACAGGGTCATCAGGCCGTTGATCATGCCGCCCCAGCTGGGCATCCAGAGCATGATCGAGAAGGTCATGCCCAGGGTCTGCGCCCACTGCGGCAGCGCCGTGTAGTGCAGGTGGTGCGGGCCGGCCCAGATGTAGATGAAGATCAGCGACCAGAAGTGGACGATCGACAGCCGGTACGAATAGACGGGCCGGTCCACGCGCTTCGGGACGAAGTAGTACATCATCGCCAGGAAGCCGGCGGTCAGGAAGAAGCCGACCGCGTTGTGGCCGTACCACCACTGGGTCAGGGCGTCCTGGACCCCCGAGAAGGCCGAGTAGCTCTTGGCTTCCAGCAGGCCGACCGGAACGGCGGCGTTGTTCACCAGGTGCAGGATCGCGATGGTGACGATGAAGGCCAGGTAGAACCAGTTGGCCACGTAGATGTGGGGTTCCTTGCGCTTCCAGATGGTGCCCAGGAAGACCAGCAGATAGGCGACCCAGACGATGGTCAGCCACAGGTCCACGTACCATTCCGGCTCGGCGTACTCCTTCGACTGGGTGATGCCGGCCAGGTAGCCGGTCGCCGCGAGGACGATGAATAACTGGTAGCCCCAGAAGACGAACCAGGGCCACGCGCCGCCGGCCAGCCGCGCCTTGCAGGTGCGCTGGACCACATAGAAGGAGGTGGCGATCAGGGCATTGCCGCCGAACGCGAAGATCACGCCCGAGGTGTGCAGCGGGCGCAGCCGTCCGAAATTCAGGAACGGCAGGTCCGGGAAGTAGAAGAGCGTCGGCCAGCTCAGCTGGGCGGCGATCACCACCCCGACCAGCAGGCCGACCACCGCCCAGAACATGGTGGCGATCACGCCGGCCCGGATCACGCCGTCGGCGTACCGGGTCTGGTCGGACTGAAGTTTGCCGGAGCCCAGGGCCAGGGTCATCGCGAAGAAGGCCGTCACGAAGCCGGCGATCAGGATGTAGCCGTGGAACCGGAACGACGGGTCCTTGGTGAAGGCGGTGGCGAGGATCGACAGGAGCGCCGCCACGCCGGTGAAGGTGTAGAGCGCGATCGCGTCGAAGGGCGCGCCGTCGCGTGTTGATGCAGCCTGCGTCATGGCTTCCACGGGTGCGTTGAGAGACAGGCTGGCTGGATGCCGCGACGCAGCGGAAGCCGCCTTGATTTCGGTCAAGGCCCCCGGGGCGGGGGTGCGGCACGTTGGCGGCGTTCCTGGAGTTCAGAGAATGCGCTCTCCCACCCCCGCCCTCGAAGACCGGATCCTGCGCCTGGGCGCGGGACTTTCCGGCCTGGCCTTCCTCGCCGGCGCCCAGCTGGCCTGGCAGGAGGCGCAGGCGCACATGGCGCTTCTCGGCACGATCTGCGGCGCCGGCATCCACCCCCATTGTGGCTGGTGCTACGGAGCGGCGAGCCTTGTCCTGGCGGGGCTCGCCGGTTTCGCCTACGCGCTGCGACCCAATTCAAACGCGCGTTTGTTTCAGATCAAAGCCGAGCCTTCGCAGATCTGAAAAACATCCCCTCAAGCGGCCAACGCGCCGTTACTCAAGGGGATAGTCATGAATACCAAGCTTTTGGCCGCCGCTGCTTTCGCCGCCCTGGCCTTCGCGGGCGTCGCCCAGGCTGAGGACTTCCAACCCAAGGCCAAGGGCGACATCGTCCTGAACGTGCGGGCGACCGGCGTCATGCCCCAGGGCACGGACCCGATCACCACCCTCGCCGGCGCGGCCACGGGCCTGCGCGCCGACGCCAGCTACGACGTCATGCCGACGATCGGCGTCACCTACTTCTTCACCGACAACATCGCGGCCGAGGTGATCGCCGGCACGACGAACCATACCGTGAAGGCCAAGGGCCCGGGGGTGGATCTGAAGATCAAGGAGACCTGGGTGCTGCCGCCGGTGGTGACGCTGCAGTACCACTTCGCGCCGCAATCGCGGGTCAGCCCCTACGTCGGCGCCGGCGTGAACTACATGCTGTTCTACAGCGGCGAGGACAAGAACGGCTTCGCGCTGAAGATCAAGGACGGCTTCGGCACGGCGCTGCAGGCCGGCGTCGACGTGGCGCTGCAGGGCAAGTGGGCCCTGAACCTGGACGCCAAGAAGGTCTTCTTCGACACCAAGGCGGTCGACAGGATCAACGGCGTGAAGAGCAAGGTGACGCTGGACCCGTGGGTCCTGTCGGCCGGCGTGGGCTACCGCTTCTAGACGCGGAAAGCCCCGGGGAGAGAGGGCGCGTCGGCCTGGCCGGCGCGCCCTTTTTCATGCGCGCCGCCCGGCTGTCGGCGAGACGAACAAAAACCCCGGCCGCTCGCGCGACCGGGGTCAGGAGGTGAGGCGACGATCCAAGGCTTGGGGGACAAGTGGACCGCTGTGTCGCCTTGGCCCTGATCTAGGCGAGCCGCCTTGCGCCGGCTTTGAGCGACGTCAAATCCTCAGGCCTTCACCAGCCGGACCCGCGTCCCGCACAGCACCACATCCCCGTCGCCGTCGACGGTCCCACGCGTCGCCGCCCTGATCCGCACCGCATCGGGATCGCGGACCGCCACGTCGAAGCCGCGCAGGCCGTCGCCGCGCCCGTCCTCGTCCCTGACGAAGCGCAGTTCACCGCCGTCCAGCGGGATGCGCCAGCCCTCGCCGTCCGCCTCGCGCGGCAGGCCCAGCACGGCGGACCAGCGCGCCGACATCGCGTCGGGATCGGCGCCCTGCAGCTCGCCGCCCACGATGCCGGCGGAGACGTCCGTCCGGACGTTCTTCTCCCAGTCCGGGCCGCCCCACTGCCAGCGCGAGGTCGGGACCATGGCGTCGATGGAGAGGATCGCGCCACCGACGTCCTTCGGATGCAGGTGGGTGAAGTGGACGCCGTCGCCGTCGAACTGGTCGACCACGCGCACGCCCTGGTCGGCCAGCCGCTTCCGCGCGCCCTCCAGGGCCGTTGTCTGCAGGATCACCATATAGCCGCCGTCGCCGCCGCGCTTGTCCAGCAAACGGCCCGCGGTGGTGCCGTCCTGATGCGGCGAGACGACTTCGAGGAAGGTGTCGCCGATCGGCCAGACCTGGTTCGACAGTCCATACTTGCCGACGCCCGGATCGGCGTAGGCCTCGCCCAGCCCCAGCACATCGACGATCTCGTCGCGCGCCGCATCCAGGTCCGCGCCCACCAGCGCGATCTGCCGAAGTCTCATGCCCGGCTCCTCCCGTTCTTCTTGTCTGCGCGGGACTGAAGGCCGCGCCGGCCGGGCGGTCAAGGCGGAGGCTAGAACACCGACCAGCCGGTCTTGGCGGCCAGCCGCTCCAGCGCCAGCGTGCCCACGTGCGAGTTGCCGACCTCGTTCAGCCCCGGCGACCAGACCGCGATCGCCGCCTTGCCGGGCGCCACGGTCAGGATGCCCCCGCCCACGCCGCTCTTGCCCGGCAGCCCCACCTTGAAGGCGAAATCGCCGGAGGCGTCGTAGTGGCCGCAGGTCATCATGATCGCGCAGATCCGCCGCGCATGCTCGGCGCTGACCACCCGCTCGCCCGAGACCGGATCGACCCCGCCGTTCGCCAGGAAGAGCCCCGCCCGCGCCAGCTGGCGACAGGTGATCCTGAGCGCGCATTGGTGGAAGTAGGTCTGCAGCACCTCCTCCACGGGGTTCTTCAGGTTATCGAACCCGCGCATGAAGTTCGCGAGGGCGTAGTTGCGAAACCCCGTCGCCGCCTCGGATTGCGCCACCTCGCGATCCACCTCGATGGTCTCGGCGCCGGACCAGCGGCGCAGGGCGTCACGGATGTCCGCCACCGCCTCGTCCCGCCCGCGACCTGCCACCACCGCGTCGGTCACCACGATCGCGCCCGCGTTGATGAACGGGTTGCGCGGCACGCCTTGCTCGGCCTCGAGCTGGACGATCGAGTTGAACCGCGAGCCCGAAGGCTCTCGCCCGACCCGGGTCCACAGCGCATCCCCCAGCCGGTCCAGCGCCAGGGTCAGGGTGAAGACCTTGGAGATGCTCTGGATCGAGAACGGGACCCAGGCGTCGCCCGTCTCGTACGTCTGCCCGTCGCAGGTGATCACCGCCAGCCCGAAGCCGCGGGAGTCGACCCGCGCCAGCGCGGGGATGTAGTCGGCCACGTGGCCATCGCCGCGGTGCGCCTGCATCTCGCGGCCCACCTCGGCGACGATCGAAGCGAGATCGGCGTTACTCATGGCCAAGGTGTAGGCGGCGCGCCGCATCGCAGCAACCGGCGCCCAGCCCGCCAAGGCCGTGCTACCGTCTCGCCGGAGCGGGCCGGGCGCACAGGCCCGGGAGAGGGGAACGTCAGTGGCGGCCGACATCGGAACAGCGACGCGCGACGCCGACCTGCCGCCCCGCCTCGCCCGGTGGCTGGAGGGCTATCGCCCCCTCCCCGGCGTGCCCGACGAACTGATCGACGCCGGGGGACGGCCCCGCGCGCACTGGCTGGCCTTCCTGCGCGAGTTCGTGGGCTACGGCGGCGAGGACGCCGACGGCCGCTTCGAGATGGCCGCGCGCCACATCCGCGATTCGGGCGCCTCATACCGCATCTATGGCGAGGAGACCGAGCGCAGCTGGCCCCTCGACCCCCTTCCCCTGATCATTCCGCAGCACGAATGGGACGGCATCGTCGCCGGCGTCACCCAGCGCGCCGAGCTGATGGAAGCGGTGCTCCAGGACATCTACGGCGCCGGCCGGCTGGTGTCGGAGGGCGCGGTTCCGGCCGCCGTCGTCACCGGCAGCCCGGACTTCCTGCGCTCCATGAGCGGCGCGGCCCCGCCCGGCGGCCGATATCTCCAGCTCTACGCCGCGGACATCGGGCGCGGCCCGGACGGCCGCTGGTGGGTGCTGGACGACCGCACACAGGCGCCGTCCGGCGCCGGCTACGCGCTCGAGAACCGGCTGGTGGTCAGCCGGGCCTATCCCAACCTCTACAACGGCCTGAACGCGCATCGGCTGGCGCCCTTCTTCGACGCGCTCCGCCGGGGCCTGGCCGCGACGGCCGACCGGGCCGAACCGCGAATCTGCCTTTTGTCCCCAGGCCCCTTCAGTCAGACCTACTTCGAACAGGCTCACCTCGCCCGCTACCTAGGTTTCCTGCTGGTCGAGGGCGACGACCTGGTGGCGCGGGACGGCAAGATCTGGGTGCGCACCATCGCGGGGCTGAAGCGCGCCGACGTGATCCTGCGCCGGGTCGACGCCGACTTCCTCGACCCCCTGGAACTGAACGCCGCCTCACGGCTGGGCGTGCCGGGCCTGCTGGACGTGGTGCGGGCCGGCGGCGTCGCCGTGCTGAACATGCCGGGGTCCGGCGTGCTGGAGTCACGGGCGCTGATGGCCTTCCTGCCACGCCTGGCCGAGCGACTGCTGGGCGAGGACCTGAAGCTGCCGAACATCGCCACCTGGTGGTGCGGCCAGGCGGCCGAGCAGGCCCTGGTCGAGGAGCGGCTCGATCAACTGGCGGTGGCCCCGGCTTTCAACGGCGCCGGGGGCCTGCTGCCGGGTCCGCGCCTGGTGGCCGACCTGTCGCCCGCCGAACGCGCCGAGCTGCGCGCGCGCCTCGCCGACCGCCCCGGCGACTACGTGGCCCAGGAGGTCGCGCACCTGTCGACCATGCCGGTGATGCGCGATGGCCGCCTGCAACCCGCCCCCTTCGTCCTTCGGGTCTACGCGGCCTGGACGCCAGAGGGCCTGCGCGTACTGCCGGGCGGCTTCTGCCGCACCTCGGACCAACCCGACGCCCGGGCCATCTCCATGGGCGAAGGCGCACGCACCGCCGACGTGTGGGTGGTCGACGACAAGCCGGTCGAGCGGCTGACCCTGATCGCCAGCGACGACAATGTGAAGGTGCGCCGCATCCTGGGCCATCTGCCCAGCCGGGCCGCCGACAACCTGTTCTGGCTGGGTCGCTATCTGGAGCGCACCGAGGCGACGCTGCGGCTGGTGCGGGCGCTCTGCTCCAGCCTGATGGACTCGGAGTCCTCGCTGCACGGGCGGGGGGACACGTTCCAGGCGCTGAACGCCCTCCTGGTGGACTGGGGCGCGCTGTCCGATGCGGCGCCCCGCGGCCGGGCGCTCGATTGCGCCCGGCGCAGCCTGCACGACACCGAGGCCTGGGGCTCGGTCATCCACCTGGTGCGCGCCGCCAAGCGCACCGCCTCGGGCATGCGCGAACGGCTTTCGGCCGACTTCTGGGGCCTCCTGGTCGATCTGGAAGCCGACCTCGCGGACGGCGCCGACGACATCCATTCCGAGGCCCAGGCCCTGGAGCAGACCGAGAACGCCCTGCGCCACCTGGCCGGCCTGTCGGGCCTGGCGCAGGAGAACATGAACCGGGTCGCGGGCTGGCGCTTCCTGGACATGGGCCGCCGGATCGAGCGGGCGGTGAACACCTGCCAGCTGGCGCGGGCCCTGGCGGACGATCCGGCCACCATCGACGACCTGGACCTGCTGCTGGACCTGAACGACAGCCAGATCACCTACCGCGCCCGCTACATCGTGGGCCTGGCCAGGACGGCCGTGCGCGACCTGGTCATGCTGGACCCGTTCAACACGCGCTCGGTGGCTTTCCAGGTGGCGGCGCTGAAGGAGCATCTGGCGGTGCTGCCGACCCTGCAGGAGGACGGCATCCCGGAAGCGCCGTCGCGGATCCTGCTGCCGCTGGCCGCCGCGCTGGAGACCGAGGACGCGGCGGGCCTGAACGCCGCCAGGGTGCTCGCGCACGAAGAAGCGTTGATGCGGCTGTCGAACGCCATCGGCGACCGCTTCTTCCTGCAGGGCGCGCACGCGGTGCCGACGGTCAAGCTGGTGGGTCTGGCGTGAGATACCGGCTGCGGCACCGGACCACCTATGCGTACGAGAACGAAGTGGGGTTCGCCCGCTGCGCGCTTCGCCTGACGCCCCGCGCCTCGGCCAGCCAGACGGTGCTGGAGAGCGCCATCACCGTCGCACCGGCTCCTTCGATCGAGACCGAGCAGACCGGCGCGTTCGGCGCGCGGGTCCTGACGGTGACGGTCGATACGCCCCACACCGCCCTGGTGATCGAGGCGACCGCGCACATCGACGTTCACACGCCTCCCGCCGGCGATCCCGACGCCAGCCCGCCGTGGGAGACGATCCGGGCCGCGGCGCTGCAGAGCGCCGACCTGACCACCGAGGGGCCCGCCGCCTTTCTCTTCGCCGCCGCGCGCACCCCGATCGTCCCGGAGATCACCGCCTACGCCCGCGAGAGTTTCCCGCCCGGCCGGCCGATCGTCGCCGGCTGCGCGGACCTCAATCGCCGGATCCACGCGGACTTTCGCTACGACCCCAGCGCCACCGACGTGTCGACCCCTGTCGCCCAGGCGTTCGCGGCGCGCCACGGCGTCTGCCAGGACTTCGCCCAGATCATGATCTGCGGCCTGCGTGGCCTGGGCCTGCCCGCCGCCTACGTCAGCGGCTATCTGCGCACCATTCCCCCGCCCGGCCAGCCGCGACTTGAGGGCGCCGACGCCACCCATGCCTGGGTCGCGGTCTGGTGCGGCGAGATCCTGCGCTGGATCGGATTCGACCCCACCAACGCCATCCTGGCGGGAGACGACCACCTGACGCTGGCCATCGGCCGCGACTACGCCGACGTGGCGCCCATCGACGGGGTGATCCTGGCCTCGGGAAATCAGAGCCTGAAGGTCGAGGTCGACGTAATCCCCGAGGGGACCTCCTAGCCGCCGCGCCGCCGCGCGATCATCAGCATCTGGGCGCGCTCCTCGATCTCCAGCGCCGTGTCGTAGCTCATGGCTTCCAACGTGGCGTCCAGACTGCGCTTGGTGAGACGCAGCGCATCCGGCTGGGCCTTTGCCATGTCGCGCGCCAGGGCCAGGCCGTAGTCGTCGAGGTCGGCTTCCGCCGTCACAGCCGAGACGAGACCCGCCTGCAGCGAGGCCTCGGCGTTCAGCGGCCGTCCGGCCAGCAGCACCTCACGCGCCTTGGACAGGCCGATCGCCCGTTGCAGCCGCCAGCTCACCCCCAGTTCCGCCCCGGACAGACCGATCGCCAGGAAGGCGGGATGGAAGACCGTGCTCTCGCTGGCCACGATCACGTCGCTGGCCAGGGCGATGGCGAGGCCGCCGCCCGCCGCTGCGCCGCGCACGGTGGAGATCAGGGGCTGCGGGCAGGCGCGCATGGCCTTCATCAGGTCGCGCAGCACCCAGTCGCCCTTGGGTCCGTCGCGCAGCATGTCGGGCTGGCCCATGGCCTTCAGGTCCGCGCCCGCCGAGAACGCCCGGCCCGCGCCACGGATGATCACCACACGAACGTCCTCGCGCCGGCGCAGCCCTTCGAAGTGGGCCAGCAGCCCCTCGGCCATCGGATGGTTCAGCGCGTTCAGCCGATCGGGCCGGTTGAAGGTCAGGCGCTGGACGCCATCGAGGTCTTCGGTCAGCAGGATATCGTCGGCCATGTCGTCCCTCCCGTTTTCGGCAGGTTGAGCGCCCGGCCGCCCGACCGCAACGGCGCCCTTAGGTCACGGGCCGCCAGGGAAACCCTGTCGTAAAACAAGGGTATTCACGTCATCGGGCCGTCAGCAAAACAGGTCATCTCCCCGCTCAGGCAGGTCCTGGAGCTTGGGGCAGTGGACTTCGACCCTGTTCACGCGACGCCGCCGGCGCTCGTCCAGAGCGCCGAGATCAGCGTCCTGACCTACAACGTCAAAGGGCTTCCATGGCCCATCGCGTCCGGCCGGGGCGAGGCGCTCCGGGAGATCGGGCGCGAACTGGCGGCGCTGCGCCGCGAGGGACGCGAACCCGACGTGGTCCTGATCCAGGAGGGCTTTCGCGACGAGATGGCCGACCTGGTCCGGGAGAGCGGCTATCGCTACTGGGCGCGAGGTCCCGCCCGGGGCTTGCGCAACCTGACCGGCGGCGGCCTGCACGTGCTCAGCGACGAGCCGATCGTCGAGGTGAAGAGCGCCGCCTTCCGCGACTGCGCCGGCCTCGACTGCCTCGCCAACAAAGGCGCCATGCTGGTGCGGATCGCGCCGGTCGGGCTGCCGACGCCCGTCGATGTGGTGAACACCCACATGAACGCCCGCAAGGCCTCGCGCGCGCCCAGGTCACAGACCTTGCCGGCGCACCAGGGCCAGACGCGCCAGCTCTTCCAGTTCATCAAGACGCATCGCCAGCCCGCCGCGCCGATGGTGGTGGGCGGCGACTTCAACATCCGCAACTCGCCCGCCCGCTACTACTATCAGGCGCTGGAGCGGCCCTACACGGTGGTCGGGGAGTTCTGCCACCAGTCGGACTCGGGCTGCGGCGCGGGAGCGGGAGATCTTGACCCCGAACCCTGGCTGCGGCGTCAGGATCTGCAGGCCTTCCAGCCAGGGGCCGTGCAGGTGCAGCCGGTGCAGGCGCAGATGATCTTCACCGGCAAGGACCGGCCGATGCTGTCGGACCACGAGGGCTATCTCGTGCGCTACCGCCTGAGCTGGACGCCCACCACCCTCGCCGCCTATCGGCCGGCGCCCGGGATGGAGGTCAAGCCGCAGTCCGGAAAGTGGGGCGTGAAGGTCTCGTGGAAGCGTTGAGCTAGGCGCGTTCCTTCAGGCCCTTCTGGCGCATCCGCCAGAGCAGGGTCTCGATCCGGTCCTGGCCGAAGAAGGGTTCGTCCTCGAAGACGAACATGGGCACGCCCCAGTGGCCGACCGCCTCCATGCGGGCATGGCTTTCCTGCACCGCCGCCTCCAGACGGTCGCCCTCGGCGGCGATCTGGGCGTCCAGCTCGGCCAGGTCCAGCCCGGCCCGCGCGGTCGCCTGGGCCAAGTGATCGCCCTGGTCCCAGCCCTGAACCTCGCCCCCCCAGATCAGCCGGCTGATCTCGCAGATGAACGGCAGGCCCCGCCCCCGCTCCACCGCCGCCTGGCCCAGGTGGGTCAGCCGCCGGATGTAGGGCTGTTCCTTCGGGATGTGCCGGGTGCGCATGTCCATGACGATGGGATCGGGGCGCGGGGGACCAAAGGTCATCCCCAGCATCTGGGCGGTCCGGAAGCAGTCTCGCACCACGTACATCGGCCAGCGCGGGTCCTGGCGCTCGAAGAAGCCGTCGACGCGCACCGCCAGCGGGTAGACCGGCCGCACCCGCATATCGACGTCGTAGACCCGGGCGATCTCGGCCATCCGGGGGGCTGCCAGATAGGAGTACGGGCTGCGGAACGACCAGAAGGCTTCGACGACCAGTGTCATGGCGTTTCCCCGCGCGGCTTGCGTTTCTGACTGTTTAGTTCAATAATGACTGATCAGTCAAATTTGGAGCGCCCGTGGCGGACGTCAGGATCGATCGGCGGCGACTGAAGACGCGGGCGGCGCTGTTACGGGCGGGCCAGACGCTGTTCGCGGCGCGCTCGGTGGACGGCGTCAGCATCGACGACATCGTCGCGGCGGCCGACGTGGCCAAGGGCAGCTTCTACAATCACTTCCCCGACAAGGACGCCCTGGCTCGGGCGCTGGCCGACCAGGCCCGCCTGAGCGCCGAGGCCCTGGCCGCCAAGGTCGGCGACGGGATCGCCGATCCGGCCGAACGGGTGGCGCGCGCCGTCTGCGGCTTCGGGCGCCAGGCGCTGGAGTATCCGGAAGGCGCACGGCTGATGCAGCGCCTGTTCCACGGCGCGGCGATCCCCGACGCCCCCATGAACGCCGGCGTTCGCGCCGACATCCGGGCCGGTCTGGCCGAGGGACGTTTCTCTGCGATGCCGCTGGAGGCCGGCGTACTGATGGCGATCGGCGTCGTGCAGATGACCGTCGCCCGGGTGCTGGACCAGGACGCGCCCGCCCGCGCGGCGAGCCTCTCGGCCGACCTCGCCTTCGGCCTGCTGCGCGGCCTGGGCGTCGACACCGCCGAGGCCCGCGCGATCGCCGACCGGGCGGCCGCCGATCTCTTTTCCGGCCCCGCGCCGCTCTGAGCGCTCAGAAGGAGCCAACCATGCCGTCCGTCGCCCGCGCCCTCGCCGGCCTCTATGGCCTGATCTTCGCAGCCCTCGGCCTCGGCTTCTGGCTGGCGCCCGGTCGGCTCGCCACGCGCTTCGCGGTCGAACCGCTGGGGCTGGAGGGACTGTCCACCCTGCGGGGCGACTTCGGGGGCGTGTTCATCGGGCTGGCGGCGCTGTGCCTTGCGGGGGCGTGGACCCGCCGTCGCGGACTTCTGGCCGCCGCGGCCATCCTGCTGGGCGCCATCATCGTCGGCCGGCTGCTGGGCGCGGCGGCCAGCGGCAGCCCGGCCGGCCTGATCCCCAACCTGATCGTGGAACTGGTCGGCCTGGCGGTGCTGGGGCTCGCGCTGCGCACCCTGCCGCCCGAGGGCGAGCCCGGCCGGATGCTGCGCGGCCTCGCCCTTGTGGCCGGCGGCGTGGCCGTCCTCGTCGGCGCGGGCGCCGCCGCACTCAACATGCCGGCCGTGCAGGACCGTCTGCTGCAACGGGTCGCTGGCCAGAACATCAAGCGCAACAACGCCGGCCTGGTGAATGGGACCGACGCCCTGAACGTCGGCCTGTGTGGCACCTCGGCGCCCCTGCCCAGTCCGACCCGGGCCAAGGCCTGCGTCGCGGTAATGGCGGGCGGCAAGATCTGGATCGTCGACAGCGGCCCGGAGTCCACCAAGAACCTGATGCAGTGGGGCGTTCCGCTGGACCGCACGGCCGGCGTCCTGCTGACCCACTTCCACTCCGATCACATCGGCGACCTGGGCGAGCTGAACCTCCAGACTTGGGTTCCGGGGCGGCCGGCGCCGCTACCCGTCTACGGAGGCCCCGGCGTCGAACAGGTCGTCGACGGCTTCAACCTCGCCTACGCCCAGGACCGTGGCTATCGCACCGCGCACCACGGCGCGGCCATCATGCCCCCCGCGACCTCCATGCTGGCCGCCCGCCCGATCGCCTTGCCACCGCCGGCCAGCGCCGGCCGCCCGCGCACGGCCATCATCCATGATGACGGCCAGATGCGGATCACGGCGATCGAGACCAACCACGCGCCGGTGTCCCCGGCCTATGCCTACCGCTTCGACTACCGGGGCCGATCGGTGGTGGTGACAGGCGACACGACGGCCTGGCCGCAGCTCACCGAGGCCTCACGCGGGGCCGACATCCTGATGTCCGAGGCGCTGAACCGCGAGATGGTGCGTGCGCTGGAAGGAGCCGCGCGCGAGGCGGGCAGACCCCGGATCGCCAAGATCATGGGCGACATCCAGGACTATCACGTCTCGCCCACCGAGGCGGCGGGCATGGCCAACAAGGCGGGCGCGAAACTGCTGGTGCTCTACCACCTGATCCCGGCGCCGGATAACGCGATCCTGGAGTCGATCTTCACGCGCGGGATGGACGGCGTCCGCAAGGGCGGCTGGGACCTGGCGGAGGACGGGAGCCTCTACACCCTGCCCGTGGGGTCGGCCGATATCCGCATCGGCCGCGTACCCCGGTAACCTTTCAGCGCCCCGCGCTCAGGCGTCGTAGGGGCGGATCGTGTGGGCCACGTGGAACGATCCGGAGTGCGAGAGCACGATCCAGTCGCCGCAATGGGCCACCACCGGGCCTTCCGGCGTGCGGACCTGCACGGCGGCGGCCTCGGCCAGCGACTGAGCGTCCTCGCCCAGCCATTGGAAGAGCACGGCCCAGTTCTTCTGGTCGTGCGCCGGCGGAACCCTGAGGGCGGCGCCGTGGTCGAACGGGGGATGCAGGCGGATGACTGGCATGACCTTCGAAATCGCAACTCGGAAAGCGCCAGTTCCGCGCTGCTTCGGTCACCAAGACCTTAACCACGATGCACCCGCGAGGGGCGTTCAGGTTGAACGAGGATCGCCTCAGGGCTGAAAAAGCTTTGCAGTTCCGGGGCAATGGAGCTTAGTCGCAACTTGGGCTTGCGGGTGAAGACGGGAACACTCGCACAATGGAGGTATTGCCATGTCGGAGGTGTCGATCAAGGCGCCTGACCCAATGGACATCGCGCTCGGGGCCGCGGTGCGCATTCGTCGTCGGACTATCGGAATGTCGCAGGAGGCGCTCGCCGAACAGTGCGGCGTCAGCTTTCAACAGATCCAGAAATACGAGAACGGCGCGAACCGTATCTCCTTCTCTCGCCTGGTGCAGATCTCGCGCGCGCTGCGTTGCCGCGTGACCGACCTGATGGACGTCTTCGACGGCGCGGACAAGGAAACCGCCGACGACCTCGACCTCCTCACCCGGATGCGCACCCCCGGCGCCCTGGAGTTGCTGTCGGCGTACGAACGGCTGCCGTCGGACGTCCGCAACTCGTTGGTGAACCTGGTGCGCGCGCTCACCGCCCAGCAGGCGGCGGCGAAGGAAAGCGTGCCGGCCTAGGGAGCCCGAAAGCCGGCGGCTTCCGCTAGCCGGCCTTCAGCGCCTTATCCACCAGAGCGCGGGCCTCGGGGCCCGACCAGTCGATCTCGCCGGCCACGCGACCGACTTCCATACCGTCGCGCCCATAGACCACGGTCGTCGGCGCGCCGGGCGCCGCCGGCGTGAGCTTGAAGGGCATCTTCATCTCGCGGTCGTGGTAGAATTTCAGCGGGTTGTTCTGCGCGATGAACAGCCGCGCCTGGTCGGCCGACTCCAGCGAGTCGATGCTGACGGCGACCACCTCCACCGGCTGCCCCTGGTAGGCCTTGGCCAGCTTGGCCAGGGTGGGCATCTCGACCTTGCAGGGCGCGCACCATGTCGCCCAGATGTTCATGACCACGACCTTGCCCTTGAGGTCGGCGATCTTCATCGCCTTTCCGGTCTCGTCGTAGATCACATGATCCGGCGACGGGGTCGGCTGCGCGGGCGCGCTGAACTTGCTGGCGAAATCGGCCGCCGGCGACTTTCCGCCGACCGACTCGGCCACAGGTCCCGTCGCAACGACAGGCGCCGTCTTGGTGGATGCCTGACCGATGATGTAGACAACCGCCGCGACGCCCACGAGGGCGACGCCCCAGAGGGCCCAGGTCAGGAAACCGCCCTTGGGCTTCCCTGGCGCTTGCGGACCTTCGCTCATATGACCTCGTCTTCCTCGAAACCGCCCGCTGGCCAGGCCATGTGGGGCGGCAGGTTCTCCGCCAAGCCGGCCGAGCTGATGCAGGCGATCAACGTCTCCATCGGCTTCGACAAGCGCCTCGCGACGCAGGATCTGGCGGGGTCCCGCGCGCACGCCGCGATGTTGCGCACCGTCGGCGTCATTTCAAGCGAGGACGAAGCCGCGATCCAGCAGGGGCTGGAGACCATCGCCGGCGAGATCGCCAACGGAACCTTCCCGTTCCGCGACGAATACGAAGACATCCACATGAACGTGGAGGCGCGGCTGCGCGAGCTGATCGGGACCGCCGCCGGCCGCCTGCACACCGCGCGCTCGCGCAACGACCAGGTGGCCCTGGACTTCCGCATGTGGGTCCGCGAGGCCTGCGATCGCGCCATCGGCCAGATCCAGGCATTGCAGAAGGCGCTGGTCGCCAAGGCCGAGCAGCACGCCGACGCCGTCATGCCGGGCTTCACGCACCTCCAGCCGGCGCAGCCGGTGACGTTCGGCCACCATCTGATGGCCTATGTGGAAATGTTCGGCCGCGACGCCGCCCGCTTCGCGGACGCCCGCGCGCGGATGAACGAGAGCCCGCTGGGCGCCGCCGCGCTGGCCGGATCGCCGTTCCCGATCGACCGCCACCAGACGGCCAAGGCCCTGGGCTTCGACCGGCCGACCGCCAACTCGCTTGACAGCGTCGCCGACCGCGACTTCGCCCTCGAGAGCCTGGCCGCGGCCACCATCTGCGCCACCCATCTGTCGCGGCTGGCCGAGGAGATCGTGATCTGGATGACGCCGCAGTTCGGCTTCATCAAGCTGAGCGACGCCTTCACCACCGGCAGCTCGATCATGCCGCAGAAGAAGAATCCAGACGCCGCCGAGCTGGTTCGCGCCAAGGTCGGCCGGCTGCTGGGCTCATTCACCCAGCTTTCCGTGGTGATGAAGGGCCTGCCGCTGACCTATTCGAAGGACATGCAGGAGGACAAGGTCCCCACCTTCGAGGCGTTCGACGCCCTGGAGCTCAGCCTTCTGGCCACCGCCGGCATGGTCGCGGACCTGGAGCCCGTGCGCGAGAAGATGGCCGCCGCGGCGGGCGCCGGCTACTCCACCGCCACCGACCTGGCCGACTGGCTCGTGCGTGAGCTGAACCTGCCGTTCCGCGACGCCCACCACGTCACGGGCGCGGCGGTGAAGAAGGCCGAGGAGTTGGGCGTCGCCCTCCCCGACCTGCCGCTCGCGGACCTGCAGGCGCTGGACGCGCGCATCACCGCCGGCGTCTATGACGTGCTGACGCCGGAAGCCTCGGTCGCCAGCCGCCGCAGCTATGGCGGCGCCGCGCCGGACCAGGTCCGCACCCAGATCGCTCGTTGGAAGGAAGCCCTGGCATGAACCGCACCCTGATGATCGGCGGCCTGATCCTGGCCGCAGGGCTCGCCGGCTGCGGCAAGGTCGGCCCGCTGGAACGCCCCGGCCCGATGTTCGGCGGCCCCCGCGCCGCGTCGGAAGACGCGGACAAGGGCGAGCGCGTCGATCCCACCCGCCCCGTCGACACCGTCGATCCGCGTGACCGGGACCGCTCCACCGACCCTACCCCGCCACGGGCCAACCCGATCCAGGGCAGCGGCCAGAACCCGGCCGGCGCCGGGCCGCGCACGGCCTTCCCCGACCCCTACATGAATCCCCGTCGATGAATCACTTCGAGCTCCAGGGGGGCGAGCTCTGGTGTGAGGGCGTGTCGCTGGCCCGCATCGCCGAGGCGGTGGGCACCCCGGTCTACGTGTACTCGTCGGCCACGCTGGAACGGCACTTCACGGTGCTGCGCGACGCGCTGACCGGCGCGGGCGTCGTGGATCCGCTGATCGCCTTCGCGGTGAAGGCCAACTCCAACGTCGCGGTCCTGCGCACTCTGGCCCGCCTGGGCGCGGGGGCGGACGTGGTGTCCGAGGGCGAGGTCCGCCGGGCCCTCGCGGCCGGCGTGCCGCCCGAGCGCATCGTCTTCTCGGGCGTCGGCAAGACCGAGGGCGAGATCGCCTTCGCCGTCGAGACCGGCGTGGCCGAGATCAATGTCGAGTCCGAGCCCGAGCTGCACCTCGTCAACCGCGTGGCCCAGCAGATGGGCAAGCGCGCCACGGTCGCGATCCGGGTGAACCCCGACGTGGCGGCCGGCGGCCACGCCAAGATCGCCACGGGCAAGGCCGACAACAAGTTCGGCGTCAGCTTCTCAGAGGCCGAACGGCTCTACGCCAACGCCGCCAACATGGCGGGCGTGCGGCCCGCGGGCGTGGCCTGCCACATCGGCAGCCAGATCACCGACCTGGCGCCCATGGAAGCCGCCTTCCGCAAGATGCGCGGCCTGGTCGAACGCCTGAAGGCCGAGGGCCTGCCGGTCGAGCGCCTGGACCTCGGCGGCGGCCTGGGCGTGCCCTACTTCAACCAGCCCGAGCCGCCGCCGCCGTCCGAGTACGCGGCGATGATCGCCCGTGCGACCGATGGCCTGGGCGTCCAGCTGGCCTTCGAGCCGGGCCGGATGATCGCCGCCAACGCCGGTGTCCTGGTCGCCCGGGTGAACCATGTGCACGAGCGCCCTGAGGGCCGCCGGTTCCTGGTGCTGGACGCGGCCATGAACGACCTGCTGCGACCGGCCATGTACGACGCCTATCACGACATCCGGCCGCTGAAGCCGCGCGAGGGCGAGCCCGTGGTCTATGACGTCGTCGGCCCCGTCTGCGAGACGGGCGACACCTTCACCCGCGACCGCACGCTGCCGCCGCTGCAGCCGGGGGACCTGGTCGCCTTCATGAGCGCCGGGGCCTACGGCGCGACCATGGCCAGCGAGTACAATTCGCGCCTCCTCGTCCCGGAAGTGCTGGTGAAGGGCGACGACTACGCGGTCGTGCGCCCCCGTCCGACCTATGAGGACATGCTCAGCCGCGAGCGGCTGCCGGAATGGCTGTGATGGACCGCCGCCGCCTGCTGGCCGCCGGCGCGGCTCTGGCGCTGCCCGCCCCGGCCCTGGCGCGCGGCCGCTGGGACAAGGCGGCGCTGGACGCCTTCCGCGCCGAAGCCAAGGCGCTGGAGGTGAAGGGCCTTGTGGTGCTGCACCAGGGCAGGACGCTGATCTCGGACGGCGAGGTCTCTGCCGCCGACCGCATCGCCTCGGTGCGCAAGTCGTTCCTGTCGGCGCTGTACGGGATCGCCGTGCGCGACCGGAAGATCGACCTCGACCAGACCCTCGCCAAGGTCGGCATCGACGACTATCAGCCGCTGACCGAGGTCGAGCGCGGCGCCACGATCCGGCAGCTGCTGCAGGCGCGCTCCGGCGTCTTCATTCCCTCGTCGGCCGAGACGCCGGCCATGAAGGCGGCGCGGCCGGCCCGCGGCAGCCACGCGCCGGGGACCTTCTGGTACTACAACAACTGGGATTTCAACGTCCTGGGCGACGTCTACCAGCGCCTGACCGGCACGCCGCTGTTCACGGCCTTCGAGCATCAGATCGCCCGTCCCCTGGGCTTCCAGGACTTCGACCCGCTGCAGCACGCCCGCTGGGGCTATGATCCGAACGCCCCGCGCTTCGCCGCCTACAACCTGTGGCTCTCGGCCCGCGACATGGCCAAGTTCGGCCAGCTCTTCCTCCAGAAGGGCGAGTGGCAGGGCAAGTCGCTGGTCCCCGCCGACTGGGTCGCCGAGAGCACCCGGGCGATTTCGCGCACCGACAGTCCGGGCCTGATGTCCGGCTACGGCTACATGTGGTGGGTCGACGCCGACCCCGCGGCCAGCGGCCTGCCGGCCGGCAACTACACGGCCGCCGGCAATGGCGGGCGCTACATCACGGTGATGCCGGCGATCGAGACCGTGGTGTCGATCCAGTCGTGCGAACTGCCAGACCGCCCGCAGGCGAAGCTCTACACGCAGAAGGGCTCGCTGGACCGTATCCTGAAGATGCTGGCCGGGGCGTACCGGACCTAATCCATCGCCCCGATATAGGGCAGCCCGCGCATCTTTCCGGCCACGTCCAGGCCGTAGCCGACGAGGAAGCGGCCCGGAGCCTCCCAGGCCACGAAGTCGGGCTCCATGGCGCGCGGCGTCGGCCAGGGCTTGCGGGCGAAGACGGCGGTCAGCACCTCGGTGGCGCCCGAGTCCTTCACCAGCCGCGCGGCCTCCGACAGCGACAGGCCGGTGTCGAAGACGTCGTCGACCACCAGCGCCTTGCGGCCGGCGATCGGGCGCTGCAGATCGGCCCGCACCTCGCAGCGGCCCGACGACTGCCGCTCATCCTTGTAGGACGCCAGCCACAGGGCGTCGAAGCGCACGATCCGGCCCTGGCGCGCCAGGGCGCGGGTGATGTCGGCGGCGAACCAGATGCCGCCGGTCAGCAGGCACACCACCACCGTCTCGTCGTCGATGCGCGGCGCGATCTGGGCGGCCAGCGCCTCGATGCGCTGAGCGATCTCGGCCTCGCCGATCAGGATGGTGGGCTGGTCGTCAGTGCTGCTCATGGCTCTTCAGCGCGTCCGGGGAATCGGCGGGAAGGGGTTGGGCCTCGACCGGCGCGGGCGCATGGCCAGCCGGCGCGTGCCCTTCGGCGGCGGCGGGAGCCTCGCCATGCCCGGCCTTGGCGGCAGGCGCGGCGTGACGGGCCGCCGGGTCGAAGGCGACTTCCAGATCGTGCGCGCCGGCCGGCGGATCGTTCAGCGACACGGCGAAGTAGCGCTTGGCCCCCGGCGGCACGCGGCCGTTCAGGGGTTCGGCCAACAGGCTGGCCAGCGGCTTGCCGTCCTTGTCCAGCAGGCTGATGCGGATCGGCGGCGCGTCCGTGGGCTCTTTCACCACCGAGCGGACGGCCCCCGTGACGGCCAGGACCGGGCGCCCCCCCTGGAAGGTCTCCTTCGAGGCCACGCCCTCGATCACGAGGCCGATGGTGTTCACCGGCAGGCCGATGGCGGCGAACACCGGCGCGGTCGCCGGAACCAGGCGCGCCACCTGTTCGCGGGCCAGGATGGCGCCGGCCAGGATCACGGCCAGACCGACACCCACGCCCGCCGCGATCACCGCGGCCAGCGGCGTATTCTTCTTCGGCGGCGGCTTGGGCTTGGCGGCAGGCGCGGCGACGACCGCCAGGTCTTCGGCGGGCGGCGGGGGCTCCGCCGGCGTCTCGAACACCAGGTCGTCGTCAGGCGCCTCGGACTCGGGAAGATCCCTGTCCTGGAAGGCGCGCCAGCGATGGCCGCAGTTGGTGCACTTCACCATCCGGCCGAGCCGCGGGATCCGCAGATCGTCCACGAAATAGCTGGTGTCGCACTCTGGACAGGTCAGTATCATTCGGGCGAATCGGACGCTCCAGCACCCTCACTCCGAGGTCGCCGATTTCGGCCCACATGTCCAGAAACGCCCACGCCGCGGCCGAGGCCCCCTCGGACGATGAAATCCTCCGTTTCTCCGGCGTGTCCATGCGATATGGGCGCGGGCCCGAGGTGCTGAGCGACGTTTCGCTCTCTCTGCCGCGCGGATCGTTTCATTTCGTCACAGGTCCCTCCGGGGCCGGCAAGAGCTCGCTCCTGAAGCTGATCTACCTGGCGGCGCGGCCCTCGTCGGGGTCGATCCGGCTGTTCGGCGAGGACGTGGCCAGCCTCGCGCACGGCGCCCTGCCGCGCCTGCGCCGCCGGATCGGCGTGGTGTTCCAGGACCTGCTGCTGCTGGATCACCTGTCGGCCTTCGACAACACCGCCCTGCCCCTGCGCATCGCCGGCCATCGGCCGTCGGAATACCGTGGCGACGTGGCCGAACTGCTCGCCTGGGTCGGGCTGAAGAGCCGGATGGACGCCCTGCCGCCCACCCTGGCCGGCGGCGAGAAGCAGCGTCTCGCGATCGCCCGCGCCGTCGTGGGCCGGCCCGAGATCCTGCTGGCCGACGAGCCGACCGGAAACGTCGACCACGAGATGGCCCTGCGCATCTACCGGCTGTTCGTGGAGCTGAACCGCCTGGGCACCACCGTCATCATCGCCACCCACGACCAGGACCTGGTCGCCCGGTCTGCCCGCCCCGTGCTGCACCTGGACAAGGGCCGGCTACGCCCGCTGCCGCCGCAAGGGCCCGTCGCCACGGACCCGGCCGCCCAGGGTTCGGCGCAATGAGCGACGCGTTCGATTCCCAGCGCTGGCGGCCGGCGTCGTTCCTGCCCGGGGAGGACGCGCGCGACCCCGCGCTGCTGTTCGTCATCGCGGTCCTGTGCTTCCTGGCCTGCCTCACGGGCCTGGGCGTCATCGCCTCCAGCCGCGCCGCCCAGGGTTGGGCCGACCAACTCACCGGCGAAGCCACCGTGATCGTGCGCGCGCGTGGCGGCGAGACGCCCGACGCCGCCGCCGCCCGGGCGGCCGAGGTGCTGGCCGGCGTGCCCGGGGTGACCGAGGCGCGCGCGCTCGAGAAGCAGAAGGCCTATGAGCTGATCGAGCCCTGGATCGGCGACGTGGCCGACCTGGACGACCTTCCCGTTCCGCGGCTGGTGGCGGTGGGCCTGGACAACCGCAAGCCCGCCACCGCCGTCGTGCTCGACAAGGCGCTGAAGGCCCAGGGCCTGGACGCCGTCGTCGACGACCACAGCGTCTGGATCAAGGACATCCGCAAGGCGGCCGGCGTGGTGCGCTGGACCGCCCTCGCCATCCTGGTGGTGATCGCAGGAGCCGCCGCCGCCGTCGTGGCCTTCGCCACCCGGGCCGGGATCGCCGCGCGGCGCGACGTGGTCGAGGTGCTGCACCTGACCGGCGCGGAGGACGGCCAGATCTCCAACCTCTTCGAGCTGCGGTTCGCCCGCGTCGCCGCGGTCTCGGGTGCGGCCGGCGCGGTCGCCGCCGGCGCCCTGGGCGGCCTGCTGCGCGCGATCGGCGGCGGCGAGGGCATCACGCCGGCCCTGCCCATCGCGTGGATCGACCTGCTGTCGGTCCTGCCCTGCCCGGTGCTGGCGGCGCTGGTGGCGGCGGTCGCGGCGCGCCTCACGGCCCGGCGGCTGATACAACGGCTCTGATGAAGTCGATCGCCGTCTTCCTGGTCCTGGCGCTGATCTGGTTCTCCGGGCTCCTGGCCTACGCCGCCCGGGTGCAGGGCTCGACGCCCGCGCGCGCGCCTCGGCCCGCCCAGGGGATCGTGGCCCTGACCGGCGCCAACTCCGGGGACCGGCTCTCGGCCGCGATGGGCCTGCTGGAAGACGACTATGGCCTACGGATGCTGGTCTCCGGCGTCGATCGCAAGGCGACGCGCGAGGATATCCGCCACGTCAGCCGCGCTGTCCGCCGCCTGTACGAATGCTGCGTCGACCTGGGCTTCACCGCGGCGGACACGGTCGGCAACGCCCGCGAAACCCTCGCCTGGTCCCAGACCATGCGCTACCGCAGCCTGATCATCGTCACCGCCGACTACCACATGCCCCGCGCCATGCTGGAGCTCAACGCCGTGCTGAAGCCCGCGGGCATCGTCGCCCAGCCCTACGCCGTGCCCACCCGGGCGCTGAAACGGCGGGACTGGTGGCGCAATCCGGCCGCGGCGAGGTTGATGGTGGTCGAGTATTGCAAGTATCTGGCGATCCTCGGCCGCGAGGCGGTGCTGGGGCTCGGCCCCCGCGACGCCCCCGCGACGCAACAGAAAGTCTCGCAGTGAAAGCCCTGCGCTCATTCCTCTACCTGGTCCTGTTCTTCGTCTGGACCGCCCTGGTCGCGCTGGTCTGCACGCCCATGCTGTTCATGCCGCGCCGCTGGATCTTCGGCATGTTCCACGTGTGGGGGCATGGCGTGATCGCCCTGCTGCGCGTCGCCGGCGTGCGGGTCGAGGTGCGTGGCCACGAGTTCATTCCGCACGGCCCGGCCCTGGTCGCCCCCAAGCACCAGTGCATGCTGGACGTCTTCGCCCAGTTCACCTGGCTGCCGCGCACCGCCTTCGTGATGAAGAAGGAGCTGGCCCTCATCCCCTGGTTCGGCTGGTACGGCCGCAAGGGCGGCGCGATCGTCATCGACCGCGGCGGCGCCTCCAAGACCATGCGCCAGGTGATCCGCGAGGGGAAGGAACGCTTCCAGCGGGGCCAGCAGGTGGTGATCTTCCCGGAAGGCACGCGCCAGGTCATCGGGGCGGCCCCCGACTACAAACCCGGCATCGCCGCGCTGTATCGCGAACTGGACGTCCCGGTGTGTCCGGTCGCGACCAACGCCGGCGCCCACTGGTCGGCGCGCGGACTGCAGCTGACGCCCGGCCTCATCGTCTACGAGTACCTCGAACCCATCCCGCCCGGCCTGAAGCGCGGCGAGTTCATGCGCATCCTGGAAGAGCGCATCGAGGCGAAGTCGAACGAACTGCTCGGCCTCTAGCCCTCGACCATCCCCAGCAGGCGCTCCATCCCCGCGTCCCGCACCCGCATCTCGCGCAGGTGCTCCACGAGGTCGCGCAGATAGTCGACGTTACGACCCGAGAGGCCGGTGGCCCCGGCGATCAGCTCGGCCTGGCGCTCGGGGCTGAGCGCCCCCGCCCACTGCGGGTGATGCACGTCGGACAGGAAGCACAGCGCCTCGACCCGCCGCCCGTCGTCCAGCCTCACGAACCGGCGGGCCTCGATGTAGGTCTCGGTCGGCTGCTCGCGCTCCAGCAGATAGGCGTACACCTCGGCCCAGGCCGCCTCGTCCACCCTGTAGGCCGCGCCGCGGCAGGCGCCGCCCGGGGCCAGGCCCAGCACCAGCCCCGGCCGCTCATAGGTCCCGCGATGATGGACGGAATAGATGCAGAAGGCCCGGCGGCGTCCGTGTAAGGTGGCGCCGCGCCGCTCCACGAACGGGAAGCCCGGCCGCCACATCAGCGAACCGTAGCCGAACACCCACCGTTCAGACGCCATCCCGCCCCTCGAATACACCTGAAGATGTCTGTGCCCGATCCGACCGCGCCCCGTAAAGCCAGCCGCCGCCCGATCTACATCGCCTATGGCCTGGCCGCCCTCGTCGTCATCGGCTGGAGCGGCGCCTGGGTCTGGGCCCGGCGCGAGGCCGAGGCGCGGATGGACGCCGGCGTCGGCGCCCTGCGCGAGGCGGGCTACGAGATCAGCTGGAGCCGCCGCACGATCGACGGCTATCCGTTCCGGCTGAACATCACGCTCAGCGAGGCGCGCATCCGCGACCGCTCGGGCTGGGCGTTGGAGACGCCGGACCTGGAGAGCCAGGCCTTCCTCCACGCCCCGACGACCTGGATCGTGGCGGCGCCGAAGGGGCTGACGTTCGTGCGTCCCGTGGGCGGGCCGGTCCAGGTCGAGGGCAAGTCGATCCGCATGAGTCTCAGCCACTTCCAGAACGTGCCGCCCAACGTCTCCTTCGACGGCGAGGGCCTGACCTTCCGCCCGGCGGCGGGCGCCCAGCCCTTCGGCCTGTCCGCGGCGGAACGCGTCCAGTTCCACCTGCGCCAGGCCCCGGCCGAGGTGGGCGACGAGGCCGGCGTCTGGCTCAACGTCAAGAACGGCAAGGCGCAGCTCTCCGGGCTGTTGGGCCGCATCGCCGGCGACAAGCCGATCTCCATCGAATGGGACGGCCGCCTGTCGAAAGCTTCCACCTTCAAGGGCCGCGACTGGCCTGACGCGGTGCGCGCCTGGACGGCGGCCGGCGGCCAGATGCGGGTCCAGCGCGCGGGCCTGACCGCCGGCGATGCGGTGATCGGCGCCAACGGCGGTCTGCTGGGCGTGGGATCCGACGGACGACTGACGGGACAGCTCGACCTGTCCCTGCGCGAGGCCCCGCGCGCGATCGGGGCCATGGGAGAGACCGGCGCGATCCGCCCCGAACAGGCCGACGCCGCGGCAGCGGTGGCGAGCGCGCGCCAGAACGGCGATCTCGCTCGCCTGACCCTGCATTTCCAGGCCGGCCAGACCACGCTGGGCCCGGTGGCGATCGCCGGATCGCCGAAGATCTACGATCCGAACTAGGCGACGCGGCGGAAGCGGCGCCATGCTGCCGGCATGGCTTCGCTCTACGACCGCTTCGTCCTGCCGCGCCTGCTGAAGTGCGCCTGTTCCTCGCCACCGATGATGAAGCAGCGCGCCAAGGTCGTGCCGCAGGCGTCAGGCCGCGTGCTGGAGTTGGGCATCGGGATGGGCCTGAACCTCGCCTTCTACGACCCGACGAAGGTCGAGAGCGTCACGGGCGTGGATCCGGCGGCGGAGCTGCGGGCAGTGGCCGAGGCCGCGCCACGCGATCCGCGCCTGGCGGTCAAGGTCGAGGACGGCACGGCTGAGGCCCTGCCCTTCGCCGACGGCGCGTTCGACTGCGTGGTCTGCACCTTCACGCTCTGCTCGGTGCAAACGCCGGCCGCGGCCCTCGCCGAGGCGCGTCGGGTGCTGAAGCCCGGCGGGCGGCTTCTCTACTGCGAGCACGGCCTCGCGCCCGACGCGGATGTCGCGCGCTGGCAGCGCCGGGTCGAGCCGATCTGGAAACGCATCGCCGGCGGCTGCCATCTGACGCGGCCGATCACTACGGCCATGGAGGCGGCGGGTTTCACCGTCACCCGGCGCGAGAGCATGTATGTGCCCAACACGCCGCGCATCGCCGGCTGGAACGAATGGGGCGAGGCCGCCCCGTAGGGAACGCTAGTTCGCCTGTTCGTGTACCGGCAGGGCGAACGCCCGGAACCGGCTCGGCAGGCGCATCGCGGCGCGGGTGGCGTCGCGGACGGTCTGGAACTGCTGTGCGAGGTCGGACGCCTCGGTCCACGCGACACGCGCGTCCGCGGCGAGGTACTCGAGCCCGTTCACCTTGGTGCGGGCGACGACAACGGAAGACGCCATTGGATCTTCTCCCCGGCCGGTGTCCCGTTCCGGTCCACCTAACGCGTTACGCAACAAGGCGCGTGCCAGATGCAGGGAGGTCCGCGGCAACTCTGTCGCGTGTGACGCTCGCCGAACGTGATACCGGCAAGTGATACCCCCGAGGTATCATTTGACGACATTTTTGTTGCAGAAAAGGCACAGGTTCATGCAACGAGAATGCACAGCACCGCCCAGAGCTTGAGCAGGACGGCGAGCGTCACTAGGTGCCGCGCCCTTCGTTAGTTCTGGGATTCAAAATGAAAAAGAACCTCTTCGCTGCGGCTGCCGTCGTGGCCTTCCTCGGGTCGGCTGTGGCCGCCAATGCTCAAACCGTCGGCCACGTCGGCGCCAACTACGGCCGCACCGACATCGACGCCGCCGGCCTCAACGCCGACCTGGGCAGCTGGCAGATCGAAGGCGCCGTGCGCTTCGACCTGGGCACGCTGGGCGCGCAAGTCGACGGCGCGATCTCCGACGCTGAAGACTCCGACACCACCTTCGGCGTCACCGGCCACCTGAACACCAAGGCCGGCGCTGGCCTCGTCGGCGGCTTCGTCGGCGTGGAAACCTCGGACGACGTGACCTTCTGGGGTCTCGGCGTCGAAGGCCAGATCAACGTGGCCCCGTCGACCACCCTGTACGGCCAGGCCGGCTACGGCTCGTCCGACGACCTGGGCGACGCCGACTTCTGGGCCGTCCGCGGCGAAGTCCGTCACTTCGTGACCGACAACTTCCGCCTCCAGGGCTCGCTCGGCTACAACCGCATCGACGTGCGCGGCGGTGACGCCGACGCCTGGAACGCCGGCGTGGAAGCCGAGTACCAGTTCAAGGACACCCCGTTCAGCGTCGTGGCCGGCTACGACCACTTCGACGTCAACGACTTCGACGTGAACGCCGACACCTTCCGCGTGGGCTTCCGCTACACCTTCGGCGGCACCCTGAAGGACCGCAACGACTCGGGCGCTTCGCTGGGCTCGGTCGCCAAGCTGTTCGGCGCTGGCCTGACCCGCTAACGCGGCTGCCGGTCTAAGACGAGACGCCCCCGGCGCGCCGCGCCGGGGGCGTTTTCGTATCCGCGTTCGACAGAATCGGGAGATGTCGCGGGAGAGAGAGGGAGCCCACGACGTGCCGACGGTGGAATACAAGGTCGAGTTCCGGGACGGAGCCTGGAACGTCGGGCTGAACGGGAAGGCCTTCGGCCCCTATTCGACGATGGACGCCGCGGTCGTCGCCGCCACCGGCGCGGCCCGGAAGGCCGAGGCCCAGGGCTATGAGGCGATCGTCCGTGTCGAGGCGCCGACCGAGGCCGGCGCGGCCGCCTAGGTCTCGCGCACCAGGGGCATCCTCAGCGTCGCCGCGAAGCCGCCCGCCGGCTCAGGCCCCGCCAGCACCTGGCTCTTGCCCGGGAACCGCGCGTCCAGCCGCCGGCGCACGTTCTGCAGCCCGACGCCCGTGCCCGATGCGGAGCTCGCGCCCGGACCGTTGTCGGACACCCGGATCACCACCGTGTCGGCGTCGCGCGCGGCCACGATCTCGATGCGGGTCTCCCGCCCGGGCGCGTGGACGCCGTGCTTCACCGCGTTCTCGATCAACGGCTGCAGGATGAGGGTGGGCACCAGGGCGTCGGCCACCTCGTCGCTGGCGTCGATGCGCACGTGCAGGCGCCCGGCGTAGCGAGCCTCCTCCAGCGACAGATAGAGCTTCTGCTGCTCCAGTTCGGCGCTGAGCTTCACGTCGGTCAGGGGATCGGCCGAGAGATTGGTGCGGAAGAACGCCGCCAGCCCCATCACCATGCGGTCCGCGTCCTTGGGTCGGCCGTCCAGGATCAGCGTCGAGATCGAGTTGAGCGCGTTGTAGAGGAAGTGCGGATTGACCTGGTAGTGGAGCGCCCGGATCTCGGCCTCCCGCGCCGACACCGTCGCCGAGGCCAGGCGCGCATCGCGCTCGCGCATCAGCCGGCCGTACTCCACGACCATCACCAGCAAGGACCAGAGCACGAAGGGCGACAGGTAGAAGACCGTCTCCCACGCGAACAGCGTCAGGCCCGAAGCCTGCGGGCGCAGGACAACGAAGTACTTCGCGAGCAGCGGGCTGATCAGGGCGTTCAGCGCCGATCCGCCCAACGCGACCCCCAGGGCGATCCAGGGCCAGGCCCGGCGGGAGAGGCCGTAGCCCGCGCGGATGACCGCGTAGCCGCCCACGCTGATCGCCGAGGTGACCGCGATGCCGGCCAAGGTTCCCGGAACCTGGGCCGACTGCCAGGGGATGCCGTTCATCAGGTTCAGCGCCAGGCCCCAGGCGCTGATCGCCGACCAGTGCGCGACAGCCAAAGCCCCGATGGCGGTCCAGCCCAGCCGCCCGCTCCGCGACCGTGGCGGTTCAACGTCCTGCATGTCCCCGTCCCTACCTCAGCCAGGGCCGACGGCCCAGACTCCCCGCCTGCATCGTCGCGCGTAGAGTTACATGTGACGCCTATGGCTCGATGAACGGCGGTTCTGTGTCGGTGAAGGCATGTGGACTTGCGACGGGCTTGCGTGGGAGACCGATGGACGGCGTTTCCGCGCCGGACCTGCACAAGCCAACCAGACGATGCAGCCCGCCAAATGTCCGTCCTGAGAGTCCTGGCCGTCGATGACGAGGAACTGGCCCTGCGCCGGGTCGAGCTGGCGCTCGCCCAGATGCCGGACGCCGTGCTCGTGGGCAGGGCGTTCAGCGGCGCCGAGGGCGCCGAGCTGATCTCCACGCTGCGGCCCGACGTGGTCCTGCTGGATGTGGAGATGGCCAACCTCGGCGGCTTCGAGATGCTGGAGCAGTTGCACGAGGCCGAGGCCCCGCTGGTGATCTTCGTCACCGCCTTCGAGGGCTACGCCGCGAAGGCCTTCCGCGTGCGCGCAGTGGACTACGTGCTGAAGCCGGTCGACTTCCGCCGTCTGGGCGAGGCCCTGCAGCGCGCACGCAAGACGCTGCAGCTCACCGCCGCCGAGCGTCAGGCGGCCGAGCTGCGCAATGTGGTCAGCGCCCTGCAGCGCGAGCGCGAGCCGGTCGATCCGCGTTTCACCCGCGAGTTCTGGGCCGACCGGCGGGGCGAGCTGGTCCGGGTCCACATTCACCAGGTGGAATGGCTCGAGTCCGAGGGCGACTACGTACGGCTCCACGCCGACACCGGCTCGTTCCTGATCCGTGGCCCGCTGCACGACATCGAGTCGGGCCTGGACCCCCGCTCCTTCGTGCGCGTCCGGCGCTCGGCCCTGGTGCGCGTCGACCGCATCCGCGCCATCCGCCAGAAGCAGTATGGCGACTGCCGCATCGCCCTAGCGTCCGGGCAGGAAGTGCGGGTGGGCAAGACCTATCTGCCGGTGGTCCGCGAGCTCTCCGCTCGCCGCTGAGGGGAAACCGCCGCCACCCACCGGCCGCGGCCCGCCGTTCACCGATGCTGAATGGCGAGTTCCAGGCCCCCGCCGCACACGGACCTGTCCCCGAAATCCGATACGGAGCAGGTAAAGTGCGTAACCGTCTTCAATCCCTGGCCCTGGCGACCGCCGCCGCGGCCGCCCTCGCCGGGCCGGCCGCGGCCGGCGTGATCATCCAGCCGAAGAGCGTGACCATCGTCAGCGGCGGCACCTACTTGGGCAACTCCCCCGTCAACATCATCAACCAGTCGGGCCTGAGCAAGAAGTACGTCAGCGGCGTCACCGACTTCGACACCTACATCGCCTCGAACCCGCTCCACAGCACCACCGCGGGTGAGTGGCTGAGCGATGGGCCTACAACCAGCGCAATCGTGCTGTTCGACTTCGGCGAGGTGGTCGACATCACAGGCTTCGCGCTGTTCAACGAAGACGCCACCAGCATGGGCTTCACGACGTTCCGTGCGGGCAACACGCCGACCAGCCTTTCGAGCTACGCCGGCAACACCTTCAGGGAGCAAAATCCCTTCGGCGTCGCTTACGGCCCGACCGTGGTCAATCACCAGCGCGTCAGCCGCCGGTACTTCGCCTTCACCATCACCGGCTGCAACGCCGCCGGCGCCGCCCATAACGGCTGCGGTCTCGGTGAAGTCGTCTTCGAATCCGCCCAGGCCGCACCGGTCGCGGGCGTCCCCGAACCGGCCACCTGGGCGATGATGATCATGGGCTTCGGCGGGATCGGCGCGGTCGTTCGTCGCCGGAACCAGGGCCTCGCCGCCGCCTGATTCCCTCCCGGCCGACGAGATCCAGCGCGCGCTCCCCACGGGCGCGCGCTTTTTCGTGCCTGGAAGGTTCTGGGCCTGGAGGAAATCGCGCGGCGAGGCCGTGGTGGCGGGGGGCGGGATCGAACCGCCGACCTGTGGGTTATGAATCCACCGCTCTAACCATCTGAGCTACCCAGCCGAACCAGGGCGCTCGACGCGCGAGGCGCGGGTTATAGGGGCAGATGCGCCACGCTTCAAGCGGTTGGGCAAGCGCGACGAAGACGTTAGGGTCGCACCCACGATGAGCGTGCTGCACCTCCTGGGAACGGCCGGCGAAGGCGGGGCTGAAACCTACTTTGTCGACCTCGTGGAAGCGCTGGCGAGGGCCGAGCTGCCGCAGGCGGCGGCGATCCGTGCCAACGCCCCGCGAGAGGCCCGGCTCAAGGCGGCGGGAGTTCCCGCCAAGGTGCTGCGGTTCGGCGGCCCCATCGACATCCTGACCCGTCCGGCGGTCGCCGGCTTCGCGGCGCTGAACCGCACCAAGGTGGCGCTGGCCTGGATGAACCGCGCGGCCCGCCACACCCCGAGGGGGCCCTGGGCCCGGATCGGCCGCCTCGGCGGCTACTACAGCCTGAAGTACTACAAGGGCTTCGACCATCTGGTGGCCAACACCGAGGATATCGCCGAGTGGGTGGTGGGCCAGGGCTGGCCTGCGGGACAGGTCAGCTGCATCCCCAACTTCGCCGCCGCCCCGCCCCAGGCCGCGCCGGTGGATCGCGCCAGCCTGGATACGCCGCGGGACGCCGCCCTGCTGCTGGCCATGGGCCGGCTGCACGAGAACAAGGCCCACGACGTGGCGCTGCAGGCGTTGACCGCGCTGCCTGACGCCTGGCTGTGGATCGCCGGGGTCGGGCCGCTGGAAGCCAAGCTGAAGGGCATGGCCGAGGCGCTGGGCGTCGCGTCGCGGGTCCGCTTCCTGGGGTGGCGCACGGACGCTTCGGCGCTCTATCGCACGGCCGACCTCTGCGTCTTCCCCTCGCGGTTCGAACCCCTGGGCAATGTGGTGATCCAGAGCTGGGCGCACGGACTGCCGGTGATCGCCGCCGCCAGCCAGGGCCCCAAGGGGCTGATCCAGGACGGCAAGGACGGGCGGCTGATCCCGGTGGACGACCCCGACGCCCTGGCCGAGGCGGTGCGCGAGCTGCTGGCCGCCCCCGACCGCCGGACCGCCCTCGCCGCGGCCGGCGCGCGCCGGGTCGAGGCCGAGTTCTCGGAAGGCGCCGTGGTCGCGCAGTGGAAGGCCCTGTTCGCGGACCACGGAGCAGCCTGATGTGTGGCATCGCCGGCCAGCTCGGGGGCGACGAACCCGCCGCCGAGGGGATGATCCGCGCCCTCACCCATCGGGGGCCGGACGGGACGCGCGTCGAGACCCTGCCGGGCGCGGCCCTGGCCCACGCGCGGCTGTCGATCATCGACCTGGAGGGCGGCTGGCAGCCGCTGCACGCCGCCGGCGGCACGGTGATCGGCAACGGCGAGATCTACAACTACGTCGAGCTGACCGAGGACCATCAACTGGGCTCGGCGCTGACGACCGGGTCCGACTTCGAGCCCCTGCTGCATCTCTACGCCCGCGAGGGCGAGGCGGCGTTCCGGCGGTTGCGCGGCATGTACGCCCTGTGCCTGATCGGCGCCGACGGTCGGTCGTGGCTGGCGCGCGATCCGTTCGGCATCAAACCGCTCTACATCATGGAGCACGGGCGGGGCTTGGCCTTCGCCTCCGAACCGCGAGCCTTCTTCGCCGCCGGCCTCATGCAGAAGGTGCTGGACGACACGGCGGCCCGCGAGCTGCTGGACCTGAACTACATCCTGGGCGAGCGCGGCGTGTTCCAGGGCCTGCGCCGACTGGCCCCGGGCGAGGTGGTCGAGGTGCGCGACGGCCGGGTGGTGAGCGGGCATCGGCGCGCAGCGCTTTCCCTCCCCTTCATGGGGAGGGTGGCGAGCGAAGCGAGCCGGGTGGGGAGACACTCCGCCGCGCCAGAACCTGCCGCCCCGATCCCCACCCGACCGTCGCGAAGCGACGGCCACCCTCCCCATGAAGGGGAGGGAAAGGTCTTGGACCGCCTCGACGCCGTGCTCGAGGACAGCGTCCGCGTTCACCAGCGCTCTGACGTGCCCTATGGCCTGTTCCTGTCCGGCGGGATCGACAGCGCCGCCATCGCCACGCTGATGTCGCGGCTCAACCAGCGTCCCGTCACCGCCTTCACCTGCGGCTTCGACGCGCCGGGCGCCAAGGACGAGCGGGCGCAGGCCGAGGCCGTGGCCCGGGCTCTGAACCTCGACTGGCGCGAGACCCGTTTCGGCGAGGCCGACTTCTGGCGGATCCTGCCGCAGGCGGCCTGGGCGCTGGACGACCCCACCGCCGACTACGCGACGCTTCCGACCTACAGGCTGGCCGAGGCGGCGAAGGGAACTCTGACCGTCGTCCTCACCGGCGAAGGCGGCGACGAGCTGTTCGGCGGCTACGGCCGCTACCGCCGGGCGCTGCGGCCCGCCTGGCTGGGTGGACGCCCCGCCGAGCCGCGCGGCGCACGGCCGCAGACCCTGGCCGCCTGGCGGGAGATCGCCCGCGCGCCCAAGGGCCTGACGCCGCTGCAGCAGGCCCAGTGGGCCGATGTGGTCACCTGGCTGCCGAACGACCTGCTTCTGAAGCTGGACCGGTGCCTGATGGCGCATGGGCTGGAGGGGCGCACGCCGTTCCTTGATCCCGAGGTCGCCGCCTTCGCCTGGGGTCTCGACGATCGGCTGAAGGTGCGCGGCGGCTACGGCAAGTGGATCCTGCGCAAGTGGCTGGAGCGGGCCTGCCCCGCCGCCGCGCCCTGGGCGAAGAAGCAGGGCTTCACGGTGCCGGTCGACGCCTGGATCGCCCCCCGCGCCGACGAAATCGCCCGCCGGATCGGCAAGGTGGAGGCGGTCTCCCGCCTGGTCCCGGACGCCGCCGACCGGATGCGCGTGGCGAGCGGCGCTCGGTGGCCGCTGCTCTTTTTCGCGGTGTGGGCACGAATCCACCTCGAAGGCGCTTCTCCCTCCGACGCCCTCCAGTCCGTAGTCGGAGTATCTGCCTGATGACCGTGAAGACCCTGCTGCTCGCCGCCGCTTCCGCGACCCTGCTCACCGCCTGCGGGAACCCGCCCGGCGAGGCGCAGCCCAAGGCCGCCGCCGCGACGACCGGCGCTCCGGTCGAGACGCAGGCCGCCAATGGCGTGGGTCAGCAGCCCGCCTTCGCCGGCCAGACGCGCGCGCCCGAGATCAAGGCCGGCGTGGCCTATGAGGTCAGCGACTTCGTCACCGGCCTGTCGAACCCCTGGGGCCTGGCCTTCACGCCAGATGGCGGCCTGCTGATCACCGAGCGGCCGGGCCGCCTGCGCCTCTTCAAGGACGGCAAGCTGTCGGAGGCGATCGCCGGCGTGCCGAAGGTGGACGCCCGCGACCAGGGCGGCCTGCTGGGCCTGGCCATCGATCCGAAGTTCGCCGAGAACGGCCTCGTCTACCTTGCCTATGCCGAGCCCGGCAGCGACGGGAAGAACAACGCCGCCGTCGCCCGCGGCAAGCTGGTGACCGCCGGCGGCGCGCCGCGGCTGGACGCCGTGCAGGTGATCTGGCGCCAGACCCCGCGCCTGGCCTCCACCAAGCACTTCGGCGGGCGGCTGGTCTTCGGTCGCGACGGCACGCTGTTCATCACCGGCGGCGAGCGCTCGATCACCGAGGGCCGCATGCAGGCCCAGAAGATGGACGGCACGCTGGGCAAGATCGTGCGGATCAATTCCGACGGCTCGATTCCCAAGGACAACCCGTTCGTGAACCAGGCCGGCGCCAAGGCTGAGATCTGGTCGATCGGCCACCGCAACATCCTGGGCGCGGCGATCAACCCGCGCACCGGCGACCTCTGGGAAGCCGAGCACGGCACGAAGGGCGGCGACGAGATCAACATCGTCCGCAAGGGCAAGGACTACGGCTGGCCGACCATCGCCTATGGGATCGAGTACGCCGGCGGCCCGATCACCGGCGGCCTCACGCAGAAGGCGGGCATGGAGCAGCCGCTCTACTACTGGGACCCTGTCATCGCGCCCGGCGGCATCGCCTTCTACGATAGCGACGCCGCGCCAGCCTGGAAGGGCAGCCTGTTCGTCGCCGGCCTGGGCCCGAAGTATCTGGGCCGCCTGACCCTGGACGGCGACAAGGTGGTCGGCGAGGAGCGGCTGCTCACTGAGGTGAACGAGCGCCTGCGCGACGTCATCGTCGGCCCCGACGGCGCGCTCTACATCGCCACCGACAACGAGAACGGCCGGGTGCTGAAGGTGACACCGAAGAGGTAGCGGCGGTTCGCACGCGAATTGCTCCCCGTCGGGGGAGCTGTCGGCGAATGCCGACTGAGGGGGGCCTCAACGGATTGAGCGCCCCCCGTCGCCGTCGGCGACACCTCCCCCAACGGGGGAGGAATTGGTTCAGACCCGCTCTGCGACCTTCCCGTAGCGCGCGCCCAGGTCGGCCGTCACCGCCTCGAATTCCTCGACGGTCTCGCGGATGATCTGGGCGACCGGCTTCACGCTGTCGATCCGGCCGGCCACCTGGCCGGTCAGGGCGATGGCCGCCTCCATGTCGCCGCCGAAGTAGAGGTCCAGGGCGCGCGCCATCTCGGCCATGATGTTCGGCGGGGGCTCCAGCTCGAGGCGGCTGGTCTTCTCGGTCCGCAGCGCCCGAAGCGCCGGACCCGGCCCCTGGCGGTTCAGGAAGACGGTGTCGGTCTCCCTGGCGCCGACGATCATGTCCTTCCAGTTCTGGTGAACCGGGCTCTCGGCGGCCGAGACCATGCGCGTGCCCATCTGCACGCCCTCGGCGCCCAGGGCGAAGGCCGCGGCCATGCTGCGCCCGTCCGTGATCCCGCCCGCGGCGATGATCGGCACGCCGGTCTTGGACGCCACCAGCGGCAGCAGGACCATGGTCGCCACGTCTCGGGCGTTCTTGAAGCCCCCGCCCTCGCCGCCTTCCACCACCAGGCCGTCGACGCCGGCCGCGATCGCCTTCTCGGCGGCCGCCAGGTTCGGCACCACGTGAAAGACCGTCAGGCCACGCCCCTTCAGCGCCTCGCAGTAGCGGTTGGGATCCCCCGCCGAGGTGGTCACGAACTTCACGCCCTGGTCGGCCACGAAGCTGACGATGTCGGGGTCGCGGACGAAGGCCTGGGCCACATTGATCCCCCACGGCTTGTCCGTGAGGGTCTTCATCTTCTTCACCTCCTCGCGCACCTCGTCGAGGCGGCCGGAGGAGGTCTCGATGATCCCCAGGCCGCCGGCGTTCGACACGGCGCTGGCCAGCTGCGAGCGCGCGATCCACCCCATCGGCGCCTGCACGATCGGGTACTGAACGCCCAGCAGCTCGGTGATGCGGTTCTTCATTGTTGTCCTCCCGTTGGGCGGGAGTAGAGCGCGATGCCGCGGCGGAACCCACGGTCCGCCCCATTGGGGGAGGTGTCGCCGCAGGCGACGGAGGGGGTCCGCTCAGAACGGGGTTGATGACCCCCTCAGTCCGCTTCGCGGACAGCTCCCCCCGAAGGGGAGCAATTTCAGAGCCCCAGCCGCTTCGCCACTTCCTCGCCGATGGCCAGCGACGAGGTCAGGCCGGGGCTCTCGATGCCGAACAGGGCGATCAGGCCCGGCAGGCCGTGGACGTCCGAGGCGTCCAGCCGGAAGTCGGGCTGCTTCTCGCCCGGGCCGTGGATCTTGGGCCGGATGCCGGCGTAGTCGGGGCTGAGCGCGCCGTCAGGCAGGCCCGGCCAGAACTTGCGGATATAGGCGTAGAAGCCGGCGGCGGCCGACGGGTCGACGCTGTAATCCAGGGTGTCCACGTAGGTGAGGTCCGGCCCGAACACCCCCTGCCCGCCCAGGTCGCGGCGATAGTGGGTGCCCAGCGCGCCGGGGATCGGCGGCGGATAGATCAGACGCTGGAACGGCGCCTTGCCGGTCAGGCGGAAGTACATGCCCTTGCCGTAGTGCGCCTCGGGGATCTGGTCCCTCGGGAAGCCTTCGATCTCGCCGGCCACGTGCTGCGCCGAGAGGCCCGGCGCGGTCACCAGCAGGCGGCAGGTCAGGGTCGTCGGCTCGGCGCCGCCAGCCCGCACCGAGAAGCCGCCACCCTCCAGCGGGGTCGCCCCCTCGAACGGGGTCGACAGCACCACCGCCCCGCCGGCCGCCTCGATCTCACCTTGCAGGGCCAGCATGTAGGCATGGCTCTCGAACACCCCGCTCTCCGGCGACAGCAGGGCGCCGACGCAGGCCAGTTCCGGCTCCATCGCCAGGGCCTGAGCGCGAGTCAGCTTCTCCATGCCCTCGACGTCGTTGGTCAGGGCCTGGTCCATGATCGCGTCCAGGCGGGGGAGATCCGCGTCGGCCTCTGCCACCACCAGCTTGCCGCAGCGGTCGTACTCGACGTGGTGGGCGTCGCAGAAGGCGTACAGCATCCGCCGCCCCTCCACGCACAGCCGCGCCTTCAGCGAGCCGGTGGGGTAGTAGAGCCCGCCGTGGATCACCTCGGAGTTGCGGGACGAGACGCCCTGGCCAATGGCGGCTTCCTGCTCCAGCACCGCCACCACCAGACCACGCCTGGACAGGGCGTATCCACACGCCAACCCGACGGCTCCGGCGCCCACGACCACCGCATCGAAATCGAACTCGGCCATGGGGCTGGGGTAGCGCGGAACGGCGCGTCAGGGAACCTTGCCGCCGACGATCGAGAAGTTGCCGACCGCATGAGCGGCCAGCTTGCCGTCACCGGTCAGAAGTTCGCCGGTCACATAGGCGTTGCGAGCGCCCACGCTGACCGCCACGCCCACCGCCCGCAGCGGTCCGGACTTGACCGTCACCGGCCGCAGGTAGGTGATGTGCAGGTCCAGCGTCACCACCGCCCGCCCGTCATCGAGCTTCGTGTGGGCCGCCGCCCCCATGGCGGTGTCCAGCATGGCGGCCGCCGTCGCGCCGTGGACCAGGCCGACGGTGTTCTCCACCGACTGGTCCGGATCCAGCTCCATGACGATCCGCCCGGCCTCGGCCTCCACGCAGCGGAAGCCGATCAGCCGGGCCATAGGCGGCGGCGGCAGGCGACCGTCGCGGATCGCCTGCATGATCTCCAGCCCCGTCCAGCCGTCCGCCTGAGCGCGGACGGCGGCGGGGTCGGTCCACACGACGGTGCGGGTGCGCACGTCGCCCATCAGATGGCCTCCAGGATGGTCGCGACGCCCTGACCGCCACCGATGCACTGGGTCGACAGGGCAAAACGCCCGCCCTCGCGCTTCAGGAGCTGCGCGGCCTTGCCGGTGATCCGCGCGCCCGTGGCGCCCAGCGGGTGGCCGATGGCGATGCCGCCGCCGTCGATGTTCACCTTCTCCAGCGGGATGCCCAGTTCGCGGATGCAGGCCACGGCCTGGCTGCCGAACGCTTCGTTGATCTCCACCACGTCGATGTCGTCGATGGTCACGCCCGCCCGCTCCAGCGCCTTGCGGGTGGCCGGGACCGGACCCATGCCCATGATCTCGGGCGGGCAGCCGGCCACCGCCACGGCGCGCACGCGCGCCAGCGGCGCCAGCCCTTGCCGCGCGGCATAGGCCTCCGAGGTGATCAGCGTGGCCGAAGCGCCGTCGGTGAGCGGCGAGGACGTGCCGGCCGTCACCGATCCGTCGGCGCGGAACGCCGGCTTCAACCCGGCCAGTCCTTCCAGCGTCGTGCCGGGCCGCAGGCAGCCGTCGGTGTCCACGAGCCCCGCCTCGGTCATCACGCCGACGATCTCGTCACGCAGGCGGCCGGCGGCCTGAGCCTCGGCGGCCTTCTGCTGCGAGGCGAAGGCCAGTTCCTCCTGCGCGGCGCGCGAGACCCCGTACTGCGCCGCCACGTTCTCGGCCGTCTCGCCCATCGCGATGTAGGCCTCGAGCAGGTTCGGATTGGGCGAGAAGTTGAAGCCGCCCTGCGGCACCTGGGTCATCGACTCCACCCCGCCGCAGACGAAGGCCTCGCCCGCGCCGATGGCGATCTGGCCCGCCGCGATGTGGATCGCCGACATGGACGAGCCGCAGAACCGGTTCACACTCATCCCGCCCAGCTCGATCGGCAGCCCGGCCAGGAGCGTGGCGATACGCGCGATGTTGTTGCCCTGCGCGGCCTCCGGATAGGCGCAGCCGAGGAGCACGTCCTCGATCGTCGCCGGATCGACGCCCGTCCGCTCGACCAGCGCACGGATCGCCGTGGCGGCCAGGTCGTCGGGGCGGACACCCGCCAGGGCGCCCTTGCGGGCGAAGTGGAACGGGGTGCGGACGTAGCCCGCAATCACCGCCTGCTGCATCTGAGACCTCACGAAATTCATTAGATGATGATCATCATATAATGAGGCGGCGCGACCGGCGCCCGCGAGTTTTTCTCATTTCGGATTCAGGCGCCCAGGAAGTGGAGCCGGACGGTCTCGCGGAACATCATCGCCTGTCGGCCGATGGTGCTGTTGTCGTTCAGGGCCCGGGCGATGGTCATGCCGCCGTAGGTGAAGGCCAGGATCGCGTCGGCCAGGTCTTCGGCGCTGGCCTTGCCCTTGGGCGGATACGCCACCGCGATCTCCTCGAGCCAGGCCAGGAAGCGCGTCCGCCAGGAGACGACATTGCCGATGATCAGCCGCCGGATCTCCTGGTCCCAGGCCTGATCCTGGAAGGTCACGGTCGCGACCATGCAGCCGGGGTGGCCGACGGTCATCTCGCTCATCGCCTCGCCGTAGAGCTTCAGGAAGACCAGGAAGCTGTGCAGCGGATCGTCCGACAGCTCGCGGGCCCGCGCCGCCATCTCGTCCAGGAACACGGCGTTGCGGCCGGTGTAGGATTCCACCAGCTGCCGGGCGAGGTCGGTCTTGTCCTTGAAGTGATAGAAGAAGCCGCTCTTGGTGATGCCGGCCGCCTCGACCAGTTCCTCGATCGAGGTGGAGGCGAAACCCTTCCGGATGACGCTTTCGTACGCCAGGTCCAGCAGCCGCTCGCGGGTGCGCTCGCCCTTGGTGCGGCTGTCCGACTGCACCGCCGGTACGGTTTTCTCGCTCATGGGAGACGCCACCTGCGTCGGCTCCTGCATCTGGGTCGGCTCAAGCTGTTCAAATCACGCCAGAAATGCGCCACGCTGGGAACCGACCGTTCGACCGCTAGAGGCCGGGCCGCCGAAACCGTACCCCTCGCCGCCCCGAGAAGAGGAGAACAGAGATGGTCAAGGACCACCACGGCCACGAACTGTCAGGCGCGAGCACCGCTGCCGCCGAACTATATCAGAAGGCCCTGACGGCCCAACATTGTTACGCCGGCGACGGCTTCAGCGCCGTGCAGGCGGCGATCGAGGACAGCCCGCGCTTCGTCATGGCGCACGCCCTGAAAGCCTACATGACGCTGGTCGGCTCGAACGCCGAGACCGCCATGCTGGGCGTGCAGGCGTTCGACACGGCCAAGGACCTGCCGGCCAACGCCCGGGAGCTGGGTCACCTGGCCGCCATCGGCGCGCTGCTGAAGGGCGAGATCCGTACCGCCGCACGCGTGCTGGAGGACGTCACCCTGGCCCATCCGCGCGATGTGCTGGCGCTGCAGGTCGGCCAGACCATGGACTTCCTGCTGGGCGACGCGCGGATGAAGCGCGACCGCATCGGCCGGGTGCGCCCCTTCTGGACGCCGGACATGCCCGACTGGCACGCCATCCTCGGCCTGCACGCCTTCGGCCTGGAGGAGTGCGGCCAGTACGAACGCGCCGAAGAGGCCGGCCGCGAGGCCGTCGCGCTGCAGCCGCGCAACAACTGGGCCCAGCATGCGGTGGCCCACGTCCTGCTCATGCAGGGCCGCCACGACGACGGCGTGCGCTGGATGCTCCATGAGAACGCCGCCTGGCAGCCCGAGGCCACCCTCGGCGTGCACAACTGGTGGCACACCGCCCTCTTCCACCTGGCACTGGGCGAGGTGGACGAAGTGCTGAAGCTGTACGACGGCCCGGTCTACGGCGCGCCCACGACCTTCGGCTTCGACATGGCCGACGCCGCCGCCCTGCTGTGGCGCCTGCAGCTGATGGGCGTGGACGTGGGCGATCGCTGGACGCCCCTGGCCGACAGCTTCGCCAGCGAGGGCCACGGCAAGAGCGCCTTCGTCGATACCCACGCGATGATGGCCTACGTCGGCGCCGGCCGCGGGGCCGAGCAGGCGGCGCTACTGGAGACCCAGCGCCAGGTGCTGGAGGGCGCGGGCGACAACGCCATGTTCGTGCGAGACGTGGGCCTGGCCACGGTCGGGGCGATCCACGCTTTCGGCCAGGGCGACGACGTGCGGGCCATCGACCTCCTGCGCACCGTGCGCAACCGTGCCGGCCGCTTCGGCGGCAGCCACGCCCAGCGCGACGTGCTGGACCTGACGCTGATCGCCGCCGCCCGCCGCGCCGGCGAGACGGCGCTGGAGCGCGCCCTGCTGGCCGAGCGGGAAGAGGCCATGCCCCTGGCCCGCGAGGCGATCCGGGCCCTGGCCGCCTAAGCTGGACTAGGCGCCCACGCGCCGAGCCCTTAGCCTCCCCGGCAAAACCGGGGAGGCTTCTTCATGCGTCGAGTTCTGGGTATGGCCGCGGCGGCCGCGTTTCTGGCTGCCGGGGCGGCGTCCGCCCAGGTTCCGCTGAAGCCGGACACGCCGTCGATCCTCTTCTGGACGCCGCAGCAGCAGAGCGACTGGTATCGCGACATCGAGGACGTCTACCGCGTCACCACGGTGAAACGCGGCGACCACGTTCGCGCCCTGCCCCAGGCCGAAAAGCAGATCGACTTCACCTTCGAGTACGGCGGCAAGCGCTGGTCGGTCGACGACTACATGAAGGCCTACAACGTCTCGGGCGTCCTGGTCCTGAAGGACGGCAAGGTCATGCTCGAGCGCTATGGCATGGGCCGAAAGCCGGACGACCGCTGGACCTCGTTCTCGGTCGCCAAGTCGGTCACCGCCACGCTGGTCGGCGCGGCGGTGCAGGACGGCAAGATCAAGAGCATGTCGGCGCCGGTCACCGACTACATCCCCGAGCTGAAGGGCTCGGGCTACGACGGCGTCACCGTCCGCCAGCTGCTGATGATGAGTTCCGGGGTGAAGTGGAACGAGGACTACGCTGACCCCAACTCCGACGTCGCCCGTTCGGCCACCCTGCCGATCGAGCCCGGCAAGAACCCGCTCGTCACCTACATGGGCCGCCTGCCGCGGGCGAAGGAGCCCGGGACATTCTTCAACTACAACACCGGCGAGACCGACCTGGTGGGGATCCTGGTCTCCCGCGCCACCGGCAAGTCGCTGGCCGACTATGCCTCGGAGAAGATCTGGAAGCCCTTCGGCATGGAACGCGACGCCATCTGGGTGGTGGATCCGGCGGGCCACGAGCGCGGCGGCTGCTGCATGTCGATGACCCTGCGCGACTACGGGCGGGTCGGGCAGTTCATCCTGGAAGAGGGCAAGGCCGGCGGAACGCCCATCCTGCCGCCGGGCTGGGCGCTGGAAGCCACCACGCCGCAGATCACCAACGGCGCGCCGGCGCCGGGCTATGGCTACTTCTGGTGGATGGCCCCTTACGGCGCGTACGAGGCGCGCGGCATCTTCGGCCAGTCGATCAGCACGTTCCGAAGCGACAAGGTGGTGATCGTCGTGAATTCCGCCTGGCCCACCGCCGTCGGGCGCGAACTGTCGCTGTCGCGCGCGGCCTTCATCTCCGCGGCCCACGCCGCCGCCAAGGCGATGTGAGGGGTGGAGGGCTCCGGCGGCCCTTGAGAAGCGCCGGAGCCCCCCGGTGGGGTGCGTCAGGCCCGGGGAACGCGCCTGACGTGTGCTCAAGACCACGTCGCGGAAGCTTCGCCAATCTGGCCAGACGATAGTCCGTAGAACCCCCTAGGGCCCGTTCAGGCGCCTGCGCCGCGCGCGCTCTCGGGCAGTTCGCCGTAGTACTCCCCGACGCCGGCCGTCAGGGCCGTGACCATCTCGCGCTCCGCCTCGCTGAGGAACGGGTTCCAGGTGTCGAGGATCAGCACGGCGCGCGGCTGGTCCGAATCGTTCCAGGCCTCGTGCTCGATGGTGTCGTCGAAGACGAACGCCTTGCCCGGCTCCCAGCTGCGCGTCTCGGCGCCGACCCGGAAGCCGCATCCCGGCGGCACGATCAGCGGCAGGTGGACGATCAGGCGCGCGTTGTGCACCCCCACATGCGGCGGGATCCGCGTCCTGGCGTCGAGGATCGAGAAGACGGCGCTGGGCCCGGTCTCCAGCAGATCGCACTGGGGCCAACCCTCCAGCGCCTTGGCGGTCTTCGGGCAGCGAGCCAGGTTCTCGGCCACCGGCGCGCCCGCCTTCCAGAGATAGTGCACGCCCCAACGACGCGACTTGTTCAGCTCGCGCCAACGATCCTGCGGGACGCCGTCGACCGACACATACGGTTCCAGCGCCTGGGGGCCGTCGGCCAGCACGGCAAGCAATTCGGCGCGGATGTCGGCGGTCGCCGCCTCCAGCGCGTCCAGCCAGGGAAACAGCGCCCGGTCGTAGAACTCGATGGCCGGCAGTTCCGGCACGTACATGAAGCTGGGCGAAGGTCGATAGACCCGCCGCTTGCGCAGCAGCACGTCGCGGCACTTGTCGAAGCGCGACAGGTCGGCATTGGAAAGCCGCGCCCGCCGCTCGGCGAGACGTTCGTCGAGGAAGGCCTCCAGCGCCAGGTCATTGGCGTCGACCACCGACTTGGCGTGATCCAGCACCGGCCGCGCCGAGGGGGAGAGGAAGCGCGGCAACGACTGCAGCACCGTGCGGTAGCTCGCGGCGGCCGTCCGCAGGTCGCCCGCCGCCTCGAGGGCCCAGGCCTCGCGAAGACGATCGCGAAAGACGCCGGGCTCCAGCGTATCGATCAGGTGGCCGACGCTCCGGTCCCGGGTTTCCAGCACGCTCTCTCTCCGCACGCAGACTCGCGTCTGCAAGCGTGCGTCAATCCGCGATGGCCGGCGGCCGGTTCACGACGTGCGGCGAGCTGCCTGCGATGAAAGGTGGAATGGCGCCTCAGACGAGCCCGCCGCGCGCCTCGAACGCCTGACGCATCTCGGTGAAGGCGACCGCAGTCACGTCGGAACGCGGCGTGCGGTTCGCATAGCCGTCGATCTCGGCCAGCAGGTCCCGCCAGGCGCTGTCCATGTCGGCGGTCCAGTCGTCGGCGAGAATCTCGCGCAGCGTGGCGGCCACCACGCCGAAGAAGGTCGAGAAGATCTCGCGCGGGACGTCATAGCCCTCGTGCGTGACCATCTCGGTGCCGATCATGTGGCCGGCGTACTTCCGCTCGCCCACGAAATCGAGGATCGCCTCGAAGGTGCGCGAGAGCATCTCTCCACGGATCGCTCCCGTGGTGTCGCGCCAGAAGTGCGCCTGCATCTGCGGGTGCATCTCGAACAGGCGCTCATAGACGCGGGGCGTCGGATCCACGCCCCGTTCGCCGACCAGCTCCAGCGTCCGCTCGATCACGTCGGCGCGGGCGAAGGCGGGGCTGGTCATGGCGTGTCTCCTCGATCAGGTGCTCTGCGTGGTGTCCGGCAGGCCCAGGATGCGTTTGGAGACGATATTGAACTGAATTTCCTGGCTGCCGCCATAGATCGACATCGCCTTGCCCCACAGCCAGGCGCGGACGGCCTCGACCTCGTGCTCGTTGAAAGTCTCGCCCTCCCAGCCCAGGCCCTGATGGCCCATCAGCTCCAGGGTCAGCTCGGCGCGGGTCTGGGCGACCCAGGTGGCGGAGTTCTTCAGCACCGACGGCGCGTTGCCCGGGCTGTTGTTGCCCTTCGCCTCCGCCGCCGCGCGGGCCAGGGTCAGGGTGTGCGCCTTGGCGTCCATTTCATGCTTCACGAGGCGCGCGCGGAAGTCGACGTCGTCCAGCCGGCCGGCCTCGTCCACGCCGATGTAGGCCTTGGCGATCTCGTTCAGCGGCTTGGGCGGCCGCCCGCCCATGACCGAGCCGGTCTGGCTGGCGCGCTCGTGCTGCAGCAGGCGCTTGCCGACGGTCCAGCCCACGTTGAGCTGGCCCAGCAGCGCGTTCTTCGGCGCCTCGGCGTCGGTCAGGAAGGTCTCGCAGAACGGCGAGGCGCCCGAGATCAGGCCGATCGGCCGCGTCTCGATCCCCGGCTGCTTCATGTTCACAAGGAAGAAGCTGATGCCGTCATGCTTCTTGGCCGACGGGTCGGTCCGGGCCAGCAGGCCGCACCAGTCCGAGTATTGAGCGCCCGAAGTCCACGTCTTCTGGCCGTTGAAGACCCACTTGTCGCCCGCGTCGACCGCACGCATCTGCAGGCTGGCCAGGTCCGAGCCGGCGTTGGGCTCGGAGTAGCCGACGCACCACTGCACCTCGCCGCGCACGATCGGCGGGATGTGCTGCTTCTTCTGCTCCTCGGTGCCGTAATCCATGATCGTGGGGCCGATCATGGTGACGCCCATCCCGAACATAAGCGGGTTGAACGCACCGACCTTGCTCATCTCCTGGCCCAGGATCTTGGCCTGCTGGGGCGAGAGCCCGCCGCCGCCGTACTCGGTCGGCCAGGTGGGCGTGCCCCACCCCTTGGCGCCCATGGCCTTGCGCCACTTCACGAGGTCCGGCTCCTCCGAGCGGACTTCGGCCGAGGCCAGCGCGCCCTTGCCCTTCAGCGAAGCGGGGAAGTTGGCTTCGAGCCACTCGCGGGCCTCCTTGCGGAAGGCTTCGAGATCGATGTCGGCGCCGAAGTCGGCCATGGCGTAGCTCCTGAACTTTCGCGGGGCAGACTACGGAAGCTGCCGCCACGGCGCCAAGATTCACGTGGGGGAAGCCAGATGCGATAGATGTCGCACCCATGCCCGCCCCCACCTCCGCCAAGACCTGTGGCTCCTGCACCCTCTGCTGCAAGGTCCTCGCCGTGGAGGCCCTGGGCAAGCCGGTGGGCGCGTGGTGCCAGCACCGGACGGCGAAGGGTTGCGGGATCTACGAGGACCGCCCCACCGCCTGCCGCAGCTTCGAATGCGTGTGGCTGATGGACCCGGAGATGCCGCATCGCTTCCGGCCCGACCAGACCAAGGTGGTGCTGGACCAGGACGCCGAGGCGCGGTGGCGGATCGCCCGCTGCGATCCCGCCAACCCGCAGGCCTGGCGGCGCGGCGCGATCTATTCGGCGCTGAAGACCTATGCCGAGAGCACCTGGGGGACGGGCCGGATCGTGCTGGCCGTCGCGGGCCGCCAGACCTGGCTCATCGCCCCCAAGGCCGAGATCGACCTGGGCGAGGTGCCGCCCGAGGCCGGGATCAAGGTGATCGAAGGCCCCGGCGGCGCGATCAGTGTCGAGGTGACGCCCGTCTCTCCCTGATCGTCACCACCCAGCGTGTCCGGCCAGGACCGATCAGGTGGGGCTGGACAGCTTCATCAGCACCAGGCCGCTGACGATCAGCAGGGCCGCGCCGATGCGCATGGGGTTGGCCGACTCGCCCAACACGACGATGCCGACCACGAAGGCGCCGACGGCGCCGATGCCGGTCCAGACGGTATAGGCCGTGCCGAGCGGCAGGCTGCGCATCGCCCAGGAGAGCAAGCCGAAGCTGATCAGCATCGCGACCAGGGTCACCGCCGTCATCGATGGCTTCGAGAAGCCTTCGGACAGCTTCATGGTGTAGGCCCAGACGACCTCGAACAGACCAGCGACAGTGAGAGCGATCCACGCCACGGGCGACCTCCTTCAGAGGCGCCGGGCCGTCCCGGTCTTGAAATCCCTGGCCCGGTCGATCCGGGCGGGGAGCGGGAACGTGGTCGCCGCGCGGCCTACCTAGGACGGCGGCCCCAGTTCTTCAACCTTGGGCGCGGTCTGCGACAGTTCGCCCAGCCACTCGATCACCTCGGTCGCCAGGCGGACGCGGGCGGTGTTCCAGCTGTGATCGGTGGCGACATGGACCACGGCGACCTTGCCGCCGCGACGCTTGACGTCGATCACCAGGGCGTCGGCCTGCGGCTTCAGCCCGTCGTCGCAGGTGAGGACCAGCAGGCGATGCTTCGCCAACCCCGGCGCGGCGGCGGCGAAACTGAGGTCACCGAGACCTGTCATCTGCTCGGCCATGTCCTCGGCCGTGACGCCGGCGAGGGTCTCCATGTTGTTGCGGGCGATGGCGAGACGCTCCTCGCGCGGCGCCTTGCTGGTGCGGGCCATGTCGGCGGCGGCGATCAGGAAGGCGCCGGCGATGTCGGGGTCGGATCCACCAGTCACCGCCGTCACCCAGCCGCCCATGCTGTGGCCGCCGATCACCAGGCGCCGGGGATCGACGTGCAGCTTCGCCGCCACCTCGGGCCGGCGCAGCCAGGCCAGAACCGCCCGCGCATCGTCCACATTGCCCTTGAAGCTGAACTTGCCGGGGCTGCCCCAGGAACCGCGATAGTTGACGGTCACCACGTTCCAGCCCGCGCGACGGACGGCCTGGGCCAGTTCCAGGTTCTTCTCGTTGCCGGGCAGACCGTGGAACAGCACCACCGTCGGATGCGCGCCCGCGCCGGCGGCGATGTAGGCCAGGCCGTTGATCTCGACCCCACCGCTGGGGATGTGCAGCACCTCGGAGCGCGCCGGGTGCGCGGCGTCGGCGGGCGGGTCGGTGAAGATCGCTCGCGGCGGCGGCGCGGCCTGAGTAGCGGTCGCGAAGGCCGCGAAGACGAGGCTCAGGATCCACGCGCGCATGCTGCTCTCTCCCGGTGGGGAACGAGAGACTAGACTGGAGGCCCAGGCTGCGTCACCGCCCCTTCCACCGTCGGGTCCCCCTCCCCCGCGAGCGAAGGGGGTTCTGGAGAGGTCGCCCCGCATACCTCCCCCGTTCATGGGGGAGGCGCACCACGAAGTGGTGGAGGGGGCGGTGAGGTTGCACCGCCGGCCGGCCCTATTCCGCGGCCGTCCCCCACTGCTTCCAGAGCCGCTTGGCTTCGGCCTTGGCGGGGCCGACGGACGCTTCCTTCACATGGCCGAAGCCGCGGATCTGCTGCGGCACCTGGGCGATCTTCACCGCCAGCGGCAGGCGCTCGGCCGAGAGATCGGCGACCAGCTTGTCGAGGTCGCCCTCGAACTCGCTGACCAGCGCGCGCTCCATCCGGCGCTCGGCCGTCTGGCCGAACAGATCGAACGACGACCCGCGCAAGCCCTTCAGCTTCGCCAGGGTCGGGAAAGCCAGATCCAGCATCCAGGGCGAGAAGGCCATCTTCTTCGGCTTGCCGTCCGGCCCCTTGCGCGCCAGTAGCGGCGGAGCCAGCCACACCTTGGCCTTGCCGCCCTTGAAGCTCTTGCCGCGATAGTCGGCGAACCGGCCGTCCGAGTAGAGTCGCGCGACCTCGTACTCGTCCTTGTAGGCCATCAGCTTGTAGAGGCTGACGGCCGCCGCGCGGGTCAGGGCTTCGGACCCGAGCGGGGCTTCCGCGGCGCGGACCTTCTCGATGCGCGTGAGGTAGCGGCCGGCGTAGGCGCTGTCCTGGTAGGCGGTCAGTTCCTTCACGCGATGAGCGATCAGGTCGTCCAGGACCATGGTCTCGGGCGTCGGGACGTCATCCTCGCGCTTGCCACGGGCGGCGGGATCGAAGGCGGCCTTCCGTCCGAGTTCGAAGGCCTGCAGGTTGGCCTCGGCCTCCACGCCGTTCAGGCGGATCGCCCGGTAGAGCGCGCGGCTGGAGACGGGGACGACGCCCTTCTGCCAGGCGAAGCCCAGCATGATCATGTTGGCATAGATGGCGTCGCCCAGGTTGCTCTCGGCCAGGTGGCTGGCGGGCGCGGCGTCGTAGATCTTCACCGCGCCGGCGATCCGCTGGCCCTGTTCGTCGGCGTCGAAGCGGACGTCGCGGTCCGAGACGAAGTCGGCGGTCGGGGCGAAATCGGCGTTGCCCACCGCCACCGTCCGGTCCTTGGCGTAGAGCGCCAGGGCGTCGGCGCCGGCCGCCGAGAGCAGGTCGCAGGCAATCAGCACATTGGCCGAGGCGGCCGGCACGCGGCCGCCGACGATGGTGGACTCGGCTTCGCCGATACGGACGTGGCTGAAGACCGCCCCGCCCTTCTGCGCCAGGCCGGTCATGTCGACCACCGAGGCGGCGCGGCCATCCACGTGGGCGGCCATGGCCAGGATCGAGGCCACGGTCGTCACGCCCGTGCCGCCCACGCCGGTGAAGACGATGTTGCGCACGCCCTGCAGTTCCTCGAACTGCGGCAGCGGGGTCGCGTCGGCGGTGAGCGCCGGCATCGACTCCCGGTGGGCGTTCTCGGCGCCTTCGAGGGTGATGAACGACGGGCAGAAGCCGTCCAGGCAGGAATAGTCCTGATTGCAGGTCGACTGGTTGATCTTCCGCTTGCGGCCGAACTCGGTGTTGAGCGGCTCGACCGAGACGCAGTGCGACTTGGCGGAACAGTCGCCGCAGCCTTCGCAGACCAGCGGATTGATCATCACCCGCATCGGCGCGGCGGCCATCTTGCCCCGCTTGCGCCGGCGCCGCTTCTCGGTGGCGCAGACCTGGTCGTAGATCAGGACCGTCGTGCCGGGCACTTCGCGCAGGTCGCGCTGGACCTTCAGCAGGTCGGTGCGCGGGAAGACCTCGACGCCGGGGGCAAGATCGGTGACCTGCTGATAGCGCTCGGGCTCGGCGGCGACGATCACCGTCTTGCCCACCCCTTCGGCGGCGAGCTGGCGGGTGATCTGCGGGACGGTGAAACCGCTCTCGGCCTGCTGGCCGCCGGTCATGGCCACCGCGTCGTTGAACAGCAGCTTGTAGGTGATGTTCGACTTCGCCGCGACCGACGCCCGGATCGCGAGCGAGCCCGAGTGATTGTAGGTGCCGTCGCCCAGGTTGACGAAGACGTGCGGCTCGGACGTGAACGGTGAGGCGCCGACCCAGGTCAGACCCTCGCCGCCCATGTGGCTGGTCAGGTCGGTGTTCGGGTCATTGAAGCTGGCCATGTAGTGGCAGCCGATCCCCGCCAGCGCCCGGCTGCCTTCCGGCAGGCGCGTCGAGCTGTTGTGCGGGCAGCCCGAGCAGAAGAACGGCTTGCGCTGCTGGTCGCTGGACAGCGTGACCGCGGCCATCGAGGCGGCCGAGACGCGGTTCAGATAGTCGTAGACCCGGTCCATGTGGCCGCCGGCCGGGAGGCGGTCGGCGATGGCCAGCGCGATCTCGGCCACCGACAGCGAGGTCAGTTCCGACAACAGCGGGCCGCCCTTCTCGTCCGTCTTGCCGATGATGACCGGGCGGGCGTGGGCCGGCAGGTCGTAGAGCGCGGCCCGGGCCTGGGTCTCGATCAGCGGGCGCTTGTGCTCGATGACCATCAGGGTCTCGAGGCCGGCCGCGAAGGCGCGGATGCCCGTCGGCTCCAGCGGCCAGGGCATGCCCACCTTGTAGATGGCGACGCCCAGGCTGGCGGCCTCGGCCGGGGTGATCCCCATGGCCGACAGCGCCTCGATGACATCCTTGTAGGCCTGGCCCTGGCAGACGATGCCCAGGCGCGGCCGGGCCGTGCCCAGCATGACCCGGTCGATCCGGTTCGCGCGGGCGAAGGCCAGGGCGGCGGGAATCTTCTGGGTCCGCAGGCGCCGCTCCTTGTCGAGCGGCTGGTCCTTGAGCCGGATGCCGAGGCCGCCGGCGGGGATGCGGAAGTTCTCGGGCGTCACGAATTGGTGGCGCGAGAGCGAGACGTCGATGGTCGCGCCCGAGTCCATGGTGTCGGCCAGGGCGATCAGACCGACCCAGAGGCCGGAGAAGCGGCTGAGCGCATAGCCGAGCAGGCCGTAGTCCAGCACCTCCTGCACGTCGGCCGGCGACAGCACCGGCATCTCGAAGTCCTGAAAGGCGTATTCCGACTGCGACGGCAGGGTGGAGGACTTGCACGAGTGGTCGTCACCGGCCACCGCCAGTACGCCGCCCTTGGGGAAGACCCCGGCGAAATTGGCGTGCTTGAAGGCGTCGCCCGTGCGGTCCACGCCAGGGGCCTTGCCGTACCACATGCCGTAGACGCCGTCGTAGGTGGCGGTCGGGAACAAATTTGCCTGCTGGCTGCCCCAGACGGCCGTGGCCGCGAGGTCCTCGTTCAGCCCCTCCTTGAAGACCACCTGGGCCTGCTTGAGGAACTTCCCGGCGCGGAGCGCCTGCTGATCCAGCCCGCCGAGCGGCGAGCCGCGATACCCCGACACGAATCCTGCCGTGTTCAGCCCCGCCGCCTCGTCGAGGCGACGCTGGTCCATCAGGACCCGAAGGAGCGTCTGGACGCCGGTGATGAAGACCCGGCCTTCCGTGAGCAGAAATTTGTCGTCGAGCGTCACTTCCTGGTGGCGCATCGCAATTTTTATCCTTTCGGGCCTCCCCTAACGCTACGCAAGATCATATAAGAGCGCCGCAATTGCTTGCCAAAAGCATGCCTCGGCGCGGCGGTTCCGGGGCAAGAACAATTTGCTCTCGTGTCGAAATCAGGAGGAAAAACTTGTCCGAAGTCCTCGACGCCGTGGATGCCAAGATTCTGGATCTCATCCAGCACGACGCCGGGTTGTCGGTCGCGGAGATCGCGGACCGGGTCGGCCTGTCGTCCAGCCCCTGCTGGCGGCGCATCAAACGACTGGAGGACGCGGGCGTGATTCAGCGCCGCGTGACCATCCTGGACCGCGAGCGGCTGGGCCTGGGCTTCGAGGTCTACTGCACCGTCAAGCTCAGCCTGCCGACCAAGGACAACCTCGACGCCTTCGAGACGGCGATCGGCAAGCTGTCCGAGGTGGTGCAGTGCGCCACGGTCACCGGCTCCGCGGACTACGAACTTCGGATCGTCACCCGGGACATGCACGCCTTCGACGACTTCCTGCGCGACAAGATCCTGTCCCTGGGCCTGGTCTCGAACATCGAGAGCCGCATCGTCATCCGCTCGGTGAAGAACACCACCGCCGCGCCGCTGGGCCTCGTCAGCCCCTATGTCAGCGCTCAGGGCTAGCCTCGCCGCCCTGTTCCTGATGGCCACGGCCGCCTCGGCGGCCGAGCCGCGGACCTCCATCCTCGCAACCGACAATCGCCGCGACCTCCTGATCGAGGGTGTCGCGGCGACGCCCGACGGCCGTTGGCTGGTCAGCGCGGTGGCCGGCCGCACGATCTTCCGCATCGAGGCCGGCAGGCTCGTCCCATTCCTGCGGGGAGACTCCGGGACCGGCGCGCTGTTCGGCCTGGCGGTTGATGCGCCGCGTGGCGTGGTGTGGGCCGCCGAAGCCTGGGGCGCGGGCCTGCCCGGCGGAACGGGCGACAAGCGCACCGCTCTCCTGAAGGTCTCCCTGGCCGACGGCCGCATCCTGGCCCGCCACCCCGCGCCCGGCGCCACCACCTTCGGCGACGTGGTCGTGGATCCGGCGGGCGCCGTCTACGCCTCCGACTCCGCCACCGGCGCCGTCTGGGTTCTGGCGCCGGGCGACGCGGCCCCGCGACGGGTTTCCCATCCCAAGGGCGCGACCTCCGCCCAGGGCATGGCCCTCTGCCCGCTGGATGTGATGGTCGCGTCCGACTATGCCACCGGACTGCACCGCATCGAGCTGGGCGACGGCTCCAGCACGCCCGTCACGGGAGGCCCCAAGGTCGCGGGCCTCGACGCCCTGGTGGTCACCAGTCGGCGCGATCGCGTCGAGGTGCTGGCGACCTACAACGGCGATGCGCCCCACCGCCTGCTGCGCCTGACGCTCAGCGCCGACTGCCGCCGTCTGGAGAAGGTCGAGACCCTGGTCCGCGGCGGCCCGCTGACCGACGTCGCCCTGGCCGCGATCGGTGCCGGGGGCGTCGCCATCGTCGCCCACAGCCAATGGAGCGGCTGGACCGCCGACGGCGCGCGGAACGCCGCCGACCCCAGCGCGGCGCAGGTGATCGAGGTCGAAATCCCCTAGCTCATCCTGCTTCGTCATGGCCCGGCTTGTCCGGGCCACCCATGATCTCCGCACTAACGGAGTGCCCTGCGGCGCGACCAAGCGGCGCCGGGCCGACACGGCGATCATGGGTCGCCCGGACAAGCCGGGCGATGACGATCATTTGGAGCGTCGCATCAGGGCGCCGGCCGCGTCATCCCGAACTTGGCCTCCAGGAAGTCGGCGATGCGGGTCCACATGTGGACCCTGTTGGCCATGCGGACCACGCCGTGGCCTTCGTCGGCGAAGCGGAGGTAGACCACCTCGGTCCCGGTCTTGCGCACCGCCTCGACGAAGTGGTCGGACTCGGTCACCGGATCGCGCGGGTCGTTGGCCCCGTGCTCGACCAGCAGCGGCGTCTTGATCTTCGCGGCGTTGTTGATCGGCGAGATCGAGGCGAAGAACGCGCGTTCCTTGGGGTCGTTGATGTCGCCGTACTCAACGCGGTCCGAGGCCTTCAGCGCCGGCGAGGCCCCCTCCAGCGCCTTCACCCAATCGCTGACGCCCACGAACGAGATCCCCGCCTTGAAGAGGTCCGGGAAGGCGCCGACCGCCGCGTTGGTGAGATAGCCGCCGTACGAGCCGCCCATGATCGCCGCGCGGTCGGGGTCCACCAGGCCCTCCTTGCGCAGGTAGGCGACGGCGTCGGCCGTGTCGAACAGCTCGTTCGGCCGCAGGCGACGGTCGTTCAGGGTGGCGTAGGTCTTCCCGAAGCCCGTCGAGCCCCGGAAGTTGAGGTCGAACACCGCGATGCCGCGCGCCAGGAAGTACTGGATCGCCGCCGAATAGCCCGGCCGCGCCTGCGCCGTCGGCCCGCCGTGGACCTGCAGCAACAGCGGCGGCTTGGCCCCGCCCGGCGCGGTCTTGGGCATGTAGAGCAGGCCGTGGATGGTCAGGCCGTCCCGCGCCTTGAAGCTCCTGGCCTGCGGCACGACCATGCCGGCCGGATCTAGGCCCGCCCAACTGGTCTTCACCGCCTGGGTCAGGGCATTGGTGTCCAGGTTCCACACATGGACGTCGCCGGCCGCCTGCGCGCCGTTCACGCGCACGCCAAGCACCGGGGCGTCGTGCGCGAAGGCCAGGCTGTAGATGCCGCGCGGCAGGCGCGAAGCGTCCAGCTTGCGCCCCGTGGCCCGCTCCATCACCTCCAGCCGGCTGTAGCCGTCGACGTTGGCGACCCATGCGAGGAACCGGCCGTCGCCGCTGATGGTCACCTCGCTGACGTCATGGTCCTCGGTGACCAGGAAGTTCAGCTTGCGGGTTTTCAGGTCGTAGAAGGCGAGGTTGCGGAACTCCCGGTCCAGGTTGCTGGCCAGGTAGAAGCCCGAGCCGTCGGGCAGCCAGGCCGCGCCGTCGAACGCCGACGGGACCTTCGGCTTGAACAGCACCTCCATCTTGCCGGTGTCGACGTCCAGCAGGTGCAGGTCCGCGCCGTCCTCGCCGCGCCGCTCGCCCACCACCACCTTCGAACCGCCCGGCTGCCAGGCGATAGGCAGGAAGCCGAACGAGCCCTCGAACACGCGCTTCGTGGCGCCGGTGGCGAGGTCGCCCACATAGATGTCGAAGTCGCGGCCATTCCGCTCGGTCGAGGCGTAGACGAAACGGCCGTCGCCCGAATAGTCGCCGAACACGCGGAAGGCGTCGGCCTTGGGCAGCAGCACCCGCTCGCGCGTGCCGTCGGCGCGGATCAGATAGGTCCCCACCCGCTCGTCGCCGGCGGTGTCGGCCACATACAGCACCCCGCCGTCGCCAGGCGCCCAGCGCGCGCCGTCGATCCCCGCGCCGAAGGTGAGCTGGGTGGGCCAACCGCCCTCGGCCGGCACGGTCCAGGCCTGGGGCTCGCCGGTGACGCTGGAGAGGTAGACCACGCGCTTGCCGTCTGGCGACAGGTCGAAGCTCTGGGCGCCGCGCACCATCAGATAGCGGGTGATGTCGACGCTGGCGCCGGCCAGCCCCAGGGCCTCGGCCTTGGGCTTGGGAATGTCGGCTTCGATCGGCCAGGCCGGGGCGGCCCAGGCTCCGCCGCTCCACGCCAGGGCCGCCGCGCCCGCGAGCGCCAGGATCTTGTTCATAAGCCTCTCCCCAAACCGGGCAGGACGATATCCGGGCCACGATCGCGTGCAACCGGCCGTCGCCAATCGCCCGCCGTCCGGCCATAGTGTCGCCGTCACAGGCACGGGAGACTTCCGCATGATCGAACTCGTCATCGACCAGCGCCGGAAGGACCTCGGCGGCTTCGAGGTCGGCCGCGTCCTGCCCTTCGCCAAGCGGCGGATGGTCGGACCGTTCGTGTTCTTCGACCACATGGGACCGGTGGAGTTCCAGGCCGGCTTCGGCCGCGAGGTGGACGTTCGCCCGCACCCGCACATCGGTCTCTCGACCGTCACCTACCTGTTCGACGGCCACATCACCCATCGCGACAGCGTCGGCGCGATCCAGGAGATTCATCCGGGGGAGGTGAACTGGATGACCGCCGGGCGCGGCATCACTCACTCCGAGCGGTTCGAGACCCTGCGCGCCAACGGCGGCAAGATGCACGGCATCCAGGCCTGGGTCGCCCTGCCGACCGAGCTGGAGGAGACCGACCCGTCGTTCGCCAACCACGGCCCCGCCGACCTGCCCACCTACGAGAGCCCCGACGGCCTGTGGGCCCGCCTGATCGCCGGCGAGGCCTTCGGCGCCAAGGCCAAGGTGAAGACCGCCTCGCCGATGTTCTACGTCCACTGGGCGATGAAGGCCGGCGCCAAGGCCCAGCTCCCCGCCGAGTACCCGGAACGCGCCGCCTATGTGGCCGAAGGAACGGTCGAGGTGGACGGCCGCGAATTCCACGCCGGCCAGATGATGGTCTTCGCCCCGGGCCAGCCGGTGCTGTTCACCGCCCTCACCCAGGCCATCGTCATGCTGCTGGGCGGCGAGCCGGTGGGCCCGCGCTTCATCGAGTGGAACTTCGTTTCCTCATCCAAGGAGCGCCTCGAACAGGCCAAGGCCGACTGGCGCGCCGGCCGCATGAAGCTGCCGGATGCGGACGATCAGGAGTTCATCCCGCTGCCGGAACCCGCGCCGCCGGCGAACCCGATGAGTTGAGTAAGGCTCAAACACCGATCGTACTTGTTCTTCATTTGTTCTAGACTTCCCCATCGTGCTGACTTAGCTTGATCATTCGTCGCTGGGTGGGTGAGGTCGTAGGTCTGCCGATGCTCGTACAGATCGGGCTTTACACGCTCCTCGCAGTCGCAGCGTTGGCGCTTGCGGCCCTCTATGGGCGGCTGAAAGCGCGCCAAAGAGCTCCTGCAAGCAGATCGCGCGGGAGCGGCGAGAGTGAAGAGCTGCTCCAGACGATGCGGCGGCTGGCCCGGCCCGCGCTCAGGATTGTTGAAGGTGAACCGTCCAGCTTTTCGAAGCTGGGCGGCGTTCCTGACCTACCTATCGATCTCGAGTGGCCTGAGGGCGACGGCGCACCTCTTTTGTTTGTCGGCCAGATCGATCTCGCCGAGATGCAGAAACAGACGGCGCTCGATTGGTTGCCGCGAGAGGGGAAGTTCTATGCGTTCTACGACGGTCAGCGGAACGGCGCTCCGGACCTCGTGCTCATGTTGTTTCGGGAAGGCTCGTTCGCGCTTTCCAGCCAGCCTCAACAGCGTCCCGCACATCCCATAAAAGAGCGGCATGTCGCCTTCCGAGCGTTTCACTCCTATCCGAGTCTTGATTGGCTTGAGATCGGCCCGGGCTTCGATGACAGCGCCCTCGCCGCGCTCAATCAGAATGATGCGTTCGAGGACGACACCCGGGCGATGCACTGGCTAGGCGGCTACCCGCTGGAGGTCCAGGGCGGCCAACTACAGGTTCAATGCGAGTTTCTGCACCGTGGCCTCACACCCCGCCGCGGCGAGCCAGTTCCTGATTCTCTTCGGCGCGCCGCGCAGGAATGGCGTCTGCTTCTCCAGATCGATTCCGACCCCGAGCTCGGCATGAACTGGGCGGATGGCGGCTGCCTCTACATCTTCATCCGGGCTCGCGACGCCAGGCGAGGCGACTTCTCCAAGACCGTGACGATCCTGCAGTCGCACTGAGCCCGCGCCGCGCCTAGCCGGACGAACTGAGCCGCCAGCGCGAGGCGGCAGTTCTCGCGGTCGGCGACGTCGAGGCGGCGCAGCAGGCAGTTGTCGGAACCCAACTCGTCACGCAGGGTGGCGAGCCCGGCGTCGTTCACGCCGAAGCCGCCGGCGAACCCGATGACTTGAGACGCGACTGGGGCGGCGCCCGAGCCGCGCCTCCAGCGAGGAGTACGCCGGCCGCCCGTCTCGAATGTCGGGAGCTGCAGGCGCCGATCGTCTTGGAACCAGGATCGGACGGAGGACCAGGACGATGATCACGGTATGGGGCGGGCAGACATCGCGATCGCTGCGGGTCGTCTGGCTGCTGGAGGAGATGGGCCTGCCCTACCGCGTCCGGCATGTGGACATGCTCGCCGCGGAGAAGGATCCGGCGTGGCTCGCCGTGAATCCCGGCGACTTCCTGCCTGCGATCCAGGACGGCGACGTCACCATGGTGGAGTCGATCGCGATCCTGGAATACCTGATGGGCCGCTACGGGCCCACGCCGCTGCAGCCGAGGCCCGAGGATCCGGCCTTCCCGGCCTATCAGCAGTTTCTCCACATGGGTGAAGCCGGCCTCGCGACCCTGATCATGGTGCCGTTGGTGAGCGGGTTCATCGCGCCTGAAGCGGAACGCGACAACTGGGGCGCCCGCTGGGCGCGCGGCTGCGTCGAGCGGCGGCTGATGCTGGTGAGGCGGCGCCTGGCCGAGGCCCCCTATCTGGCCGGCGACCGGTTCACGGCCGCCGACATCTCGGTCAGTTTCGCGCTGAGGCTGGGCGCCAACCACGCCGGCTTCGCGCTCGGAGACGCCGAGCAGGCCTACCTCGCCCGCACCACGTCCCGCGACGCCTACAAGCGGGCCTTCGACCGGTCGCACGAAGGCCTGTCGACCTAGCCAGGCGCCTCCGAACGCGGCCACTTCCCCCTTCCACCGCGCCATCCCCGACCAAATTTTCCCCCGATCCCCGGCGTTTCGGGTAGACCCGGCCCATGCACGTCAGCGTCTTCGACCTCTTCAAGCTCGGTGTCGGGCCGTCCAGTTCTCACACCATGGGGCCGATGACGGCGGCGGCGCGGTTCATCGGCTGGCTGGGCGGTGAGGCCGGGCGGACCGCGCGGGTCGTGACCACGCTCTATGCGTCGCTGGCGCTGACCGGGCGCGGGCACGCCACCGACCGGGCGGTGATCCTGGGATTGGCGGGCTTCGAGCCCCGGACCATGGACCCCGACGCGGCCGACAGGGCGCTGGAGGCGATCCGGGCGGGCGGGACGCTGAAGCTGGGCGGCGCGCGCGAGATCGGCTTCGACGAGGCGCGCGACATCCTGTGGGAAGGCCGCCAGCGGCTACCCGAGCATCCCAACGCGCTGAAGTTCGAGGCCTTCGACGAAGGCGGCGCGCTGCTGGGGGCGCGGACCTACTTCTCCATCGGCGGCGGCTTCGTGCGCGACGAGGGCGAGATCGGCCAGAACACCGCGCCCGACCGGGCGCTGCCGGCGCCCTACCCCTTCAACTCCGGCGCCGAACTGCTGGAACAGGCCGAGGCGGCGGGGCTGTCCATCGCCGGGCTGATGGCGGCCAACGAACTGGCGGTGCGCGCGCAGGAAGACATAAGCGCCGGCCTGGACGAGATCGCGAACGCCATGTTCGCCTGCATCGACCGGGGGATGCGCACCGAGGGCGTGCTGCCGGGCGGGCTGAAGGTGCAGCGCCGGGCGGCGGGCATCTGGAAGAACCTGATGTCGGACGCCGACCGCCGCCTGGCCGACCCGCTGGCGGCGCTGGACTGGGTGAACCTCTGGGCCCTGGCGGTGAACGAGGAGAACGCGGCGGGCGGCCGGGTGGTGACGGCGCCGACCAACGGCGCGGCCGGGCTGCTGCCGGCGGTGCTGCGCTACTACGACCGCTTCCACCAGGGCACGGCGGCGGGGCGGCACACCTTCCTGCTGACCGCGGCGGCGATCGGGGCGCTCTACAAGACCAACGCCTCGATCTCGGGGGCCGAGGTGGGCTGCCAGGGCGAAGTGGGCGTGGCCTGCTCGATGGCGGCGGCCGGGCTGGCGGCGGCGCTGGGCGCCACAAACGCCCAGATCGAGAACGCCGCCGAGATCGCCATGGAGCACAACCTGGGTCTGACCTGCGATCCCATCGGCGGGCTGGTGCAGATCCCCTGTATCGAGCGCAACGCCATGGGGGCGGTGAAGGCTATCGACGCTGCGCGCCTGGCCATGCTGGGCGACGGCCAGCACTCGGTCAGCCTGGACAAGGTGATCGCCACCATGAAGCGCACCGGCGAGGACATGAGCGCCATCTACAAGGAGACCTCGCTGGGCGGCCTGGCGGTGAATCTGGCCGAATGCTGATCTGAGCTGTCGGAACCGGGCCGGCTCGCACGTCCTTCGGGCGCACAGAGGGAGCCACAGATGTCCGAGTTCGCCTGGATGAGCCGCCGCCACGCCATCGGCGCGGGCGCCGCCACGGCCGGCCTCGCCGCCTGTAGCCGGATGCCGCGGACCAGGAGGGCGAAGCTGGAGCTGAGCAACGAGGGCATCGCGCGGATCGAGGCCGACCTCAGGAAGCACGTGGCGGGGAACCAGCCGCCGGGCCTGGTGGGCTTCCTGGCCCGCGGCGACCAGACCCGCATCTTCCCCTTCGGCGCCATGAGCCTGGGCGGCGCGCCGGTGGCCCGCGACACGATCTTCCGCATCGCCTCGATGACCAAGCCGCTGACGGCGGTGGCGGCCATGATGCTGATCGAGGACGGCAAGCTGAAGCTGGACGAGCCGATCCGGCGGCTGGCGCCCGAACTGGCCGACCTCCGGGTGCTGAAGCACATCGACGGGCCGCTGGACCAGACCGAGCCGGCCGCCCGGGCGATCACCCTGGAAGACGTGCTGAGCTTCCGCCTGGGCTGGGGCGTCCTGTTCGACGACAACCCGATCATGCGGGCGGCGGCGGACATCCCCGGCTTCGGCATGCCCAACCCCGCCGCCGCCTTCACCGACGACGGCTTCATGGCCGCGCTGGGCAAGCTGCCGCTGATGGCCCAGCCGGGAGAGCGGTGGCTCTACACCCTGGGGGCCAATGTGCTGGGCGTGCTGGTGGCGCGCGCCTCGGGCCAGCCGCTGCCCGAGTTCTTCCGGACGCGGATCACCGGGCCGCTGGGGATGGAGGACACCGACTTCCACGTGCCGGCCGGGAAGGCTGGGCGACTGATCACCGGCTACATGAACGACGGGGGCAAGCTGGTTCCGTTCGAGCCCTGGAACGGCCTCTACGCCAAGCCGCCCACCTTCGCGGCGGGCGACAGCGGCCTGGTGTCCACCGCCGACGACTACGGCGCCTTCGGTCGGTTCATGCTGTCGGGCCTGGCCCCCGACGGAAGGCGGTTGCTCTCGGAAGCCTCGATCCAGGCCATGACCACCAACCGGCTGACCCCTGCGCAGATCAAGGACGGCGAGATGATCCTGGGCCCGGGCCGCGGCTGGGGCCTGGGCCTCGGCGTGCAGGTCGCCGCGAGCCCGACCGGCGTGCAGCCCGGCGCCTACGGCTGGGACGGCGGGTTCGGGACCTCATGGTTCAACGACCCGGCGCGAAACCTGACGGCGGTGCTGCTGACCCAGCGGGTATTCGACGGCCCGGACCCGCCGGCGGCGCACAAGGACTTCGCGCGCGACGCCTACGGCGCGGCCGTCTGATCGGCGAGGGTCTTGCGGGTCTGCTCCCAGTACTGGAAGCCGGTGATCAGCGTGACCACCGTGGCGATCCAGAACAGGCCGTGGGCGGCGGCCTCGAAGCCCAGGCGCAGGTTGGTGCCGTCGGGGAGGCTGAAGGCGCCCCAGGCGGCGACCACGAGCTCCATGGCCAGGGCGGTCAGCTGCAGGGTGGTCTTCCACTTGGCCAGCAGGGTGACGGGCAGTTTCACGCCGCGGCCGGCGCCGACCTCGCGCAGGGCGCTGACCGTGAACTCTCGGAAGAGGATCAGGCCGGCGGGCAGCACGACCATCGGCTGGGGCCCCAGCGACAGGAGGCCCAGGATGGCGCCGCAGACCAGCACCTTGTCCCCGATCGGGTCGAGGATGGCGCCCCAGACGCTCTCGGCGTTCAGCTTGCGCGCCAGCCAGCCGTCGAAGAAGTCGGTCACCGCCGCCAGCACGAAGGCGTAGACGGCCCAGCGCTGCAGGGCGAACTGCGCATCCGGTTCGAGCCGGTTGGAGAAGTAGGGCACGGCCCCTGCCGCCGCCGCGAAGGCCACGAACATGAAGAGGGCCATGACGAGGCGCGAACCGGTGAGGATGTTCGGCAGGGACTTCATGTCAGCGTGGAGCGTCCAAGACTAAGGCTTGGTTCCGAGCTTAGCTGCTTCGGATCGCTCTGACAGCCTCGGGAAACTCAGGCCGCGCTGGATCGGGCCAGCGACAGGCGCGCGACGCTGGGCTCCTCCGAGGCGTCGAGATCGGCGGCGGAGGGCTGCGGCAGGCCGTTGAAGAAGTAGCCGACATCCACGTCCAACGCCGACGCCAGGCGCCACAGCATGCCCACCGTGACGCGGGTCTGGGCGCATTCGTACTTCTGCACCTGCTGGAAGCTGACGCCACACGTGGCGCCCAGGTCCTGCTGGGTCATGCCCATGAGGCGACGGCGGCGCCGGATGCGCTGCCCCACGACGATGTCGACCTGATCAGCCATGACTGAACCCCGTTAACGCAACTGACAGGGGTGTTCCTAACGTCAGCGGCGCGTGGATGCGACCGAGCTTATCCCGACTTGTGGCGAGCTTTTGCCGATCTTGCGTCGAGGCGGCCGAAAACTGGCCTCAGACCAGCGCCGGCAGGGCCAGGAAGACCGCCAGGGCAAGGATGTTCCAGATCACGATCCGCGCCGCGGCCCGCCGGCGGTTCGGCGATCCGCGGGGCGCCAGCTCGGTCGTGGCGACCACCCGGAACGTGCCTTCGATGATGTCGGGCGGTGGCGCGGTCATGGCGTGAGCTCCTCTTCGGGGATCTGTCCCCCCAAGGACGCACGACGCCATCCATTTGCGACACGCAGCGTGTCAAAATTCGATGCAGATCAATACAGTAAGGCAAGATCAACCGTCAGGGGAAACGGCTCGCCAGCCTGAAAATTGGGGAGATCAATGTTCTTCGACCCGGATTTCGCCGTATCGGGCGGCGCGATGCGGGCTGGGGTGTTGCTTATGAGACAGGCACTGATGGCAGCGGCCGCGTTGGCCGCAATTTCGATCGCCGCGCCGGCTTCGGCCGAGATCATCGTCCTCGACTTCGAGGGCGTCGGTAACCTCAATCCCGTCGGGAACTACTACAACGGCGGCGGCGGGACAGACTACGGCGTGGAGTTCTCCGCCGACACGCTGGCCGTGGTGGACGCGGACAACGGCGGCTCGGGCAACTTCGCCAACGAGCCCTCGCCCAACACGATCATGTTCTTCCTGAACGCCAACAACGCGATCCTGAACTTCGCGGCCGGCTTCACAACGGGCTTCTCGTTCTTCTATTCGTCGTCCACCGCGGCGACGGTGAACGTCTATGACGGCCTGGACGGCACCGGGAACCTGCTGGGTTCGCTGAACCTCGACGCGCAGGGCTTCCAGGGCTGCACGGGCGACCCCAGCGGCCAGTTCTGCAACTGGACGGCCGTGGGCGTCGCCTTCGCGGGCACCGCCAAGTCGATCAACTTCGGCGGCACGGCGAACCAGACGGGCTTCGACGACATCACCTTCGGCTCGGACCGGCCGGGCGGCGGCACGATCGTCCCCGAGCCCTCGACCTGGGCCATGATGCTGCTGGGCTTCGCCGGCCTCGGCACGGCGCTCCGCACGCGCCGCCGGCTCGCGATCGCCTGATGGCATGACACCTTCGGGCGCCCTCGGGCGCTCCGGAGCCAGACGACGTCCTGCCCCCGACGGAGCATCCGCCGGGGGTCTCGGCGTCTCCCCCACTTGAGGGAGGCGTGAGCGGCGAACCTTGTTTACGACCCAAGAACGCGGGGCGGCCTACGCTCCGCGGCGGGGACGCTGACGGGGGACGTCGATGGCGCGTTGGGGGAAGGGTCGGACGTCGACGGTCGCCGTCGCGGCGCTGTCGCTGGCCGGCGCGGCCGCGTTCGCACAGGGCGCTCCTCCATCGCTGTCGCCGGGTCAGACCCTGAAGGGCGCCATCAGCCGCGAAACGGCGACGGCCAGCAACGGCGGCGGCCGCTTCGACTGCTACGCCCTGAGCGGCTCGGCCGGCGTCTCGGTCGCGATCAAGGTGAGTTCCTCGGCCTTCGCGCCACGGCTCTCGGTGGGACGCGGCGCGACCTGCGCGGCCGCCACCTACCAGTTCGTTCAGTCCGGCGCGGCCGACGGCAAGGACGTCACCATCACATTCAAGCCCGCGCCCGGCCGCTACATGGTGATGGTGCAGGCGCCGGACGGCGCGTTCGGCCCCTACGTCCTCACCCACGAAGCGCGCGGCGCGGTGCAGATGGCGGACGCGGGCGCCGCCGTCACCGGCCCCAGCCGCCGCGAGATCATGGACGCCCAGGTCGGCAAGCGCCGGGCCGAACTCGCCGCCGAGGAGGCCCGTCGCCAGGCGGAGGCGGAACGCCGGGAGGTGGCGCGGCTCCAAGCCGAGGCCGAAGCCGCGCGGCGCCAGGCCGAGGCGGCCGCCTACGAGGCGGAGCAGGAAGAGGATGAGCCGGCCGCTCCGGTCCAGAACCCCCTGGCGGCGTTCAACAGCGCATTCAACCAGGCCATGCAGCAGAACGAGGCCGACCGGCGCAAACAGCAGCAGTTCCTCAACGGCATCGCCCAGCAGCAGCGCGAGGCGCAGGCTGCCCGCGCCGAAGCCGAGCGCGAGCGGGCGCAGCTCGCCCGCCAGCAG
>JBFMGV010000036.1:0-16417 GCA_040752615.1 Pseudomonadota bacterium | reverse complement strand
CTCCGAAGAGCGAACTCAGGCCATCGGACCTTGGACCGACGCCTACAACCTCACCCGACCCCACGCCGGCATCGCCGGCCTCACACCTTGGGCAAGGGTGAACAACCTCCTTGGCAACGACACCTAGGCCGACCGGCGCCAAGCGCGACGGCTACTCCTCGGCGTGGAGGCCGAGCAGGGATTCCATCAGGTCGTCCTCGGCGCTGGAGCAGACACCCAGGACCACGGCCTCGTCGCAACCCTCGGCGGCCACATAGGCGTGCCCCATGCTGCTGTCGATGTACATCGACTGGTTCGCGCTCAGGTGGATGGGATCGTAGAACTCGTCGAGTTCTATGGGCCGATCGTGAACCCCGCGGCGTTGACGGCGCGGATGGAGCCGACCTTGCTGCGCGTCGCGGGGGCCAACCACGCGCCCGCCGGCAAACGCAGCGGCTCCGATGACTTCTCGTTCTACCAGGACAAGGTCCCGAGTCTGTTCTTCTTCCTGGGCGTCACCGCCCCCGACAGGCTGAAGGACGCGGCGCCCAACCATTCCCCGCGGTTCGAGATCGATGAGTCCGGCCTGATCCAGGGCGTCCGGGCGCTCTCCGTCCTGACCCTCGACTACATGGGCGGCGCCTCCGCCGAGGACTGACCCTCGCGGGCCGGGCAGGTTGCGGGTGACGGGGGCGCCAGGCCTCGTGATCTGGACGGTCGGCCGGGCGATCAGGCCTTCGACGAAAGCGCGCCTGCAAAGAGGAGCGCTTCGCCGAGCTGGAGCGCCTGCGCGTCGAACGACGCCGCCTGGAGCCAGCTCACGGGGCTCACCGCGACGTCCACGAAGCCGCCGAAGTCCGCTGGAACAGCCACGCCGGCGCCCTGGGCTATGCCCTGGGCGATCAGTTGCGGGGTGGACTCCACACTCGCCGCCAGGATCCCGATCGCCACGGTCAGCAGGAGGGCGGCTTCACCGTCGGTCACCACTGTGATGATGAGCCCGACAATGGTGGCGATGACTTCCGCGACCGTCTGGCCGTCCTTCAGCCAGTCAGGCAGGCCCACGTCCTTGGACGAGACGAAGCTGGAATCGAGGACGAACTGGAAGCCCCCCTTGTCGGCCACCAGACGGTACGTCGAGTCCGTCGTCATGGTGATGTTCGCGACGTTGAGTTGGCCGATGTTGACCGGGCAGTGGATGCCTGACCTGAAGTGGACGCTGTCCCCGGTTCGGGTGACCTCCAACGACGTGAGGCGGACCTCAACCGGGACGATGAGGTTGGGATGGCCTCCGTGGGCGATCATCTCACCCACCACGGTCCCAAGCAGTGTGAGAACCGCCCCGGGAAGCAGCCAGGGCATCAGCAGGGCCTCGGCGAATACGCCGTAGAGCGGACTTACGTCCGCTTGAATTTCGCCCAGTGAGGTCTCGCCGACTCCCGGACGGGTGCTGATCGTCTGGTCTACGTCCTCCCCGACGATCTGCAGACTGTTGCGCTCGATGTCGGCGAGCTTGTCGGGTGTGAGTGGAACGCCCGGGCTGAACAGGGTCTGAGCCAGTCCGGTGAAGAGCAGATTGCGGGTGAATTTGGGTCCCGAGATCAGGAATGCCGCCTCGCATCCCGGAGGGATCAGGCGCGAGTCGAAGGAGGGTGGCGGCAGCGGATTGCCCTTGATGAACGGGTCCGTCATGCAGAGCACGGCCAAGGTCGATCCCTTGTCGGCGTCGCCCGTGGCGTCGCGGCCGCCGGCGATGCAATGGCCCACCGCGACAGGCGCCAGCCAACGGGCCTTGTCCGGTAGCGCGGACTGCAGGCTGACTTGCGCCAGCACGGGGGCGAAGGCCGTGAGGTCCGCCTGGATCGCGGCCTGGGCGGCCTTCAGATAGGCGTTGTGGACATCGGCACGCGCGCATGGCGCGCCGGTTGCGTCCGTCAGGGTGAGGTTGTCCACGCGGGAGGCGACGAAGTCCCGGGCCGGCTGGACGCTCAGGCTCACGAACTTCGGGTCGTCGATCCGCCGCAGGTTGAGGGTCCCGATGAGATCGGCGCCACTCGCGGCATAGGCGCCGATGTAGGTCAGCTTTCCAGGGCCGAACGTCATGCGAACCAGCGCCTGGGAGCCGGAGAGGTCGGGGTCGCCCACGAAGGCGAAGCCGATCAGGGGGGCGGAGAAGCCAGCCTGATCCTCGGACCAGTCAAGTCGCGGCAGGGTCAGGTCGCCTCGTCGGACGGCCGCCGCGATCAGGTCGTTGACCTGCGAAAGGCGCAACGCGAACACGGTGTCCCAGCCGGCGGTGGTGATATCTGGCGCGCTCGCCCCAGCGTTGGCCTGGGAGGTGGCGGTCGGGGCAGGAGAGGCGGTCATGCAAGCTCCTTCATTTGGGATTCGGAATGGTTTGCTGCTTGAGGCCGACCCGCAGGCAGCCGGCGAGTTCGACCGACTCCACGGCGAAGAGCTGCGGGGTCGGCCACTCGATATCGGCGAGCGCCTGATCGATGAGTTGGCTGAAAGCGGGCAGGCTCTTAAGGTCGGAGGTAGTGACGCTGGCCATGAAGTCGGGGAGGTGACTGATCGCCGATCCGATGGCCTCGGCCACGCCCGCGAGCACCGCGGCCCAGATCCTGGCCGAGATCATCGATAGGCCGAAGCGGGCGGAAATGCCGCCGGGCACGAACTTCAGAATGAGGGCCGCCACGATGGACGCGACGACGGTCACAAGGGCCTCGCCGCCGATCGCCCAAAGCGACTCCTCGGTGTCGTACTCCGCGACAGGATCCGTCGCCTGGGCCAGGGCGAGAACGAGGTGGTCGGGATCGTCGGGAGGCGAGACCAGCGAGGCCTTCAACCGCTCCACCGTCCGGATGGTGATGGTCTCGAGGGGCAGGGCGCCGAGCTGAATGCCGAAGCTCATCTGCAGCGTGATGACGATGACGTCGTCGGCGACTTCGACGCAGAGGTCTTCAGCGGCTATGGCGGCCTGGTAGATCTTCCCGTCCGCTGTCGTGACGGGGAAGCTGAGCGGCGTGGTGTTGCGAATACGACAGTCATCCAGGACGGGGAAGTCGCTGGCGGCATCACCGGGGGTGGAGCCGAATACGTGGGGCAGCGCCGGCGCGATCATCGTGGCGAGTAGCCGTTCGGCTGAAATCAGGAACACGGCGCCGGCCTTGGGCGGTAGCGCGAACGGGGATAGCTCGAGCGGACACCCGGTCACCGAGTCGGTGGCCGTCCTGGCCAGAACGGCGATCGCCTGGCTCTGATCCGGCAAGGTCGCGCCTGCCAGGCGCGAAGCGAGGACCTTGAGCTTGGCGGCCTGAGCTCTGTCCGCGGTTCTGACCTGAAGACCCGCGAAGATCGCATCGAACGCTTTCGACGCCGCCTGTGTGGCGAACCAGGCCGCGAGCCCCTGCTGAGCGATGAGCGAGCTGGCGAAGTCCGCAGTTTGCGGCGCTTCGAGATCGACGACCGCCCAGGGCTCACCCTCCGCGGGCGCCTCCGGGCTCGGCGCCTCAGCCGGGTCCGCGTCACTGGTGGCCTTCATCACGAGGTTCGCTGTCACCCGGCAAAGTCCGCCGGACAGGTCGCAGGCCCCTGTCGCGCCCGTGAGGCTGGCCTGCAGGAGCTGGCTGGTCAGGGTGAACTGGGCCCCGGTTGCGTCCTCTACCTGCCAGGGGCCGAACGACCAGGCGAGGTCGTGGTCGGCCGGGCCGTGGCCAGACGCCGCGAAGCTGTACTGCATCGGGGCCGGGACGGCGGGGCTTGCGAGCGTGAGGTTGAACGCGGCGAGCGGCAGGGCGAAGACGGTGTCCCACCCGAATAGGTCTGGGTTCGGCATCGGCGGCGGTCAGGAGATCTGTGGGTCGATCGTCAGCAGGACCCCGTTGGCGAACTGACCCGCGGTGGCGACATACTGGGTCTTGGTCGCCCCTGGCCACTGCAGCCGGCTCAGCGACGTGGACAGCAGGGGGCCGATATCAGGGATGTCCTCCACCGTTCCATTTCGGATCGAGGAAATGACCTGGGATACGAACGCCAGCAGCAAGCCGACGCCGGCGACGATCGCGGCAATCACCCGCGCCAGGATCTTGGCGGCCTGGCTCGAGAGGCCCGCGCGCGCCATCAACGTGCCCTTGAAGCTGACGACCCCCAGGGCGATCCCTGCGGCGGCGACGATCCCGCCGACGACCGCGGCGCCGATGACGGCGTCGTCGCTCATGTGGTGCGACACGACCGGTGCGCGTGGGTCGACGTTGTTCAGCAGGAACACCTTGGAGTCCGGAGCGCCCTGTTTGGCGACCAGGGTCATCTCCATCCGCTCGTCGATCTTGGCGTCGATGAAGAGACCGGCAAGCTCGGTTTCCATCGTCAGTGGCGTGATGGTCATGCCGAGGCGGTCGGCTTCCTGCCAGATCCTGAGGTTGCCGGAGTCGATGGTGCTGGTGCGCTCCACATCCTTCAGCTCGTGCTGGAAGGTGAGACCCGTCTTGTTGCTGATCTCCCAGGTTTCACTGACGTCGTAGTCGCCGGCGTTCCCGACGCCGTCGAGGCTGAACGCGCCGGCGACGGCCGGCAGGATCATCTGCGTCATCACCACTTCGCGGGAGATCAGGAATCCGGCGCTGGCGTTCGCGGGGATGGCGTAGGGCGACAGTTTCAGCTCGCCTGCGACCGTGGTCGAGCGCGGCAGGGTCATCGCCAGGATTCCGATCGCCTTCGTCACGCCATCGGCCATCACCCCACCGGCATTGCCCAACGGTTGCTTGGGGATCAGCCAGGGCAGGTCGTTCTTGCCGACGCTCCCGCTCATGTCGAAGTTGACGAACTCCTGCTCGAAGAGCTGAACGGCCGCCGAGGTCTGGAACCAGCTCGCCAGAAGCGTCGAGAGAGCGATGTCGACGTCGAACGGTATGGTCGGGGGAACATCGACATCCACGGTGGCCCAGGCTTGGTTCTGGTCGGTCCGTGGAACCAGCCTGCCCGCATCGAACCAGGCTTCGAACGTCACGTTGCAGGCATAGCCAGGCAAGGTGAGATCGTAGGTCCCTTCGCGTGCGCCGCCTGAGATGCTGAGGGTCGAGCCCGGTCCGAACTGCATGGTGATCGCGATGTCGGCGCCGCCCGGTGTATCGGTGATGCGCCAGTCCGTCAGACTCCAATCCAGCGTCGCGGTCCCGCCGCCACTGATTGGCGCGGAGCTGTTGTAGGCGGGGGAAGGCGCGCGCCGGGCGAGAACCGGGTTCACCTTGTCGATCGAGATCGCGAACACGGTGTCCCACCCGAAGGTGTCGGGATACTCAGCCATCAGGAACGTCCCCGTCGGTGCGGCGGCGCCGCTATGTGTTGATGAAGCGGATCAGCGCGAGCGTGCGGTGAGGCGACCATTGGCCGACGCGGGTCGGCGGCGCAGCGCCGACCCGGTCAGCGCGAGGCCGCCGACCAACAAGACCCAGGTCGCCGGCTGGGGGACCGGCGCCGCGCCCGACGCGTCTGCGGTGATGCTGTAGTGCAGAGCGCTGTTGCTCGTGATGGCGTTGAAGCTGGACTGGTAAGTCGGGCTTGCCGCATCGCTCGCGAACAGGTCGATGCCGCGCGCGACTCCGGATTGGGCGCTGATCGTCGCCGGGTCGCTTCCGATCCAGCCGCCGCCTCCGCCCGTGATGGCCAACATCAGGAAGTAGGCGCCGGCCTCGAGGTTGAGGCCGCTAAGGACCGGAGAGGTCGGGGTCGACACGTCGAAGGCAAGACCCGTGATGAAGTTGGTCAGGCTCGCGCCGGGTCCGATCTGCCCCTTCAGCAGCATGATCTCGCCCGTGCAGCCCACGCAGACCAGGTCGGCGGAGATCGAGACGTTGGCGTAGGCCTTGTCGAGGCTGAAGGATACCGCCGCGGCGCTGTCGGCCGCGATGAATTGGCCGGTGGTTCCCGTGCCGGAGACGCTGAGAAGCGTTGTCGTGGCGGCGTGGGCGGCCGCGCCGAGTGACAGGGCGGCCACGAGGCCCGCCGCCAGACCGATGGTCCAATGGCGTGCGCGAGCCGTCGCCAACGCCTGCGTGATGCACCCCATGGAACTCCCCCCAGCCCGTGTCGCAAGCCGAGCTTAGGTGGAGATTGTTGCGCCAGTTTTTGTTGCGCCCGGCTGTTATCAACTATTGAGTGTGCCGATCTCAAGCGCAGCCTTGCGGCGGATGACACACCTCGGCTTTCACGATGCGCTTTTCGACCCGCACTTCCTCACCTGCGTCCGCGCGGATGGATCGGTCGTTCGCTTCACGCGTCGTGAACGAGCGCTCCTGACCCTCCTGGCGCCGAACGCTGGCCGGCTGTTCAGTCGGGATGAGCTTGTCGGGGCCCTCGGGTGCCAGGGGGCGGATCGCAATGTCGACTTTGTGGTCAACAGGGTCCGAAGCAAGCTCATGGACACCGGCCGTGTCCGGCGCTTCATCGCGACACAGTACGGCGAGGGCTACGTCTGGGTGGCGACGCCCGAAAGCGGGGCCAAGGCTCCCCCCTTCGTCTCCATCGGGCCGATCCGCGGACGCCGGTCGCCCGTCGCGGACGCGATGCTCGAGGCGGTGCGGTCGGGGCTGGAGCGGCGTTCCGGCCGACCTGTGCTCATGGCCCCCGACGCCGTCGCGGCCAAGACGGACCCGGGTCCAACGTTCGTCGTCGACGTTAGCCTCTACGCAGCGGACGGCTGCCTTCATGCGGCGTTCGGTGTCGCCCACCGGGCGTCTGGAGAAGTGGTCGCCACCTTGCGGGGTGACTTCGGGGAACTGGAGGCGGCGGACGTGCGGGCCGACGCCCTCGCCGCGGACCTGTTCGATACCGCCTGGCGATACTTGGCCATGGGCGCGTCCGGGCCTCGCAAGCCGGCCGACCCTCCACTGGAGGTCCGCCTCGCGGTGACCGCGATGCTGCTGGCGTCACCCGGCGGGGCGTGGTCGGCGAACGAGGCCCGGCTGGCGCAATTGCGCGAGAGTGCGCCCGACGATCCGGGCGTCGCGATCCTTTGGGCGATGCATCTGCTTGGGCGCGCCGTCGCCGAGCCGGGGCCCGACGTTGTCACGCGGGAGAGTGTGGCCGCCCTGGATCGCGAGATCGAGCATATCGTCTTCAAACATCTGCCCGCCGTGCGCAACGACCCGCTCCTCGCGCTCGGCGCGGCGAAGCTGCTGCTCATGGCAGGCTGCGGACACGAGGATATCGCCGAGAGCCTGGCGAACACCGCCTTCACCGGCAGCGCCGCCTTCGCGGCGGCGATCCCCTTGCTGGGGCAGATCAAGGCATGTCGTGGGGACATTCCGGAGGCCGTTCGGCTCTTCGACGTGGCTTTGGGACTGTGTGAGCCGGCCTCGACGTTCGAGCTCTATATCCAGGTGCTCAAGGCCACGGCGCTGATCGCGGCGGACGCCCGGGCCGAGCTCGAAGCGGTGTACCGCCGCCTTGGCGAGATCGCCGCTGATAGCTTGCCGCGCTTTGCGGTGCTGTTCCTGCCCGCCGACGACGCGGGGCTGGCTCGTCAGCTCGCGCCTCTTGCCGACCGCTTGAGCCCGATCCTGGCGCAACGGATCCCCGGCTATCTCTTCTACCGGATAGCGCGGAACTTCCGCTCTCCCCAGCACGTGGCCAACATCATGCGCGGGCCGCTCACGCACCTGATCCGGCGGTTCGGCGCGACCGTCGTCAGCCCGTCGCTGTGGGACGACCTCCCCGACGAGCTGTACTATCTGCGCGGCGCCTGAAGCCGAGGTGCGGCCCCGCTTCCCGCCGGAACCATCTTTGGAGGGAGCTGCGCGCCTGTCCTGACCTCGGCCGGCCCAGAGCGGCGGCTCGCGTCGCCGGTCGCGGCTGCCACGACGAGACAGGCCCCAATGCCCCATCCTTGCGAAGTCCGGACGTCTCGCCCAGATAGCGGCCACCGGGGCGCACGCGTCGGGCCCGTGGCTTCCGACCTGCGATGCTGGCCGTCTTCGTGTACGACGGGTGTGACTACGCGGCGCGCCAAGGAGGACCTCTGCGAGCCTGGTCGCGGAATCTGGTGAGCTGAAGCAAGCTAGCGCGTTGTGATCTAAGGGAAAGATGCTGGATATCCGAGCTCACAGATTGTCCGTGGCGCCTATGATGGACTGGACGGATCGGCACTGCCGGGTCCTGCATCGGGGGCTGACGCGGCGGGCCTTGCTCTACACCGAGATGCTGACGACCGGTGCGGTGCTGCATGGGGACCGGGCGCGGCTGCTGGCGTTCTCGGACGTGGAGCATCCGGTGGCGCTGCAGCTGGGCGGCTCGGAGCCGGCGGATCTGGCGGCGGCGGCGCGGCTGGGCGAGGCCGAGGGCTATGACGAGATCAACCTCAACGTCGGTTGCCCGTCGGACCGGGTGCAGTCGGGGCGGTTCGGCGCCTGCCTGATGCGCGAGCCCGAGCTGGTGGCGGAGTGCATGTCCGCGATCGGCGCGGCGGTGAAGATCCCCGCGACCGTGAAGTGCCGGATCGGTGTCGACGACCAGGATCCGGAAGAGAGCCTGTTCAGCCTGGTGGATCTCTGCGTCAAGGCCGGCGTGACGAGCTTCGTGGTTCACGCCCGCAAGGCCTGGCTGAAGGGGCTTTCGCCGAAGGAAAACCGGGACATCCCGCCACTGGACTATCCGCTGGTCTGGCGGCTCAAGGCCGAGCGTCCGGACCTGACCATCGTCATCAACGGCGGGGTCGCGTCGCTGGACGAGGTCGACGAGCACCTGAAGCACGTGGACGGGGTGATGCTGGGCCGGGCGGCCTATCACACGCCCTCGATCCTCGCCGAGGTGGACAGCCGGGTCTTCGGAGAGGGCGAGGCGGTCGATCCGTTCGCCGCCGTGATCGCCTACAAGGACTATGTGGCCTCGGAGCTGGCGCGGGGCACGCACCTGGCCGCCATGACCCGGCACATGCTGGGATTGTTCCATGGTCGCCCGGGAGCCCGGGCCTGGCGGCGCATCCTCACCGTCGAGGGTGTCAGGCCGGGCGCGGGCCTGGAGGTCATCGACCGGGCGCTCGCGGAGGTCTCGCGGTCGTTCGGCTCAGGGCTCGAAGCGCAGGGTGTCGCGGGTGGCCTCGAAGCGGGTGAGGCGGCCTAGGTAGCTCATCCCCAGCAGCGAGACGTCGAGGCCGTCGGACACGACCATCGCCTGCACGTTCTCAAGCCGGGCGCCGTTCACCGACACCGAGGCCAGGGTGATCGCCGCCGCGCGGGCCGAGCCGCCGACCGTGGTCACGTTGTAGCCGGGCTTGAGGTCGGCGGTCTTGATGCCGAGGCGTTCGGCGTCCTCGGGCGTCAGGGCTACCGCCGTCGCGCCGGTGTCGACGAGGAAGCGGACGGGCTTGCCGTTCACCTCGGCGTCGGCCCAGAAGTGACCGTCCGGACCCTTGGCGACCGCGCCCGAACCGGGCCGGAGAGTGGCGGGACCGGCGCTGTCCGCGCCGAACCGCGCAATTCGCAGCGGCTGAGGGCTCAGCGCGGCCATTCCGGCCGCGCTCACCACCGCCGACGCGCACGCCACGATGGCGAGCTTGCCGATGGAAGACACCACAACATCACCCAATTCATCGGCCGTTCTGGCCTGTCTTTATGGGCGCTACTTCAACGCGAGTTGGGTTCGAATCCCGTGAATCAGCAGGGTTTCCAGGTTCTTTCCGCCCGGGCTCAGAACATCGCGAGCTTCTCGGGGCGGATCAGGCTGCGGCGATCTGGCAGTTCCGCGAGGATGGCCTCGCGCTCGGCGTCGGTGAGGCGCGCCCAGGTCGCCACCTCGTTCAGCTTGCGATAGCAGCCGAGGCACAGGCCGCTCTCGCCGTCGACGACGCACACCTTGATACAGGGGGTCTTGATCGGAGGGGGCGGCGTGGCGGTCATCAGGGAATAGCGTAGGTGACGTTGGCCTGGGCCGCCAGCCGCTCGGGCGCCTCGGTCCAGATGCGCACGTCGCAGACGGCCAGCCGCCGGCCCAGCCGCAGCAGGGTGGCGTCGGCGTGGATGTCGCCGGGTTGCGCCCCGCGCAGGAAACTCATGTTGAGCTGGGAGGTGACGGCCATGAGCTGGTCGCCGACGTGCGCCAGCACCAGCGCGTAGGCCGCTGTGTCGGCCAGCGACATCAGGTTCGGGCCCGAGATCACCCCGCCTGGCCGCAGCAGTCCGTCGCGATAGGGCGTCACCACCGAGACGAAGCCCGGCGTCACCGACGTAACGCGCGGGAACCCGGCGGGCGGCGCATCCGGAAAGGCTCTGCGGAGGAGGGCGTTCACGCTCTCGGCGTCGAGTTTCGGGGTCAGCTCTGCCATGCCGCTTTCTGGCCCATGTAACAGTAACATTACAAGCTGTTTATCAGTTGACGTAACGTCGATGTATCATGACTGAATATTAATCCTCGAATACTCAACATTGCGGCTTGTTCATTTGAGTTGAGCGCGGCCGGCGGGCAGCATTCATTCAGTCACTAGGGAGAAGCCCCCATGAAGTTCGCCACGCTCACGCTGATCGCCGCCACGCTGGTCGCCGGCTCCGCCTCCGCCGCCTCCAGCAATGTCACCGACGTCGACTACCTGAAGGCCAATCGCTGCAAGGGCCTCGCGACCTCGATCTCGGGCGTGGTCGACACCACGACGCTCAACAGCTTCATCAAGTCGGAGCGGGTCGGTCGCCAGACCTACGTGGTCGATCGCGGCGAAGAAGAGTTCAACCGCGCCCGCAAGGAAGCCAAGAGCCAGGATCGCAAGGAGCGCCTGACCGCCGAGTTGACCGGCCCGTGCCAGGCCTACCTCTCGGGCTCCTCGAACGTCGCCAAGCAATAGGGCCTCAGGCCCGCCAAGTTCCCAAGCCCAACTCTAGGCCCCCCGCCAGGCGTGTCGCATGCCCCTACCTGCGACACGCCTCTTTTTTTGCCCGGAACCCAGCTAAGCCGTAGGCTTTGTGCAAGCGTGGCCCGGTTCGGCCGCGGCGAGGGCGTCCATGAGTCTGTTGATCCCCGGCGAGACCTGCTGGCGCATAGCGCGCGCCGATCGGGTCGCCTTCCTGATCGACACCGAGGCCTATTTCACCGCCCTCTACGAGGCGTTCCGCAAGGCGCGCCGCTCGATCCTGATCCTGGGCTGGGGTTTCGATCCCCGCACGCGTCTCGCGCCCGACGGGCACGAGGGGCCGGATGATCCGGACGAGGTCGGGCACGTGCTGCTCCGGCTGGCCGAGGAGCGGCCGGATCTGGATATCCGCGTACTGATCTGGAAGTCGGCCCTGCCGATCGCCGCCAGCCAGCAGTTCTTTCCCCACAAGGCGCGCAAGTGGTTCCGTGGCACCCGCGTACGCTTCGAGCTGGACGACCAGGTGCCGTTCGGCGCGTGCCATCACCAGAAGGCGGTGGTGATCGACGACCGCCTGGCGTTCAGCGGGGGCGGCGACATCAGCATCGATCGCTGGGACACGCCGGGCCACCTCGATATCGACCTGCGCCGGATCATGCCGGATCACGATTTCCACCCGCCGCGTCACGAGGTGATGATGATGGCGGACGGCGCGGTGGCCCGGTCCCTCGGCGACTACTTCCGCGCCCGGTGGGCCAACGGGGTGAAGGGCGAGCGGATGGAGCCGCCGCCGGACGCCGGCGGCGATCCCTGGCCCGACCATGTGCCGGTGCACCTGGTCCACGCCGACGTCTCGATCCAGCGGACCCAGCCGGCCTGGCGCAAACGGCCCTGCGTGCAGGAGATCCGCGACCTGACGATCGCCTGCATCGCCCAGGCCCGGCGGACGATCTACCTGGAGAACCAGTACTTCACCTCGCCGGTCGTGGCCGAGGCGCTGGCCCGGCGGCTGGGCGAGCCGGACGGGCCCGAGGTGGTGCTGGTCAGCACGGGCGCCTCGCCCAGCTGGTTCGACCAGATGACGATGGACCGGGCGCGCGGATCGATCCTGTGGCGGCTGCGGGCCGCCGACATCTTCGGCCGGTTCCGGGCGCTTTATCCGGTGACGCGGGGCGGGACGAAGATCATCGTCCATTCCAAGACCAGCGTCTTCGACGACCGCATCGTTCGAGTGGGGTCGGCCAACCTCAACAACCGCTCGTTCGGCTTCGACACCGAGCTCGAACTCGGGATCGAGGCGGGGGACGACGAGGCCCGGCTGGCGGTGACGGTGTTGCGCGACCGGCTGGTCGGCCACTTCATGGGCGTCACAGGTGATGCGGTGGCGAAGGCCAGGGCCGAGCGCGGCGGGCTGGTTCCCGCGATCGACCATCTGAACCGTGAGGGGCGCCTGCACGCCATCGATCCGCGCCGGCACAGCGCCTTCGGCGAGTTCGTCTCCAGCTACCACCTGGGCGATCCGGCCGACGTGGCGGACTCCTGGCTGCCGATCCGCCGCCGCCAGCGCCTGTTCGACCAGGCGCGGGGCCTCTGCCTGCCGCCGCCCGGGGAGGGCTAGGGGCTCAGCTCAGTTCGAAGTCCATCACCAGCGGCAGGTGGTCGGACGCCACGCGGCAGAGCGGGTCATAGGGCGCGAAGACGTCCTGGACCTCGATCCCCGGGCTGACGAAATGGTGATCGATGCGCAGCACCGGCAGCGGCGAGGGGAAGGTCGAGCTGGGCTGCTTGCGCCGGGCCAGCCGGCGCGCGGGCTGCAGGCGCTGAGTCAGGGTGCGGTAGACCACCGAGCTGGCCGTGGCGTTGAAGTCGCCCAGCAGGATCGCGGGCCACTGGCAATCCTTGTGGCCCAGCCAGGCGGGACCGGCCAGGTGCGCGGCCTGGATCTGCTGCTCCTTGGGCACCAGGCCCAGGTGCGTGTTGATGATCTGCAGCGGCCGGCCGTCGACCTGGACCTCGACCCAAAGCGCGCCGCGCGGCTCCAGCGCCGCGATCTTCGGATAGCCGGGCAGGGCGGCCGACTTCACCAGCCGCTCGGGCAGGGAGGTGAGGATGGCGTCGCCGTAGCGCTCCTCTTCCACCGTGAAGGCGGGGTGGAAGTGGCTGACCATCTCCAGCCGTTCGGCGATCTCGTGTGCCTGGTCGACGTTGTTGGTGCGCCGGCGTCCGACGTCCAGCTCTTGCAGGGCGACGATGTCGGGGTTCAGCGCGGCCAGCACGGCGGCGATGCGCGGCACGTCGAGGCGGCGGTCGTTCCCGACGCAGCGGTGGACATTGTAGGTGACGATACGGGGCATGCAGGGCGCGGAGGATTGAGGGTGATCTGGGGCGAAGGCAAGGCAGGCTGAAATCGTCGATATGTCCCGGGATGGCTTGGCCTTGGCGCCGGTCTTGCTTTAACGCTTGGGTAACCAAAGCGTAGGGACCCGAAATGCTCCATCTGATCGCCCTGGCCGCCGCCGTCGTCTCCTCCGCTTCGACGCTTCCGGCCCAGCCGCAGGGACCGCTTCGCCAGGTGGAATGGGTCGCCACGCCGACCGGTCAGGACATCGCCAACGTCTATCCGCCGACGGCAGTCGCGGCGGGCAAGAGCGGCGCGGTGCTGCTGGACTGCAAGGTCGCCACCGAGGGCTCGCTCGAGAAGTGCCAGGTCGAGATCGAGGATCCGGTCGGCATGGAGTTCGGCCTCGCCGCGCTGGAACTGGCCCCGCTGTTCAAGATGACCACCCAGGCGCCCGACGGCTCCGACACCGCCGGCCGCACCATCCGCATCCCGATCATGTTCTCGATCGTGACGGGGGATTGAGCGCGGTCGTCATTTCTCGGGCTGGCCTCGCGAGGCCCCTCATCCGACGGCCGCCGGCAAGTTCGCTGCGCGGCCGTTCTCATTTCAGCGACACGCCGTTCGCCCGCCGGGCCCCAATGGGCCTGGAGAGGCAAGCTATTGGCTTACGTTGACGTGAACGTCATCTTTCCTCCCGGCATCCCCTTGCGTATAGGGTCGGCGCAAATCGATACGGCGTAAGCCGCGCGCCAAAGGGAGCCAGGCCATGAACCTCGACTTCACCCCCGAAGAGAACGCCTTCCGCGAAGAGGTTCGGGCCTTCATCCGCGACAACTACCCGGCCGACCTGCGCAAGGCGCAGGACGAGGGCCGTCCGCTGACCAAGGACGAGTACCTGGCCTGGCACAAGGTGCTGGCGAAGAAGGGGTGGGTCGCGCCGGGCTGGCCGAAGGAACTGGGCGGCACGGGCTGGACCCCCACCCAGAAGTACATCTGGTCGGAAGAGACCGCGAAGGCCGACTGCCTGGGCCTGCTGCCCTTCGGCCTCTCGATGCTGGCGCCGGTGATCTATACGTTCGGCACCGACGAGCAGAAGAAGAAGTTCCTGCCCGACATCTACAACGGTGAGATCTGGTGGTGCCAGGGCTACTCCGAGCCGGGCGCCGGCTCCGACCTCGCCAGCCTGAAGACCCGCGCGGAGCGCGTCACGGGTGACGACGGCAAGGAGTACTACATCGTCAACGGCCAGAAGACGTGGACGACGCTGGGCCAGTACGCCGACTGGGGCTTCTTCCTGGTCCGTACCGATCCCGATGCCAAGCCGCAGTCGGGCATCTCGTTCCTGCTGATCGACATGAAGACGCCGGGCATCACCGTGCGTCCGATCATCACCCTGGAAGGCGGCCACGAGGTCAACGACGTGTTCCTCGACAACGTGAAGGTGCCGGTCGAGAACCGCATCTTCCATGAGAACCAGGGCTGGACCTGCGCCAAGGCGCTGCTGGCGCACGAGCGCACGGGCATCGCCGGCGTGGCGCGCTCGAAGCGCAACCTCGAGAAGGTGCGTTCGATCGCGGGCACCGAGCGTTCGGACACCGGCTCGGCCCTGCTGGCCGACGCCTTCTTCCGCCGCAAGGTCGCCGAACTGGAGATCGACCTGACGGCGCTGGAGTTCACCGAACTGCGCACGCTGGCCGGCGAGTCGAGCGGCAAGGGCCCCGGCCCGGAAAGCTCGATCCTCAAGATCAAGGGCACCGAGATCCAGCAGCGCCTGCAGGAGCTGGCGCTGGAGGCGGTGGGCCACTACGGCGCCCCGTTCCTGCGCGACATGGCCGCCTCGAACGAGACGGTCGGCCCGGACTACGCCGACGGTTCGGCCGGCGAGATGTTCAACGGCCGCAAGACCTCGATCTACGGCGGCTCGAACGAGATCCAGCGCAACATCATCTCGAAGATGGTGCTGGGCCTCTGATCGGCCGAAAGCCTAGCTGACAGCCTGCCCCGGCCGGGTTATCGGTCGGGGTGACGAACAAACGTTTGAGACAACGCCGCCCCTGAGCGGCGAACCATAGCGGAGCCGCCGAGGATGGATTTCAGCTTCACCGAAGAACAGTCGATGCTGCGCGACACGGTCGCGGCGTACCTGGCGGACCACTACGATTTCGACAAGCGCCGGGCCGTGGTCTCCAAGGAGCCGGGCTGGCGTCCGGAGGTCTGGAAGGCCTTCGCCGAGGAGCTGGGCATCCTGGGCGCGCCGTTCTCGGAAGAGCTGGGCGGCCTGGGCGGCGGCCCGCTCGAGAACATGATCGTGATGGAAGAGTTCGGTAAGGCGCTGGTCGTCGAGCCCTACCTGGGCACGGTCGTCATCGGCGGCGGCTTCCTGAAGCACTCGGGCCATGCCGGCGCGGCCGACCTGATCGGCGGCATCATCGAGGGCAAGAACATCTTCGCCTTCGCCTACGCCGAGCCCAAGGGCCGCTACAACCTGGCCGCCCTGGAAACCACGGCGAAGAAGGATGGCGCGGGCTGGGTCCTCAACGGCCACAAGGCCGTGGTGATCGGCGCGCCGTTCGCCACCCACCTGATCGTCACCGCCCGCACCTCGGGCGGCGTGCGCGACGCCGGCGGCATCTCGGTGTTCATCGTCGAGAAGGGCGCCAAGGGCGTCACCACCCGCGACTACCCGACCGTCGACGGCAACCGCGCCTCGGAAGTTTATTTCGAGAACGTCTCGCTGGGCGCCGACGCCCTGGTCGGCCCGGCCGACGGCGGCCTGCCGCTGATCGAGAAGGTCGTGGACGAGGCCATCGTCGCCACCTGCGCCGAGGCCTGTGGCGTCCTGCGCAAGCTGCAGGAAGGCACCGTCGAGTACACCAAGCAGCGCAAGCAGTTCGGCGTGCCGATCAGCTCGTTCCAGGTGCTGCAGCACCGCATGGTCGACATGTTCATCAATCTCGAACAGTCGATCTCGATGACCTACATGGCCAACATCAAGGTCACCGACGACGCCGAGCGCGCCAAGGCCGCCTCGGCCGCAAAGGTCCAGATCGGCAAGGCCTGCAAGTTCGTCGGCCAGAACGCGATCCAGCTGCACGGCGGCATGGGCATGACCGACGAGATGGCCATCGGCCACTACTTCAAGCGCGCCACCATGATCGAGAGCGCCTTCGGTTCGGTCGACCACCACCTGGCCCGCTATGAGTTCCTGTCGCTGGGCAAGGCGGCCTGAGGCCGCCAAGCCAGGACCAGCCTTCGACGGCCGC
>JBFMGV010000035.1:0-29943 GCA_040752615.1 Pseudomonadota bacterium | reverse complement strand
AACAAGCTCAAGCACTTCAGACGCTTCGCCACCCGATACGACAGGCTCGTCAGCCACTACGCCGCCTTCGTCCACATCGCCGCCGCCATGATCTGGATGCGCTGAATGTCGATTCTACCTAGGCCGCCTGCCGGGCCCTCAGCAGTTCCCGGTCGAGCAGGTGAATGTCGACCGGCTTGCGCAGGCGTGGCCACTGGCTGAACTCGGCGTGCGCGTCGATGTGCTCGTAGCCAGAGCAGAACACGAACGGCACCCGGCCCGCCCGAAGCTGTTCGGCCAGGGGATAGACCATCTCGCCGCCCAGGTTGATGTCGAGCACGGCGGCGTCCGGACGCTCGGCCGCGAGCAGGCCGACCGCCTCCTCGATGGTCGCGGCGGGACCGATGATGTCCCAGCCCAGCCGTGACAGGTCGTGGGCGATGGCCATGGCGATGAGCGCTTCGTCCTCCACCAGCAACAGCCGGCCACGCCGCTCGACACGGGCGTCCGCCAGCGCCTCCACGATCCGCTTGCTGCTGGCCGCCGGCGTCAGGTCCAGCCGGTAGGAATCGGGCGGGACGGACGCCGTCAGGCCCATGCCGTCCACCTGCCAGTCGATGTCGAGCGCGCCGCCGAGCTGACGCGTCACCACCTCGCGGATCAGCGTCGATCCGAAGCCGCCGCTGATCGGCCGCACGACCGCCGGTCCCCCGGTCTCCCGCCACCGCAGCACGAGGTCGTTCGCCTCGCCGACCGACCAGGTGATGTGGACGCGGCCGGCGTCGGTGGACAGCGCGCCGTACTTGACCGCGTTCGTCGCCAGCTCGTGCACCAGCAGGGCCAGGGGCTGGACCGCGCTGGGCTTGAGCGCCAGGACCGGGCCGGTCGCCAGGACCTGTCCTTCCCGGCCACAGCCTTCCGTCTCGTCGGTGACGATCTGCCGGAGGTCGCCGCCCTGCCAGCGGTTCTGCGCCAGTAGGGAATGCGCCCGGCCCAGCGCCGAGATGCGCCCGCGCACCGCCTCGACGAAATCGTCCTTGTTCGCCGCGCGCGTCAGGGTGACCACGGCCTGCACCACGGCCAGGACGTTCTTCGCCCGATGGTCGACTTCGCGCGCCAGCAGATCGCGCGCTTCCTCGCCCGCCCGCCGCTCCGTGATGTCCCGCAGGATCACCGTCGCCAGCCGCACGCCGGCGACCTCCACGTGGGAGATCGAGGCCTCGACGGGAAACTCCTCGCCGTTGGCCCGCAGCGCGCTGACCGCGCCCAGCGCGCCCATCCGCCGGTTGGTGGCGCCCAACTGCTTGAAGCGCTGGATGTGGTCGGCGTGACCCGCGCGGAAGCGGTCGGGGATGAACCGGTCGATGGTGGTGCCGATGGCCTCGCTCGCGGAGACGCCGAACATCCGCTCCGCGGCGGGATTGAAGACCTGGATGGTACGCCGCTCGTCGATGGTGATCAGGGCGTCCATTGCCGACTGGACGATGGCCTCCATCCGCCGCTGGCCGTCGACGATCGCCGCCTCCGCCATCCGGCGCTCGGTGATGTCGCGCAGGATTACCGTCGCCAGGCGCTCCTCACCCACCTGGACCTGCGAGATCGACGCCTCGATCGGGAACTCCTCGCCGCTGGCGCGCAGGCCACTGATGGCGCCCAGGGACCCCATCTGCCGATCGGTGTCGCCCGTCGCCATGAACCGCCGGATGTTGTCCGCGTGCTTCAGGCGATGCCGCTCAGGAATCAGCGTCGAGATCGACCGCCCCAATACAACCTTCGCGGGAATTCCGAACATCCGCTCTGCCGCGGGGTTGAAGACGACGATCTCCTGCTGGTCGTTGACCGTGATGATCGCGTCCATCGCCGAGGCGAGAATGCCCTCTAGGCGCTGCATGGTCTGCATGGCGCCCTGCTTGGACTGCAGCTTGTGCGTACGGTCTGGCATTCGAGCACGCCCCTCTCTGCGTCCCACGACTATGCGGAGAGTAGGAGACGATCACAATTAATCGCAGATTGAGCCCCGGCGGGTGCGCGGATGCGTCTCAGCCGCCCTCTCGTGTCGGCTCGACCGGCGCCCGTTCGTCGTTCCGATGACCAGGCGATCTCGCGCCGCCCCCCACAGGAGACAGACGATGCGTGTGATGGTGCTCGTGAAGGCCACCGAGGACAGCGAGAAGGGTCTCTTCCCGGAGCCGCAGATGTCCCGGATGCTGGAGGCCATGGGCAGGTACAACGACGACCTGCGCGCGGCCGGCATCCTGCGCGACGGCGACGGGCTGAAGCCCTCGTCGGCGGGCAAGCGCATCGCCTTCGACGGCGACGATCGCAGCGTGATCGACGGCCCCTTCGCCCACCCGCGAGAACTGGTGGCCGGCTACTGGCTCTGGGACGTCAGGGACATGGACGAGGCCGCGGCCTGGGCGAAGCGCTGCCCCAATCCGATGCCGGGCCCCAGCGAGCTGGAGATCCGCCCGCTGTACGAGGCGGAAGACCTCTCGTAGGCGCCTGCGCATGTCGTCCCCGCAACGCACTCGCCGTTGTGGGGCCCGCCTTCCCCGTGTCATGTTCGTTTTCGAAGATCGGGAATGACGCCGCAGCAAGACGGCGCGCGCGGAGGAACAGGATGGAAGCGGTCAAGGAACGGGAAGGTCTCACCGAACGGCTGGAAGCCGCGGCGCTGACCGGCATGACGGCGGCGGTGTGGGCCCAGGCCCAGCCCGACAAGGCCTGCGTCATTGATCCCGACGGCCGCACCCGCAGCTTCGCGGAGGTCAACCGCAACGCCAACCGACTGGTCCGGCTGATGCGCAACGCGGGCCTGAAGGTCGGCGACGGCGTGGCGGTGGTGATGTCCAACCGCGGCGAGTTCGTGGAGATCCTGGCCGCCTGCGTGCGGGGCGGTTTTCGCATCACGCCGGTGAACTGGCACCTGACCACCGACGAGGTCGCCTACATCCTGAACGACTGCGAGGCGAAGGCCGCCTTCTGCGAGGCGCGGGTCGCCTCCAGCGGCCCGGCCGCCGCCCAGGCGCCAGGCCTGGCGCTGAAGGTCGCGGTGGGCGGCGATATCGACGGCTTCCTCGATTACGAAGAGGCCCTGGCCCCGATCGACGGGCACGACATCGACGATCCGGTGCTGGGCAACCAGATGCTCTACACCTCGGGCACGACCGGCCGCCCGAAGGGCGTCTACCGCCCCGCCCCGGTGATCACGCCCCAGGCCATGTACGCCATGCGCGGCTATGACGACGCCGCGGTCCAGCTCTGCGCCGGCCCGGCCTATCACGCCGCGCCGCTGGCTTTCGACATCCGCGCCTCCATGGGCGCCGGCGCGACGCTGGTGTTCCTCGACAAGTGGGACAGCGAACACACCCTGCGCACCATCCGCGACCGGCGGGTCACGCACCTGCATCTGGTGCCGATCATGTTCCAGCGCCTGCTGGCGCTGCCGGCCGAGGTGAAGGCGAAGTACGACGTCTCCAGCGTGATCTACATCGTGCACGGCGCGGCGCCCTGCCCGCCGGAAGTGAAGTTCGCGATGATCGAGTGGTTCGGCCCGGTGCTGAACGAGTACTACGCCGGCTCCGAGGGCGGCGCGGGCTTCATGATCGACAGCCACGAGTGGCTGAAGAAGCCGGGATCGGTCGGCAAGAAGCCGGTGCTGATGGGCTCCAAGATCCTGGACGAGGCCGGCAACGAGTGTCCGCCCAACGTGGCCGGGACGATCTACCACCAGCTGCCGCCCGGCGGGTTCACCTACTACAAGGACGAGAAGAAGACCGCCTCCGCCCGGGTCGGCGATTTCTTCACCATGGGCGACATGGGCTACTTCGACGAGGACGGCTACCTGTTCCTCACGGGCCGTAGCGCCGAGACGATCATCTCGGGCGGGGTGAACATCTACCCGCAGGAGATCGACAACGTGCTGATCCAGCACGAGGCCGTAGCCGACAGTTCCACCGTGGGCGTGCCGCACGACGAATGGGGCGAACAGGTGAAGGCGGTGATCCTGCTGAAGCCCGGCTACTCGCCCTCGCCCACGCTGGCCGACGAGATCCTGTCCTACGCCCGCGACGGCCTGCCCAGCTTCAAGGTCCCGCGCAGCCTGGACTTCGTCACCGAGCTGCCCCGCTCGGAAGCCGGCAAGATCCAGCGCGGCAAGGTCCGCGCGCCCTATTGGGAAGGCCGCGCCCGCCAGATCTGACTCGGCGCCCGCCGCCCGCACTGGCGGTTTCCGGACGTCGCATCTAGGGTCCCTGCAAACCTGATTTGCGGGGGAAACACCTAGTGAAGACGCTTGCCCTGGCCGTGCTCTGCGCCGCCGCCATCGCCGCCCCGGCCGCCGCCCAGGCGCCGGCGGTCACCACCTTCGTCCAGGCCGGCCGCGTGCTGGTCGATCCTGCCACCGGCAAGGTCGAGACGAACAAGACCCTGGTGATCCAGGGCGGCAAGGTGGTGCGCGTCGCCGACGGCTTCGTCGCCGAGCCCGGCGGCAAGGTCGTGGACCTCAAGGACCGCTTCGTCCTGCCGGGGCTGATCGACAGCCACGTCCACATCACCAGCCAGCAGGGCCCGACCTCACGCCTCGACGAGGTGACCGAGTCCTCCGCCGAACAGGCCATGGTCGGCGCGCGCTATGCGAAGAAGACCCTGATGGCCGGGTTCACGACGGTGGCCGACCTGGGCGGCGACAACGAAGCCGTCTTCGCCCTGCGCAAGGCCACGGCGCTGGGCGATGTGCCCGGCCCGCGCATCGTGGCGGCCGGTTCGGCCATCTCGATCCATGGCGGCCACGGCGACACCAACGGCTTCCGCGAGGACGTGATGCACGTCCTGCGGCCCGGCTCGGTGTGCTCTGGCCCCGCCGACTGCTCGCGCGCCGTGCGTGAACAGGTCTGGAAGGGCGCGGACGTCATCAAGATCACCGCCACCGGCGGCGTGCTCTCCAACACTGCCGCGGGCCTCGCCCAGCAGTTCTCGGACGAGGAACTGAAGGCGATCGTGGAAAGCGCCCACCGCATGGGCCGCCGCGTCACCGCCCACGCCCACGGCGGCGACGGCATCAACAGCTTCCTGAAGGCCGGCGGCGACTCCATCGAGCACGGCACCTGGCTCGACGCCGAGGGCATGGCCATGCTCAAGAAGAACGGCGGCTATCTGGTGCCGACCCTGATGGCCGGCGACTTCGTGGTCGGGATCGCCAAGGGCCCGAACAACTTCTTCACCCCCGCCCAGACGGCCAAGGCCCTGCAGGCCGGCCCGATGATGCTGGACATGACCCGCCGGGCGCACCAGGCCGGCGTGAAGATCGCGTTCGGCACCGACACGGGCGTCTCGGCCCACGGCGACAACGCCGGCGAGTTCGCCCTGCTCATGAAGGCCGGGCTCAACTCGCTGGAGACCGTCCAGGCGGCCACGGTCAACGCCGCCGACCACCTGCAGCTCGACAAGGTCGCCGGACGTCTGAACCCGGGCTACAGCGCCGACCTGATCGCCGTCGACGGCGACCCCACCAAGGACGCCACGATCCTCACCAAGGTCGGCTTCGTCATGAAGGGCGGCGAGATCTACAAGCAGTGACACTGCCCCTCCCGGTTCGCGGGGAGGGAAATCATCCGACACCAAGCGTGTTTGGCCGCGGCGCGCGACGCAGGGCATAAGCCGCGGCCATGATCCCGTTCATCGACCTGCAGGCCCAGCGGGCCCGCCTGGGGCAGCCGCTGGAGGACGCGATCCTCCGGGTCGTCCGCTCGGGCGCCTACATCATGGGCCCCGAGATCACCCAGCTCGAAGCCGAGCTCTGCGCCTTCGGCCAGGCGCCGCATGCGCTGTCCTGCGGCTCGGGCACAGAGGCCCTGGTCCTGCCGCTGATGGCCTGGGAGATCGGCCCGGGCGACGCGGTCTTCTGCCCGTCCTTCACCTTCGCGGCCACGGCCGAGGCCATGCCGCTGGTCGGCGCCGCGCCGGTCTTCGTGGATGTGCTGCCCGACACCTACAACCTCGATCCCGCGAAGCTGGAGGCGGCGATCCAGGCCGTGAAGGCCGACGGCAGGCTGACACCCCGCGCGGTGATCGCCGTCGATCTCTTCGGACAGCCCGCCGACTACCCGGCCATCGCCGCGATCTGCGCGACGCACGGCCTGAAGCTGATCTCGGACTCGGCGCAGGGCTTCGGCTGCACCCTGGGCGCCCGGCACCCGATCCACTGGGCGGACGTGACCACCACCTCGTTCTTCCCGGCCAAGCCGCTGGGCTGCTACGGCGACGGCGGCGCGGTGCTCTGCAAGGACGCGCGCCTGCACGACCTGCTGGTGTCGCTGCGCGTCCACGGCCAGGCGGTGAAGTCTGACCTGGAAGGCCGCACCTTCGGCCACGATCCCAAGTACCTGAACATGCGCGTGGGCATGAACAGCCGGATGGACACCATCCAGGCGGCGGTCCTGCTCCAGAAGCTGACCATCTTCGCCGACGAGATCGAGGCGCGGAACCGCGTGGCCGCGCGCTACGCCGAGGGTCTGGGCGACGTGGTCCGGACGCCCCCTGTCATCACGGACGGCGTCTCGGTCTGGGCGCAGTACGTGATCGAGACCGACGATCGCGACGGCCTGGCCGCCCATCTGCGCGGCGAGGGCATCCCCACCGCCGTCTACTACCCCGTGCCGCTCCACACTCAGCCGCCCTACCGCGACTATCCGCAGCCGGGCGGCCTGCCGGTGACCGAGGCCGCGGCGGGCAAGGTGCTGGCCCTGCCCATGCATGCCTACCTCGAGCCCGAGGTACAGGACCGGATCATCTCGACGATCCGCAACTGGGTGAAGCGGAACGGCTAGGCGAGGCCATCGCGGGGGTGGAATGATGCGTTCAGGCCTTCTGACCGCCCTGGCGACGAGCCTCGCGCTCGCCGCCCTGCCCGCCGCCGCGTGGACACCGAAGAGCCTCGACGCCATCGCGACGGGCGTCATGCGCGAGACCGGCGCCCTGGGTATGGCGATCGCCGTGATCGACGACGGCCACGTCGTCGCGACCCGCGCCTATGGCCTGCGCAACGCCAAGGGCGATCCACTCACCACCGACAGCGTCATGTACGGCGCCAGTCTCACTAAGGCGGCTTTCGCCTACACGGTGCTGCAACTGGCGGACGAAGGGGTGATCGACCTCGACCGTCCCATCGGCGAATACCTGCCGCGACCGCTGACCGACTACGGCGACGCCGCGATCGAGGATCGCTACGCCCGCTGGAGCGACCTCGCGGGTGACGAGCGCTGGCGCAAGCTGACCGCGCGCATCCTGCTGAGCCATCGCTCCGGCTTCGCCAATTTCGGCTTCCTGGAGCCGGACGGGAAACTGCGGTTCCATTTCGATCCCGGCGCCCGCTACGCCTATTCCGGCGACGGGTTGATCCTGCTGCAGTTCGTGCTGGAAACCGGCCTCGGCCTGGACGTCGGCGCCGAGATGCAGCGGCGGGCGTTCGACCGGCTCGGCATGACCCGCACCGCGATGAAGTGGCGTCCCGACTTCGCCGGAAACCTGGCCGACGGCTGGACCCAGGAGGGGAAGGTCGAGCCGCACGACGAGCGGTCGCGCGTCCGCGCCGCCGGCTCGATGGACACCACGATCGCCGACATGGCCCGGCTGGCGGCCGGAGTCGTCCGGGGTGAGGGGCTGACGCCGGCGCGACGCGCGGAAATGACCCGTGGAGAGGCCGCCATCACCACCGCCAGCCAGTTCCCGACTCTGCAGCCGGAGGCGCCGGCCGGGCGTCGCGTCCCGGGCCTGGCCGCCGGTCTCGGCGTCGTCCGCTTCGATGGCCCCCAAGGACCCGGCTTCTTCAAGGGCGGGCACAACGACAGCACCGGCAACACCTGGGTCTGCGTGGAGAAGCGCCGTCGCTGCGTGGTCGTCCTCGCCAACGACGTCCGCGCCGAGGCCGGCTTCGCGCGCATCATCCGTCACGTCCTGGGCGAGACCGGCGTTCCGTTCGACTGGGAGTACGGCAGGCCCTCGCTGCCCTGACGGATTGAGCCGACCACTCCCCTTGCGTCAGCTTGCCCGGCGTGGAATGCATGCCTCAAACAAATGTTTGAGGGAGTGGAACGATGAAGGCCGCCGTCTATCATGAGAACGGTCCGCCCGAGGTTCTCAGGTACGAGGACGTTCCCGATCCCGAGTGCCATCCCAAGGGCATCCTGATCCGCGTCGAGGCCGTCTCGATCGAGGGCGGCGACACGCTGAACCGCCTGGGCGGCGCCCTGGTCACGCGGCCGCACATCGTCGGCTATCAGGCCGCCGGCGAGGTGATCGAGGTCGGCGCCGAGGTCGGCGGCTTCAAGGTCGGCGACAAGGTCTGCACCACCGCCGGCTTCGGCAGCCACGCCGAACTGCGAGCCGTGCCCGCCCGCACCGCCTGGAAAGTCCCGGCGGGATTGAGCGTCAAGGAAGCCGCGGTGATCCCGGTGACCTTCGGCACCGCCGACGACTGCCTGTTCGAGTTCGGCCGCATGAAGAAGGGCGAGATCGTGCTGATCCAGGCCGGCGCCTCGGGCGTGGGCGTGGCGGCGATCCAGCTCGCGGCCCGCGCCGGCGCCTCGATGGTCATCGCCACCGCCTCCTCCGACGAGCGGCTGGAGAGGCTGAAGGCCTACGGCATGACCCATGGCGTCAACTACAAGACCCACGACGTGGTGAAGGAGGTCATGCGCCTCACCGACAAGAAGGGCGCCGACGTCATCGTCGACCCGGTAGGCGGCCCCACGCTGCAGAGCTCGATCCTCAGCCTCGGCTATCGGGGCCGGGTCTCGATGGTGGGCCAGGCCGGCCGCGAGCCGACCAAGGTGGACGTCGGCACCATGATGAGCGGCAACCGCTCGCTGTCGGGCGTCTTCCTGGGCGCCGAGATCAACACCGATCGGGTGCACGACAACATCGCCAAGCTGATTGCCGACGTGGCGAAGGGCGAGCTGAAAGTGCTGATCGACCGCGAGTTCCCGCTGTCGGAGGCGGCGGCGGCCCACCGCTACATCGAGAGCCGTCAGGCCGTGGGACGGGTGCTGCTGATCCCGTGAGTGGGCGCTAGCCGAAGATCTTCAGCCAGAGACCCGCGAGGCCGAGCAGGATGAACGCCCACATCGCCAGCGACAGCAACAGCGGAACGATCACGCGCATGCGTTCGGCGGCCTCTCCCCCTCGATTCTTGCGACCATGATTGGACCACAAGGTTTGATAAGACCAGTCGATTCACGCGTAAGGATCGTCGCACCCCCGCAAACACAACTCACAAGGTATGCAGCAGGGAGGACTATCGATGCCGAGGGCACATAACGGGCAGGTCGAGCTCGAGTACCAGACCTTTGGGGATGACCGTCCGGAGGCCATCCTGCTGGTCAACGGCCTGGGGTCGCAGATGACCCGCTGGCCCGAGGCGTTCTGCGAGAAGCTGGTCGCCCGGGGCTATCGCGTCATTCGCTTCGACAACCGCGACACGGGCCGCTCCACCTGGTTCCGGTCCGGCGACCGCTACCTGCTCAAGGACATGGCGGCCGACGCCATGGCCGTGCTGGACGCGGCGGGCGTCGCCAAGGCGCACATCGCCGGGGTTTCGATGGGCGGAATGATCGTCCAGCGCATCGCCATCGACTATCCGCAGCGCGTGCTGTCGCTGACCTCGATCATGTCGGCCCCGTCCGGCGACGTGGTGGCCACGCCCGAAGCGATGGCGGTGATCAGCAACCCGCCGCCGGATCCGGCCGCCGACTACGAGGCCTTCATCGCCCACGGCATGAGGAACGCCCGCACCATCGGCAGCCCCGCCTATCCCTGGACCGACGCGGACCTGCGCGAACGGCTGGTCGCCGAGCACGCCCGGGCGTTCAACCCGGCGGGCGTCGGCCGCCAGCGCCACGCCATCGGCGCCGACGGCGACCGCACCGAGGCGCTCCGCAAGCTGGCCGTGCCCGCCGTGGTGCTGCACGGCGAGGACGACCCGCTGGTCCAGCCCGTGGGCGGACGGGAGACGGCGGCGGCCATCCCCGGCGCCGAACTGCGCATGATCGCCGGCATGGGCCATGACCTGCCCCTCGGCCTCTACGACACCTTCGTCGACGCGATCGTCGCGGCGGCGACCCGCGCCAAAGCCAACGCCTAAGTCATCAAGGGAACATCATGGGACGTCTTTCCGGCCGCGTGGCCGTCATCACCGGCGCGGCGAGCGGCATCGGCCGCGCCTCGGCCAAGCTGTTCGCCGCCGAGGGCGCCAGGCTGATCATCGCCGACAAGGCCGAGGCCGTGAACGAGACCGCCGAAGCGGTGAAGGCCGCCAGCGGCCAGGCGGTCGCGGTGGTCGGCGACGCCGGCGAGGATGCCTTCGTGAAGGGCCTCGTCGACCGGGCCCAGGCCGAGTACGGCGCCCTGGACATCTTCTGGGCCAATGCCGGCATCTCGGGCGGGTTCGCGCCGCTGCACGAGCAGACCGCCGACTACTGGGCCGAGATCCTGCGCGTGAACCTGATCGGCGCGTTCCTGGGCGTGAAGTACGCCTCGGAGGCCATGATCCCCACCGGCAAGGGCGCGATCATCTGCACGGCTTCGGTGGCGGGCATCCGCTCCGGCGCCGGCGGCCCGGCCTACTCCGCGTCCAAGGCCGGCGTGATCAGCCTGGTCCAGACGGCGGCCAACGAGCTGTACGGCACCGGCATCCGCGTCAACGCAGTGGCTCCGGGGCTGATCGAGACCGGCATGACCAAGCCGATCTTCGACGGCGCCCGCGCACGCGGCAACGAGGACAAGATCGGCCAGTTGAACCCCACCACCCGCTACGGCGTGCCGGAGGAGATCGCCGCCGCCGCGCTGTTCCTGGCTTCTGACGACGCCTCGTACGTCAACGGCCAGACCCTGGCGGTGGACGGGGGCCTGTCGACCTCGCACCCGGTGGTCCGCCGCAAGAAATGATCATCCTGCTGCGCCATGGCGAGACGTTCTGGAATCGCGAGAAGCGGATCCAGGGCCATACCGAGAGCGACCTGACGCCCCTGGGCGAACGTCAGGCCGAAGCCATGGCGCGACTGGCCGCCGAGCTCGTCGCCCGCGAGGGCGGTGGCTGGCGGCTGGTGGCCAGCCCCGTCGGCCGCGCCCGGCGCACGGCCGAGGCCGTCGCCCGCGCCACCGGCCTGGTGGTGGAGACCGATGCGCGCCTCGCCGAGATCTGCTGCGGGGAGTGGGAGGGCCGACTGCGGTCGGAACTGGCCGAGATCCACCCCGAGCGGTTCAGGACCGGCGAATGGTTCTTCGGCGCTCCGGGCGGCGAGACCTTCGAGGATGTGTACGGCCGCGCCGAGGATTGGCTGTCCGACCTGCCCCCGGAGGGTGAGCGTCGGGTCATCGCGGTCAGTCATGGCGTGCTGGGCCGGATGATCCGCGGCGCCTATGCAGGCCTCGATCGCCCGGCGATCCTGGCGCAGGACGTGCCGCAGGACGCCGTCTATCGTCTTCACGCCGGCCAGATCGACCGTTTCGACTGCGAGCCCGTCGAACCAGCGTAGGTAGGGGCCATGCGCCATCTCGCCCTGTCCGCCGCCGCCATGCTGCTGCTCGGCGCATCCCGCCAACCGACGGTGGACTACCGCCTGGGGGTCGAGGCCCAGCCGGGTGAAGCACCCGCCACGGCCACGGTCGAGCTCCGGTTCCGCGGCGACGCCGATGGCGAGACCCGCCTGGAACTGCCCGATCAGTGGGCTTCCGGCCGCGAACTGTATCGCTACCTCTACGACCTGCAGGTCTCCGGCGCCCAGGTCCGCGAGGACGGCGCGGCCGCCCGCGTCCTGTCGCACCGCCCGAACGCCAGGATCACCGTCCGCTATCGCCTGCGCAGCGCCTACGACGCCGATCCGGTCGGGATCGACGGCAACCCCTACAAGGGTCCGCTGATCCGGCCGCGGTGGATGGCGCTGCTGGGCGATGTGGCGTTCGCGGCGCCCCAGGGGCGCGAGCATCTGCCGGCGACCTTCCGCTGGGGCGCGCTGCCCAAGGGCTGGCGCGTGGCCTCCGACCTCGAGCACGGCCGGATGGGACGTGCGATGACGGTGAGGGACGTGGCCGATTCCATCAGCTTCGCGGGTCCAGAGCTCACAGTGCTGGAACGACCGATCAGCGGCGGCGCGCTGCGCTACGTCGCCGTCCCGAACGACACCTATCCCTCCGAGGCCTTCGCGGACCAGATCGCCAAGGTCGTGTCGGCCGAACGGGCTTTCTGGAACGACGTTCAGGGCCCCTATCTCGTCGGCTTCGTGCCGCTGGTTCAGAAGCCCGGCAACCGCTCGTCGGGCGGGACCGGCCGCGGCGACGCCTTCACGCTCTACGCGACACCGGGGCTGGCCGAACAGCTCCGCTGGACGGTCGCCCACGAGCACACCCACACCTGGATCGCGGCCCGCACGGGGCGCCAGCCGTCCGGCCCGGAACAGATGGCCACGGCCTGGTTCCACGAGGGCTTCTCCGACTTCTACATGGTCCGGACCCTGATGAGGGCGGGCGAGGTCAAACCGGAGGAAGCGGTCGCGAAACTGGACGACGCGCTGCGCGGCTACGACGCCAACCCCTCGCGCACCGCGCCTGGGCCAAGGATCGTCGCCGGGTTCTGGAACGATCAGAACCTCCGGAAGCTGCCCTACCAGCGAGGGGCGCTTCTGGCGCTGAAGTGGGACGAGGACATCCGGCGCAAGACCGGCGGCAAGGCGAACCTCGACACCGTCATCCTGCGGATGCGCGACCACTACCAGCAGTTTCCGGCCAGCCAGGGGCCCGACGTGGTCACCGGCCTTGTCTCCGCCGCCTGGGTGGTGGCGCAGTTGGACCTGCGCCCCGACATCGCCCGGTATGCCGACGGCGGCGCGCCCCTGGTCTTCCCCGAGCAGATGTTCGACGGCTGCCTCGACCTACGGGTGACCGTGACCCCCGCCTTCGACGCCGGCTTCGACTACGCCGGGTCGTTCGAGACCAAGGTCGTGCGCGGGGTCCGCCCGCGCGGCCCAGCCTGGAACAGCGGGCTGCGCGACGGCATGCGGATCGAGAAGATCAACCTCAAGGCCGGCGACACCACCCGCGAGGTGGAGATGACCGTGCGTCCGGCGCGCGGCGGCAAGCCCCGCCAGATCCGCTACTGGCCCTATGGGGACACCGACCTGGAAACCCGCCGGCTGCAACTGGCGCACGGTCTCGCGGGCGAGGCCCTGGCCGCCTGCGGACGCAGGATCGGCGGGCTCTAGGTCATTTTGGGTAGGCCGATCACCGGCCGCCGCTCGCCTCTGCGGCGAACCATGTTGCGCCTGCGAAGGCCCTCGCGTACGGCAAAGGTCAATTGGTGTCGGGGAAAACCACCATGTATCTGCGTCGCGTTGCGATGGCTGCGGTTGCGGCTCTTTCTGTGTGTGCCGCGAACTCCGCGCAAGCCGGTGTCATCGAGCTGAACGAGGGCCTGGACACGCTCCGCGCCTGGAACTCGATCACCTTCGGCAACCTGAATTCGGGTCACGACACCTTCGGCCGCGCCTTCGTCGGCGGCAACTACAGCGGCACGACCGAATTCTTCGCCCAGCCGGGCGCCTCCGCGAAGCCGGGCCTCGTGGTCGTCGGCGACGTCACGGGCGGTGACGTGAAGATCGAGAACGGCGGCGGCGCCATCGTCGGCGGCAGCCAGACCGGCGGCAAGATCCTGCTGCACGACGGGGGCAACCTCGTGGTCGGCGGCAACGTGAACGGCGTCAGCGGCTCGGCCGGCGCGACCATCACCGTGGGGGGCACCGCCTCCAACGTCGACACCAACGGCGCGGTCACGGTCGTCGGCGCGGTCGGCCCGGGGAACTTCAACGGCCCGAAGACCATCCAGGCCGACAACGCGGCCGACGGCATTCAGGCCGGACTGATCACCCAGCGCGATCGGATGCAGAGCAACCTGATCGAGCTGTCGCAATACTTCAGCACGCTCGAGAAGACCGACACCGCGAACATCGCGATGAACGGTTCGACCTTCAACGTGACGTCGGGCGCCGATCTTGCCGTGTTCTGGATCGACGACTTCATGTCGCTGATCAACAGCGACCCGGTGTTCAACATCGCCGGCGCCGACACGGTCGTGATCAACGTCAAGGGCAAGGTCATCGACACCGAGTTCAACTTCGTGGGCAGCGACGCCATGAAGATGGCCTGGGCTCCGCACGTGATCTGGAACTTCTACGAAGCCACGACGGTCAAGATCGACCGCGCCTTCTGGGGCACGGTGCTCGCGCCGACCGCGATCGGCACGAACACCTCGGAGATCACCGGCACGGCGGTCTTCGCGACCTTCAACCAGAACGCGCAGATGCACATCCCCGGCTACGGCGGCAAGCTGGTGTTCAACGCGGTGCCGGAACCGGCCACCTGGACGATGATGATCCTCGGCTTCGGCGCGGCCGGCGCGATGATGCGCCGCCGCCGCGCGGCCCTCGCCGCCTGATCACGAACTAGTGGACGGGCCCTCGGGCCCATTTCCACGGCGGCAGCCCCTCGCGCCGCGGCTCCACCCAACGGAACGCCAGGTAGGCGCCGACCGCCAGGGCCATGCCCAGCGCGAACGCCGCGGCGACGCCGCTCGCGCCCACCTGCAGCCGTCCGGGCGCCATCCAGTGCACGAGTTCGCCGTCGCCGGGCGTCGTTTCCGACGGGAACGCTTCGGTCTCCAGGGTCATCGGTCTGCTCCGGGTTTGCCGCCAAGCCCAACACGCCGCCGCCCCGGGGGTTCCGCGCACGCGCGCGTCCGGCTAGAAGCCAAGTCTGAATTCCACGGCTGACCGCAGGACCATGGCCGGACACTCAAAGTTCAAGAACATCATGCACCGCAAGGGCCGCGCCGACAGCGCCCGGTCCAAGCTGTTTTCCAAGCTCTCGCGCGAGATCACCGTGGCGGCCAAGATGGGCCTGCCCGATCCCGCCATGAACGCCCGCCTCCGCCTGGCCGTGAACAACGCCAAGGCCGAGTCCCTGCCCAAGGACGTGATCGACCGGGCGATCAAGAAAGCCTCCGGCGGCGACGCCGAGTCCTATGACGAGATCCGCTACGAGGGGTTCGGCCCCGGCGGCGTCGGCGTTATCGTCGAGGTGCTGACCGACAACCGCAACCGGTCGGCCTCGACCGTGCGCTCCACCTTCACCAAGTGCGGCGGCAACCTGGGCGAAACCGGATCGGTCTCGTTCATGTGGGACCGTGTCGGCCAGATCGCCTACCCCGCCTCGGCCGGGTCCGAGGACAAGGTGATGGAGGCCGCCATCGAGGCCGGCGCCGACGATGTGGAGTCCGATGAGGACGGCCACACCATCTACACCGCCTTCGAGGCCCTCTCCGACGTCTCGACGGCGCTGGAGGCGGCCCTGGGCCCGGCGCAGTCGACCAAGCTGGCCTGGAAGCCGAAGGCGTTGACGCCGCTGTCCGGCGACGCGGTGGCGACGCTGATGAAGCTGATCGACACCCTGGAAGACGACGACGACGTCCAGAACGTCTACTCCAACGCCGACATCTCGGCCGAGGACCTGGAGAAGCTCGCCGGCTGATGGCCAGGACCCCGCCCGAGGACGATCCGCGCGTCACCGACCTCAACCGCTATCGCAAGGCCAAGGCGGCCGAGGCCAAGCGCCCGCCGCCGAAGCCCAAGCGGCCGAAGGAGTCGCTGCTGGGATCGAACCCGAAGGCGGGGGTGATCCTGGCGATCGCCGCGATCGTGCTGATCGCGCTTTACGTCGTACCGATGTTTCTGAAGTGACAGGCGCCGCGGCGGCGCCCTTGCTAAGGTGCCTCCAAACATAGGGGGACCACCGTGAAGACCATCGCCAGCCTCAGCTTCGCCGCCTGCGCCGCGGCGCTCGCCATCGCCTCGCCCGCTCAGGCGGCCGGCGACTACGTCTCGATCGTCCAGGAAACCGAGATCGCCGCGCCCGCCGCCACGGCCTGGGCCAAGCTCAAGGGCTACTGCGACATCGGCCCCTGGCTGAAGACCACCTGCGAGATCACCCAGGGCAAGGACGGCGAACTCGGCGCCGTGCGCAAGATCGCCGGACGGATCGAGGAGGTGATCGTCGCCGTCACCCCGATGTCCTACACCTACGCCGACGTGGACCCGAAGATCGCCTATCACGGCACCGTCGAGATCCGGCCCGTGGACAAGGCGAAGTCCAAGCTGGTCTACACCCTCTTCTTCGACCAGACGTCGGTGCCGGCGGACCAGCGCGAAGCGAACCGCAGCCGCCGCGCCACCATGTTCGCGGGCGTGATGGCGACCATGAAGGGCATCGCCGAGGCGAAGTAGGTCAGCGCCGGCGCAGGTTCTTGCCCAGAACCGCGGCGATGATCAGGGCGAAGCCCGCCAGCCGCAGCAGGTAGACATAACTCTGGTGCTCGTCGGGGATATCGAGGAGCACCGGGGCCGCCTGGTTCAACGCCAGCAAGCCGAAGGCGACGGCGAAGGCCGCGAACAGCCGGTCGCCGGTCCTGCGCCAGAACTTCAGGAAGAAGACGCCCACGGCCAGGAAGCCGAGGCTGAGCGCGCCGGCCGTAAAGGCGGCCACGGTGGGATCGGGGGCGGTCAACGCTCGGCCTCCCAGATGAAGCCGTACAGCAGCACACCGACCGAGAGCGCCGAAGCCGCCTGTCGCCAGGGCCAGAGGTAGACGTCCGGGAACAGGACGAGGTCAGCCACCAGGAAGAGGTTGTTCAGCGCCAGGAAGGCGAAGCCCAGCGCCGTCCAGAACAGCAGCCTCGACCGCGTCTGCCGCCAGGTGTGCAGCAGCAGGAAGGCGCAGATGGCGCTCGCCACCAGGCAGAGGCCGTACACCAGCGAAGGCGCCAGTTCGGTCATCACTTGTCCCCCCGCCACTTGAACGCATCGGCCAGGCCCTGGATGGGATCGGGCCGCGCGATGAGATTGATGATGGCCACCGGGCGCTGGCGATAGGCCGCCTCGAGCCGGGTCGCCAGGTGGTCGAGCACGGGGTTCGCCGGCGCATAGCGCCACTCGCCGGCGTCGTCGCGCACGACGAGGCCGCCCCGCTCGAACGCAGCCAGATTGTCCCGCACGAGATTGGTCGAGGCCCGCAGCTCGGCCACCAGCCGCTCGGGCTGCCAGAGGCGATCCGGCTCCCGACGCAGCACCAGCAGCAGTTCCACGGCCCACACCGAACGCATGTGCTCGCGGACGAACGCCGCGAGCTCAGGGTCGTCAGACAACAGGCGCTCCCCACAGCCCCCCGGCTTGGTTCGGCGAACCTAGCGGCGGACGCCTGGGGATCAACCCCGCACGACCGGTTCAAGGACGATGCGGCGGCTCCTCGGCCGCGCTGGCCGGCGTCGCGGCGGAGAGCGCGGCCTTGGCGCCTTCTCCGTTGTCGGCCGCCTGGGCCACGGCCTGCCGGGCGCGCTCGTCCTGCACGACCGCCGCGACGTCACGTCCCGATCCGGCGGCAGCGCAGGCCGCCAGCGAGAGGGCCAGCGAGGCGGCGGCGACCGGGCTGAGGATGCGCATGGGATCTCCTTTTCGGCGCCCCGTGCGAACACGCCGCGGAGATCGAGGTTCCGGATTCGACCGCCCCGCCCCGGCTGGGCTACAAAGCGTCTCGATCCGGGGGGAACAGGACAGAGATGCAGCGACGCAAGGTCGATCGCGCCCAGCGTATGCGCGCACGGCGTATCTGGTGGGACCGCAATGGCGCGTTCGTGCGCGGCTTCCTGGTCGGCGTGGTGCTGACCGCCATCGTGTCCTGGATCCTGCAGCTCGCGGTGTTTCAATAGCCCGCGCGGCGCCGCCTTCGGGCCTGACCGAGGCGGCCTATGAACGCTGGATCCGGGGTGAGCTCGATCACTGGCGCGCGACGGTCCTGAAGCCACCCGGCGCGTTCGACAGGGCGGCCCGCGGCGTCCAGGGCCGGATCAACCGGATCATCCCGGAGCAGGTCCACGCCGCGATCACCGGCGTGATCGAGCGCATGACCCGCACGATCCTGACGGGCGCGGACCTCACCACCGCCCCGCCGCTGATCGGGGCCTCGCTGGCCGAGCGGGATCGCCGGGCCATCGCCGCGATCGAGAGCTACCGCGCCACGGCGGCGGTCGAAGGCGGCGTCGCGGGCGCCGGCGGCTTCTGGCTGGCGCTGGCCGACTTTCCGGCCCTGCTGGTCATCAAGATCAAGCTGCTGTTCGACCTCTCGGCCATCTACGGCCACGAGGCCGATCGCTTCGAGGAGCGGCTGTTCATCCTGGGGCTGTTCCAGCTGGCGTTCTCGGGCGCCGAGCACCGGGCGCAGGTATTCCACGGCCTGGAGGACTGGGACGGTCGCGAGCACCCGGTCGATTTCGAGCACTTCGACTGGCGAACCTTCCAGCGCGAGTACCGCGACTACATCGACCTCGCGAAACTGGCCCAGATGATCCCCGTGGTGGGCGCGCCGATCGGCGCCTTCGTGAACTGGCGGCTGCTGGAGCGGCTGGGCGACACGGCCATGAACGGGTACCGGATGCGCTGGCTTTCGCGTTGAGCCCTCATGCGCCGTCTGCTGCTCCTCCTTCTCGCCCTCGCAACGCCGGCCCGCGCCCAGGTCGCCGAGGCCGAGGCGCGCGCCTTTGTGGCCCGGCAGGAAGCGGCCTGGAACGCCGGCAGGCTTGACAGCTACTTCTCCGGCTACACGCCCGACGCCACCTTCACCGACCAGGCCTACGTGGGCGACAAGCCGCCCGTGCCCTACGGGACCAGCACGGTGGCCCAGGCCCGCACCTTCGCGCGCAAGGCCTTCGCCCGGAAGCCATGGCCCAGCGAGGCCGGGCGTGTCCTGCGGATCGAACCGGTGGCGGGCGCCGCGCGGGTCCGCGTGATCTCGGCCGTGAGCGCCACCGTCTGGGACAAGGGAAAGCCGCGCCGGCTCTGCGCCAGCCGCAGCCAGACGCTGACCTCGGCCGGCGGCAGGGTCCGCGCCACCAGCCAGACCGACACCTTCGTGAAGTGCCGGGGAGGATGACGGCGCGCACGGCGCGGGGCTAACCTGCCTCCATGCTCCGCCGCACCCTGATCGGCCTCTGCGCCGCCTTCGCCGCCTCCGCAGCCGCCCACGCCCAGACGCCGCCCCCCGCGACGACGGCCGCGCCCCCGCCGGCCGCCGCTCCGGCGCCGAGACCCAATCCCAGGGTGAAGATCGACACGCCGCAGGGCTCGATCGTCGTCGAGCTCTACCGCGACAAGGCTCCGGTCACCGTCGCCAACTACCTGAAGTACGTCGACCGCGGCCTCTTCAACGGCGCGACATTCTATCGGGCCTCGCGGCCGCCGGGCTACACGGCCACCGACTACGGCAGCATCCAGGGCGGCCTGCAGAACGACCCGGCCAAGGTCCTGCCCCCCATCGCCCACGAGCCGACCACCAAGACCGGCCTCAAGCATGGCGACGGCACGATCTCCATGGGCCGCCACGCCCCCGGGACGGCCCAGGCCGACTGGTTCATCACCCTCGGCGACATGAGCTATCTCGACGCCGACCCGAAGAACCCGCGCGGCCAGCCGGGCTTCGCGGCCTTTGGCCAGGTGGTCGAGGGCCTGGACGTCGTGAAGAAGATCATCGCTCTGCCGGTCGACCCCAACAAGGGCGAGGGCGCGATGAAGGGTGAGATCCTGCGCCAGCCGGTGCGGATCACGAAGGTCGCCCGCGTCGCCGCGCCCCCGCCGCCCGCCCCCCCCGCGGCTCCGCCTCCAGCGACCACGCCTGAGACACAGCCAGCCACGGCGCCGACCACGCCGGTCCCGACCGTCCCGCAGAGCTAGGCGGCGCGGGCGGCCGACTCCCGTCTTGCGCGCGCCACGCCGGCGCGCGATCTGTGGTCGATGACCGCTGAAGCTTCCGCCGACGACCACCCCTGGACGCCGCTGACCGCGCAGATGGGCGACCGCACCTACGCGGGCGAGTTTCGCGTCCTGCACGGCGGCGAGGTGCAGGTTCGGGCCGCCGCGGGTGAGCGGTCGGCACGGATCAGCGCCTGGGATCACGCGACGAACCTGGCCGAGCGGTTGCTGGTGGCGATCCACGAACCGGGCCTGCCGAACGTGGCCGCACCGCCCCGGCCGCCGGAACCGATGCTCGGCGGGCCACGGCGGTCTGAGCCCATCGTCGACGCCCCGCCCGACAACCGGGTGGGCATGGGCCTGCTGGCCGCCTTCGCGCTGTTCGGCCTCGGCCTGGCCCGCGCGCCGGACGCGCTCGGCGGCGTACTTACCTTCGGCTTCGTGCTCACCGGCTGGGTGCTGGCGGTGATGGCGCACGAGTTCGCCCACGCGGGAGTCGCCTGGCTGGCCGGCGACCACACCGTGAAGGCCAAGGGCTATCTGTCGTTCGATCCCCGCCGCTATGGCGACATCTCCACCAGCCTGGCGATTCCGCTGCTGGCCCTGGCGCTGGGCGGCATCGGCTTCCCCGGCGGAGCGGTCTATCTGCGCAACGACCTGATGCGCAGCCCGGCCTGGCGGGCGGCCGCCTCACTGGCCGGCCCGGGCGCGACGCTGGTCGTGCTGCTGGCGCTGGCCCTCGTCCTGAACCTCTGGCTGGCCGTGGCGCCGCCCGGCCGGCTGTTCGCCGCCATCGCCATGCTGGCGTTCCTGCAATCGACGGCGCTGATCCTCAATCTGCTGCCGCTGCCCGGTCTGGACGGGTTCAACGCGATCCGGCCGTTCATGCCGAAGGCCTGGCTTCCGTCGGTGGCCAAGGCCGAGCGGTTCGCCCTGTTGATCCTGCTGGGCGCGGTCTTCCTCGTCCCCGGCTTCAGCAGCGGCCTGTTCGGCGCGGCGGTGTCACTCACCAGCCTGCTCGGCATTCCCGGCCAGGCGATCGGCATCGCCTGGGAGGACTTCCACTTCTGGAAGGCGTCGGGCGCCTAACCGACCGTGTGATAGACCAGGGTCAGTCCCGAGATACTGGCCCGCTCCTCGACCGTCTCGACCACCACCGACAGCTCGGCCCGCGCCGCCTCGGTCAGCAGCACCATGCCGCCCTGGGCTACATCCTCGCCCAGCTTCGAGGCCAGGTTCACCTCGTCGCCGAACAGGTCCTCCCCGGCCAGCACCAGCACGTCGCCGAAGCCGATGCCGATCGAGGCGTAGAGCCGCCGGCCGGCCGGCAGCAGGACATTCACCGTGGAGAGCTGGCGGATGATCTCGCGCGCCGCCGCCACAGCGTCGTCCACGCCCTCGAACAGGCAGTAGAGATTGTCGGCCTCGGCCTTCACCAGCATGCCGCCGCGCGCCTCGATGGTCGGCACAGCCAGCAGCCGCATCTGGTGGATCATCATCAGGAACGAGACCACCCCGTGCACCTGGGTCGTGCGCGAGAAGCCGCTCATGTCCAGCACCATCACCGCACGGCGCTGGGTGAACTCGCGCTCGATCTCGGCCGTGATGTCGGCGCGCTTCTCCGGCTCCTCGATGATGCGCGAGAGCAGTCCGTCGAGGCGGGCGCGGGAGTTGGCGGACGCGGGAGTTGGCGGACGCGGGAGTTGGCGGACGCGGGAGTTGGCGGACGCGAGGTCCGGCAGGGCCAGATCGTTCATGTCGACAGGAAAGCGCTACAGCCAAGCTTTCGCAAGTAGAGCTTGGCTGTAGGCAAAGAAGAGCCCCGACCTCGCGGCCGGGGCCAGGCGCGTCCCGCCCCTGGGGGCCGGACGGGGCGACACTCGTCGGCGGGCGACGGGGGGAACGCCGTGCCCGCGCGGGCCCAGCTCAGGGGTGCTGCAGCCATCCGGCTCGGGGAAACCGGCGGCCAGCTCTGGGTCTCGTCGTCGCCGCAGGTCCTCGCCGTTCGGCGAGAGAAGCTGCGCCCGACAGGTCTACACCCGAAGCGGATTTAGTCGAACATCGTTCTCCCACAAAGGGAACTGGGACACCAAGCAATTGTCTTCACGGCTGGACGATCTGTCGCAGGCCTAGTTCATGGTTAAGCGCACTTAAGTCATTAAACACGCGGCCGGTTAATACTTGAACGCAAACAATGGGACCGAGCTTGAACACTTCCAGTTAGAAGTAGATCCAACGCTCGCGTTTGCGTTGAGTACCCCCCACAACCTACAGGCTTCTAGTCGGCAAACGTCGCGCGTCCCTCGCGGCGTCACGAGATCGGCTGGCCGCGAGACACCGGAACAATCATGCCCCCCGCCGATATCTCCCCCAACGCCGCGTACCGCGCAGACCAGATCCTGATCCAGCTCGACCCCGGAGCGCCCGCCGCCCTGCACAGCAACGCCCTGAACGCCATCGGCGGCCGGCTGCTCGACATCGTCGCCAGCGGCGGCGACGGCGACGTGGCCCGCATCGGCCTGGGCGCCGGCGTGACGGTGGAGAAGGCGCTGCACATCCTCTCGAACCTGCCGGGCGTAAAGTTCGCCGAGCCTGACTACCAGGTCACCTCCCAGGCGGTGAGCAACGACACGGCCGTCACCGGCGGGTCGACCTGGAACCTGTACGGCGACCAGGGAACCCCGACCAACGCCTACGGCAGCCAGGCCACCGAAGCGTGGGCCGCCGGCGCGACGGGATCGACGAAGGTCGCCGTCGGCGTGGTCGACAGCGGCATCGACTACACCCACCCCGACCTCTACCAGAACATCTGGCTGAACCAGCGCGAGATCCCCACCGCGCTGCGCAGCTCGCTGTTCGACGCCGACAGCGACGGCCTGATCACCTTTCGCGACCTGAACGACGGCCGCAACGCCAGCTTCGTCAGCGACGTCAACGCCAACGGGCGCATCGACGCCGGCGACCTGCTGAACGACGCGCGGTGGGAGAACGGCCTCGACGAGGACGCGAATGGTTACGCCGACGACCTGATCGGCTGGGACTTCGTCAACAACGACAACGATCCGATGGACGACCGCGGCCACGGCACCCACGTGGCCGGCACGATCGGCGCGCAGGGCGGCAACGGCGCCGGCGTGGCCGGCGTCGCCTGGAACGTGCAGATGGTGGCGTTGAAGTTCCTCGACGCCGCCGGCGTCGGCTACGTCTCCAATACCATCAAGGCGCTGGACTACTTCACGAACCAGTCGAAGGCCGGGACCGGCGTCGACTTCGTCGCGACCAACAACAGCTGGGGCGGCGCAGCCTTCTCGCAGGGCCTGCTCGACGCCATCACCCGCGGGGCCAAGGCCGACATCCTGTACGTCGTCTCGGCCGGCAACAACGCCAACAACAACGACGTGGCCGCCTACTATCCGTCCAGCTACTCGACCGTCGCGACGGCGGGCTACGAGGCGGTGATCTCGGTCGCCGCCATCACCAACACGGGCGCCCTGGCCAGCTACTCCAACTATGGCTCGACCTCGGTGGACATCGCCGCGCCGGGCACGGGCGTCTATTCGACGACCCGCGGCGGCGGCTACGGCTCGATGAGCGGCACGTCGATGGCGACCCCGCACGTCACCGGCGCCCTGGCGCTGTATGCAGCGGCCCACGCCGGCGCGACGGCGGCCCAGATGCGCACATCCCTGCTGGACTCGGCCATCGACACCGCCTCGGTGCTCGACAAGGTCTCGTCCGATGGCCGCCTGGACGTCGCGGCGTTCCTGCAGACCTCGGTGGCCGCCCCGACGCCCGCGCCGACCCCGACCCCGACCCCCACGCCGACGCCGACGCCCACTCCGACCACGGGCGTGCTGATCTCGGGCACCGCCCTCGCCGACTCCATCACCCCCAGCAGCACCAGCGTGACCGCGGCCTCTTCGCCGACCGCCTACGCCGACACCCTGCAGGGCCTCGCCGGCTCCGACACCCTGGACGGGGGCGCGGGCGCCGACCGGATGGAAGGCGGACTGGGCGACGATCTGTTCGTCGTCGACAATGCCGGCGACGTGGTGGTCGAGCTGGCGGGCGAAGGCGTCGACACGGTTCAGACCTCGCTGGCCTATGTGCTCGGCGTGAACGTCGAGAAGCTGGTTCAGACCGGTTCGGGCAATGTGGCCGGCACGGGCAATGCCCTGGACAACACCCTGACCGGCAACTCCGGCGCGAACCTGCTGAAGGGCGAGGGCGGCGCCGACTACATCGACGGCGGCAGCGGCAACGACACCATCGAGGGCGGCGCCGGCGCCGACACCCTGTTGGGCAGCGCGGGCAACGACGACCTCTACGGCGGCGCGGGTGCGGATTTGTTCACCGGCGGCGCCGGCAAGGACAGCTTCCACTTCCGCTTCGGCGAGGCGTCGGGCGACCGGATCCAGGACTTCGCCAAGGGCGACCAGATCGTGCTGGAGGGCTACTCGGCCGGCTCCAGCATCGCCAAGGTGGCCGGCAGCACGACGGACTGGATGATCACCGACCAGGCCACCGGCGCGACCGAGGTGTTCAAGCTGCTGAACGGCTTCGCGCTGAAGTCCTCGGACTTCCTGTTCGTCTGATCGTTCGGCCAAACGGAAAAGGCCCCGACCGGGGACGGTCGGGGCCTCTTCACGTGCTCCGGACGGGGGTTGGCGTCAGGCGACCATCGCCCGGCGCCGGCGGAGCATGGAACCTGCGGCCCCGAAGCCCATGATCATCAGGGCCCAGGCGCCCGGCTCGGGAACCGAGTTGCCGGTCCCGCTGCAGCCCGGAGCGGTCGGGTTCTGCACGCAGGGATCGGTCTGGTTCGGCACGACCCCGTACAGTCGGGCGGTCGAGCCCGAGTTGTAGACGAGGTTGATGAAGTCCAGGCCCGCGCCGCCGTTGACCTTGTAGAAGGCCGTGGTGTCGAGATCGGACGCCTTGCAGTTCTTGCCCTGCGAATTGCAGGTCACCGGCCCCTTGTCGCGACCCGGGCTACCCTGGCCCGCGCCGAAGTGGATGCCGAAGTAGAACGTGCCGTTCAGATTGTTGGCGAAGTCGATCTGACCGAGGAAGGGCAGCGTGCCGCCGGCGTCTGTGTTGGTGTCTTCCTCGATGATCGTCGTGCCGTCCCAGGTGAACCCCAGCTCGGCCAGCGCGAGTTGCTGGTACTGCTTGTTGTTACCCGAGTTGTTCAGCAGGTTCCCGTCGTAGAACCCGCGGCAGCCGATCGCCGCCGGCGAGATGTCGCCGAACGAGCACGGCGTCACGACTGTCAGATCCGTCAGCGCCACCGCGCCGGCTTGCGACGTGGCACCGAGGCTGAGCGCGATCCCGCCCGCCACCGCTGCCGCCGTCATGTATGCCTTGAGCTGCATCCCTAGCCCCTTCCCACAGATAGGCGGCCAAGACCGCCGGTTAATTGCAGGTACTCCTACTGCAAAACCATCGGTACGTGAAACAACCCCCGGGGGAAGCTTAAAAGAATCTTGCAGCGCATGCGATTGTACCACTGCGATGCACTCTCAACCGAGCCACTTACAGTAGGGATTGCTATTTACATCTTGGGCGCGAACTTGATTCCGATTCTGAGAATCACTTGCAATCGCTTCCCTGTGCGCCCTTGCTCTGGCCGTCTATGCTGGCGCTTCAGATGACTCGCGCCGTCCGCATCCTGGGGTTGGACCCCGGCCTTCGCCGCACCGGCTGGGGCGTGATCGCCTGCGAGGGCGCGCGCATCATCCACGTGGCGCACGGGGTGATCGCGCCCAAGGACAGCCTGCCGTTCTCCGAGCGGCTCCTGATCCTCTTCGAGGAGATTTCCGCGGTCGTGGCCGCCCACGCCCCCGACGAGGCGGCGGTCGAGGAGACCTTCGTCAACAACAACGCCATGTCGGCGCTGAAGCTGGGCCATGCCCGCGCCATGGCGCTGGTCGCCCCCGCCCGCGCCGGCCTGCCCGTGGCCGAGTACGCCGCCAGCGTCGTGAAGAAGGCGGTCGTGGGCACGGGCGCCGCCGATAAGTCGCAGGTGGGCTGGATGATCGCCCGGCTGCTACCCACCGCCGGCAAGACCACGGCCGACGCCGCCGACGCCCTGGCGGTGGCCATCGCCCACGCCCACGCCCGCACGGCGCGACACGTCGCCTGACGCCCGCGGCGGTCGGCCGCCCCATGAATTCGCGCCACACGATCAAGTATTCGCGACTAACGTCTTGCGCGAAATCCGCGCGACGAGGTTCAGGGTGGCTCGGACACCGACAGCCACGGTAGCGGAGCGGCTTGAAATGACCCGCGCGCGCGCTCACGCGGGCGTGTCCCCCGTAAGCCCCGCATAAGTTCCCCCTGACTCCGCCCTGCGGTAGTCCTTGGGAACACATGACGAACCTGATTCGCCCCCGCCGACCGTCGGAGCGCTTCGCATGATCGGGCGCCTGCGCGGGGTCGTGGCCGAAATCGGCGAGGAAGACGCCCTGATCGACGTCATGGGCGTAGGCTATGTGGCCCGCTGCGGCTCCCGGACGCTCTCACGCCTGCCCGAGATCGGCCAGGAAGCGCTGCTGCATATCGAGTCCCACTGGGGCGAGCAGACCGGCCTGACCCTCTACGGCTTCCTCAGCCGGGACGAGCGGCGCGCCTTCGTGGTGTTGCGCGCCATCCAGGGCGTCGGGCCGAAGGCGGCGCTGGCCGTTCTGGACGTGCTGTCGCCGCCCGAGCTGGCCTCGGCCGTGGCGCGCGAGGACAAGGCCGCCGTGGCCCGCGCCCAGGGCGTCGGCCCCAAGCTGGCCCAGCGCATCGTCACCGAACTGAAGGACAAGCCCCTCCACGACGGTCCGGTGGCCGCCTTCCACGCCACCATCACCGCGCCCCAGCCGGCCAAGCCCAGCGCCACCGGCGAGGCCGTGGCCGCCCTGCTGGGTCTGGGCGTCGCCGAACCCGCCGCCCGCCGCGTGGTCGAGGCCGCCGCCGTGCGACTGGGCGAGGACGTCGAGCCGCCGGCCCTCATCAAGGCCGCCCTGCAGGAGCTGGGCCGGTGACGTCGAGCGCCACCCCCTCCGTCACGTCCTGGGCCTCGCCATGACCCGCATCGTCTCCGGCGACGCCCAGCCGTTCGAGCCGTCGGACCGGGCGCTGCGGCCGCAGACCCTGGCCGAGTTCGTCGGTCAGAAGCAGGCCAAGGCCAACCTCTCCGTCTTCATCGACGCCGCCAAGAACCGCGCCGAGGCGCTGGACCATGTGCTGCTGTTCGGCCCGCCGGGCCTGGGCAAGACCACCCTGGCGCAGATCGTCGCTCGCGAACTGGGGGTGAGCTTCCGCGCCACGTCCGGCCCGGTGCTGGCCAAGGCCGGCGACCTCGCCGCGATCCTGACCAATCTCGAGCCGCGCGACGTCCTCTTCATCGACGAGATCCACCGCCTGCCGGCCAATGTGGAGGAGATCCTCTATCCGGCGATGGAGGACCACGTCCTCGACCTGGTGATCGGCGAGGGGCCGTCCGCGCGATCGATCCGCATCGACCTCGCCCCCTTCACCCTGGTCGCCGCCACCACGCGGGCCGGCCTGCTGGCCACGCCGCTGCGCGATCGTTTCGGCATCCCGATCCGGCTGGAGTTCTACACCCACGAGGAACTCCAGAACGTGTTGCTGGGCGCGGCGGCCAAGATGGGCATGGCCCTGACCCCCGACGGCGCGCTGGAGGTGGCGGCGCGCTCGCGCGGCACGCCACGCGTGGCCGGGCGGTTGCTGCGCCGGGTCCGCGACTTCGCCGCCGCCGACGGAGCCGAGGTGGTGGGGCGCGAGGCCGCCGCCCGCGCCCTGGCCCGGCTGGACGTGGACCAGCACGGCCTGGATGCCCTGGACCGCCGCTACCTGCGCGCCCTGATCGAGAACTACGCCGGCGGACCGGCCGGGGTGGAGACCCTGGCCTACGCGATCGCCGAGGCCCGCGACGCCGTCGAGGACGTGATCGAACCCTTCCTGCTGCAGCAGGGCTTCATCCAGCGCACCCCGCGTGGCCGCATGGCCTGCGCCAAGGCCTACGACCACCTGGGTCTCGCCGCGCCCAAGGGCGTGGGACAGCCGCCGGCCGGGGACCTGTTCGAATGAGCGACGAGCCCTCGTCCGGCCGCATCGACGGCCGCACGCACCTGCTGCCGGTGCGCATCTACTATGAGGACACCGACTTCACGGGCGTGGTCTACCACGCCAACTACCTGCGCTACTTCGAGCGCGGCCGGAGCGACTTCTTCCGGGCGATCGGCATCAGCCACACGGCATTGCTCGACCTGCCGGAACCCACCGCCTTCACGATCATTCGCATCGAGCTGGACTACAAGCGCGCCGCCCGCGTGGACGACGCGCTGGTGGTTCGCACCACCTACGACAGCATCAAGGGCCCCCGCCTGTTCGTCAGCCAGAGGATCACGCGCGGCGACGAGGTCATCGCCGAGGCCCAGGTGCAGGCCGTCTGCATCGACATGAAGGGCCGGGCCCGCCGGCCGCCGCCGGGAATGGCCGAGCTTCTGCGGCCGTACCTGGCCACGCCATAAGATCGCCACCTAAGCCCGCCAACCAGACCACCCGACCGCCCGCAGGAGAGACGATGAACCCGGCCGACGCCGTCACCCCCGAGAGCTTCGACCTCCTCTCGATCTTCCTGCGCGCCGACTGGGTCGTGAAGCTGGTGATGATCGGCCTGGCTCTGGCCTCGCTGTGGTCGTGGACGATCATCCTCGAGAAGCTGTTCAAGTTCTCGAAGCTGAACCGTGAGGCCGACAAGTTCGAGGACGCCGTCTCGTCGGGCCGCAGCCTGGAGGAGGTGGCGCAGGAAGCCGGCGAACGTCCGACCCACGCCCTGCCCCGCATGCTGCAGGGCGCGCTGAAGGAATGGCGCGAGGCGCGTGGACGCGGCGCCGCAACCGAGGGGCAGACCGCCTTCCTGATCCAGCGCATCGACCGCAGCCTGGACACCATCATCGCCCGCGAGGCGGCCAAGGTCGAAGCCGGGCTCGGCGCCCTGGCCATCGTTGCCACCGCCTCGCCGTTCGTCGGCCTGTTCGGCACCGTCTGGGGGATCATGCGGTCGTTCCAGGCGATCGCTATCCAGAAGAACACCTCGCTGGCGATCGTCGCGCCGTCGATCGCCGAGGCGCTGTTCGCCACCGCCATCGGCCTGATCGCCGCCATCCCGGCCTACATCTTCTACAACTCGTTCTCGACGGCGGCGGGCAAGTACGCCGGCCGGCTGGAGGGCTTCGCCGACGATCTCTCCACGGCGATCCAGCGCCGCCTCGCGGACCGGGGCTGAGCGATGGCCCTCTCGACGCATGACGCCTTCGCCGCGGGCGGCGGCGGCAGACGGCGCCGGCGCTATGGCCGTGGTCGCCGCGGCGCGCTGAGCGAGATCAACGTCACCCCGTTGGTGGACGTTATGCTGGTGCTGCTGATCATCTTCATGATCTCGGCGCCGCTGCTCACCGCCGGCGTGCCCGTGGAGCTGCCCAAGACCGAAGCCGGCGCCATGCAGGACGTGCCCGACCCGATCACCATCTCGATCCGTTCCGACGGCGCGATCTATGTGGGCGAGACGGCGACGCCGTTCGCCAGCCTGTCGCCGCGCCTGAAGGAGATGGCCAGCGACACGACCCGGCCGATCTACGTCCGGGCCGACGGCAAGGCGGCCTATGAGGTCGTGGCCCAGGTCATGGCGTCGCTCTCCACCTCGGGCTTCACCTCGATCAACCTGATCACCGAAACCGGCGGTCCGTCGTCGGGCGCGACCGAAGCCGACGGCGCCGGGGAGGAGGCCGCCCCGTGACGACGGCCCGCGCCAGGCGGTTCGAGGTCTCCCCGGCGGCGCTCGGCTCGATCGCGCTGCACATCGGGGTGGCGGCCGCCTTCATGATCAGCTGGGGCAGCCGCGACCTGAAGGTCGGGTCGGTGGTGCCCGTGACGATCGTGTCCAGCGCGCCCGACGTCGACACCCGTCCCGCCGTCCAGGCGCCCGAGACCCTGTCGGCGCAGACAGAGGCCCCCGTGGCCGAAGCGCCGCCCGAGCCGGCTCCCCCACCGCCGCAGCCCACTCCGCCGGTCCCGACGCCCAAGACGGCGCCGAAGCCGGTCGAGAAGGCGC
>JBFMGV010000034.1:0-80685 GCA_040752615.1 Pseudomonadota bacterium | reverse complement strand
CCTCGCGGCGGCTCCAGTCGCGTTGAGGACGCTCGCCCCCGCCACGTTGAGGGCCGCCACCATCACGCTGGGGGCGATCACGCTGCTCGAGGCGCTCCTGGCGCCCGGGGCGGTCTCCACGATCCTGCGCCAGGGCGGGGCCCGCGCCGGCCAGGAAGACGACGGCCAGGGCCGTCATGGCGTACTTCATCTCGTTGTCGTCCGATCGGACCCTTTCGGGTCGCTGGTCCCTTGAGACCAGCAATGCGCGCGCCAGGCTGAACCGTGCTTGAACGACGCTGCGGCAGAGTCCAAGTCAGGCGCAGGAATGGGAGGACCGCCGTGGTCGCGACGCCGAACGACATCCTGGGCTTCTGGCGCCACGCCGGACACTCGCAGTGGTTCGGCGCCAAGCCGAGGTTCGACGAGGCCATCCGCCTGAAGTTCGAGGGGGTCCATCACGCCGCCGCGCGGGGCGAGTACGACCACTGGACCGAAACCCCCGACGGCACGCTGGCCCTGCTGATCCTGCTCGATCAGTTTCCGCGCAACCTCTACCGCCGGTCGGGCCACGCCTTCGCCACCGACCCCAAGGCGCTGGCGATCGCGCACGACGCCGCCGACAAGGGCTGGCACCGTCAGGTGGAAAAGGGAATGGCGGCCTTCATGCTGCTGCCGTTCGAGCACTCGGAAGACCTGGGCGACCAGGATCGCGGCGTGATGCTGGCCGGCGAACTGGGCGACCCCGAGTACCTGAAGTTTCATCAGGTCCACCGGGACGTCATCGCCCGCTTCGGGCGTTTCCCGCATCGCAACCCGATGCTGGGGCGCACGACCACGGCCGAGGAACAGGCGTTCCTCGACGACGGCGGCTTCGCGGGCTGACGCGTGCGGCTCGCGGCGCGCGCCGCCCCCTCGGGGCAGGCGCCGCCACGGCGCGGATCACTCGGGCTTCTGAGCCTCGGCCTCGGCCTTCTCGGGGGCCTTGGTCACGCACACGCGGCGCGGCAGGCGCGAGCCGCTGGGCGTGGCGGTGTAGCACTGCTTCACCGGCTTGGCGGACTCGCCGCCGGCCTTGGCTTCGCTGACGGCCTTGGCTTCCGGCGCGGGCGCCGCGGCGCCCGACTGCGTGGTCTCCGGCGGCGCGAACAGGGCCACCGCCATGAGAGCGGAAACGATCATTGTAACAACCCACCCTTCGAAAAAACTGTAGTGAACCCTTAACGAGCCGTTTACGCGGGTTGCAACCCTGGAATCGACGAACGGTCACATGTGACGGGCAACGTGCCTGTGGAAGAAGCGAATCACCCGTTTCCGAATCGCTGAACCCGCGCGACGCTCTGAGGACGATGAACGCCCACGTTTCGATCGCTGACCGCTTTGAGGCCGACGCCGACCATCCCGAGCGTCAGTACCTCGCCCTGCTCGCCGATATCCTGGAGAACGGCGCCCAGCGCGGCGACCGCACCGGGACCGGGACGCTGGGTGTCTTCGGCCGCCAGATGCGCTTCGACCTCGCCAAGGGCTTCCCACTCCTGACGACCAAGAAGCTGCACCGCAAGTCGATCATCCTGGAGCTGCTGTGGTTCCTGCGTGGCGACACCAACGTGCGCTGGCTGCAGGAACGCGGCGTCAGCATCTGGGACGAATGGGCCGACGCCGAGGGTGAGCTGGGCCCGGTGTACGGCAAGCAGTGGCGTTCGTGGACCGCCCCCGACGGCCGGGTGATCGACCAGATCGCCGGCGTCGTGAAGAGCCTGAAGACCAATCCCGACAGCCGCCGCCACATCGTCTCGGCCTGGAACCCGGCCGAGGTGGAGGACATGGCCCTGCCGCCGTGCCACTGCCTGTTCCAGTTCTTCGTCGCCGACGGAAAGCTGTCCTGCCAGCTCTACCAGCGCTCGGCCGACGTGTTCCTGGGCGTGCCATGCTTTTCCGCCCACTAACGACGGTATGGTCTAGCCAAATTCCGAGTTGGGATGAGGAAAGCTGCGCAACTTCTGAGACTTAGACCTTCGCATATCGGCCCGCGCGCTCATCCACGGCGGGCATACCGGTATGCACAACTTTTCCCGCATGTTGGATTGAACTAGGCGAAGGAATCACGAAGCTCGGACTTTCGCCCTTGCCAAACCGGCTTGGGCACGTCCGGGACTGTCCAATGCCGTTGGCGAACAATGGCGCCGCTGAGCGCCAGTATCTCGATCTCATTCAAGAGATCCTCGAACGCGGCGTTCACCGCGACGACCGTACTGGCGTTGGCACCTATTCCATTCACGGCGCGACGATGCGTTTCGACCTTTCCGAGGGTCATCTTCCCGTTTTGACGACGAAGAAGACGGGTTGGAAGCTCGCTGTGAAGGAGATGCTGTGGTTTCTGTCAGGCGAGAGCAGCATTCGCCCCCTTGTGGCGGCAGGCGTGCACATTTGGTCCGATTGGCCGCACCAGAAGTATGTGCAGGCGACTGGCGATGCGATCTCCATGGAAGCCTTCGAGAAACGTGTTCTCGAAGATGATGCTTTTGCGGGGCAATGGGGGGACCTCGGCCCGGTCTACGGCACTCAGTGGCGCCGCTGGAAAGGCCACGATGGTCGCGAGCATGATCAGCTGGCTAAGCTGGTAGAGCAAATCAAGATAAATCCGAACTCGCGCCGCCTCCTATTCCACGGCTGGAACGTCGCCGACGTGGACGAAATGGCGCTTCCACCTTGCCATCTCCTTTACCAATACTTCGTGGCCAACGGACGCTTGTCCTGCTCGCTCTACCAGCGAAGTGTCGACGTGGGATTGGGCTTGCCCTTCAACATCATTGGCGCCTCGGTACTGGTCAGGATGCTCGCTCAGCAGTGCGGATTAGAGCCCGGCGAACTCTTTTGGGTGGGGCACGACGTCCACATCTATTCGAACCACTCGGAACATCTGGCTCTCCAGCGCAGTCGGGAACCTCGGCCGTTCCCGAAACTGATCCTCAAGAGGCGTCCGCCGTCTCTCTTCGAGTACGAGATCGAGGATTTCGCGCTCGAGGGGTACGCGCCGCACCCGGCAATCGCGATGTCCGTCGCTGTCTAGGGCTGCGTGGAAGGCTGCACGTAGCGAGGCAGCCTCGCGTGTTCGCGTTTACCTAGACGCGCACGTTCCAGGTGGGGACCTCCCTCGCTTCAATGGCTTGATTAGTCGTCGAGCCGTTGCTGCTGCGCTCGGTCTGAGCGAGTCTCTCCAGCGTTGCCCTGAAGTAGAATCCGAATTTTGCAGGGCGGACGCTCGGGGCGGATACGCCCGAGGCAGATCGTCTTCATTCGACCGACATGCGCCCCGGCTTGAGGAACTCCTGCGCTCGCCAGACGTGAAATATCTAAATGGCAAGGTCAGCCATGTCTGGGCAGCGGAGCAACTCGGCCTTCCTGTCACGACGGTGAGAACCGTGCCGTCCCTGCGCTCGCAGTTGGACGCGCATCAGCCCAAGAAGGCGCTGAGGGCCGATGTTAGGCTGGTGCCCCAGATGAGACACGAGACCGCCGATCAGGCTCTGCGCTGTCTCGGCAAGCTTCGTGGCGCAATCACAACTGCGATCGACCTCGGTTTGGCATCGGTCGCTCCGGCGACCAGGGCCAACGCCTGGGCTGCGTTCTTTGACTTCGTCAAATGGATGCACGGTTCCAAAGAACACTGCATCGCACTTGAAGCTTGGGTAGCTGGCGATCTGCCCGCGGAGCCAATCTATCGGCGAGCGGTGGACGCTTGGCGGGGCGACGTCGTCAGGCGTCAGTCGCTCAAAGCGACAACCCAAAGCAAAATCATCGGCGATCTGCGAAGGATACTGCAGATCCTCTATAGGTCGGCTCTGGCACCATGCCAGCCGGCGCTTCAACCCGTAAAAGACGCGCGCCGGAAGGTCCAGCCTAGACCCTCCGTCGCGCAGGCTACCAGAGATCCTCTCGTAGAGGCGATTGATGAAGAGGCGCGGTCCCGCGGCCTTGAGGCGTGGAGCAATGATCGCTCTCAGTTCATCGCGGCCCTTCGTGAGGATGCGCCAACCGGCGCCCCTGATATTGTCCTGGCCATCCGAGACCTCAACCGGCGTCGACTCCATGCAATTCGGGCTGCTGCACAATCAGCATTTGAGTTCGGCTATGAGCGTTGGCAGGACGGCCAGAAGCTCATCGAAAGTTCGAACGAACTGGTCCCGTTTAGTGAGTTAGCCGCCCGCAGCGAGGAATTCTCGCGCATGCAGCTTCTCGCGAGTTATCTGAGGGGCCTGGTTGCTTGGAACCACGGACTCCCACCGAAGAACGAGCCCCTCCGCCCTCTGCAACCCCACCACGTGAAGCTGCTGCGGCTATGTGGAGGCCTCGATGAAGTCGCCGATCGCCTGCACGCAAGCTCACGTACCGTAGCAGCAGCAATAACTCTCTACCTTGTCGACAGCGGCGCCAACGTCCCGGTCGCACGAACACTAAAGAGCGACGCTCTCAGCAGATCCAATCTTGCCGGGCACACGACGATTTCGGGCCACAAAACCACGGCAAATGGGAAGGCCATCCACGTAGATCTTCCCGATGTCGACCCGAACTCGAATTTGTCGACGGTCTTCGCGCTGAAGAAGCTTCCGGAGATGCTGACTTACTTGAGAGCGGATGCCCCCGCCGCAAGCAAAGATAGCCTCTTCCTCGTGAGGCCTCAGAGGTTCGTCAAGGATGTCAGCGGGCTCTATTTCTTGGAGCTTTTCCGAGACATAGTGGCCGCGCAGCCTGATTTGACAGACCTAATTCTATCACCCTCGATGCTTCGAACATCGGTGCTACTGGATCTCGCACTTTCCAACGAGGGTCGACTCAAGTTGGTTCAGGCGCGAGCTCATCACGCCAGCATTAACGAGACAGCCGGCTACACCAATAAATACCCTATTCGCTTGGTGTACGAGCAGAAGATCCGTGAATTCCAAGACCATTTCGAAGCGCTGGTCCTCGTCGGAATGCCCGCTGTCCTCCAGCGGCTTGGTGTCGGAGGAGATCGCATTCAGCTTTACGCCGACAAGGCGAAGAGGACAGGCTTAGGTTTCCTTTGCGGCGCGCCGACCGCAGGCCTGCAGCCTGAGACGCCAGCGGGTGCCACCTGCTTGCAGCTGGATCGCTGCGCCGACTGTACTGCTCGCGTCATCGTCGCAGAGCCAGATCTCGTTGCTGACTTGATCCTCTTCAACAAGACGCTCTGGGAAGCGGAACCAGTGTGGGCGTCAGAAAGACCGGAGCGTTGGGAGAAAGTATGGCTGCCCCACCTAGCGCTAAGTGAGGTGGCGCTTGAACTGATGACGCGCGGGCCTCTAGCCCGCGTTCACAGGGAGGGCCAGAAGATCGCCGACGCACGCCTGGCGGCCGGGGAACAACTGGTGGAGCTGTGGTGAAGAGGAAGCCGGCTCCGCCGCAAGGTCAGCTCGAGCTGAACCTGATGCCGACAACTCCGCAGGGCGAGACTTGCCTCACCGACCTCACAGTCCGCCCACTGCGTGAGGCCCCGTGGCTGCATAGCGCCTATGACGCTCCAGTCTGGGTGGTCGAGGACGACGATCGTCGGCCAGGCCGCAGAACTCGGGAAATCGATTTTCGGTACATGCTCCCCGACGGCTCCGAGGTGACGGATCCGGTCAACCACCTATGGCTCGAAACAGCTCGACACTACGCTTGGAATCTCCGCCAAGCGGAGGTGACCACCAAAGGCACGCGGCAGGAATTCCTCGTGCGCAATCTGCTCAATCTGATGTCGTGGACTGTCCTGCGCGGAAAGCGGCGCTTCTCCGAACTGCTCCCCGCGGACATCGCAGCCCTTCAGGAGGAGGCGCCGTTCGGGGCGCCGAGCATGCTTCGGTACTACGAACGCATGGAGCAACACCTCAACGATCGGGCAGCGTCGGGGATGGGATTGCCGTCCAGGCGCGAAAAATATGGAGCGCTCATAGTCGATCAAGACGAGCTCTGCCGTCAGGCCCGTCTGAATCGTCGAGCGACCATGTTCTGCGGCGACCTCGTTCACAGGGCAGCGCTTTCGGCGGGGCTTAGGCCAGCCAGCCCCACACCACCAAAGCAGCCGGAAAAGGCGCAGCGCAACTGGGTGATGGTCGCAGACATGCTGGTTCCGTTGCAGCATCTCTACGACTTGCGGGACACGGTAACGGTTGACTCCACGACGTTCGCGCCGTTTCCGAACAAGGAACGCACCAAAAGCGCCAAGGCCCTAGGTGCAGCGGTGGGCCGAACGCCCACGCCCCCTTCCAGGCAATACATGGTGCTGCTGGACGCAAGCATGCGCTGGGTCGCCGATTACGGGCCCGAATTGCTCGAAGCCCTACGCCGTCATCGGGGAGGCGATGCGCATCAACCGCCCGCGGAATTGGTCGCCGGTCCGAATAGCCCTTGGCCGCTGGCGCCGACGCGCCAGGGAAAGGGCGACCGCACCGATCTCGATACCGCAATCCTGTTTCTGGTCGCGGCCTGCTACGTCGTAATCGGCACCTTCAGCGCGCGTCGGCGATCAGAAATCCTGGACTTGCAGCGTGGCTGCATCAGGGGCTCTGCCAAGGACGGTTTCTGGCTCGGCTCGTACATTGCGAAGACCCTACGCGACGACGATGAGACCCCATGCCCCGCCTGTGTGGCCCTAGCCGTTCAACTCTTGGAGCAGTTGGGTGACGAGTCAGACCTCTTCAAATGGGTCACGCCGTTTGGCGCGGTTCGAAAGCTCGAGCCAAACAAGGCAGTGCGTAGATTCGCCCGCTTCATCCGCCTTCCACCGCAGGAGGATGGGTCCGACTGGTCGTTCGGGACCCACCAACTGCGTCGCATGTTCGCGATTCTATACGTGCGTCGCTGGCACTTCGGTGACTTGGAATCCCTGAGCCACCACCTCCGTCACTTCGACCTCAACATGACCAAGCGCTATCTTACCGTGGAAGACCACGTCGAACTCGACGCGGAACAGCGCAAGCTTACCTACGAGGTCGCACTGGAGGTTGCGACGGGAGCCCGCGCAGTGGGAGGAAAAGCCGGCGTCCGCCTCAAACAGATGATGGCGCGGCTGAGGGGAACACTGCAGGTCCATGCCCCAGATCGGTTACCGAAGATCGTGTCGCGCGTATTGGAACGCACGCAGGTCCTCGTGAAGATGAATCCATGGTCGTACTGCCTCAGCCCCAACACAGAGGCCGCTGCAGGTAGGGCTAGGTGCCAAGGCCCTGGGAGGCCGCCGGGATCGTCGGGCCCGAACCTCGCGCAGGCGCGGCCAGAGGTCTGCAGCGGGTGCACTTTCAACCTCACGGATGCGCGATTTGCCCCGTTCATTGAGCGTGAGATTGACCGCGCCGAAAGCACGTTGAAAGGCCATCCGGGTGAACTCTTGGTCCAGGCGCTGGAGGACCGGCTGACGCGCCTTCGCGACTACCTGAATGATATTAACGCGGCGAAGGCCATCTGATGCCTGGGATCAGCGAACGGCTTCAAGTTCGGCGCGACACCCTCCTCGAGTGGAGCACGGCCGGTGTCCCGGCGGGCAAGAGTGCGCCGAAGAACAAGAATGAATTGATGGCATGGGAGGACGCGGCGCTGGGGATCGATCGCATCGGTCATCGCAACGCCTGCACAGTGACGCACCCTCAGAACGGGCCCATCGTCGCCGACTGCATTCGCCTAATGGCCGAGCTGGCGAAGCGGAGGCCGCGAGCACGGCCTGGCACCGAAGCGTCAAATAAGGCCCTCCGCGAGCGTCTTCGCTATCGCGAAGATCTGATCAAAGGGCTGACCAGCCAGTGGCAAGCAGCTAAGGCAGAGGTTGATATTGCGCGTCGGCAGATTTCTAGTCTGGAAGAGCAGCTAAGAAAATCCCGCGATGAGCTCTCAAGATTGCAGCGAGATGCGTTGAAGGTAGTGACTTTGCGATGAACGCAATATCGCGTTTTGAGCTCTTTCATAGTGATGACCGATGTCAGATCGATCAGGCAAGTTTAGTCGGCCTTCCAACGATCGTTGATAGGTCGGGTATTGTTGAGGTGCCATCCGACTATCTGCGCCATCTAGCGATGTCTGGCACACCCTCAAGCACACTAGACACCTATGCGAAGATTCTGCGCGAGTTCTGGGCTCGTCTATACGAGAAGAGAAAGTGTTGGACACGCGTTGATGACGCGTTCCTGAGGCGTTGGCGGAATGAGCTGCGCAATAAGAAGCGGCTGAAGGACGCGACGATCAATCAGAAGCTTCGGACGACGTTCGGCCTTTACGTTTGGGCGGAGGAGTCCGGCCGGATTTCGAATGTTGTCGATCTTTCCGGCAGGAGATTCAGCCAACTTCCAATCTCAACAAATTCAACCGGCCCAAACACGTATTCTTGTCCGCTAGTGTTCAAGACGACTGAGGAACCGAGCCGCCATACGCCCACAGATGAAGAAGTTGAGACCTTGCACGTCGTGCTGTCTGGGCGCCATGCGGTACGCGATGGCCTGATTATGGCGTGGGCTGAGCAGACCGGCCTCAGACGCGCCGAGATCCTCTCCCTGACGACACAGAAGATCCCAGCAACACCGGATATCCAGAAGCTTTACGATCGAGAAGAAGTTCATTCCATTATCGTGAGATTGAAGGGTGGTCGGCACTGCGCGGTGTCCGTCATGCCGTCATTGCTGGATCAGACGCGCGACTACATCGAATTCGAGAGGGCGGACACGCTTCAGAGGGCTAGGTCGCGCCTGAATGGTCTTAGAGACTGCGGCGCGCTCTTCCTCTCTGAGACTGGCGCGGCGCCGAAACCAAATTCCGTATCAAGACAGATGGCGAGGTTCTTCAGAATGGCAGGCATCAGAAACGCGTCTCTTCACCGCCTGCGCGCCGTACACCTGACCCGCCTGGCGGAGCGTTACGTCGACGTCGTCGATGAGCAGGGTCGGCACCTATCGATCGAGACGATCGTCTTGCTGATCAAGGATGCAGCGCGTTGGGCAGGCACCGGATCTCTGCACCGTTACGTGGAGGTCGCACGAAGCAGGCGCGCTCACCAAGCCAGGCCGCACTGAGGCGCAGGTCTCGGGTCACTCATTTAGTCAGGCAGCAGCCTCTGTAATAGCTCCGCCCGTGAGACGCTCAGGGCGTCCGCAAGCCGCGCAAGGTCCAATACGTCGAGGCGGCGCTCGGCCGTCTCGAGTTTAGAAATATAGGACCGTGGCAGCTCCAGAATTTCCGCGAGCTCGCGCTGGGTAAGACCACGCTCCTCGCGCAGTTCCGCCAGGCGAAGACCGATCGCCCGAAACGGACCTGTCCTTCTTCCCGGCACTTGGCGCCTCCCCTGTGCGGGAAGGGCTAGTCAAGTTCACGCTTGCACCCATAATGGGTGCACAGACGACAGCGTTACGAGTTCTCAATGCAGGCTGCGATTGCGATTCCCGTCGGCGTGCTCACAGAGCTCGAGCGCGAGGGCGCCTTGATGGGCGATGCTACATTCAGCGAGACCATCACGCGTCGTGTCGCAACGGGGGTCGCGGCGCTCGGCGTTGCACTGGACCTTGCAATGGATTGGCGGGAGCCGGCCTCTCACGGTCCTCGCGTTATCATTCACCTCTCCAGCGGCCTTGAAGAAGCAGTGAAGGAAGTTTGCGAACTCACCGGTCGATCATTGGACGCGGTATTGCTCACGTTCACCGCCAGCCGTCAGTGCCGGCCGACTGAACTGGTCTATCTGGACGCGTTGTCATCGTCGTGGGCGCCGCCCAATCGGATCGACCGATACTCTCACACGGACGTCGATTGGGGCCCCGTGTATCTGGCCTCAGTTGCGATGCCCGGCTACTGGATCGAATTCTTGACACTAGTCGGAGACCGACGCCTCGCTCTAAGCTCCGTCCTCCATCTCGCACTACAGGCACTGGCTCGAGAGATCATTGATACGGGCCAAGTGATCGGCGTCGAAGTCGGACGTGAGACTCTGAGCCTGGCTCGGCGATTCGCCTTGTTCGGTGAACCCGTCCAAGCCAACAATTAGGGGGCTCGGCGAGCCTGGCCACTGCCATGACTACAACACCAACAGACATAGACGACAGAGAACTCGAACTCCGCGTAGAGGTCATGAGACTGGATCGAGAATTGAAGCTTCTGGAGCTTCGCCGGATAGACCAACAGCTGACGTTCGGCCCTGTGAAGATGCTTCTCGTCACGGGAACCGTCATAGCGGTGCTGGTCGCGATCGTCTCCGCAATTTGTCTCGCTTAGCTTCAGCGACGTCGACAGCATGCGGCGTGCGACGAGGATACTTATCAGACAGTTGTCCGGCTGGCTGACCACTGGAGGCGGAGCCCTCACGGGCATATCCATCTGCCTCATCGCTACTACGCAGCCGCGCAATTGGAGCTGGGCTTGGGGCGTTGCTTCGGGCCTCTTCCTAGCGTTCGCAGGCATCGTTCTTGCGCGCTACATTCCCTATGGCCCGCGGGAAGATGACTGATCCCTAGCGGCCCAGGACACCCCCAAGGGGATGTCTCACCTGGCCGGCGCCGCTGGCGTTGCGCACCGCGCCGCGTGCTTCTTTAAGCTGAGTTGCCTGCATACGCCCGACCAGTGCTAAGTTTCTGCTTCGGGGGAGTTCGCGTATGAACCAGCAAGCACTGTCCGCCTTTATTTGGTCGGTCGCCGACCTTCTGCGGGGCGATTACAGGCCCGCGGACTACGGCAAGGTGATCCTGCCGTTCACGGTGCTGCGGCGGTTGGACTGTGTGCTGGCGCCCACCAAGGCCGAGGTGCTGGCGGAGTTCGAAGCGCGGACGGCGGCGGGCGTGAACCCGGAGCCGTTCCTAAAGCGCAAGGCGAAGCAGAGCTTCTTCAACACCTCGCGGATGGACCTGAAGACGCTGCTGGGCGACCCGGCCAACGTCCGCCACAACCTGGAGAGCTATATCCAGGGCTTCTCGCCCGAAGTGCGCGACATCTTCGAGCGGTTCGAGTTCGCCGCGCAGATCGAGCGGCTGGCGAAGGCCAAGCTGCTCTTCCTCGTCGCGGAAAAATTCGCGAGCGTCGACCTCCACCCCGACCGCGTGTCGAACAGCCAGATGGGGGGCGTCTTCGAGGAGTTGATCCGCAAGTTCGCCGAGCTGTCGAACGAGACCGCCGGGGAGCACTTCACGCCCCGCGACGTGATCCGGCTGATGGTGGACCTGTTGTTCATTGAGGATGACGAGGTGCTCGCCAAGGCCCAGGCGGTGAGGGCAATCTACGATCCGACCGCAGGGACGGGCGGCATGCTGTCGGTGGCCGAGGAACACCTAAAAGGTCTGAACCCAACGGCCCAGCTGACCATGTTCGGCCAGGAGCTGAACCCGGAGTCCTACGCGATCTGCAAAGCGGACATGCTGATCAAGGGCCAGGACGTTTCCAACATCGCCTTCGGCAACACGCTCAGCGAGGACGGCCACGCCCACAAGACCTTTGATTACATGCTGGCCAACCCGCCCTTTGGCGTGGAGTGGAAGAAAGTCGAGAAGGCGGTCCGCGACGAGCACGAACAGATGGGCCACGCCGGCCGTTTCGGGCCGGGCCTGCCGCGGGTGTCGGACGGCTCGATGCTGTTCCTGCTGCACATGCTGTCGAAGATGCGCCCGGCCAAGGAGGGCGGCTGCCGGTTCGGGATCGTTCTGAACGGCTCGCCGCTGTTCACCGGCGGTGCCGGTTCGGGCGAGAGCGAGATCCGGCGGTACCTGCTGGAGAACGACTTGGTCGAGGCCATCGTGGCGTTGCCGACCGACATGTTTTTCAATACCGGCATCGCCACCTACGTCTGGATCGTCACCAATCGGAAGGTTGGCAAGCGTAAGGGCGTCGTGCAGTTGATCGACGGCGCGGGCTTCGGCCGGAAGATGCGCAAGTCCCTCGGTTCCAAGCGCAAGGAACTGGGCGAGGCCGAGATCGCCGAGATCGTGCGCCTGTTCGGTCGCTGCGAGGCGGCCGAGGTGGCAGTGGTTCTGGACGCGGCCGGCAAGGAGGTCGAGCGCGTTGCCGTTCACGAAGGCGAAGTGCCTCCCGACGCGCGCGAAGGCTGCAAGGTCAAGCTCGCACCGTTGTCCCGCCTGCTGCCGAACAGCGCGTTCGGCTATCGCACCATCACGGTCGAACGGCCGCTCAGGGACGACGCCGGCCGCCCCGTGCTGTTCGAGAAGGGCAAGAACAAGGGCAAGCCACAGCCGGACAGCGCGCTGCGCGACACCGAGAATGTGCCGCTGGCCGAGGACATGCAGGCCTATTTCGCCCGCGAGGTCCTGCCCCACGCCCCGGACGCCTGGATCGACCACGCCAAGACCAAGACCGGCTACGAAATCCCCTTCAACCGCCACTTTTACGTCTTCGAGCCGCCGCGCCCTCTGGAAGAGATCGACGCCGACCTGAAGCAGGTCACCGACCGCATCAAGGCGATGATTGCGGAGCTCGCGGCGTGAGTTTTCGTCGGTACGACGGATATCGCGACAGCGGTATCGATTGGCTGGGGGAGGTACCTAACCACTGGACGGTCTCGCGACTAGGCTTTGAAGCTTGGGTGCGTGCGCGCTTGGGATGGAAGGGATTGAAGGCGGACGAGTATGTCGATGAGGGATACGCCATGCTCTCGACCCCCGACATTAAGGGGCGCGACATCGACTTCGCCGGTGCGAACCGCATAACGAAGGCCCGCTACGATGAGTCACCTGAGATCAAGCTCCGCGCTGGCGACACCCTGTTAGCGAAGGACGGGTCCACGCTGGGCACCGTCAACCTCGTTCGGGACCTGAAGAGACCTTCGACCGTCAACAGCTCGCTTGCCGTCATCTCCCCAGGTGGGCGCCTGGTGGACGCATTCTTACTCTACTATTTTCAGGCGGCATTTATCGTCGCTAGGATCGAGGAACAGAAGGGGGGGATGGGCGTCCCGCACCTCTTCCAGGACGATCTGGTCAGGTTTCCGCTGCCGCTTCCCCCGCTGCGGGAGCAGAAGCGCATCGCCGCGTTCCTCGACCGTGAGACGGCCAAGATCGACGCGCTAGTGGGGGAGCAGCAGCGGCTCATAGAACTGCTCAAGGAGAAGCGGCAGGCCATCATCTCCCGCGCCGTCTCGAAGGGCCTCGACCCCTCCGCGCCGATGAAGAACTCCGGCGTCGAGTGGCTCGGCAAAGTGCCGGCGCATTGGGAGGTCGTCAAGTTTGGCCGGGCCATCGACTACCAGGAAGGCCCAGGCATCATGGCCGACGACTTCCGAGACGAGGGTGTTCCGCTCATGCGCGTTGCCGGCGTCGGAGGGCGTTGGGCGACGTTGCAAGGATGCAATTTCCTCGATCCCGAGAAGGTCGCGAAGCGATGGGACCATTTCCGCTTGACGCCTGGGGAGCTGGTTATCAGCGCCAGCGCCAGCATGGGTACTGTGTCGGAAGTCGGTCCTGATGCCGAGGGTGCCATTCCCTACACGGGGTTGATCCGCCTCAGGCCGAAGGATCAACTTACGGAGCGCGGCTACATCAGGGCGCTAGTCAGTTCTCGGCTGTTCTTCGTCCAGATCGACCTCTTGAAGACCGGAGCCACGATCCAGCACTTCGGCCCTGTGCACCTAGCTCGGATGTTCGTGACATGCCCTCCCTTGGCGGAGCAACGAGCCATTGCTGCGTACGTGGAGGAGCGGGAAGAGCAATTCGCTGCTCTCATCGGCGCAGCAGAGAGCGGTATCGAACTTCTGATCGAACGGCGCGCCGCGCTAATTTCTGCTGCGGTCACCGGCAAGCTCGACGTGGGCAGCCAGTCCGCCGCGTCTGCCGAACTGGAGCTCGCCTGACCATGGCGACGGCAGGACGCTCCCTTGAGCTCTACTATATCGACGGTCGCCCCGACGGAATGCTGACGGCCGAGATGTTCAACTGGACAGGCCACGTCCTGATGGCACCGCGAACACAGCTGGCAGATGCCCTTGTGCGGGCTGAGGCTGGCTATGCCGGGGTTTACCTGCTCCTCGGAGAGCGCGAGGGCGAGCCGCTTGCCTATGTCGGTGAGGGAGAGGACATCAGCGCCCGGATCAAGTCGCACGACGTGGCCAAGGACTGGTGGACAAATTCGGTGCTGGTCACGACTGCCGGCAACAAGCTCAACAAAGCCCACGTCCGATACCTTGAAGCACGGCTTATTGAGGAGGCCCGCAAAATTGGGCGGACGCCGCTCGACAACGGCACCGCGCCTTCAAGGCCCAGTCTGAGCGAGGCGGACATCGCTAAGATGGAGGCGTTCCTCGAGAACCTGCTTGTCGTCCTTCCGGCGCTCCGCGTGGACATGTTCATCCAGCGAGCGGGGCCGCGCCGTGAGGTAGTTCCCGAACCAAAGCTTGTGGGCGATGTCGAAACCCGTTTCGACCTCCACAATCGACGTCACGACCTCAGGGCGACGGCAGTATTCCGTAGCGGCGCGTTCTTCGTAGAGGCTGGCTCCCAAGCTCGACTGAAGTGGGAGGGCGAAGTGGGGCACTCCTATCAAGCGCTGCACGAAGAGCTGGTCCGAGAGGGGGTCTTGGTCGAGGACGGCGGCCATCGCGTATTCGCGATGGACTACCTCTTCAAGAGTCCGAGCGCGGCCGCGGCCGTTGTAAACGGCCGGGCGGCCAACGGCACCGTTGAGTGGAAGACCGAGGCCGGGGAAAACTACAAGCAGTGGGAGGCCAAACGCCTCGGCCTGGCAGGGCTGGCAGCGTGAACGGCCTGCACCAAGAAGTCAGCTTCGAGAGCGAGGTCTGCACGGTCCTCGCCGCGAACGGCTGGCTTTACCATGCTGGCGACGCGCAGGCCTACGACCGTGCTCGCGCACTGTTCCCGGCCGACCTGGTCGCCTGGGTGCAGCAGACGCAGCCCAAGGCGTGGGAGGGGCTCCAGAGGTCCCACGGGACCGCCGCCGAGGCCACCCTGCTCGATCGGGTCCGCAAGTCGCTGGACGACCGCGGTACGTTGGACGTGATCCGCAACGGCATCGAACTGATCGGCGTGCGGGGGACGCTGGCGATGGCGCAGTTCAAGCCGGCCATGCGGATGAACCCGGACATCGTGGCCCGCTACGACGCCAACCGGCTGCGCGTGGTCCGGCAGGTCCGCTACTCGACCGCCAATGAGAACTGCTTCGATCTCGTCCTCTTCCTGAACGGTATCCCCGTCGCGACGGCCGAGCTGAAGACCGACTTCACCCAGAGCGTTGGCGACGCGGTGGACCAGTACAGATTCGACCGCCAGCCTCGCCCCAAGGGCGGCGCCAAGCCCGAGCCACTGCTGACTTTCCCGTCCGGAGCCCTCGTCCACTTCGCGGTGTCGAACCGCGAGGTGATGATGACCACCAAGCTGGAAGGACCGCAGACCTTCTTCCTGCCGTTCAATCAGGGCGACGAGGGCGGGGCCGGCAACCCGACGCCGACGCTGGGCCACCCCACCAGCTACCTTTGGGAAGAGGTCTGGCAGCGTGACAACTGGCTGGAGATCATCGGCCGCTACCTCGTCACGCAGAAGGACGAGAAGAAGCAGATCAAGCGCATCCTCTTCCCGCGCTACCACCAGCTGGACGCCACGCGGAAGTTGCAGGCCCAGGTGCTGGCCGAGGGCGCGGGCGGGCGGTTCCTAATCCAGCACTCGGCCGGGTCGGGCAAGACCAACTCCATCGCCTGGTCGGCCCACTTCCTCTCCGAGCTGCACGACGCGAACGACGAGAAGCTGTTCTCGACCGTGATCGTTGTCTCCGACCGCCGCGTGATCGACGGCCAGCTGCAGGAGGCAATATTCGACTTCGAGCGCACGCAGGGCGTGGTCGAGACGATCAAGAACGAGGGCGGCGCTAAGGGCGGTCAGCTCGCCAAAGCGCTGGCCGCCGGCAAGAAGATCATCGTCTGCACGATCCAATCGTTCCCGACGGCGCTGGCGGCCGTGCGCGACCTGGCGGCCACCCAGGGCAAGCGGTTCGCGGTGATCGCCGACGAGGCTCATTCCAGCCAGACCGGCGAAGCCGCCGCGAAGCTGAAGGAGGTGCTTTCGCCAGAGGAGATCGCCGAGTTGATGGACGGTGGGGAGATGTCCGGCGAGGACATCCTGGCCGCCCAGATGGCCGCGCGGGCCAGTGACAAGGGCATCACCTACGTGGCCTTCACGGCCACGCCCAAGGCCAAGACGCTGCAGCTGTTCGGGCGGTCACCGGGCCCGGACGGGCTGCCGGCACCCTTCCACGTCTACTCGATGCGCCAAGCCATCGAGGAGGGCTTCATCCTCGACGTGCTGCGGAACTACACGCCATACAAGCTCGCCTTCAAACTGGCCGGCGAGGGCAAGGAGCTGGACGAGGCCGAGGTCGAGCGCAGCGCGGCCATGAAGGGCATCATGCGCTGGGTCCGGCTGCACCCCTACAACATCGCCCAGAAGGTTCAGATCGTCGTCGAGCATTTCCGCGAGAACGTGGGGCCGCTGCTGCACGGCAAGGCGAAAGCGATGGTGGTGCTGGCCAGCCGCCAGGAGGCGGTGCGCTGGAAGCTGGCTATCGACGCCTACATAAAGGAGCAGGGCTATCGTCTAGGTACGCTGGTGGCGTTCTCGGGCGAGGTGAATGACCCGCAGTCGGGCCCTGAGCCCTTTACCGAGACCAGCGCCGGGCTGAACCCGGGCCTGAAGGGTCGCGACATCCGCGATGCGTTCAAAGGCGACGACTTCCACCTCCTGCTGGTGGCCAACAAGTTCCAGACAGGCTTCGACCAGCCGCTGCTCTGCGGGATGTACGTGGATCGCAAGTTGGCGGGCATCCAGGCGGTGCAGACGCTGTCGCGGCTCAACCGGGCTCATCCGGGCAAGGACACCACTTACGTCCTCGACTTCGTAAACAGTTCCGAGGAGGTGCTCGCCGCCTTCAAGACCTACTTCGAGACGGCCGAGTTGGAGGGACTGACCGACCCCAACCTGATCTTCGACCTGCGCGCTAAGCTCGATGCGGCCGGCCACTATGACACCTATGAGGTGGACCGTGTCGCGGCGGTGCTGATGGACCCGAGGGCCACCCAGGGACAATTGATCGCCGCCATCGAACCCGTCGCCGACCGCCTGCTAAAGCGCTATGCGGCGGCCAAGACCCGCTGGGCGACGGCGACGGAGCGCGAGGAGGAGAAGGAAGCGAAAGCGGCCAGGGACGAGATGGACGCGCTCGCCCTGTTCAAGGGCGACATGCAGAGCTTCGTCCGCATCTACACCTTCCTCTCCCAGATCTTTGACTACGGCAGCACGGAGATCGAGAAGCGGTTCCTGTTCTATAAGCACCTCATCCGGCTGCTGGAATTCGGTCGCGAGCGCGAGACGGTGGATACGTCGTCGCTCGTGCTGACCCATCACGCACTGAAGAACCTAGGGAAGCAGAAGTTTGCGCTGGCCGAGGGCGAAACCCCGAAGCTGACGCCGATCGGCGATGTGGGCTCAGGAGCTGTGCAGGAGAAGCAGAAGGCCCTCTTGGCTGAGATCATCGCCAAGGTGAACGACCTGTTCGAGGGCCAGCTGACCGACGATGACCGCCTCGTCTACGTGAACAACGTGATCAAGGGAAAATTGCTGGAATCCGACGCGCTGGTCACGCAGGCGAAGAACAACACCAAGTCCCAATTCGCCAGTTCGCCGACCCTGGACGAGGCCATCCTCGACGCCGTCATGGACGCGCTGGACGCCCACCAGACCATGAGCCGCCAAGCGCTGGACTCGGCAAAAGTTCGGGCGGGCCTGAAGTCGATCCTGCTGGGGCCGGCGGAACTCTATGAAGCGCTGCGTTCGCAGGCGGCCGACACCGGACAGCATCGATCCTGACGCCGCTTTTCAGCAGGACGACGGACCTTCTTGCCCCTGTCAGGCCGCAGCCGCCGTTTGATCCAACGACGCCGCCGAGACGATGGCGCGGAATTGATCGAGCAGCTCCGGATGTCGCGTGAACAGGAAGCGCTCGATCTCAGTCTTGGCGATCATCCGCTCGAGGAAGCCAGCAGCGATCACCAGCACCAGCATGTCGTCACCGTAGGACGCTTCCAGTTCCTTGTAGTCATGGCTGACAGACGCCATCTCGCGCTCCAACCGCGCCATCTGCTCAGAGTTGAGCCCCGTCGCCTTCTTCAAGTCCTCCGGATGCAGCAGGTCGGCCTGCTTGGTCGTGGCAAGGAGGGCCTTGGCGTAGTTGGCGCTGTAGTTGTTGGCGGACACCATCAGTTCAGCCACCTCAAGCTGGCGGATGGGCTTCATCTTTCGAAGCTTCGTGAAGGCGCCGTGGCCGACAGGCTTGTCCTTCAGCAGCTCCGCCACCTCGGCGCTAATCCCGGCCAGGAGATCACGACGGGCGCGCACAACTTTCACGTCGACGTCCAGGGCCCTAGCCAGCTTCTCTTCGGAGACGCCACGGTCAAGGGCCCGCACGATCATGTAGTGCTCCTGGATCGTGGCCAGTCGGTTGACCCGCTTGTTGTAGGTGAAGCCCTCGTCGTCTGTGGCGATCAGGCACTGCGCCTCGATGGCCCCTTGGTCGCGAAGGGCGCTGAGGCGCACGTGCCCGTCCAGCAGGAGGAAAGTTCCATTCGCGTCCTGCTTTGCGACGACCAGCGGCTCGACCAAGCCCAAATGGGCGACAGACGTCGCGATCCTTTTGTACTTTACGCTCTCCTTCAGAGCCGCCGAGAGCATGCGAGATGGCAAGATGTTGTCCAGCCGGATCACATGCACCATCGGGTCAAACGCCACCTTAACAGGCTCCATCACATCCGGGCCCCTTCCATCCGATCGGCCAGGGCCGTCGGCAGCGTCTGGAGACCCTCTGCGCGGAGCAGGGCGACGAAGTGATCGTCTGCCAGCAGTCGCTTCAGGGCGCTGGCGATGAACATGAGCCTGTTCTGGGTGAGCGAGGCGCGCTTGACCAGAAGTCGCTGGCGCTCGGTCTCGCGCTGATAGGCTCTGATCAGCGCTTCAGATGTGACCGGCCTCGCGGAGCGCTGCCGTGAGCCGCGGTGATGGAGCCCTTTGCCGCTGTTGTTCCGCTGCTCGATGATCTGACGGATCGCCAGGACCTGGTTGCCAGGGATCGCCTTTTCTTCGTAGGCGCGAGCCAGGGCCTGTTGCACCTCGCCATCCTTGGCGCGCGCGATCTCCATCGCGATCGTGTGCGGGATGACACCCCGCTCCACAGCGTTGATCAGCTTCTCTTCGCCGTTCTCAAGCAGGTAGCAGATCGCGCCTACGTACTCGTAGCTGAAATCCACCTTCGCTGCGATCTCGGCGAGGGAATAACCTCGCTCTCTCAACGTGCCGATGGCCCGAACAAGTTCGAGCGGCGTGTGTTGGCGCCTCGCAAGGTTCTCCACGAGGCTCATGACGAAGCAATCGTCCTCGCTCGCGTCGACGACGATGGCCGGAATCTCCGCCTGTCCGAGGGCGATGAAGGCTTCAAGGCGACCCTGGCCGCAGACCAGGTCGTATCGCGCCTTTCCGGGCCGTTGGCTAACCTTGATGGGCCGTTTCAAACCAAGGTGCGCGATGCTTGTGACGAGTTCCTGGAAGATCCGCTTGTTGCGGATCCTGGGGTTCAGAACAGTGATGGCGTCGACCGGCACCATCCGGACTTCAGGCGCTTCCGTCATGCTGCGTACAGCGCCGTGCGCCGGGTCAGATCGGTGAAGCCATCCAGCGTGTCGATCCGGTAGGCGTCCAGAAGCGCACCGTTCTCGGGCGCCAGACGAAGCGCCGGCGCCACGCCGAGGTCGAGCCACGGCAGCAGGTAGTAGTCGCGAATGGTGTCGTTGCCTGCCGCCATCCGAACGGCGATCGTGATGTCGGGTCGCAATCCTTGATCCAATCGGATCTTCCAGCGATGGCTGCCGGCCGGGGTCTCGTGGCAGCGCGCGATCACGACCGAGGCTGTGAACTCGCAGTTGACGCTCAGAAGATCGCTGAGCGGGTCGCGCTCCACCTGTCCACCGGCGCCGACGATGTCGGCGATGACGCTGGCCACGACCTCGGGGTGAAGCTCTCGCAGCGCCCGATTCGTCTCGAGATATCGATAGTCCCGCGCCGGCGCGTAACCGACCAGCTGGTAGGCGCGCACCAAACTCCCGAACCGATGGCGGAAGGTCGAGCTGGATGGCATGTCCTCGACCTCATCGATCACCAGGCCGGAGAGCCACCCCTTCCGCGCAAGCAGCGCCGAGAGCTGGTCGAGTAGCTCTTGATCGGTGAACCGCCGACTCCGTTCGTGGATGATCCGCTGCGCCGCCTCGAAGAAGTCCGGCTCAACGACTCCCTCGAACGCCCCGTTCGCGCGGACCCACATATCGGGTGTGTTTGCCACCCGCTTAGCCTTCAGTTTGAAGGACACGCGGTTGTAAACGTTGTTGCCGATGTACTTCTCGTTGGTCAGGACCTGGTGGACGACGCCGCGCGTCCATGGCCGGCCCAGGTCCGTGACGAGGCCCTCGGCATTCAGCGCCGCTGCGATCTGCGCCTCGGTTCGCCGCTGGACCACGAACATTCTGTAGAGCCTGCGCACGACCTCGACTTCCGCCGGCGGCCCGGGCGTGAGGATGACCCTGTCCGTCTGCAGGCTTTTCTGTTCGCCCCGGGCAAGCTCGGTCTTTGGTCCGCGGTGCTCGTCCACCAGCTGCCGGCGCAGCCCGTAGCCAGCGGGCCCTCCTTGTCGAAATCCGAGCGTGATCAGCCGACACTGGCCCGTGAAGACCTTTGCGGAAAGCTCCCGGCTGTACTCGCCGGCCATCGCCCGCTTCATGCTCTTGATAATCGTGGCGCTGAGACTGCCGTCGTTTTCGAACTGCTCGGCGCAGTAATGGACGGCGATACCCGCCTCGCGGCAGATGAACTCGTAGTAGGCGCTCTCGTCGGCGTCCTGGAAACGGCCCCAGCGGCTCACGTCGTAGACGAGGATCGTCGTGAAATCTGCGGCGCCCGCTCTGACGTCCGCGATCAACTTCTGGAGGGCGTCTCTCCCATCGAGACGCAAGCCGCTCTTCCCAGCGTCCTCGTAGGTGCGAACGATCTCGAACCCACGCTGCTCAGCGTACCGCGCGATGATCTCGGCCTGATTTTCCGTCGAATACTTCTGATGCTCAGTGGACATGCGGACGTACTGGGCTGCAGGCGTTAGTGAGCGCCCTGCGTTCGCATCTTCACTGGAAGCTAATCTCGACATCGCGAATGCCAGGCTCGCCTCGTCGCCGATGGGGATTTCATCAGCCGGAAGGATATTGCGGAGCGTGGCGGGATGTCTTTTCAGAAAACGGACCGAAAAGTTCAGTCCAAAAGCGGAAAAACTTTTCACGACAGTGGAAGCTACGATTCACGCCCATTCGCGGAAGTGATCGCGGCCGCGGTGCTTGCAGAATGGGGAGAAACGTCGTCCGCCCGCAAAGAGGTCGGGCGCATCACGAGCGCGAACGAGCGAACCGTCAGGAATTGGTTCGAGGGCCGGAACAGCCCGAGCGGAGAAAACCTTGTGTGCCTGATCCGCCACTCCGACGTCGTGCTCGAGACTGTCTTAAGGCTGTCGGGAAGACAGGAGCTCGTGCAGGTGGCGGCGGTGCTGGAGCTTCGAGATCGGCTCCAATCCATTGTGATCGCGATCGACGAGCTGCAGGGGGCCACATAGCGCCACCTATGGTAAAGCAGGCGCCTCAATCCCCTCCAGCCAGAGGACGACCACTCAGCCGTCCAAAGCAGACCTTCGACGTCAGCATAAGCAGCTGGAAGGCGCACTGGCGATGATACCCTGCAGATCTCAGATCGGAACTCAGGTCGTTTTCAGCCGCACCACCCAGAGTCGGCGAATAGGGTCGGTTTGAGAGCGAGGGCTTAAAGGGCGGCGCCGAAGTCCGCGGCGCGCTCCTGGAGGACATGGTCCTGAGCGTGGAACATGACTTCAAGCGCTTGATGGTAATCGACACGCTGCTGGCCTTGCGCCCAACCGCCATCGATGAGCGCGTTGATGTAGGCTTGGCGGAACGGCGCAAGCGCCTCCGCCTCGGGGTAGTCGGCCACGGACCGCAGAACGACTTCGAAGACGTAGTCGCGCTGCCGTTCCGGCACGATCTCAGACATCACTAACGTGCGGAGGCAACTCCCCAGCGCGAGCATCGCCGACTTGGGAATGCTGTCGTTCTGGTTGTTGGGCGCGACGCCTTCCAGTTTCCCATGAAGGGAGCCGGCGTCCAGATGCTGCGGCAGTTCGGCCCACTCGGTCAGGGCGTCAAAGAGCCGGTAGATCAGGTAGTCCGCCCGGGCCGGCCATTCGTCGTGTGGGTCTACGCCGTCGGCGCCCGCAACGTAGCCTGCGAGGATCGCGTCGAGCAAATGTGTGAGTTCGAAGGCTGAGGCGTGGGATTCGATCTCCTGGAACGCCATAGCGCGAGCCTGGATGTCGAACATGCGCAGGGTGGCAAACGTCGGGTCGCGCCATTTGCCTTCATCGGAAAAGCCCCGCGCCGTCTTGTTGAGGCTCGCCACGTACGCCGCGTCGCGCAGATGCTCGCGGGCGGCGAGCGAAAGGTCGTCGCAAACACCGAGCCGCTCGGCGTTTCGCGCGTCCGCGAAGAGGAAGTGCAGGTAGACATTGTGCGCAGGCAGCCAATAGCCCTCTCTCGCGGAGACATTCTCATTGAGCGGAAGCTCCCGATAGAGGTGACTGAGGGGGTTCGCGAGCATGCGCTCGAAAAGCGCGCGGCTGAAGTCGAAGACGTATCGGCTCGAGGTGACGGCAAGCATGCGCACGCCCGCCTTCGGCCGCGCCACGGCGAGATAGCTCGGGACCAAGGGGCTCGTGAAGACAGCGCGTAAGACATCGTGCGCCGCCTCCTCAGTGCGCACGGGGTCCGGGATAAAGCGGCGGGCTTTCGAAGCGAGCATCCGCAGCCGGCCGGGCCCAGGCCGAACCGCGCCGGACTTGATCCGCTCGATCATTACGTCGCGCTGAAAGGGATCGAGGCGCCGGAGCCATTCGCGGCTCCGCGCGCGAAGTGACCGTTTGCCAGCGGAGCGGTCGAGCATCTCGAGGTTGGGTTCGACCAGCTGGATGACAGCCTCATGCCGACCTTCGGCCAACTTCTCCGCCACCGTGTCCGCCAGGCGTGGCAGCGCTCGGGCCCCGACCTTCTGACGCCAAGCGATTGCCCCGGCGTGCATCAGCCACGCCGCCGCGAGTATAAATGCGGCTTGCGGTGCGCTGGGATGGCCGAAGGATTCTGCGCCAGGTTTTGCCAGCACGAGCCACTGACAAGCTGGCCCCGCGCCGGAGGGACAGGGCACGGCAAGGGCGGAGAAGAGTTCAAGGTAGACGGTAGCTAGGAGCGTGATGGCTGAGACGCACCAGACGGCGGGCCCGCGGAGCGTAATCATCCATCGCCGTTCGATCGGCATTAACGCGAAGACGGCGACAACAAGCGCGAGAAAAGCGAGGAGACCGTCGAGCGTCATCTCAGTGTAGCAGCCCCTCTCGCGTGTCGACTGAGCCATCTCGAACGCGACAGCACGCCACGGTCAAGCTGCATCGAGGGCTCGACCGTTCTCGTTGCGGCGTTCCACCCATCGCTGAACTAGCGCTGCCGATCATGCGTGCCGCTAGCCATGCATCACTAGCGAGCATTTGAAATTGGCCCAATGGCTGGCGTTCGGAGGCCACCTCGCCCTCGTCGCTTTCGCCTCTGAGGGGACATTGCAGCCCTCGCCTATTTTTCAGTTTGCGGAGGATCACTGCTGCCACACGGCTGGCAGCAGGGCAGCGATAGTTCTGCTCAATCAAAGACACGACAGGGGGACCAGCGGATGCTCGCGGACGTTGCTATCTCGGACCGACCCTTACGAACGGCCCCGAGCAGACGCGCCGACTCTCTGCGGCCGCCGGCACCGAGCTCGCGTGAGCCGTGGTTCCGCCGGAGCAGGTGAAGGTCGACGGCGAGACGCGGATCTAGGCCACGGCCAAGCACGGCCCTCTTACTCGCCACAAAGAGATATGGTTTTATGCAACGTTTTATGCAACATTTAGCTCATGTCGCGCCCACCTCGAACCCCAGACAAGGCATTGGCCGATCAACTACGACTTCACATGCAGGCGCGTGGGCGAAGCACTGCGGATATCGGCCTAGCGCTTGGCGTCGACAAGGCGACTGTAAGTCGCTCGCTCAGAGAAGATGCGTTCTCGCGAGCTTTGCGCACTCGCGTCTCAGCCTTTCTCCGCTCCGCGGCACCAGCCGACGACTTAGGCTCCGCGTTGCAAGAATCGTTGCGATTATTGCAGTTGTCGGCCAGAATGCAAGCCGACGCCGAGAGGATGATCGCGGAGGCTCTCGACCGAGCCCTCCCAAGCCAATAGGACCTAAGCGATGGCCAGCAGTAAGCAGCTCATAGCGATGATCCGGAGCCATGCGGCTGGCGACGACGAGCGCTTCCTCGCCATTGCCGGGCATATCGCCAGCGACGCCCGCAAGTCGGGCCACCACCGTATGGCGCAGGAGATCGACACTTTGGTTGGGGCGCTCCGGGAGGAGGCGGGTGAGCGACGCGTGGCGTCGCGACCGACGCTCATCGCTGCGCCTCGAGGCGAGCTCGCTTCGCTCGTGCGAGCCTCCTATCCCGAGCTTCGGCTTTCCGACGTGGTCCTCGCTGATGACGTCGAGGTGCGGTTGCGCAGGATCATCCGGGAACATCGGGAACGCGGCGTCCTCGCTGAACGGGGACTCCAGCCGCGGCGGAAGCTACTGCTCTCAGGGCCGCCGGGAACCGGAAAGAGCATGACCGCAGCGGCCATCGCCGGCGAACTCGGACTGCCGCTCTTCACGGTCCTCCTGGATGGTGTGATCACCAAGTTCATGGGTGAGACGGCAGCCAAGCTGCGCATCGTGTTCGACGCGATGCAGGGTGCCCGAGGCGTCTACTTCTTCGATGAGGTCGACGCGCTTGCGACCCGGCGCGGGGCCGAGAACGACATCGGCGAAGCCCGCCGCATGCTCAACTCCTTCCTCCAGTTCCTCGATGAGGACTCTTCGGGGAGCCTCATCTTGGCGGCGACCAATCATCAAGAGCTGCTCGATCGCGCGATCTTCCGGCGTTTCGAGGCCACCATCCGCTACGGTCTCCCTCCGGCTGACCATGTCCGGCGCATACTGACCCAGCGGCTCCCGCAGTTTGATCTTTCGGCGGTGTCGTGGGTGGAGGTGGCGACGGCCGCTGAGGGACTCAGTCAGGCCGATCTCACCGCGGCCGCCGATGACGCAGCGCGCGACGCGGTTCTCGAGGCTGAAGGCAAGCTGACCAGCTCGACTCTTTTGCGCGCCATCAGTGAACGGGCGCATCTCACGCGGTAGTCCGCGTCTGGCACACGCGGTGCGAGACTGCTAACCAAGCTGTATGGCACGTCACAGACACATAGTTGTCCGAGGCCTGGGAGAGGCTTCCGACAAATTCGAACCTTATGGCGGGGGAAGCGCCCGGCGGCCTCGCCCCGTGGAGGACCGCTCCGAGCACGCCGGACAGCTGCGAGGCGACCTCGCCGCCCTTGCCGAGGAGGCGCGGAACGCCCGCGCAGAACAATCGTCGGTCGGCGTCCCAGCAGCCAAGAGTGGCGTCACGGTTGCGGTGAAGTCTCGGCAGGGCGAAGAGCTAGTAGTCGGAGACGCGCTGAGGGCTAACAGCCGCGGCATGCAGTTGCTCAATGTCCAGCGGTCCGCCGACACTCGGGCTCGCAGGGGGAGCGATCGGGCAGTGGTCTTTCTGACGGCCAAGGCGATCGAATCCCTAGACCGGTCGCTGTCTAAGTACGAGGAATGGGTCGAGCCAAGAGCGGGTGCCAACGCAAGGGGTCACGAGGTCCTGCTCGAAGATGGAGACGAACCCGCGGGTAACCGCCCCCGGAATTTCTGGCTCTTCGAAAGCGCCTCCTCCTTCCGGATCGCGAAGGTCGAGGACCTTTGGACCGACACCCTGGAGAGTTTTCCCCGTGAACGCAGCGCCGTCGAATGGGAGATCTGGGTCCGCGACCCGCTCCACCTCGCGTTCGAAGCTGCGGTCGCGGAACTGGACATCGAGCTCACGGGTCGGCCGACCACGTTCGTCGACATCAGGGTTTACAACGGCGTCGCCACCAAGGCGGCGTTGGCCAAGCTGATCGCCCAAAGCGCCGCTGTGGTGGAGCTTCGGGGCGCATCCAACTTCATCGCCGAGCATGCGGACCTTCCGTCTCCGGCTCGGCTTCAGCAAGTTCGGGAGATCGCTCAACGCGTGGTTTCTGCCCCGCCGGCCGCCCCGTTGGTCACTCTCCTCGACACGGGGGTTAATCCGGCCCACCCCCTCCTTGCGCCGGCGCTTCCGGTGGCGCGCTGTCGCGCAGTTCTTGACGCTTGGGATCCATTCGATCCCGACGGGCATGGGTCGCGGATGGCGGGCGTTGCCCTCTACGGAGATCTCAGCGACGTGGCCACAAGTTCAGGCACCGTCGCGCTTGAAACGGGCCTTGAGTCGATCGCCGTCTTCAATCCTCGAAGCACCGTCCGCCTCCCGGCGCGAGACGCGATCTTCCGGGGCGTGACCGAGGCCGAGGCGAACCTGGCGCACCCCCGGGTCTATTGCCTCTCGGCGAACGCGATCGGTGAGCCCGAGGACGGGCGCCCCACCTCGACGTCGAGTGTCCTGGATGGGCTCGCCTTCAACAATGGGGTCCACACACGCCTCTTCTGCGTGGCGGTTGGCAATGTGCATACAACCGCCGCGGAGCCCTACCAGACGGCGTCATACCTCACCCTAAACGGTGAGCACGGCATCCAGTCGCCCGCCCAGGCCCTCAACGTACTTTCGGTGGGCGCGCTGACCACCAAGTGCTCAGGACCGTCCCCGCTGGCCGATGCCGGAAGTCTCTCGCCGCGCTCACGGACGGCGCAGCCATGGGAGGTGCGACGCCACAAGCCGGACATCCTCATGGAGGGCGGCAACCACGGGGTCGATCCCGGCGGCCGCACGTCACGGCCCCACGGGCCCGACATGATCGCCACCACTTCGAATGACGCGGCGCTTCAGCCGATCACCCTCACCGGCGATACGAGCGCGGCATGCGCCGCGGCCGCCCGCCTGGCGGGACGGGTGATGGCGCGATACCCCGCTATGCGCCCCGAAACGGTTCGCGGACTGATCGCGCACTCCGCCGATTGGACGCCGGCGATCCATGCGCGTCGGCAGGCGCTCATCGTGGCCGGTTCCACTCCCGAGCAAGCCACCCTGGCGACGTTGGACTGTTTCGGCTGGGGCGTGCCTGATGAGGAGCGTCTATTCTGGAGCGCGGACAACGCACTGACCCTGATCGCCGAGGACGAGCTTCGTCCCTACAAGCGCGAGGAGGGCAAGAGCGTCACCCTGAAGGAGATGAAGACCTTCCGTCTGCCCTGGCCTGACAGGGCGCTGGCGGCGTTGGGCCAGACGCGGGTCGAACTGCGCTCCACCTTGTCGTACTTCGTCGATCCGGATCTTCACAGCGCAGGGCTGGAACGCTGGCAGTTCTATCCCTCCCATGGCCTGAAATTCGACTTCCAACGCTTCGAGGAGAGCGAGGCTCGCGCCCAGGGCAGGGTTAACCGAGCCATGAGGTCCTCCGTGGAGCCGGCCGGCGATGATGACGGCTGGCTTCTCGGGCGGGACCGGCGGGCGCGTGGGACCCTCCACCACGACCTGTGGGAGGGGCCCGCCTATCAGTTGGTGGGGCGTCGGATGATCACCGTAACGCCCATGCGCGGGTGGTGGGCCAACAGCAACCACATCGAGCCCGCGGACGTCCCGGTCCGTTTCAGCCTCATCGTGTCGATCCGGACGCCCGCGACGGCGAATGACCTGGTCGCGGAGACTCGCGCGCTGATTCCGGCGAGGCTGCTGGTCGATGTTCCGAGCGTGATTACGACCTAGCGAACCGCGCCATGACATCGCCGTGCGCTAAGTAGGCGAAGGCCGAGATAGAGGCGTCGCCTCCTGCGCGCCTGGCCGCCGCCAACGACGCGCCCAGCGTCAACTCGCCGCGCATGAGCGGCGGGAGTGCGGACTGCACCATGGTCAGCGCGACATCGTCCTGCACCTCCCACAAGGGAGCGATGAGCCCGCCGAATTCACGCGCCGCCACCGTTGAGCCCCATCCGGTGTTCATGCCCAGGAGTTTCGCCCCAGCCGAAGTCTCGCACGCGTTCAGCACCAGGAGGGTCCCGTCCCGCTTGCCGAGCACGACGCTGCTCTGGTTCACTTCGCCCACACCAACTAGGTGATCCTCCATGTCGATCCCGCCATCGGCGACGCCGGTGTCGATCGCGCCATGGCCGGCGAAATGCAGAATTCCGACGGGCGAGAGATGCTTTCCATCCAGCACATCGAGGAAAGCCGCGCGCGTCGCCGGCATCTTCGTGGCACCGAGGTTTGCGCAGATCCAGCGTCCTTCAGCCTCTGCGGACGGCAGGGCCCGGCCGCTGTCGTACTTGGGGACGAAGGACAGCAGCGCGCCGCCCGGCAGGTGATATCGACGCAGCCCCGCACGCTTGAGCGGCCAGCGGGCGATCGGATGATCGAAGAACAGATGGTCGACCCCGGCGAGGCTGGGCTTCATCATCTCCCAGGGCACATGTGGGTCATCGGTGACAAACTGAATGGGGAAACTCGATCCGAGCTTCTCGCGCCATCCGGCGTACGCGACCCGGAACTGCGCCGGGGCCGCCTCCCACAACCGCTCGCCGAGCCCAGCCATCGCCCGCCGGAACGTCGAGGGTTCCAGGTCCGGGCACGTCCTGAGCAAGGCCTCGGCGAAGGCTTGGTCTCCGCCGTCCAGACTGATCTGCTCTGAGCCCTGCTCGATCCCCCCGGGGACCTGCGCGCTCCACATCCAGGTCTGGGGACCAGCGCCGGCGCAGGCGATCGTCACAGAGACGCCTGGGCCGCTGACCTCCGGTGCCACGGCGACCAGCGGCTCGACGGCCCCCTCCGCGTGTTCGCCGCTGTCTTCCGCCAGGTCCACGCTCAAGTAACCGCAAACGCGGGTGCCGTGCAGGAAGGAGGCGTAGACAGGCGCGGGCCCACCGGCCGGATGGTGGTCCGACACGGTCAGCCTGAACCGGGCCGCGCGCGACGTCCCGTCGGCCGAAAGGGTGATGGTGGGATCATCGTCCGTCATCGCCGCCGCCCACGGCGCAAACAACTGCACACGGACAACGATCTCCTGCCAGTCCGCGGGGAAAGTGCCCAAAGAGATGGGCGTGGCGCCCCGTTGCGCCGCGACCTTCAGGTCGACCTTCACCTGGACCTCGCGTCCAGGCGCGACCGCACCCTCCGCTTCGATACTGGGATAGCGGGTAACCTCCACCTGACCTGGCGTCGGTTCAACGCCGGCCCTCGGCCGGCTCTTGCGCCGAAGGCCGCCATCGTCGCCGGCATCCCCATCCGAGCGCTCAGTCGCGCGTTCGCCTACGGATGGGCGGCTCGTTGCGAAGTAGTCATCCATGTCGCTGCTCGCGGGCTCCAGGAAGCCGGCCACCTCGAGCTCGTTGCGCACCTTGAACACGCCGTCGAAGCCCAGCAGCAGGCGCTTGGCGTCGCCTCGGCAGTCTTCGCTCGCCACCTCGCCGCGCAGGAAGAGGGTGTCGCCGTCCATGGACAGCGCCAGTCGCGTCACGAGCCCTGGGTGCCGCGCCTCCAGCTGGCGCAGCAGCTGGTGCTCAAGGTCTGCGACGGTGCCCCACGCGCGCTTTGTCATCTCCTCTCCCCGCAGAGGCGCCCCTGGACTCGCCCGCCCCCGTCGCGACGGCATACCAGCCAGACGACTATTCACGCCATCAGATCGATCTCAATCAGGCCCGGTGTTTCGGCGGCCGGATAGCGTACCTCGTAGTCATAGCGGTCCTTGATCTCAGGATTCGCCCATGGACGGGTCCGGTCGGTGTCGTAGTTGAAGTGCAGGATCTTCCGACCTGCCACCCCGAAGTGGACGAACCGGGCGACCGCCTGAGGGTCAGGATGGCCGTGCAGGTTCCCGTTTGAGGACAACGCGATCTGTCTGCAGTCGAGGCGCTGGACCAATTCGCGCGACGTGTTGCCCATGCTGCCGTGGTGCGAGGCCTTCAGCAGATCCACGCGATATCGCCCGCCTTCGGCGTCGGCGAGGGGGCCAAGCGACGACGCCAGGAGGCCAGGATGGGCGTCACCGCCCAGCAAGACCCTTCGGCCGCCCCACTCGGCGAGGAACGCGATGCTCGTGCCGTTCGGTAGCTCGCCATCCTCCTTTCCGTCGCTCACGAGGTCTTCGAGGATGAGCGGATCGGGAATCGGGTTGCGTGTCCTACGCGACGCCCGCGTGCCGGGCCGGACCGTGTCCGCCGCCGCCTGTTGTCGGCGCCACTCGACCCAACGGTCCCCAAGCGCTTTCAGATGAGCCTGATCCGGCGACAACATCGTTACCTTTAGGCCCGCCACATCGATCGGCTCCCGCGCGGCTTCGATCGTCGCCACGCCGCCCGCGAAGTGGCGATTGACGGGCCAGCGGAGCTTGTCGAGCGTCTCGGCATAGTCGTCGCCCTGCTTCATGCTTCGCCGTCCGGAGCCTCGCATTTGCCTGTAGCCGTTGTACCAGACGTTGTTGGGAGTTAGGGGCCGAGCCTTGTCCTTCAGGAACGCCAGGGCCCCCTCGATGTGGTCCGCATCGATGTGCGTCAGGACGTAGAGTTCCAGCGCCTGGCCCTTCGCCGCCATCCCGGCCAGCTCTTGTCTCAAGTGCGGATAGGCGCCGGCGCGGCCTCCATCCACCACCATGTGGTTGACGTGCTGGTCGATGCCCCAGGACAGGATCAAGCAGTCCCCATCCGCCGCGGGGAGGAGCTTGAGGGTGAACGTCCACACGTCTGCCTTCCCTCGCACTTACATGCCCGCGTCGAGCTGCTGTCGCACAGGCGTCGGAGCTGAGAGAGTTTTCCGGGCTGGCAATAGCCGGGGCGATTCGCCGATGATCCGCCGCCGTCGAAAGCTTTACAAGCGGGTCGCAGGCCGCTTTCGACGGCAGGTGCACAATGGCGTCTCAGGGTAGCAGACCGACGAGCTATGGTGGTTGAGCCCCATCCAGGCCCTCCAGGCTACCTTAGGTAAGCCTCGAAGGCAGCATCGCCGGCAACGGGTCAGTTCCGCCCTCAGTGCCGAGCATGCTTGCCAGCATGCTCGGAGCAAGATCACGGTGGAGACGCCCTGCGTCGCAAAGGCCTGATGCGATGCGCGATGCAAAAGCTTCACGCATCAGGCCATTGCGAGACTCACCTCTGCGACCATACCGTTCCGTGTGGAAAGAAATCCGTTCAACATCGCCAGCTATGCCCTGCTGACCCTGATGATGGCCAAGGTCTGCGGGCTGGAGCCGGGCGAGTTCGTCCACACCCTGGGCGACGCACACCTCTACCTGAACCACCTGGAACAGGCGCGGACCCAACTGGCTCGCGAACCCCTGCCCTTCCCGACCCTGAAGGTCGCGGACAAGGACGACCTGTTCGCCTTCGAGTTCGAGGACTTCAAACTCGAGGGATATCAGGCCCACCCCTCCATCTCGGCTCCGATCGCGGTCTGATCTCATGAAGACGCCACTGACCCTTTCGGAAGTGGCGGATTCCGCGGAGCGCATCTCGGACATCTACGCCCGCAAGTTCGGGATCGTCCGGGACGACGACTGGTACCTGATGAAGCTGCAGGAGGAGATGGGCGAGCTGGCCCAGGCTCACTTGCGGCTGTCCAGCCGCGGCCGTGGCGAGGCATGTGAGCACGACCGGGCCGACGAGGCCGCCGACCTGCTCTGCCAGGTGCTGCTCTACTGCCGCCGCTTCGGCGTCGATCCGGACCAGGCTGTGCGCCGCAAGTGGCTGAGCTGGCTGGATGAGCCGGTGGGCTGAACGCGCCGCCTGTCTTCGCTCGCCTTGCGGGGCGGGAGCCGGGTAAGAACGCGCCATGTCGAATGTGATCCTCACCGCCGGTCCCATCGCCCGCGCGCGCAACGGCGTGATCGGCAGGGACGGGACGCTGCCCTGGCGGCTCAAGACCGACCTGGCCATCTTCCGGGCCGTGACCATGGGCAAGCCGGTGATCATGGGCCGCAAGACCTGGGACAGCCTGCCGAAGAAGCCGCTGGTGGGGCGCACCAACATTGTCCTGTCGCGCGACGGCTCGTTCGAGCCGAAGGGGGCGCTGGTCTGCGAGGACTTCTCCGAAGCCGTGGCGATCGCCCGCGAACAGGCCGAGGAGGATGGCGCGACCGAGGTCTGCGTGATCGGCGGCGCCTCGTTGTTCGAGCTGGCCCTGACCAAGGCGCGCCGGCTCTACCTGACCGACGTGGATGCGGATGTGGAGGGCGACGTTACGCTGTCGCCGATCGACGAGAGCAAATGGCGCGAGGTCCGCGCCGAGCGCCACGAGGCGTCGGACGTGGACGAGCACGCCTTCACCGTCCGGGTGCTGGACCGCATCTGAACGAAAAATGGCCCGGGGCGAACCCCGGGCCAGTCGAAGGACCTCGCCTGTCTCGCAATCAGAAGGCGAAGGTAAGAGAAGCCCCGTAGGTGCGGGGCTGCCCCGGGAAGCGCACGACCACGTTCGCGTTCGAGCTGACCGCGGTCCAATAGTAGGTGTTCGTCAGGTTGCGGACCCAGAGCTGGGCGCTCCAGCGGTCGTCCAGCGCGTGAACGCCGAGGCTGGCGTTGACCAGGCCGTAGTCCTTGATCTCGAAGCGCGGATCGCCCTCGAGGTCGGCATGGCTTTCGTCCTGCCAGCGGGCGTTCAGCGCCGCCTGCAGGCCCAGGTCGCTGGTCAGGTCGCGTCCGTAGAGAACGGTCACGGCGCCCGACTTCTTGGGGCTGTAGAGGAACGGCGCGCCGTCGAAGTCCTGCGGACGGCCAGCCGAGTTGATCCCGACGTAGTCCTGGACCTCGGTGTGCAGCAGGGTGCCCGAGGCGATGACGGTCAGTTCCGGCGTCAGGCGCCAGGTGACTTCGCCGTCCACGCCGTAGGCCTCGCCCTTCGGCACGTTCTGCAACCGCGACAGGGCGGTGTAGATCGGGTCGGCGAAGTAGACGCTGAGCTGCTTGTCCTCGTAGTCGTAGTAGAAGGCGCTGACGTTCACCTGCATGCGGCGCTCGAACAGGCCCGCCTTCACGCCCGCCTCATAGGCCGTCAGCATCTCCTGCTTGGCCGGGGCGTTCTGGGTCGAGATGTTTGCGGCGTTGACCGGGGTCGCCCCGGCCTTGGCCCCGCGCGAGACCGAGCCGAACAGCAGCACGTTGTCGGCCGGCTTCCAGTCCAGGGCCACGCGCCAGGCGATGTTGTTCTCGTCCAGCTTGGAGATCACCGGACCGAAGGCCAGCTTGGCCGGGTCGAAGGTGTTGCACTGGTTGGCGCTGATCGGGGCGACGATGGCGCCGTAGGTCTGGAAGAACAGCGCGCGGTTCACGACGTTCACGTTCGGCAGCATGCTGCCGTTGAAGTCGCGCGAGCAGCCGTTGTAGTCCTGCTTGTCCTCGGTGTAGCGGATGCCGCCGGTGATCTTCAGCGTGTCGGTGATCTCGTAGTCGGCGTTCGCGAAGACGCTCCAGGTCTTGGTCTCGATGTCGCCACGGTCGACGTAGGTGCGGAACGACTGGGCCATCTGGGCCGCCGTGTAGCCACCGCTGTTGAACGGGGTGGCCAGCAGGGTCGAGCCGGCCGCCCGGATCAGGCCGACGTTGGAGTTCTGGCCCAGCAGGGTGCGGTTGGCGTCGATGATCTCGTCGCGGGCGATGTAGCCGCCCACCAGCCAGTTCATGCGGTCGTTGCCGCCTTCGATCCGCAGCTCCTCCGAGATCGACTCGATATCGCCGCGGGCCCGCTGCAGCAGGATCTCGTACGGCGCGCCGCTCCAGTCGGAGAGCGCCCGGCGCTTGAGATCCTGGAAGCCGGTCAGCGAGACGATGCGCATGTCGTCGTTGATGTCGTAGGCGACGCGCAGCTTGATGCCGACGAACTCGTTGTTCTCACGCAGCGGACCGGCGAGACCCGCGCCGATGCCCACGTCGGCGCTGCGGCCCGGGGTCGGCGCCCAGTCGGCCTGGCTGCCCTTGGTCGGCAGGTTGGCGGCGATGTAGTCCTTGATGCCGGGGGCCAGGAACGGGCTGTTGGCCGTCGCCGGCGTGAAGCCGATGCCCTGGGCCACGACCGTGTCGGACTTGTTGCGCCAGTACGAGACCGAGGCGTCGACCGACAGGCGGTCGTTGGGCGTGAACGCCAGGGCGCCGCGGACGCCCCAACGGTCGACCTCGCCCTGCCGCTCGCCACGCGTGTTGGAGATCTGCCAGCCCTTGTCGCTGTTCTCGGCGCGGAAGGAGAAACGGCCGGCCAGATTGGGGGCGATCTGGCCGTTGATGAAGCCCTCGAGGTTGTAGGTCTTGTAGTTCCCCGCCTCGGCCGTGACCTGGGCGGCGAACTCGTCGGTCGGCTTCTTGGTGACGAAGTCCACCAGGCCGGCGGTGGTGTTCCGGCCGTAGAGAGTGCCTTGCGGCCCCTTCAGCACCTCGACCCGTTCCAGGTCGAAGATCGGCCCCGTCATCATGAAGGGATAGGCGTAGGCCACTTCGTCGACGTAGGTGCCGACGGTCGAGGTGGCCGACAGGTTGATCGTGTTGAAGCCGATCCCGCGCAGCGTGTAGGTCGGCACGCCCTGATAGCTCTGCGAGACCGTGAAGCTGGGCGCGAAGGCCGACAGGTCCTTGGCGTCGGTGACGTGCAGGCGCTCCAGCACATCGCCCCGGACGGCCTGGATGCCCATGGCGACGTCGTTGGCGCTTTCCTCGCGGCGCTGGGCGGTCACGATGATGGCGTCGACCAGCGCTGGCTCCTCGGCGGCCGGGGCCGAGGCCGTCTGCGCGTAGGCGCTCGTGGACAGCAGGGCGAAGACGGAAGCCGACAGCACAAGGCGGCCGCGGCCGCGGCGAAACTTACTCATGATACCTCCCCAGGGCCGCCGATTGGGAGAGCGGCCTTCTTGCCGGGGGCGTGGGCCCGCCGACCTTCATTGCCGGCCAGGACTTGGCCGTTGCGCGATAGGTGCGGCGCTGCGGGAAGCCCGACAAGCTATCGGAAGTGACAGGGTGAAGTATTCGAACAGTTGTTTGTGTCGAATGGCACACACTGTTGACGCAAGGTCACGCCGAGTTCTTCCCGGCGGAAAGCAGATCTGACGTAACGTCAGGCCCGGCGATCTCCCCTTCCCCCACCCGCCGGGGCGGAGGCTATAGTCCGGCCCAACAAGACAACCCGGAAATGAGGGAGAGGAACGGCATGGACATCGAACTGGTCTGCGAGGGGCTCGAGTTCCCGGAAGGTCCCATCGCCATGGCCGACGGCTCGGTGATCCTGACCGAGATCAAGGGCCGGCGGCTGACGCGGGTGAAGCCGGACGGAACCACGGAACTGGTGGTCGAGACCGGCGGCGGCCCGAACGGCGCGGCCATCGGCCCGGACGGCGCCATCTGGATCACCAACAACGGCGGCAGCTTCGAGTGGCTGGACAACGGCGGCCTGACCATCCCCGGCCCGACGCCGCCGTCGCACACCGGCGGCTACATCCAGCGCTACGACCTGACGACCGGCGAGCTGAAGACGGTCTATGACGCCTGCGACGGCAGGAAGCTGGTCGGGCCGAACGACATCGTCTTCGACAGGTCGGGCGGGTTCTGGTTCACCGACCACGGCTGCTCCACGCCCGAAGGCCGCAAGAACGGCGCGGTCTACTACGCGAAGACCGACGGCTCGCATATCAGCCAGCAGCGCGGGCACCTGATCTCGCCGAACGGCATCGGCCTCTCGCCGGACGAGACGGTGGTCTATGTGGCGGACACCCAGCTGGGCCGCCTCTGGGCGTTCGACGTGGCCGAGACCGGCGTGCTGAAGCCGGGCGAAGGCTTCGCGCCGGGCCGGGTGGTCTGCAACCTGCCCGGCTACCAGCTGCTGGACAGCCTGGCGGTGGAGGCCGGCGGCAAGGTCTGCGTGGCGACGATCATCAACGGCGGCATCACCGCCTTCGACCCGAACGGGACGGTGGAACACTTCCCCGTGCCGGACCTGGTGGTCACCAACATCTGCTTCGGCGGCGAGGACATGCGAACGGCGTGGATCACGGCGTCCTCGACCGGGAAGCTGTACCGCGCGACCTGGCCGCGCCCGGGCCTGAAGTTGAACTACAACGGGTAAGGCTTTCCCTCCCCTTCATGGGGAGGGTGGCGAGCGCAGCGAGACGGGTGGGGATCCTTGGACCAGCGCGAGCTGAGCTTCTCCCCACCCTGACGACGTCGTCGTCCGTCCCTCCCCATGAAGGGGAGGGAAACGCAGGGACCTAGTACAGCGTCGCGAGCGCCGAGCGGTCGTAGGCCTTGAGCTCGGACTGCCGGCCGGCGTGGACCTTCGTGGCCCATTCGGGGTCCTGCAGCAGGGCGCGGCCGACGGCGACGAGGTCGAAGTCGCCGCGTTCCACCATCTCTTCCAGGCGCTCCAGCGAGGCCGGCTCGGACTTCTCGCCGCCCCAGGCCGCGATGAACTCGCCCGAGAGGCCGACGCTGCCGACGGTGATGGTCGGCACGCCCGTGACCTTCTTGGCCCAGCCCGCGAAATTGAGGTCGCTGCCCTCGAACTCCGGCTCCCAGAAACGGCGCTGCGAGCAATGCAGCGCATCGGCGCCCGCGTCGACCAGGGCGCCCAGCCAGGCTTCGAGCGCCTTGGGGTCGTTCGCCAGCTTCACCTCGTAGTCCTGCTGCTTCCACTGGCTGATGCGGATGATCACCGGGTAGTTCGGGCCCACGGCCTTGCGGACCTCGCGCAGGATGTCGGCGGCGAAGCGCGCGCGGCCCGGCAGCTCCTTCGAGCCATAGGCGTCCTCGCGCACGTTCGTGCCGTCCCAGAAGAACTGGTCGATCAGGTAGCCGTGGGCGCCGTGCAGCTCGATGGCGTCGAAGCCCAGGGCCTTGGCGGCCGCGGCCGCGTCGGCGAAGGCTCGGATGGCGTCGGCGACGTCGGCGTCGGTCATGGGCTCGCCGAACGCCTTGCCCGGCCGAGAGAGGCCCGACGGGCTATCGTAGGGACCGGGAGGGCTCCAATCCTCGCTGCGGGTGCGCACGGCGCCCACGTGCCAGAGCTGCGGCGCGATCTTGCCGCCCACGGCATGGACTTCCTCCACCACCTTCTTCCAGGCGGCCAGTTCAGCCTCGCCGTGGAAGCGCGGGATGTTGGGGTCGTTCAACGAGGCGGGGCGGTTCACGCCCGTGCCCTCGGTGACGATCAGGCCGACCTCGTTCTCGGCGCGCCGACGGTAGTAGGCGGCCACGTCGTCGGTGGCGACGCCGCCGGGCGAGAACGAACGCGTCATGGGCGCCATGACGATGCGGTTGGGCAGGTCCAGCCCCTTCAGATTGAAGGGCGTGAACAGGATCTCGGAAGCCATGCGTTTCCCCGAAGCGCGATTTTCAAACGAATGTTTAGCCGAGCGGCGCCGCAGGGGAAGCGAGAAATGCTGGGGCTGTGCAGAGCGCACGTGCGGGACCGGCGCCCACCTCAAACCGCCTTGTGCGGCTCGCGATGGCATTGCCCCCAAAGTGACGCCGGCGTCATCTTTGATTGACTTGCCGTTCCGTCAGGCTCATCGTCGAAGCCGACGTAACGCGGGCGCGGAGACCCGCGCTCCCAGGAGGATCAAGTATGGACGACGCGGCTCTCGATCTGCACCGCCAGGCCCGCGAGACGGCCTATTCGATCCCGCTGGAGCAGATCAATCCGGCTAACCCGGAGCTGTTCCGCGACGACACCATGTGGCCCTACTTCGAGCGGCTGCGGAAGGAAGATCCCGTCCACTACACCGCCGACTCCGGCTGGGAAGACGTGGGCCCGTACTGGTCGATCACCAAGTACAACGACATCATGGCGGTGGACACGAACCACGAGGTGTTCTCGTCCGAGCCGATCATCGTGCTGCCCGACCCGGCGGAAGACTTCACCCTGCCGATGTTCATCGCGATGGACCCGCCGAAGCACGACATCCAGCGCAAGACGGTCAGCCCGATCGTCGCTGGTCCGAACCTGGCGCGCCTGGAGCCGATCATCCGCGAGCGCGCCGCCAAGATCCTCGACGACCTGCCGATCGGCGAGCAGTTCGACTGGGTCGACAAGGTGTCGATCGAACTGACGACCATGACCCTGGCGACGCTGTTCGACTTCCCCTGGGAAGACCGCCGCAAGCTGACCCGCTGGTCCGACGTCGCCACCGCCGGGCCGGAATCCGGCCTCTTCAGCTCGACCGACCCCGAGGTCGCCGAGCAGGAGCGGCGGATGGAGCTGTTCGAGTGCGTGGACTACTTCATGCGCCTCTGGAACGAGCGCGTGAACTCCGAGCCCAAGCCCGACCTGATCTCGATGCTGGCCCACGGCGAGTCCACCAAGAACATGGACCGCATGGAGTACCTCGGGAACCTGATCCTGCTGATCGTGGGCGGCAACGACACGACGCGGAACACGATCACGGGCTCGATCCTGGCCCTCAGCCAGAACCCCGACCAGGAGCGCATCCTGCGCGCCGATCCGGGGATGATCCCGAACATGGTGTCCGAGACCATCCGCTGGCAGACGCCGCTCGCCTACATGCGCCGCACCGCCAAGCAGGACTTCGAGCTCAGCGGCAAGACCATCAAGAAGGGCGACAAGGTCGCCATGTGGTACGTCTCGGGCAACCGCGACGAAGAGGTCATCGAGCGGCCCAACGACTACTGGATCGAGCGTCCTCGGGTGCGCCAGCACCTCTCGTTCGGTTTCGGCATCCACCGTTGCGTGGGCAACCGCCTGGCCGAGCTGCAGCTCAAGATCATCTGGGAAGAAATCCTGGCCCGCTTCCCGCGGATCGAGGTGGTCGGCCCGCCGCGCCGGGTGCTGTCGTCGTTCGTGAAGGGCTACGAACACCTGCCGGTGATCATCCCCGGCCGGAATTGACCATGACGCGCTCCTGCGCTTGCATCCCCGCCCGACCGGCGGGGGCCAAGCGCAGGAGACGCTCATGAAGATCAGAATTCTCAGCCTGGCGGCGCTGGCCGCCGTCACCCTCGCCGCCCCCGCGTCGGCGCAGGACGCCAGGCTTTCCGCTCACCTGACCGGCGCCGCGGAAAAGCCCAACGCCGGCGACGCCGATGGCACGGGCCACGCGACCTTCACGGTCAGCACGGCCCAGAGCCAGGTCTGCTACGACGTCGCGGTCGAGAAGATCGCGCCGGCGACCATGGCCCACATCCACAAGGCTCCCGCCTCGGCGGCGGGCCCGCCGGTGCTGACGCTCCAGGCGCCGGGCCCGGACGGCAAGGCCAAGGGCTGCGCGAAGGCGGACGCCGCCGTGGTGGCCGACATCGCCGCCAACCCGGCCGCCTACTACGTCAATGTCCACAACGGCGAGTTCCCGGCCGGCGCGGTGCGCGGCCAGCTCTCGAAGTAGGGCCGATCAGGCCTTGGGCGTCGCCTTGGCCGCCGGCTTCGCCGCCGGGGCCTTGGCGGCGGGCGTCTTGGCCGCGGGCGCTTTCGCCGCCGGAGCCTTCGGTGCGGGCGTCTTCGTCAGGGGTGTCGCGCCGGCCAGCGGCGCCAGGGGCGCGGGCGGCGGATCCCACGAACCCATCAGGCTGATGACGATCTTGGCGACGCTGTCGGCCGACACCACAGAGCCGCCGCCGCCGGTCTCGCAGATCACGCGATAGCCGGCGTAGATGTCGGCTGCCTCGGCGGCCGGGCCCCACTCCGGGTTCGGATTGACCTTGCTGACCAGCAGTTTGCCTGACCGGGAATAGGCCGAGAACTCACGCCAGCGCGTGCGCTGGGCCTGACAGTCGTACTCGGTGAGGGTGCGCACATAGCCTGGCTCGGGCGGGTTGCCCGACAGGATGTTGCGCTGCACGCGCACGGCCCAGGCCCGGCGGATGGCGCCGCCCTCCCCGACCCGCTCCACCCCTTCCGGGTCCATGACCGTCCAGGAGTCGGCGCCCGACTGGACGACGTAATAGGTCCGCGCCGCCGCCGGGGCGGCGATCAGCGCGAGGGCCAGGAGGCTCGCGAAGGCAGGGGCGAGACGACGCATGGGCTCATGCGTAACGCGTAGATCGAGGCGGGCCAAGCCCGGCGTCAGGCGGCGATGAGGGCCTTGCGACGACGCAGGATGGCGCCGGCCGCGCCGAAACCCATGATCATCAGCGCCCAGGTGGCCGGCTCGGGCACCGCGGTGCGCATGTCGTCGATCACGCCGCCGGCATTGCCGGTGTCGCCCGGCTTGGGCGGCAGGATCGGCGGCGGCACGACCGGCGCGGGGCCGGTGGAGTAGAGGCGCGCGGCCGAGGCCGAACCCGGGGTCAGCAGGATGGTGTCCAGGTTCACACCGGCGTCGAAGCGATAGAAGGCCGTCACGCCGCCCGGGGTCTGCGGGCTGGGGCTGTTGGTCCCCGCGCCGAAGTGCACGCCGATGAAGGTGAAGCCGTTCAGCGCCGTCGTGAAGTCGATCACCGAGCTGGACAGGTCGAGCTGCTTCTCGACCAGCGTGCCGTCCCAGTTGCTGAGGCCGATCAGTTGCAGGCCGGCGGCCTGCGCGGCCAGGTCGGTCGCGCTGCTGTTCAGCAGGTTGCCCTGGTAGTAGCCGCTGCAGATCGAGGCGCCGCCCGAGATATCCGACAGGGCGCAGACCGGCAGGCTGGCCGTGGTCGTACCACCCGAGGCGCCGCCGCCGTTCGAGCCCGAATTGCCGTTCGCGTTGCTGGAGCCGTTGCTCCCCGAGGAGCTGCTGCTCCCCGAGGAGCTGCCGCCATTCCCGCCGGCGTTGCTGGTGTCTGAGCCGCCCGACGAGCCCGAAGACCCGCTGGAGCCCGAGTTGCTGTTGGAGCCGCCAGAGTTCGAACCGGAGTTCCCGTTCGAACCAGAGTTCCCGTTCGAACCCGAGGCGCCATTGGAGCCCGAGTTTCCGTTGTTCCCGGCGTTGCCCACGCCCTTGTCGTTGCCGTTGTTGCCGCTGGACGTCCCGGTGCTGCTGCCCGAGCCGGCGCCGTTGCCGCTGTTCGAGCTGCCGTTGCCGTTGGTGGCGGTGGTCGAGCCCTTGCCGCTACCGTTCGAGCCGCCCGCGTGGGCCTCGCTCGGCGCGACGGCGACGACGGCCACGCTCAGCGTCATGGCGAGCGCGAGCGCGGAAACCTGCATGCCCTTCGGGCGGTACGTCACGGACTTGGCGTGAGACATCTGGTAGTGCTCCGGAAGGGCGACCCTGGGGACGCCCCGTCATCTAACGTCGGTATAGGTTGCTGTTCGCTTTCCTGGACCTGGGGCAAATGTCGCACCCGAAGGTTGCGTTACCCGTTTCGTGCAGGCGGCGGTTAACGGGGGCGGCTCAGGCGGCGACGAGGCCGCGGCGGCGGCGGAGCATCGCGCCCGCACCACCGAAGCCGGCGATCATCAGCGCCCAGGTGGCGGGCTCGGGCGCCGCTGACGCCGACACCTTGTCGATGAAGGCGGTCTCGTCGCGGTCGGCGGTCAGGCCCTGGAAGATCAGGGCGTACTGACCGGCGGCGAGACCCACGGTGGCGGACTTCTGGTTGAAGCCTTGGCCGCTGACGGTCGCATATTGACCCACATCGGTCGTGGCGCCGGTGCCGAAGTTGTACAGCGAGACCTTGTAGGTCTGGTCGCCGTTGCAGCAACCACCCCACGACCAGGGCCGGCCCGCGTCGAGCCAGCTCAGCGCCAGGCTGCCGCCGCCGAAGTCGAAGGTCTGGGCCAGGACGCTGGTGGTCTGAAGCGCGGCGAACTGGTCGCCGTCCTGACCGCTGAAAGTCCCGCCATAGGGCCACCAAGCGCTGTCGCCCTCGGCGTTCACCAGGGCCGAGCCCCAGTAGTACCAGGACCCGAGCGTGCCGAAGGGATAGGTGTACTGGCCTTCCGAGAGGTCCGGCCCTTCGAAGCTGCCATTCACCAGCAGGTTGGTCGACGCCTGCGCGGGCGCGGCCACGGCGATGACGGCGGCCAGGGCAAGGCCCGAAACGAGGGCGGAGCGGAAAGTCATGTCGAGCCTCGGACGCCCCGAGGGGCTGCAAGAGAGAAAAGCCGCGGGGTGATCCCGCGGCCTTCACCGTTGCAATGTACGAGCCAGGATCGCGGCCCGGACCTGATCGAAAGGTAGTGCTTCAACCCAAAATGAGCACGCGCCACCGGCCGTCAGACGAGAAAGGCCCCTGCCGAAGCAGGGGCCTTGCCGGGAGACGGCGCTAGAAGTCGGCGCTGAGACCGACGAACAGGAAGCGGCCGAACGCGTCGTACATCTGCGGCCAGGTGTTCCCGTTGCAGGGCCCGGTCGGGCAGTTGGCCGAGCCGTTCAGCGGCGGCGACTTGTCGAAGATGTTGTTCACCCCGGCGCGGAAGTTGAGGTTGTCGCGCACCGTCCACGAGGCGGTCAGGTCGAAGTAGTCGCGCGCCGCGAGGGTCCGGTCGGTGGCGAACTGCAGCCCCGGATTGTTGAGCTGCGGATCGTCGGAGAAGGCGTCCAGCTTGACCTTGTTGAAGTGGCGCCACTGCAGAGTCAGCGACACGTCCTTCACCCAATCGCCATAGGCGAACGGGGTCGCCCAGGTCAGCCGCGCCTTGTGACGCCACTTGGGGTTCGGCGAGGTCAGACCACCCGACACCGAGCAGATGCTCCCATAGTAGCCGGCGCAGTTGAAGTAGTCGTCGCCCGGCAGGTTCTGGGTCGACAGGGTGTCGAGCCAGGTGCCGACGAAGCTGGTGCTGATCGAGCCCATCTCGCCGAGGCCCAGGGTCTCGAGGTCGGTGCGGTAGGTGGCGTTGACGTCGAAGCCCTTGGTGCGCAGGGCGCCGGTGTTCAGCGTGGTGTCGATCACGTAGCCGTCGTTGGACAGCCAGAGCGAGCCCACCGCGTCGCGGTGCACGAGGTTACAGAAGAACGGATCGAGCGTGTTGACGCAGCGATTGATGATGGTGTCGGCGCCGATGCCGGCGATGAAGTCCTTCACCTTGATGTCGAAGTAGTCGACCGAGATGTTGAAGCCCGGCACGAACGACGGCTGGAACACGAAGCCGAGGGTGTAGGTGTCGGCGGTCTCGGGCCGCAGGTCGGGGTTGCCGCCGGTCTGGCCGTTGTACTGGGCCGAGGCGTTGGCCTCGATCGCCAGGACCTGGGCGGTGGTCAGGCCGAACGCCTGGGCGCAGCGAGCCACCAGCGGGTTGCTGGCGGTCAGGCCGGCGCAGGGGTCCTGCGTGCCGTCCAGGACGACGTTCTGCGGCGAGTACAGTTCGAGAATGTGCGGCGCGCGGACAGCGCGGTTGTAGCCGCCCCGCAGGCGCAGGCCGTCGATCGGCTCCCACTCGCCGGCCAGCTTATAGGTCTCGGTCGTGCCGACGGACGAGTAGTCCGAGTAGCGGAAGGCCAGCTCGACCGTCAGGCTCTTGGCGAACGGCCGGTCCTGCAGGATCGGCAGGCGGGCTTCGCCGAAGGCTTCGTAGACGTCGAACGAGCCGTTCACCGGCGGGGCGGCGCCACCGCCGCCGTTCAGGGCGCCCGACGACGACACGTAGTCGGCGGCGAAGTCCATGGTCTCACGGCGATACTCGGCCCCGATCGAGATGCCGACGCCGTCGTTGGCCCACGGCGACTTCACGCCGTAGTCGGTGAGGTCACCGCCGAGCGAGAAGTTCACCACGCGCTCGAACAGGTTGCCGGCCGTGTAGGACGGGGTCTCCAGATAGTCGAGCTGGGCCTGGGTGACCGCGCCGTTCCGGAAGATGTTGTAGGGGACGCAGGCGGTGTCCGTGCCGTTCACGACAGAGGCGCAGGTCGGGGTTCCGTTGACCGAGACCACGTTCAGCGCGTTGTTGATCGCGGTGGAGCGGAAGAAGCCGGTCAGCTCCTGATTGAACGACACGCGGCCATATTGCATCGCGAAGTCGTAGGTCCAGTTCTCGTTCAGGTCGCCGCGCAGGCCGATCACATAGCGGTACTGCTGGTGCTGGGTGCGGCCCTGCCGACCGCCGCCCTCGACGTTCCGGCGCGAGACGATGCCGGTCCAGGTATCCTGGATGCCCGGACGGGTCGGGTCGGCGTCGACGGCCTCCTGCACGCCCGCGGTGAGCGCGTCGGTGTCCACGCCAGGACCGCAGAGCGCCGCCTGCTGCGAGGCGCTCATCAGGGCGTTGTCGCAGTTGATGCTGAAGTTGCCGGCGAAGATGCCGCCCGGCGCGATCTGGTAGGTGGACGTGTCGTCCATGAACATCACGTCGGTGTAGGCGGTGGCCCAGTCGTTCACCTCGTACTCGGCGAACGCGCCCAACACGTAGCGGTCGTCGGGGCGCTGGTAGTAGTTGTCCGGGCCGAAGTTGTAGACGTCGCGCGCGGCGACGCGGGTGCGGAACTGCTGGTTCGAGCTGGTGATGTCGGTGACCAGGCTGCCGACGCGGGCCGGGAAGGCCGTGCCCGAGCCGCCGCAGCCGGCGGCCGGGAAGTTGGCGCCGGACTGCAGCGTACAGGCCGAGAAGTCGCGGTTGCCTTGCAGCATCGGCTCGACGTGGCGGTAGCCGGCGTAGGCCGTCACATTGCCCTTACCGTCAGGCGAGTTCACGCCCATCACCAGGGTGATCTGGCTGGTCTCACCGTCGCGCACGTTCTTCTTCGGCAGCTGGAAGAACTGCGGGCTGGCGGCCGCGCGCTGCGACGCCAGCACGACGTCCGCCACCGGGCTGTCGTTCTCGTGCTGGTAGATCCCGTACTGGGTGTCGACGCGCAGGCCTTCGAAGTTGCGCATCATGATGAAGTTCACGACGCCGCCGACGGCGTCCGCGCCGTACACGGCCGAGGCGCCGCCCGTCAGCACGTCAACGCGCTGGATCAGGGCCGAGGGGATGAAGTTGATGTCGGCCGCCAGGGCGCCGCCCGTGGTGTTCGGCGTGCCGGGCATCAGACGACGACCGTCGATCAGCACCTGGGTCCGCGTGGCGCCGAGGCCGCGCAGGTTGATGGTGGCGGTGCCGGTGGAGGCGTTGGAGACCGAGCCGCCCTGAGCCGAGAAGGCCTGGGGCAGGCTGTTGATCATGTCTTCGACCCGGGTCACCCCCGTGGCCTTGATCTCGGCCGCGGTGACGGCGGTCACCGGACTGACGCTCTCCAGGTTCGGCGACGGGATGCGCGTCCCCGTGACCACGACTTCAGACACTTCGTCCGACGCGCCCGACTGGGCGAACGCCGGGGCGGCGAGCCCGAGCAGGGCCGTGCCGCAGATCATCGAGGTCGCCAGAAGGCGATCGCGCGTACGCATGATGCTCAAGATCGAAATCCTCCAGCGGCCGGCGCGCCCGCCTGCCGCCCCCCAGTTTGTGAAACCGGCCCCGGACCCCGCCGAAGCCGGCCGCGCACCCGCGCAGCTGGCCTGGGTTTATTGGAGGATTGGCGACAATCCGTCGGATTCTATTTCATATGTACTGCACGCGATTTTCGTTTGACGGATCCCACGCGACGGACGAATTCGGGCACGATCTTCCGCCTATTGTATTGTTTTTACGCTATTTTTTACACCCCCAAGCGCAGCATCGCCCCACCGAGGAATGCGCGAAAGCCGCGATGAATACTGCAATTTCCGCGACGAATTTGCAGCACACACTCTTTCCTCGACTCCGCCAAAAAATAATCAGATCGCGATCAACTCATCGACGCGCAAGGGTGCGAGCATTGATTGAAACCCAAAGGGTCGCCTTGGAGGTCCTCGAAATCGTCGCCGGCCTGGCGCCCGACCGCTCGCGGGCCGCGCCGACGCGGATTCTCTGGATGGGCGGCGACGCCCGGACCCGGGCCGCCGGCGGTGACCTGCTGCGCCGTGACGGCCGCGAACTGATGATGGTCGACGATCCCGCCGCGGCCCGCGAGGCGCTGGGCTTGTCGGCATGGGATCTGGCGGTGCTGCACCTGCACCTCACCGACGCGGCGCACATGGCCCTCTGCCGCGAGCTGTGCGCCACGGGCCTGTCGGTGCTGGTCATCCCCGAGGCGTCGGACCTGAACACGCGGATCGCGGCGCTGGACCTCGGCATCGCCGGCCTGCTGCCGCCCTCGCCGCACCCGCTGGAGCTGGCCGCGCACGTCCAGGCGGCCACCCGGCGGCGCGCACCAGTCGCCCAGGCGGCGGCCGCGCCCCGCTGGCGCTTCGACCTGGGGCTCGGCTGCGTGCAGGCGCCCTCCGGCCGCATGGTCCGGCTGGGCCGGCCTGAGAGCGCGCTGCTGCGGGCCTTCACCGTCCGGCCGGGCCGGATCCTCAGCCGCCAGGAGCTGTCCGAGTTGCTGCGCGACCAGGGCGCCCCCGCCGACAGCCGCCTGATCCACGCGCGGGTGTCGCGACTCCGGCTCGCCTTGACCCCGTGCGACGGGGCCGAGGACCTGATCCGCACCCTGCGAGGCGGCGGCTATCTGCTGCACGCCACGGTGCGCGCCGCGGCCTGACCCGGGGCCGGCCGCGACGCGCGTCCTTCACCAGGCGTAGCGGAGCGAGCCGACGACCGTCCGCGCCGCGCCGAAGTAGCAGCTGTTGTTGAACGGGCAGGCCGAGACGTGCCGCTTGTCGAACAGGTTGGCGACGTTGACCGCCGCTTCCCAGCCCTCGAGCTTGGGCGACGCCACGCCGAGGTCGTAGGCGACCAGCGCGTCGACCAAGGTGAAGCTGTCGGTTCTGAAACGCTCGAAGGTGGTGACGTTGTTGATCACCCGGTAGGTCGTCGTGCCGTCCGAGCCGCCCACGTAGCGCAGACCGGCGCCGAGCCGCAGGCCGGCCATGGGACCGCTGACCTTCCCCGCCTTGGCGAAGTCATACGAGATGAAGGTCGAGGCGCCCCACTTGGGCACGCCGAGCTGGCGGGTGCCCGTGGTTGAGGGCGTGCCGCTGTTGGTGGCGGTCGCCGCGACCGCCGGCGCGCCCTGGGTGATGATCGCGTCGGTGTAGCTGAGCGCACCGACCACGTTCAGGCCCGGGGCCACTTCCCCGCGACCTTCCAGTTCGACGCCGCGCACCCGCACCTCGCCGATCTGGATCTGGGAGTTGGCCGGGATGCCGTTCATGCCGGCCAGCGGATCGCCGACCGGGGTCTTCTGGCGCTTCAACTCGTAGGCCGAGAGCGTGAAGAGGGCCGACGTGCCGGGCGGCTGGTACTTCACGCCGCCCTCGAACTGCTTGCCGGTGACGGGGACGAAGGCCTCGCCCTGCCAGGTCGTGCCGGCCTGGGGCTCGAACGACTCCGAGTAGCTGACATAGGGCGCGAGCCCTTCGCTGAGCTCGTACAGCGCGCCGAGGCGCATGGTGAAGGCGTTCTGCGAGAGGACGGCCGTCGTGGAGTTCTTCTTGTTGAGCGTCGTCTGGTCGTACCAGTCGTAGCGGCCGCTCGCGATCACCTGGAGGCGACCGAAGGACATCTGATCCTGCAGATAGAGGCCGGTCTGCTTGCGGCGGCTGTAGGTGTTCACATAGGCGGCCGACAGCTGGGTCAGGTCGAAGCTCGGCATCGTGCCGCCGTAGGTGGGCGCGAACAGGCTGAGGTTCGGGATGCTGGTCACCGGGTTGGTGGTCTGGCCGGTGTTGAACTGCTGGAAGTTCTCGCCGGTGATCCGCTGGTAGTCGAGGCCGCCCAGAACCTGGTGCTTCACCACGCCGGTCTCGAACCGCGCACTGACCTGATTGTCGAGGGTGAAGGTGTCGAAGTCCTCGTCCGCGCCGCCGCCGCCACGGATGATCGTCGACAGGTCGCTGTTGCGGTTGGCGCCCGTGCCCGTGGTGGTGAAGCCGCCGACATAGAGCTGCCGGTACGACAGCTTGTTGTTCTGGAACCGTGCGTTCGTGCGGAAGGTCAGGTTCTCGTTGAAGTCGTGCCGGAAGAAGGCCGCGACCGACCTGGCCTTGTGGTTGTAGCGCTCGTAGTCCGGATCGCCGGTGTTGATGTCGCGGGGCAGGTCTCCGAACGGATTGGGCAGCACCGAGCCATAGGCCGGAACACCGGAGTAGCCGCCGCCGCTGGGCGCGTGCTGGTAGGTGGCGACCAGCGTGAGGCTGGTGTCCGGCGTGGGCTCGAACGTCAGCATCGGGCTGACATGGTAGCGCTCGCTGAACGTGCCGTCGGTGAGCCCGTCGCCCTTCTGCCAGCCGGCGACGATGCGTCCGAGCCAGCGGCCCTGGCTGTCCAGCGGGGCGTTGATGTCGGCGGCGATCCGGCGGGTGTCGTAGTTGCCGAGCTGACCCTCGACCCGGCCGAAGGCGCCCTCCTCTGGCAGCTTGCTGGCCAGGTTCACCAGGCCGCCCGGGGTGGCGTTGCCGTAGAGGACCGAGGCCGGCCCCTTCACGATGTCGATGTGGTCGATGCGGTTGAAGTCGATCTGCGGCGTCGAGTACGGGCCGGCGATCAGGCGCATGCCGTCCAGGAACAGACCCGGCGCGAAGCCGCGCACCACCAGCTGGTCATAGCGCGTGACCATGCCGCCGCGCTGGTTGACCGCCACCCCGGCCACGAAGCCGAGAGCCTGGTTGATCGACAGGGCGTTGCGTCGGGTCAGTTCGTCGCCGTCGATGACGGTGATGCTCTGAGGCGTCTCGATCAGCGCAGTCTCGGTCTTGGTGCCGGCCGCCGCGCGGCGCGCCTTCAGGCCGGTGATCTCCAAACCTTCGACCGACGTGGCGGCGTCGGCGTCGCCGGCCTCGTCGGCGGCATGGGCCTGCGCAGGCGCCAGCCCCTGGAGCGCGGTGGCGGCCAGCAGCGCCGCCGCCAGTCCCCGCCAGCGCGCCGATTCGCCCAGGTTTCTCCGGCTCGTCTGAGACCGCACGACCATGTAACCCCTCTCCAAAACTAAGAATGCGAATAATTCGCAGTTGCGAATAGCGACGTGGCTGGATAGACGCAAGCCACTGGTTTCCGGAGGCGGCGTGAGCAGGAACCGACCTAGGCAGACGACCTGGCCCGACGCCGCGCGGATGACCGCGCGCGCCTTCACGACCCTCTTCGGGAGCTATGCCGCGGCCGCGGGGATAGCGACTCTGCTCGCCCGTCTGCTGCCCGGATCGAGGGTCGAGGCCTCGGCGTGGGGTATGATCCTGTCGTTCCTGCTGTTCGCCGGCTTCGGCCTCTGGGCCTTCCACGAGCGGCGTCTTCTGGTGGTGGCGCCGGTGCTGTGGGGCGCGGCGGCCGTGTCGATCGGCACGACGTTCCTGCTGGGGGTGCGGCCGTGAACGATGTCGCGATGACACCGCCCAAGGACTCGCCCGCCGGTAAGGCCCTGCGCCAGTCCATGGCCTGGATCCATGCGTGGCTGGGCCTGCTGGCCGGGTGGATCCTGTTCGCCATGTTCCTGACCGGGACGGCCAGCTACTTCCGCCCCGAGATCACCCAGTGGATGCAGCCCGAGCTGCGCCCCGCCGTCGTGCCGCCGGGCCAGGCGGCGGAGTCCGCGATCCGCTACCTGCAGCGCACCTCGCCCGACGATCTGCAGTGGTTCATCTACCTGCCGGACGACCGGACCGCGGCGACGCGCGTCTTCGCCCGCGCCAAGCCAAACCCCGACGCTCCACCCGCCAAGCGCCGGCCCGAGTTCAAGCTGGACCCCGCCACCGGACAGCCGCTGGAGGCGCGCGACACCCGGGGCGGCGAGCACTTCTACCGCTTCCACTTCCAGCTCCAGATCCCACACCCGTGGGGCCGTTGGCTGGCCGGGGTCTGCGCCATCTTCATGCTGGCGGCGATCATGTCGGGCGTGATCACCCACAAGCGGTTCTTCGCCGACTTCTTCACCCTGCGCTGGAGCAAGGGACAACGGAGCTGGCTGGACGCCCACAACGTCTCGGCGGTCCTCGCCCTGCCGTTCCACGCGATGATCACCTACACCGGCCTCATCACGCTGGTGGCGATGTACATGCCATGGCCGGTGCTCGCGAACTTCTCCAAGCCGGCCGAGTTCAACGCCCAGGCCTATGGCGCGCCGCCCGAGGGCAAGGCCTCGGGCCGGGCCGCGCCGCTGCTGCCCGTGGGACCGATGATCGACGCGGCCGCCCGCACCTGGGGCGGCGACACCCCGCGCACGGTGGTGATCCGCAATCCGAACGACGCCGCGGCCACGGTCACCGTGCTGCGCAGCACGGCGGGCCGCCTCAGCGCGCGCCCGGACTCGATCACCTTCTCCGGCGCCACCGGCGAGCGCCTGTACCAGTCCCCGCCCTCGGGTCCCGCGATCGCCACCGCCGGCGTGATGCTGGGCCTGCATCTCGGCCACTTCGCCGGGCCGGTGATGCGCTGGACCTACTTCCTGCTGGGCCTGACCGGCGCGGCGATGGTCGGCACGGGACTCGTCCTCTGGACCGTCAAGCGACGCAAGCCGAACGCCGCGCCCTTCTTCGGCCTGCGCCTCGTCGAGCGGCTGAACATCGGCGCCGTGGCCTGCCTGCCGGTCGGCATGGCGGCCTTCCTGCTCGCCAACCGCCTGATCCCCCCCGGCATGGCTGATCGCGCCAAGCTGGAAGTCGCCACCATGTTCTGGGTGTGGTTCGGGCTGGCGGCGCTGTCGCTGCTGCGGCCGGCGCGGCGAGCCTGGGCCGATACGCTCGCGCTGGCCGCCGCCGCATTCACCGCGATCCCGCTGGTCAACGCGATGACGACCAACCGGGGCCTCGTTCCCAGCGCGGTGACCGGTGACTGGCTGTTCGTCGGCTTCGACGCCGCGATGCTGGGCGTGGCCGCCCTCTGCGGGCTGGCCGCCTGGCGCGCCTGGCCCCGCGCGGCCGTCGCCGCGCCGTCAAAGCCCCGGGCGGCCAAGATCGCGCAGCCCGCGGCGGCCCTCGAGGAAACCCATGTCGCCTGAAGCCGGCCTCATCAGCTTCGCCGCCCTGACGTGCCTGGCCGCGGCGATGAAGAAGCACCGGACGGGTCTCACCCTGCCCGCCCAGGCCTCGCCGCGTGGCGTCCGGATCCTGGGCTGGACGCTGCTGGCGCTCGCGGCGGCCGTGGGCGTACGCCAGGCAGGCGTCGCGATGGGATTGACGGCCTGGATCGGCCAGCTCTGTGTCGCCGGTGCGATCCTCGTGCTGGTGATGTCCTGGCGGCCCGCGCTGGCCCCCGCCCTGGCGTGTCTCGCCCTGGCGACGACGCCGCTGCTGGCCGGCCTCTAAGCCAGGGCAGGCCCCCGGACTTCACGCCGCAGCCGCCGCTCCGCCAGGGCGCCGAAGCCCAGGCCCAGCGCGCCCCAGAGCACCGCCTGCGTCCCCACCGAAGCGACCCGGTAGCGCCACAACAGGCCGGCCGGGAAGTCGGCCGGGACTTCGTCGACCGACGGCAGCACGGCCTGCGCCGAGGCGATCAGCGCCAGATAGGCGAGCGCGGCCAGCATCCACGCGTCCAGCGGACGAAGGACCAGCCGCGTGCGCAGAAACAGCGCCGCCGCCAGGGCCAGCCCCGACAATCCCAGCATCTGGAAGTGGGCCGCGGTGCGCAGGACGATGGTCTCGTGCTGCCCCACCGCGGGCGGGGTCGGCGGATACTTGAGCGAGGGGACCAGGGCGAACGCGACGAACGCCAACGCCGCCATCAGCAGCGCCAGCTCACGCGGCCCGACGCGGCCGACACGCCCGACGAGCGCGGCGAAGGTGATGGCGAACAGGCCACCCATCGATGCGCCGAACAGGACCAGGGCGGTGAGCAGCCCCGCGCCCTTCTGCGTGGCGCGGGAGACCAGCTCCGGCGCGTGATCGTCATGCGCCGCGTGGGCCGCCTCGAAGGCGATGGCGAGGTCGATCTGGGGTTCGGCCAGGAGCCGGGCGAACAGCCATGCGCACAGGGCCGCGACGACGCCGGCCAGGAGGCCGCGCCAGAGGAGATCTCGGGTCATGGGCGGTCAGTGACAGGGGAAGCCGAGCAGGTGCCGGCCGTCGTGGACGTACTCGTGCACGTACATGCCGTCGAACACCGCCAGCGCGCCCTGTTCCGTGCTGACGAAGTACAGCATCAGGGCGGCCAGCAGCGCGCCGAGCACGGCCCAGGGGGCGATGTCGCGCCACGGAATGGGCGGGGCGTCGACGTCCGGGATGAAGATGTCGTCGATGACCGGGGCCTGCAGGGCCATACGGAACCTCCTCGGGATTGCGCGTCCCGCCAGCGGTGGATGAAGTCCCGGAGAGGGTCTGACTCTCGACAGCGGAGACCCGCTGGGCCGATAACAGTGGCGCGACCGTGCCGGACTTTCACCGGCTTCCTCTCCAGGATGGCTGCTCCTCTCGTAGGCGGCGCGACGGACGGGCGCAATCCTTACGGAGGGTGAGTGTCGACACGGCTGATCCTGCTGGCGCACGGCGCCGTCGGCCTGATGCGCGAGGGCGGCTTTCCGCATCCGGACGCTCCCCTCGACGCGGGAGGCCGCGCGAAGATCGAAGCCCTGGTCTGGCGCGGCGCCCGGGCCACCCGCATGTTCCACGGCCCCGAGGCGGCGAGCCGCGAGACCGCCATGCTGCTGCGCGTGGCGGCCCAGCCGGCCGCGCCCCTGGCCGACGCGGACCATGGCGACTGGGCGGGGCGGCGTTTCGGAGAGATCCACGACGAGGCGTTCGCCGCGTGGCTGGCGGACCCCGCCGCCGGCGCGCCCGGCGGCGAGCCGTTGGAGTCGGTCACGCGGCGCGTGGGCGCGTGGATGGACGCACAGGCGGCCCAGGACGGATCCGTGGCGGCGGTCGTGTCCGCCACCGTCGTCCGGGCCGCCGTGGCGCATGCCCTGGGCATCGCAGCGGGCGCCACGCTGCGTATCGACGTGGCGCCGCTGAGCACCGCCGAGTTCTCCTTCAACCGCGTGTGGCGGCTGCAGCGCCTCGGCGATGCCTGACGACGGACGCTAGAAGCGCGCCCGCAGCCCCGCGAAGGCGCCTCGGCCGGCCGCCCCGTAGTTCAGGATCGTCTCGTAGTCCTTGTCGAACAGGTTCTCGACGCGGCCGAAGAGCTCCAGGTTCTCGGTCAGCGGATACGAGGCGCGGACGTCGACCGTCGTGTAGCTCTTCACGACCACCGTGTTGGCGTCGTTGTTGAAGGTCTTCCCCACGTGCCGGACGGAGGCCGAGGTGCTCAGACCGAAGGGCCAGCGGTAGGCGGCCGTGGCATTCCACATGTTCCGCGGCCGGCGGGTGAGTTGCTTGCCCGCATTGGCGCCCGAGTCCGTCTCGGCGTCGGTCCAGGTGTAGTTGGCCGAGAGATCCCAGCCCTCGACGGGCGTGACTTGGCCGATCAGTTCGACGCCCTGCGCCTTGGTCTTCAGCACGTTGCGGTAGTAACCGAAGCGCAGCGCGCCGTTCACGCGGCACAGCGGATCGGTCGAGGCGGCCGTGCAGCTGTTGTAGCGGATCTCATTGTCGGCATCGCGGCTGAACCAGGTCGCCGACACGCGCGCCTTGCCATCAAAGAAGCGTTGCTCGACGCCGGCGTCCCAGCTGTCGAAGCTCTCGGGCGACAGCGCGGTGTTCCCGTACTCGCTGTAGAGCTCGTAGAGGCCAGGAGCCCGGAAGCCCTGGCCCCAGCTGGCGCGCAGGATGGTGTTGCCCTCATTCAGCGCCCAGGCCGCCGCCACCTGGCCGACGGTGTGCCCGCCGAACGTGTCGTGGTCGTCGTAGCGGATGCCGCCGGTCAGGGTCAGGCCGTCCACCACCTCGGCCTGGAGCTGCCCATAGACGCTGTCGATGCCGGCCTTGCCACGCACGAAGGCGGGGTTCGGCGTCGTGGCGGTGGGCGAGCGGGTGCGCATCCGGGCCTTCTCGCTCTCCGCGCCGAAGGTGAGGTTCGCCCGCTCGGTGATCGCGAACACGCCCTGGTACTCGAAGCGGCGGTTCTTGCCCGCGGCGTCGAAGGTCAGCGGCTGGGCCGAGCGGATCGGGTTGATGTTCTCCCGGTCGGTGTCGGTGTAGCCAAAGCCGAGGCGGTTCTTGAGCCGACCGTCCAGCAGGGCGACGTTGAGGCCGGCATAGACCACCAGCTCTTCGGTGCGGCCGAACTCGGGCGAGTCGACGTTGAAGCCGTCGAAGTCGTTGCGCCCCTTCGAATAGACCGAGCGCACCTCGGCCGAGACCTCGTCGGTCAGGTTGACCCGGACACGGCCCGAGGCGCCGACGTTGTGATAGCCGTCGTCCTCGCTGCCCTTGCTGTAGGCCGAGAAGCCGTCGGTCGTGTAGTAGCCGCCGGCCGCGCGCCAGACGACGCGTTCCGACGCGCCGCCGATCCCGCCGCGCACGTAGGCGGTCTTCCGCGAACCGCCCTCGACGTCCAGAGAGCTCTCGAACGGCTTGCCGGGCTCGCGGGTGACGATGTTGACCACGCCGCCGATCGCCTGGCTGCCCCACAGGGTCGACTGGGCGCCGCGCAGCACCTCGATGCGCGAGATGTCGCCGACCAGCAGATTGCCGCTGTTGAAGCCGCCCTGGGTGGACGACGGATCGTTCAGCTTCACGCCGTCGATCAGCACGACGGTGTGCTGGCTCTCGGCGCCGCGGATGTTGAGGCTGGTGCTGGTCCCCGGCCCACCGTTGCGGACGAAGCTGACGCCCGGCGTCTGGGCGAGAAGCTCGACGGCGGCCACTGCCTGGCTCTGCTCGATGGCGGCCTCGGTCAGCACCGTCACCGACGCGCCGACCTTCTCCGCCGGCTGGGCCGAGCGGGTCGCGGTGACCACCACCTCGGCGACGCCAGTGGCGCCGGCCTTGGCCGCCACGTCCAGCTCGGGCGCCTCCTGCGCCGCATCGGCCCAGGCCGAAGAGGCCGTCAGCGCCAGCGCCGTGCTCATCATCAGAATGGTACGCATAGTCCGTATCCCCTCATTCATGGCGCGCGGGGACGGACATGCGGGCGCACGCCGTCAACGGCCGCGCGCGCGACCGCTTCCAACGTCGCCTCTCGGGGAAACCCGCTCGCCCGGCGCACCTCGGCCGGTCGAAGGACGACCGCATCAGGCAGGTCTCCTGGCTCGCGGGTCAGCGCCTTTGCGTGTCGCCTTCCCAGGCCCCGAGGGGCCCAGTGGCATTTGACACGCGGGCTCGCCGCTTACAGTTGCGAGGGCAGCCGGGGCCTTGAACCCCGTTCCCTATTCATCCCCTCCCGGGGAACCTGACGCAGGCGCGGAGCTACAGACGGCGCCGCTTCGGGTCAATCTCCCGTGGGGTGAGGATCGATCCGCCAGTCGAACAGCGGCCCCTCGAACGCCCCGGCGCCGCGACCGATGGCGGCGATGGCGGCGATCATGCGCCCCTCCCGGCCGAGGGCCTCGTCGGCCAGGCCGACGATCAGCGGGTTCGGCGTCGCTGCGGGGGAGAGGCCACGCAATTCGAGTGCGAGGCGGTCCTCCTCGCCTGGTCCGGCGTGCTGGCAGGCCAGGGCATAGGCCGCGGCGGTGGAGCGACTGACGCCGGCGTAGCAATGGATCGCAAGCAGCCGCGAGGCGGCGCCGAAGGCGAGGATGCGCCCGATGATCGCCATGTCGGGCGGTACAAACCCCGGCCGGGGTCCGGCGATGTCGTTGAACCTCAGCTCCAGCCTGCGCCGTCCCTCGACCGTGGGAAGGGCTTCGGCGTCGGGCGAGCGCAGGGCCAGGACATCGGGGCAGCGCGCCAGGCATCCTGCCCGCCAATGCCGCTCGGGCCCGACGATCAGGCGCATCCCAGCCCCGCCGCGACGCCCAGCAGAAAGCCCGCCTCGCCCATCTGTTCGGTCGCGCCCAGGATGTCGCCCGTATGGCCGCCGATGCGGCGCCGGGCGAGGAGCACGACCGCCGCCGCGGCGAGCGCCGCGCCCAGCAGACCGGCTCCCGCGACCACCGCCGGCAGGAAGGCCAGCGGCCAGACGGCCAGCAACAGCGCGACGGCCAGTTCCCAGGTGCGCACCCCGTCGCGAGCCGGGCTCCAACGCGTCGGGCGGCCTTCCGGGGCATAGGGGGTCAGGCGCATCGCCGCCACGGTGGCGGCGCGGCCCCAGCCGTGGGCCGCGACAAGGGCCCAGGCCGCCATGGCTGGCGTGAGGGCGGCGAGGGCCGAGGCCTTGAGCCCCAGCACGACGATGAGGGCCAGGACGCCGAACACGCCGATCCGGCTGTCCTTCATGATCTCGATGCGGCGCGCCGGGGTAGCTGCGCCGAACAGCCCGTCGGCGCTGTCGGCCAGGCCGTCCTCATGCAGCGCGCCGGTGACGAGCAGCCCCGCCGCCATGGTCAGGATCGCCGCGACGGCCGGCGGCCACAGGACGCTGGCGCCCAGGAACACGAGCGCCGCCAGGGCGCCCACGACCTGGCCGACGACGGGAAAGTAGCGCGCGCCACGCGTGATCCACTCCGCCTCGAAGGCCTTCAGCGCCGGCGACGGCAGGCGTGTCAGGAACTGCAGCGCGGCGACGAACAGGGCCGCCTCGCGCCGCAAGCTCACAGTCGGCCCTCCAGCACCTCGTCGAGACTGGCGACATCGGTGAGCAGGTGCGCGGCCGCGCGGACCAGCGGCAGGGCCAGCAGCGCGCCCGTCCCCTCGCCCAGCCGCAGCGACAGGTCCAGGAGCGGCTGGGCGGCCACCGCCTCGAGCATCCGCGCATGCCCTTTCTCGGCGGAGCGATGGGAAAAGATCAGGTAGTCCGCCGCCGCCGGCTGGATGCGCGCCGCGACGAGCGCCGCCGCCGAGCAGATGAAGCCATCGATGATCACGGGTCGCCGCGCCTCGGCGGCGCCCAGCACCGCGCCGGCCATCATGGCGATCTCGAAGCCGCCGAACTCAGCCAGAACCTGGCGTGGGTTGGTGGCCGATGCGCGGGCGGCCGCCTGCCGCAGCACCGCGGTCTTGCGCCGCAACCCCTCGGCGTCGTGGCCCGCGCCGACGCCGATGCAATCCTCCAGCGGCGCGGGCGCGAGGCGGTGCATCAGCAACGCCGCCGAGGCGCTGTTGCCGATCCCCATCTCGCCCAACAGCAGCACCTCGAAGCCACCGGTCGCGAGCTCCTCGAGGGCGATCGCGGCCCCGCGCGCGAGGGCCAGTTCGGCCTGATCAGCCGTCATGGCCGGCTCTGCCGCGGCGTTGCGCGTGCCAGGCGCGACCTTGGCGTCTATCAGCCCGGGGTGAGGCGGAAGGTCGGCGGCGACCCCCGCGTCGACCACCAGCACCTCGGCGCCGACCGAGCGGGCGAAGGCGTTGGCGCTGGCGCGCCCGGCCAGAAGGGTGGCGACCATCGCCTGGGTGACCGAGGCCGGATAGCTGGAGACGCCCGCCTCCGTCATCCCGTGGTCGCCGGCGCAGAGCAGCAGCAGGGCCTTGTCGGCCGCGACGTCGACCGACCCCCGGATCAGCGCCAGTTGAAGCGCGAGGGCCTCGATCCGCCCCAGCGAGCCGGGCGGCTTCGCCTTGCCGTCCAGGATGGCCTGAACCCGCGCGGCCAGGGCCACGTCCGCCGTCGAAACCACAGTCACGCCCTACCCTCCAGACCCGCCAGCCGAGCCAGTCCCGCAATGTCGAAGGCGCCGCAGAGCACCTCCGCGATCTCGTCCAGGGCGCGGTCGACGACCTCGCCGTAGTCGCCGACGGCGCTCGCCGCGCCGAAGTCCGCCAGAAACGCGGTCCGCGCCGGCGCCGCATTGAAGAGGCCGTGGACGTAGCAGCCGGCGATCCGGCCATCAGGCGACACCGCGCCCTCGCGCGTCCCGTCGGCCATCGACAGCCAGGGTCTCGCCGCCCCTGTCGTTCGCCCCACATGGATCTCGTAGCCCTCGAAGCGCCCGCCCGAGAGCTCGCCGACTGCCGGCCGCAGCACCTTGTCGCCGGTCAGAACCGTCTCGACCGGAAGCAGGCCCAGCCCCGCCGCCTCGCCGGGCGGCCCCTCGACCCCGTCGGGATCGGCGATCCGCGCGCCCAGCATCTGGTAGCCGCCGCAGATCCCCAGCACCCGGCCGCCCCGGCGCACATGGGCGGCCAGGTCGATGTCCCAACCTTGGGCGCGAAGGAAGGCCAGGTCGGCCAGGGTCGCCTTCGTGCCCGGCAGGATGACGAGGTCGGCTTCGCCCGGCAGCGGCCGACCCGGCGGTACATAGCGCAGGTCCACGTCCGGCTCGGCCCGCAGGGGGTCGAAGTCGTCGAAGTTCGCGATCCGCAACAGCATCGGCACGGCGACGATCATCCGCCGTCGCTCCCCGTCGCTGAGGCGCTCCAGCACCACCGCATCCTCGGCCGGCAGGCGCGCGGCGGCGTGCAGCCAGGGCGCCATGCCGAAATCGGTCCAGCCGGTGCGCGCGACGATCTCGGCCCGACCCGCGTCGAACAGTCGGGCGTCGCCCCGGAACTTGTTGATGAGGAAGCCCCGGATACGGTCCCGATCCGCGCCCTCCAGCACCACGTGCGCGCCGACCAGGCTGGCGATCACATGCCCCCGGTCGATGTCGCCCACCAGCACCACGGGCACGTCGGCGGCGTGGGCAAAGCCCATGTTGGCGATGTCGTTGGCCCGCAGATTGGTCTCGGCCGGGCTGCCCGCGCCCTCGACGATCACGAGGTCGGCCTCGGCCTGGAGCCTGCGGAAGCTTTCGACCACGGTCGGCAGCAGGGCGGCCTTGCGGTCCTGGTACCCGGCGGCCTTCCAGGTCCCGGCCATCCTGCCGCGCACAACGAGCTGGGCGCCGACGTCGGACTGCGGCTTCAGCAGCACCGGATTCATGTCCACGGTCGGCAGCGCGCGACAGGCGAGAGCCTGAAGCGCCTGAGCGCGGCCGATCTCGCCGCCATCGGCGGTGACCGCGGCGTTGTTGGACATGTTCTGCGGCTTGAACGGCCGCACGACGAGGCCCCGGTTGGCGAACAGGCGGCAGAGACCGGCGACCAGCACCGACTTGCCGACGTCCGACCCACAGCCCTGCAGCATCAGCGCGGCCATGCCAGGGCTCCCAGCAACAGGACGCCCCACAGCAGGCTGCAGGCCCTGACATAGACCCTGAGGCCCCGGCGCAGGTCGGCGGCCGTGGGCGAGGGCCCGGCGCCGAACACCGGACGATCGTGCGCGACGCCGTCGTAGGTCGCCGCGCCGCCCAGCCGCACGCCCAACGCCCCGGCCATCGCCGCCTCGGGCCAGCCGGCGTTGGGGGAGGCGTGCTTGCGCGCGTCGGCCAGCATGGTCCGCCAACCTCCGCCGCCCGCCAGCGCCACGACGGCGCCGGCCAGCCGCGCGGGGATCAGGTTCAACGCATCGTCGGTGCGCGCCGCCGCCCAGCCGAAGGCGCGCCAGCGCGGCTCCTTGTGGCCGATCAGGCTGTCGGCCGTGTTCACCGCCTTGAAGGCGAAGAGGCCCGGCAGGCCGGCCAGCACGAACCAGAACAGCGGCGCGGCGACACCGTCGTTGAAACTCTCGGCCAGGCTCTCCAGCGCCGCCGCCGCGACGCCCGAGGCGTCCAGTTCGGCCACGTCGCGCCCCACGATCATGCCCACGGCGTGGCGGGCTGCGACCAGATCACCGGCTTCCAGCGGATGCAGCACGGCGAGGACGTGGTCATGCAGGCTGCGCTGGGCCAGGCCTACCGAGCCCAGGACGACCACCACTGCCGCTGTAGCCGCGGCGGGCAGCAGGCCGGGCAGCCAGCCGAGCAACGCCGCCGCGCCCGCGACCAGCAGCACCGTCACGACGCCCAGCAGTCGACGCGTGACGTCGCTCCAGGCCGGCCGGTTCCAGGCGCGCTCCAGCGCCGAGATCGCGGTCCCCGCCCACACCACCGGATGCGGCACGCGGCGGTGCAGGCGGTCGGGATAGCCCACAGCCGCCTCCAGCCCCGCCGCGGCCAGCACCAGCAACGGATCAGCCGGCACGCCGCAGCACCTCGATCAGCGGCCCCTCGGCGCCCCGGACCAGAACGGCGTCGACGCCGTAGGCGGCGCGCAGGGTCTCGGGCGCGAGACAGGTCTCGGGGGTTCCATCGGCGACGATGCGCCCCGCGGCCAGGACGACCACGCGATCGGCCGTCCTGGCGGCCAGGGACAGGTCGTGCAGGGTCAGGACCACGCCGGCGCCCCGCCCGGCCAGGTCGCGGAACAGCGCCAGGGTGTCGAGCACGTGGCCGGGATCCAGGCCCGCCAGCGGCTCGTCGGCCAGCAGCCACGACGGCTCGCCAGCCAGCGCCCGCGCCACGAACACCCGCGCCCGCTCCCCCCCCGAGAGCGTCGTGACGATCCGCTCGGCGAAGTCTGAGATCCCGGCGGCGGTCATCGCGGCCTCGACGGCGGCCTGGTCGCCCCGGCCCAGCCCCCAAGGTCCGGTGTGGGCCGTGCGGCCGAGCCCCACGAAGGTGCGCACCGTGACCGCCCAGGCGATCTCGGGCGTCTGGGGCAGGTAGGCGATGCGCTTGGCGCGCTGGCGAGCCGGCAGCGAAAGCACCGACGCGGCGTCCAGGGTCGCCTGGCCGGCGCCGGGGCGGCGCAGGCCCGCGAGCACCTCCATCAGCGTCGACTTGCCGGCGCCGTTCGGGCCGACGATGGCGGTGACCACGCCCGGCGTCAGGTCGAGGTCCACGCCGTGCAGCACCGGCTTGCCGCCGAGGGCGACCGTGACGTTCGTGGCGGACAGTCCGCTCATGCGAGCCTCCGGCGCATGCCGATCAGGATGGCGAGGAAGAACGGGCCGCCGAGCGCGGTCATGGCGACGCTGAGCTTCACCTCCGAGGCGGCGGGGGTCATCCGCACCAGGATATCGGCAGCCAGGACCAGGATGCCGCCGCCGAGGAACGACGGCAGCAGCAGCGCCCCTGGCTTGCCGCCCACGAACGGACGCAGCAGGTGCGGCGTCACCAGCCCCACGAACCCGATGACGCCGGTGACGGCGACGCTGGATCCCACCGCCAGCGCCACGCCCAAGGCCAGCAGGATGCGCGTGCGACCGAGGTCCACGCCCAGGGAACGGGCGCCGACCTCGCCGAGTGTCAGGGCGTCCAGCGCCTTGCCGAGCGAGAGCAGGATCGCGGCGCCCAGCAGCACGCCAGGCAGCGCCAGCCGCACCTCCTCGACGCTGCGATCGGCCAGCGAGCCCATCAGCCAGTTGACGATCTCGTTCACGGACCAGGGATCGGGCGCGAGGTTCAGCGCCAGGGCCACCCCGGCGCTGGCCACCGTCTGCACGATGACGCCCGCGAGGATGAAGGTGATGAGGCTGGAGGTGGCGCCGGCCAGGGCCAGCAGCACCAGCACGCCGACGCCTGCCCCGGCCATCGCGGCGACCGGCAGGGTCCAGGGCGTCGCCGAAGCCACGCCCAGGTACAGCGTCAGCACGGCGCCCAACGCCGCCATCGGCGAGACGCCCAGCACACCGGGATCGGCCAGGCCATTGCGGGTATAGCCCTGCAGCGCCGCGCCCGAGAGGCCCAGCGCGCCGCCGACCAGCACCGCCAGGATCGTGCGCGGCAGGCGCAGGCCAAAGACGATCGCCCAGCGTGGGTCGCTGGAGGCGGCGGACCAGGCCTCCCACGGCACCCAGACGCGCCCGGCGCTGAGGCTGGCGAAGGCCAGGAGGGACAGGAGCGAGAGGGCGCCGGCGTAGAGCGCCCACCGCGGCAGACGGCTCATGCGCGCGCCTCCTCGAGCGTGCGGCGCGCGTGCGCCAGGGTGGCGGCGGACTCGATCAGCACCGGCCCGCCGCAATAGAGCAGTCGCTCGGGCAGCCGGGCCTGACGCATCCGCCCCTTGAGAACCGCGAGTGCGGGGTGGGTCATCACCCGGTCGGCCCAGCTACGCATGCCCGGCGAAGCCTCGCCCACCAGCAGCACCTCGGGCGGGTCGGAGAGCAGCCGTTCGAGCGGAACATTGCCCCAGGCCTTCAGGCCGTACCGGCGGGCGACGTTCTCGAAGCCGGCCAGGGTCATGAGTTCGTCGGCCAGGGTTCCGGGGCCGGGGCTGAAGCCGTTGGGTTGATAGACCAGCGCCGTCATGGGCCGCGCGCCCGGCGACGGTCGCGCGGCCGCCAGGGCGGCGTCGATACGCGTCAGCAAGGCCTCGCCCCGGGCCGGCCGGCCCACGAGGTTCGCCACGCGGCGCACCTGCGCGCGGCTGTCGGCGATGGACTTCGGCACCGAGAAGCGCTCGGCGCGCACGCCCAGCCGCTGCAGGGCGTTCCGGGTGGCCGGCGCCGAGTGTCGGCTCGCCAGGACGAGGTCGGGCCGGAGGGAGATGACCTCCTCGGCGCTCTCCCAGGTGAAGGGCAGCGTCCGGGCGACGGCCGCGATGGTCGAGCCCTGTGGCTCGCGGGCGTAGTGGCTGAGGGCGGCGATCTGTCCCCGGTCGGCCAGGTGCGCCAGCATGACGTCCAGGCAGGCGTTCAGGGAGACGATGCGCCGGGGCGCCGGGGCCGCCGTCGCCGGCATGGCCACGGCGGACATCGCGCCGGCCGCCGCCAGGACCTCGCGCCGATCCCAGGTCATGCCGCCGCCCGCCGCAGCGCGATGGCCAGGCGCGAGACGTCCTCCTGCGCCGGCAGGCCCAGGCGTAGCCAATCGTGGCGCATCGGAAACGGCCGGGTCAGCACGCCGGCTTCGCAAAGCTTGGCGAACACCGAAGGCGCGTCGGGCGTGCTGACCAGCCGGAAGAGGCTTGTCCCGCCCACGACGTGCAGGCCGGCGCGGGCCAGCAGGGCGTCCAGCGCTTCGGCGCGCTGCTGCAACTCGGCCCGAGTCCGCGCCTGCCAGCTGGTGTCGGCATAGGCCCGCAGGCCCATCGCAACGGCCTCGGCGCCCAACGGCCATTCGCCCTGCGCCGCACGCAGCCGGAGCGTGGTCTCGGGCCCGGCGATCACGAACCCCAGCCGCAGGCCGGCGAGGCCGTAGAACTTGCCGAAGGACCGCAGCACGACCAGCCGTTCGGAGATCAGGTCGGCGACGCTGAGATCGGGCCGGGTCTCCACGAAGCTCTCGTCGACGATGGTCCAGAGGCCGCGGCGGGAGCGGTCATCGACGATCCGGGCCAGCGCGTCGCGCGGCGCGGCGCGGCCATCGGGATTGTTGGGATTCACCAGGACCACCGCCTCGGCGGACGACGTCGCGAGGTCCTCGACGGAGATGGCCCGGACGGACTTCCCGGCCGCGCGCCAAGCCTGTTCGTGCCCGCTGTAGGTGGGCGAGACGATCTCCACCTCGCGGGCCGGCGTCAGCAAGGGCAGCCAGCGCAGGGCCGTCTCGGCGCCGGCGGTCGCCACGATCCGGGAGGAGTCGGCGACACCGAAGGCCTTGGCGGCGACGGCTTCCAGCTCGGCGATCCGCGCGGGGTCGGGCAGGCGTCTCAGCGCGTCCAGGCTGGCGCGCTGTCCGCGCCACGGATCGGGATTGATGCCGGTGGACAGGTCCATCCAGGGACGCGGCGCGCATGGATAGGCGGCCATGGCCGCGGCCAGCCGCCCGCCATGCTCCAGCGCCTCACGAAACGGCCCGATCGCCGACATCGCCCCACCTCCGACGCCACGGCCACGACGGCGCAGGGCGCCGCGCGGACACGCGCAAACCACGTCGTTGCTCGGGGTTTCCCGTTCGCGCGACACCTCCCGGTCGAGCGATGAACGACCGCGTCGGGCAGGTCTCCTGGCTCGCGGATCGTCGCCGTTGCGCGTCGCCTTCCCAGGTCCGGAGACCCAGTGGCATCTGACGCGCGGGCTCACCGCCTACAGTTGCGGGGACAGCCGGGGCTTAGGTATTCCCCCGTTCCCTATTAATCCTCTTCCGAGGAACCTGACGCAGCCAGAGGGGGTAGTGAGTGAACGGCGCGCCGTCAATCGTGGGCCATCCATGCGCCTGACTCTGGTCCTGGGCGGAGCCCGCTCGGGCAAGACGGCCTATGCCCTGCGCGAGGCCGAGGCCGCCGCGTCGGCGCCGGGCGCCATCCCCGTCTTCATCGCCACTGCCCAGGCCTGGGACGACGAGATGGCCGCCCGCATCGCACGGCACCGCGACGAACGCGGCGATCGCTGGCGCACGGTCGACGCCCCGCTGGAACTTACCCAGGCGCTGCGAGCGCTGGGACCGGGCGAGGTGGCCGTCGTGGACTGCCTGACCCTCTGGCTGACCAACGTCATGCTGGCCGAACGGGACCTCGCGGAGGCGCGGGCCGAACTGGTCGCCGCCGTCGGCCAGGCCACGGCGCGGCTCTTCCTCGTGAGCAACGAGGTCGGCCTCGGCATCGTCCCCGACAACGCCCTGGCCCGGCGTTTCCGCGACGAGGCCGGCTGGCTGCACCAGGCGCTGGCGGCCGTGGCCGACGAGGTGATCCTGACCGCCGCCGGCCTGCCGCTGCGTCTGAAGCCCCAATCGCCTTGACCCCCGCAGCGTCACCGGCCTAGTCCTGGCGCGTCGAGGTATGGAGGCCATGAGGCCTCCGGGAATGCGGTGCGGCCCCACACGCAAGTGGACGGGGCCAATGCCGCGGCTGCCCCCGCAACTGTGATTGCTCGTCAATCGCGCGGCGAACGCCACTGGGCCTGGTCCCGGGAAGGCGCCGTGGCGAGAGCAAGAGCCAGGAGACCGACCCGACGCATATGAGACCCGGGTGCGGTGGGCGCCTGACGGACCGTCCCGGCCGCACCCACACCAGCGTCCGCACGCCGTCATGCCGCTCCTGCCCCACAAAGGAGATGCGGATGGCCAAGATACCCACGACCGTCGTGACCGGGTTCCTCGGGTCGGGGAAGACCACCCTGGTCCGCAGCCTGCTGGAGCGGGCCAACGGCCGGAAACTGGCGGTGATCGTCAACGAGTTCGGCGACGTCGGCATCGACCGCGAGATCCTGCGCGGCTGCGGCATCGAGAGCTGCGGCGACGACGACATCGTCGAGCTGGCCAACGGCTGCATCTGCTGCACCGTGGCCGACGACTTCCTGCCGACCATGAAGAAGCTGATCGAGCGGCCCGACCCGCCCGAGCACATCCTGGTGGAGACGTCCGGCCTGGCGCTGCCCAAGCCGCTGGTGAAGGCCTTCACCTGGCCGGAGGTGCGCACCCGCGCCACCGTCGACGGGGTGATCGCGATGATCGACGCCGACGCCGTGGCGCGCGGCCGTTTCGCCGCCGACGAGGCCGCGGTGGCCGCCGCGCGCGCCCAGGACCCGACGCTGGACCACGAGACGCCGCTGGAAGAGCTGTTCGAGGAGCAGATCGGCTGCGCCGACCTGGTGATCCTCAACAAGATGGACCTAGTTACCGACGCCGAACGCGCCGGGGTCGAGGCGGCGGTGCGCGAGCACCTGCGCCCGGGCGCCCAGGTGATCTTCGCCACCCAGGGCGAGGTGGCGGCCGCGGCCGTGCTGGGCCTGGGGGTCGGCGCCGAGGACGACCTGGAGAGCCGCCCTTCGCACCACGACGGCGCGGCCGACGACCATGACCACGACGACTTCGAGAGCTTCGTCGTGGCCGGTCCCGCGACCGCCTCAGCCGAAGCGCTGACGGCCGCCCTCGCCCCCGTGATCGCGGCGCACGACATCCTGCGCCTGAAGGGCGTGGTGGCCGTGCAGGGCAAGCCGGCCCGGCTGATCGTCCAGGCGGTGGGCCCACGGATCCAGAGCTACTTCGACCGTCCGTGGCGGGACGGCGAGGACCGGCAGTCCCGCCTCGTGGTGATCGGGGAGCGGGGCATCGACCGCGCCGCCATCGAACCGGCCATCGCCGCGGCCCTCGGCTGATGCACCTGCTGGCCGTCCAGCCGGGCGCGCCCGCCGACGGCGACGAGGCCGTGGACCTGCGGCAGACGCCGGGGGACATCGTCGTCCTGTCGGTGAACGACACCGACCTCTCCGCCCTCGCGGCGGCGGCGGCGCGGCGACCGGCGGATGCGCCCAGCCTGCGGCTCGCCAACCTCCTGGCCTTGCGCCATCCGCTGTCGGTCGACCTCTATGTCGAGAGCGTGGTCCGGCGGGCGCGGCTGGTGGTGGTGCGCCTGCTGGGGGGCCGCAGCTATTGGCCCTATGGCCTGGACGAGATCGCCGCGGCCGCCGGCGAGGCCGGGTTCGCCTTCGCCGCCCTGCTTGATGACGACGCCGAGGCCGCGAGGCTGTCGACGGTCGATGACGCGGCGCGACGGCGGCTCGAGGCTTACCTGCGTGAAGGCAGCCCGGACAACGCCGACGCCTTCCTGGCCCATGCCCATGCCCTGATCGGCGGCCAGGCCCCATGGAGCGAGCCGCGCCCGGCGCCGGAAACGGGCTTCTACTGGCCCGACCTGCCACGCCCTTCGCTCGCCGACCTGCGTCGACGCTGGACGGCGGACGCCCCCGTGGCCGCCCTGGTCTTCTACCGCGCCTACCTCGCCGCCGGGACGACGGAAGCCATCGACGCCACGATCGAGGCCTTGCGGGAACGAGGGCTGAATCCCCTGCCCGTCTTCGTGCCCAGCCTGAAGGACCGGTTCGCGGCTGAGTTCCTCAACAGAACCTTCGCCGAGGTCGCGCCCGACGTCATCGTCAACACCACCGCCTTCGCGGCCGGCGCGCCCGACAGGGCCGACGGCGGCGTGTTGGCCGCCGCCGACGCGCCGGTGCTGCAATTTGCTTTCGCGGGGGTCACGCGTGAGACCTGGGCGGCCGATCCGCGCGGCCTCGGCGCACGCGACCTCGCCATGAACATCGCCCTGCCCGAGGTGGATGGTCGGCTGTTCGCCGGGGCGGTGGCCTTCAAGACCGAGGCCGAGTTCGATCCGCTGACCCAATGCGGCATCGTTCGGCACGTGGCGGATCCCGGGCAGCTCGGCTTCGCCTGCGATCTGGCCGCCGCCTGGGTCCGCCTGCGACGCACGTCCGCGCCCGGGCGCCGGGTGGCCGTGGTGCTGGCGAACTATCCGTCGGGTGAGAGCCGGATCGGCAACGGCGTCGGGCTCGACACTCTGGCCAGCGCGGCGGAACTCCTGGCCGTTCTGGCGGCCGACGGTCACGAGGTGCGGGACAGGCCGGCGTCGGGCCGCGCGCTCGTCCGACGCCTGCTGACGCCCGCGACGGAGCGGCTGCCGCTGGCCGACTACCTGGCGTTCCTGGACAGCCTCCCGGCCGAGGTGGGCGAGGCGGTCACGGCGAGATGGGGCGCGCCGCAGGAAGACCCCGCCTTTGACGCCGCGGCGGGCGCGATGCGCGTCGGCGTCGTGGTGTTCGGCGGCGTGACGGTGGGCGTGCAGCCGCCGCGGGGCCATGGCCTGGATCCGAAGGGGACCTACCACGACCCGGCCTTGGTCCCGCCGCACGCCTACCTCGCCTTCTACGCCTGGCTACGCCGGAGCTTCGGCGCCCACGTCGTCATCCACCTGGGCAAGCACGGGACGCTGGAATGGCTGCCCGGCAAGTCGCTGGCGCTGTCGCCGGCATGCCTGCCGCGCGCCGTGTTCGGCCCGACGCCACAGCTTTATCCCTTCATCGTCAACGATCCCGGCGAGGGCGCCCAGGCTAAGCGGCGCACCGGCGCGGCGATCCTGGGCCATCTGACCCCGCCGCTGACCCGCGCCGGCAGCTACGGCCCCCTGAAGGACCTGGAAGCCCTGGTCGACGAGTACTATGCCGCCGCGGGACTGGATCCGCGCCGGCTGGCGCCGCTGCGATCCGAGATTCTCGCGCTGGCGGCCCGGGAAGGACTCGACCTCGACTGCGGCCTGGACCCCGCCGATCCGGACGGCGCCCTGGCCACGCTCGACAATCACCTCTGCGAGCTCAAGGAACTGCAGATCCGCGACGGGCTGCACGTGTTCGGCCGCTCCCCCGAGAGACGCCAGCGCACCGACCTGCTGGTCGCCCTCTTGCGGGCCCCACGCGCTCATGGCGAAGGCGGCGACGCCTCGCTGCTAAGAGCCCTGGCCGACGACCTGGCGCTGGCCTTCGACCCGTTGTCGGCGCGCCTGGGCGACGCCTGGACCGGACCCCGCCCCCGGATCCTGGAACGCATGTCCGCCGAACCCTGGCGCACGGCGGGCGACGCGGTGGCCCGCCTGGAGGACCTGGCCGGGCGCCTGGTCGAACGCCGTCGACAGCCCCAGCCCGACTGGTTCCGGACGAAGGCGGTCCTCGAGAGCCTGACTGAACGGCTCGCGCCCGACGTCGACGACTGCGGGCCGCGCGAACTGGAGGCGCTGAGGGCGGGGCTGGCCGGGCGCTTCGTACGCCCGGGCCCCTCGGGCGCGCCGACCCGTGGCCGCGCCGACGTGTTGCCCACCGGCCGGAACTTCTTCACCGTCGACACCCGCGCCGTGCCCACGCCTACCGCCTGGCGTCTGGGCTGGGCTTCCGCCCAGATGCTGGTCGAAGACCACCTGCAGCGCACGGGCGAGCATCTGCGGACCGCGGCGCTGAGCGTCTGGGGCACCGCCAACATGCGCACCGGCGGCGACGACGTGGCCCAGGCCCTGGCGCTGATGGGCGCGCGGCCGACGTGGGAGCCGTCGACCGGCCGCGTCACCGGCTTCGAGATCCTGCCGATCGTGGCCCTGGGCCGGCCGCGCGTGGACGTCACAGTTCGCATCTCTGGCCTGTTCCGCGACGCCTTCGTCGAGCAGGTGGACCTGATCGCCGCCGCCGCGCGCGCCATCCAGGACCTGGACGAGGACGCGGAAGACAACCCCGCCGCCGCGCGGTTCCGGGCCGAGGCCGGAACTATGGGCGAGACCGCCGCCCGCGCCCGGGTGTTCGGCGCCGCGCCGGGCGCCTATGGGACCGGCCTGCAGACCCTGATCGACGAGGGGATCTGGAGCGACCGCCGCGAGCTGGCCGAGGCCTATCTGGCCTGGTCGGCGCATGCCTACGGCGGCGGGGCGGCCGGCGTTCCCGCCCCAGAGGCCTTGCGGACGAGGCTGGGCACGGTCCAGGCGGTGATCCAGAATCAGGACAACCGTGAGCACGACCTGCTGGACAGCAACGACTACGCGCAGTTCCAGGGCGGCCTGGTCACGGCCGTCAGCGCGCTCGTCGGGTCCGAGCCACTGGCCTATCACACCGATCACTCCCGCCCCGAACACCCGGTCGCGCGGACGCTCGACGAGGAGATCGCCCGGGTGCTGCGCGGACGGCTGGTCAATCCGAAGTGGATCGCCGGGGTCATGCGCCACGACTATCGCGGGGCGGCCGAGATCGCGGCGGGCGTCGACTATCTCTTCGCGTTCGCCGCGACGACCGACGCCGTGCGCTCGCACCACTTCGACCTGATCCACCGCGCCTTCATCGAGGACGCGGACGTGCGCGACTTCCTGCGCGACGCCAACCCGGCGGCCCTGGACGACATCGTCCGGCGACTGCGCGAGGCGATCACCCGGGGTTTCTGGACCCCGCGTTCCAACAGCGCCGCCCTGGCGCTGCAATCCCTCACCCCTGCGGAGACCGCATGAGCAAGACCCGTGACGGCGAGACCGAGGCCGAGCGCAACGCACGCCACAACGCCAAGATGAAGACCCTGCAGGCGGCCCGGACCCGGATGATGGAGGGCAAGACCGTCGAGCGCGGCCTGCTGATCGTCCACACCGGGCCGGGCAAGGGCAAGACGACCGCCGCGCTCGGCATGGCCTGCCGGATGATCGGCCACGGGATGAAGGTCTCGATCATCCAGTTCATCAAGGGCGCGATGGAGACCGGAGAGGCCGCCGTCTTCGCCGCCTTCCCCGACCTTGTCGAACTGCGCCCCATGGGAGAGGGCTTCACCTGGGATACCCAGGATCGAGCCCGGGACATGCAGAAGGCCCGCGACGCGTGGGAGGCCGCCAAGTCGCGGATCATGGACCCGGAGTGGAAGATGATTGTGCTGGACGAGCTCAACATCGTCCTGCGCTACGACTACCTGCCGCTGGACGAGGTGCTTGAGACCCTGCGCGCCAAGCCGGAAGACACCCATGTCGTCATCACGGGCCGCAACGCCAAGCCGGAGCTGATCGAACTGGCCGACCTCGTGACCGAGATGACCCAGGTGAAGCACCCCTTCCGCGCCGGCGTGAAGGCCCAGGCCGGAGTCGAGTTCTGATGACGGCCGAGATCGTCGTCTGCTCGACCTGCAAGTTCGCGCCAGAGGATCGCGACGACCCGCACGGCGTCGCCGGCGGCCAGCGACTGTTCGAGGCGATCAGCGCCGCGGCGCTTGACCCACGGTTCGCGACCTTGGCCGTATCGCAGGTCGAGTGCCTGTGGTCGTGCTCGCAGCACTGCAACATCCACCTGCGCGCGCCCGGCAAGTGCAGCTACGTGGCCGGCCGCTTCTCGCCGGACGGACGGGAGGCAGAGGCGATCCTGCAGTTCGCCCTGGCCTATGCCGCCAGCGCGGACGGCGCCGTGCCCTACCGCCAGTGGCCTGACGGCGTGAAGGGGCACTTCATCACGCGCTCGCCACCGTCCAGACCATAACGTCAGGTCTGAAGTGACACCGCACGCCTTCGCAGGCGACCGAAACTGGATGGGCCGCGGCGCTTTAGTTGACCATTCCGTCAATTGAAACTACTCGTGCGGCAACGAAGCTGTCCGGGAAGGAAAATTCGAATGCGTCGCCTGGCCTCCGCGCTGATCGCCCTCTCAGCCTGCGCCGTCGCGGCGACGCCCGCGGCGGCCGCACCTCCGGCGCTGACCTTCACCACCCTCGGCACCAACTCAGGTCCCATCCCGCGCAAGGACCGCTCGGAGCCCGCGAACCTGATCCGGCACGGGGACCAGCTGATCCTGGCCGACGTGGGCGACGGCGCGGCGGAACAGCTCGCCAAGGCCGGCGTGGCGATCGACGACATCCAGACGGTGCTGATCAGCCACCTGCACTTCGACCACACCGGCGGCCTCTTCGCCTTCCTGGCCCTGCGCTATCAGACCAGCGGGCCGAACCCCGTGACGATCTACGGCCCGCCCGGCACGCGCGAGACCGTGACGCGCCTCTTCGCGGCGATGGAGCACGGCGGCCACGCGATCCAGACCATGCGGATGGCCGGCGGCCCGGATGCGGGCGTCACGGTGGTCGAAGTGGAGGACGGCGCCACGTTCAACGCCGGCGACGTGCGGATCAGCGCGACGTCCAACAGCCACTACGTGACCCTGAAATCCAAGGCAGAGCCGCAACCGCTGTCCCTGTCCTTCCGCTTCGACGCGCCGGGACGCTCGATCCTCTACACAGGCGACACGGGCCCCAGCGCCAAGGTCGAACAGGCCTGCAAGGGCGTCGATCTGCTGGTCAGCGAGATGATGGATCCGGCCCTGGCGATCGCCCGCATCAAGATCACCCGCCCCGGCGGCCCGCCGGCGATCTACGACCTGGTCGAGGATCACTTCCGCCGGGAACACCTGTCGCCGACCGAGGTCGGCAAGCTGGCCACGGCCTGCGGCGCGAAGACGGTCGTCGCCACCCACATCTCCCTGGAGCGGGACGAACTGGCCAACGCCCGAAAGCAGATCGCCGCCGGCTTCAAGGGCAAGGTCGTCCTCGCCGAGGACCTGCAGACGTTCTGATCTCCACACCTGCCACGGAGGCCTGGCACATGAGCACCATCAAGATTGAGGACGTCGCCCACGTCCTGTTCCGCGCGCCGGATCTCGGCCAGATGCGGGCGTTCGTCGAAGATTTCGGGCTGGCGGTGACCGAGGCCACGGACCAGCGCCTCGTGGCGCGTGGCTCGGGCCCGGCGCCGGTGGCGCACGTCACTGAAGTGGGCGAGCCCGCCTTCGTCGGCGTGGCGTTCCGCGCCGGGAGCGCCGAGGACCTCGAGCGCCTGGCGCAGACCGAAGGCCTCGCCGCCGTCGACTGCGATCTGCCCGGCGGCGGCCGGATGGTCAGCCTCGTGGACCCTGACGGCCACCGGGTCGATGTAGTCGCCGGACAGGCGTCCGCCCCGCCTCTCGACCTCGCCGCCAGCCAGCCCTGGAACCGCGCCGAGTCCCGCGAGCGCCTGCGCGCCGTCAAGCGTATCGCGCCCGGCGCGGCCAACGTCGTGCGCCTGGGCCATGTGGTGCTGAACGTCTCGGACTTCCGCGCGTCGGAGCGCTGGTACAAGGAGCGCTTCGGCTTCATCACCTCGGACGAGATCCAGGTGGCCCCCGAGTTCGCCATCGGCGCCTTCATGCGCTGCGACCGGGGCGAGACACCCACCGACCACCACACCCTGTTCCTGCTGCAGGGCCCCAAGGGGCCGGGCTTCAACCATGCCGCCTATGAGGTCGCCGACCTGGACGACCTGATGCGCGGCCACCAGCGCCTCAAGGACGCGGGCCGCGACGCCGAGTGGGGCGTGGGCCGTCACATCCTGGGCAGCCAGGTCTTCGACTACTGGCGCGACCCCTGGGGCCACACGCTGGAACACTGGACCGACGGCGATCTCTTCACCACCGCCGACGGCTCCAACATCTCGAACCTGCAGGAACTGCTGGGCGTCCAGTGGGGCCCGCAAATGCCCGCGACCATGGGCTGAGGACACACCGATGAGACTTGTCACCTTCGATGCGGGCGCCGGCCCGCAGCTCGGCGCCGTCGTCGGCGACCGGATCGTGCCGTTGAACGCCGCCGCGCCGGGGCTGCCCGCCGAGATGACCGGCCTGATCGCCGCCTGGCCGCGGGTCGAGGCCGAGGTTCGCAGGCTGGCCGACGCGGGCGCCGGCGCCATCGCCCTGGACGGCGCGCGGCTGCTGGCCCCCATCCGCCGACCGGGCAAGATCATGGCGATCGGCCTGAACTACGCGGATCACATCGCGGAGAGTAACCTGGGCACGCCCGAGCATCAGGTCTGGTTCTCCAAGGCGCCGACCGCCGCGAACGGGCCGCACGACGCCATCCAGGTGCCGAAGGTCTCGCAGGCCCTGGACTATGAGGCCGAGCTGGTGGCCGTGATCGGCCAGGGCGGCCGGCACATCCCCCGGGACGCGGCCCCCGCCGCCATCTTCGGCTACTGCTGCGGCAACGACGCCACCGAGCGGGCCTGGCAGCACCGCACTCCGCAGTGGGTGCTGGGCAAGTCGTTCGATACCCATGCCCCCTTCGGCCCCTGGATCACCACGGCCGACGAGGTTCCCGATCCTCACGCCCTGGGCATCCGCTGCCTCGTGAACGGCGAGGTGCGCCAGGATTCCAACACCCGCCACCTGGTCTTCGACGTCTGGGACCAGATCGAGCACCTGAGTCACGCCATGACGCTGGAGCCCGGCGACCTGATCTTCACCGGAACGCCGGGCGGGATCGGCGCGGCGATGAAGCCAATGCGGTTCCTCAAGGATGGTGACCGGGTCCGCGTCGAGATCGACGGCCTGGGCGCGCTCGACAATCCCTGCGCCAACGAGGTCTGACGTGGCGGGGGCCGACTTCGATGCCGACGTCCTGGTGGTCGGGCTGGGACCCGTCGGCTCGGCGCTCACCGCCCTTCTGGCGCAGCGCGGCGTGCGGGTGATCGCGATCGACAAGGCGACGGACATCTATCCGTTGCCGCGCGCCGTGCACTTCGACCACGAGATCATGCGGCTGTTCCAGCAACTGGGGATCGCCGAGGAGGTGCGGCGTCACGCGCGCGACCTGCCGGTCTACGAGTTCCGGGCGGCGGACGGCGGGCTGCTGATGACCCTGCCGCCGCCGCGCGAGACGCCCTCGGGCTGGGGCGCCGGCTACATGTTCCACCAGCCGAGCCTGGACCGCGTACTGCGCGAGCGGGTGGCGGGCCTTGCCGCCGCCGACGCGCGCCTGGGCGTGGAGTTGGAGAGCTTCACGCAGGACGACGACGGGGTCTCGGCCACCCTGGCGGGGGGCCAGACGATCCGCGCGCGCTACATCGTCGGCTGCGACGGCGCCTGGAGCCCGGTGCGCGAGGCGATCGGCGGCGGCCTGTTCGACTATCAGTTCGATGAGCCCTGGCTGGTGGTGGACGTGAAAGTCTCCGACGGCTGCCGCACGCCGGAGGTCAACATCCAGGTCTGCGATCCGGCGCGGCCGACCACCTGCGTACTCAGCGGACCGGGACGGCACCGCTGGGAATTCATGCTGCTGCCGGGCGAGACACCCGAGGCCATGCTCGACGACGCCGTGGTCGGAGCGTTGATCCGCCCGTGGGACTGCGGCCCGGTCGAGATCGAGCGCAAGGCGGTCTATCGGTTCCACGGACTGGTGGCGAACCGCTGGCGGGACCGCCGGGCGCTGATCGCGGGGGACGCGGCGCACCAGACCCCGCCGTTCGCCGGACAGGGCATGTGCGCGGGCCTGCGCGACGCGGCCAACCTGGCCTGGAAGCTGGCCGCGGTGATCGCCGGCGAGGCGGACGCGCGCCTGCTCGATACCTATCAGCACGAGCGAGAACCCCACGTGCGGTCGGCCATAGAGCTGGCCATCGGCATGGGGCGGGTCGTCTGCATGCTGGACCCGCGGGCCGCCGCCGAGCGGGACGCCGGGATGCTGGCCGCGCGCGCCGCCGGCGTGGCGCCCCTACCCCCCTTGCAGCCGCCGGTGTTCGCCACCGGCTGCATCCTGGCCGGCGCGCCGGGCGCGGGAGCGATGTTCCCGCAGCCCCGCGCCGACGGCGAGGCGGGTCCGCTGCGTCTCGACGACGTGATCGGCGCCGGGCCGTGGTTGCTGTCGCGCACTCCGGTCGCCGGGCCGCCGGGCATCCGCGCGATGTCGATCGAGGCCGGCGAACTGTCGCCCTTCCGGCAGGTCCTGGAGACCTGGCTCGACGATCGCGGCGTCGACGCCGCCCTGGTGCGGCCGGACCGATACGTCTTCGGCGCCGGCGATCCCGCCCACCTGCTCCGGGCCTGGGCGAGCGGCCTGGCCGGCGCGCCCCAGGCCGCCTGAACCTCGGAAGGATCATCATGCTTCGACTGCACCACGCGCCGATGGCGTGCTCGCTCGCCAGCCGCTTCGCCCTGATCGAGGCCGGGCTTGAGCACGAAGTCGCCGTTGTCCACACCACGCGGGGCGAACAGCTCACCGAAGCCTATCGGCGGATCAATCCGCGCGGGAAGGTCCCGGCGCTGGAGACTGACTGGGGCGTGCTGACGGAATCGACCGCGATCCTGCCCTTCATCGCCGACCAAGCCCCGGAGGCGCGCCTCTTTCCCGAGGCCGGCACGTTCGCCCGCGCCCAGGCGCAGGCGTGGCTGTCGTTCCTGTCCAGCTCGCTGCATACGGCGATGCGGGCCGCGATGGCGCCCGCGGCGGGCTGCGACGGCCCTGAAGCGCTGGAGGCGGCGGTCGGCCGGGTGTCGGCCCTGCTGGGCGAGATCGACACCCACCTCGCGGACCGTGACACCCTGGTCGACGACTTCGGCGTCTGCGACCTCTACCTGGGCGTCTTCCTGCTCTGGCGCGCCGCGCCGGGCCTTGCGGGAAAGCTGCCGCCCTTCCCCAATCTGGACCGTTTCCAGCAACGGCTCTTTTCCCGGCCGGCCCTGGCCGCCATCGTGGGCGGGGAGATGCGATTGAGGATGCAGGCCTAGCGAATGGCGGAACGAGCCAATCCCCGCGCGGAGCGCACCCGCGCCGCTCTGATCGGCGCCGGCCGGCGGCTCTACAGCGAGCGGCCCGTGGACGCGGTCACGGTCGATGACATCGTGCAGGCCGCCGCCGTGGGGAAAGGCAGTTTCTACAACCACTTCGCTGACCGCGACGCCCTGGTGCGCGCGATCTCGTCGGAGATCCGCGGCCTGGTCGAAACCGCGGTCACCCGCGCGAACGCCGATGTGGACGACCCCGCCCGACGCATGGCGCGGGCGGTCTGCACCTATCTGCGCTTCGCCCTCGACGGCGCCGAATCGGCCGGGGTGCTGGTGCGCATCCACAGCGGCCACACCTCGCTCTCCGCCCCGCTGAACCGCGGCCTTGTGGAGGATATCGAGTCCGGGCTCGCCGCCGGCCGCTTCACGGTCGCGACGGTGGAAGCCGGCGTTCTCTTCGTGCTGGGCGTGACCCAGCTGGCCCTGGTGCGGGTGGTGCAGGAGCCGACGCTCGCCTACGCCGTGGCGCTGTCCCAGCAGATGGGCGCGCTGATCCTGCGAGGCCTCGGGGTGCCGGCGGCGGAAGCCGATCTGATCGCCGCCCAGGCCAGCGACGAGGTCGTCCGCAAGGGCGCCTTCTCGGTCCCACCCCCGACGACGGAATCCGCCCATTGAGCCCGCGCCCGCTGACGCCCTTCGAGGGCATGGACATCCGCTCGCTGCTGGACGAACTGGCCGAGCGGCGCGGCGACCACCTCTGCCTGATCTGGGAGCCCTTCGACGCGCCGGGCGCGCGCTGGAGCTACGCCGGGTTCCGTGATGCGTTGCGCGGCTTCGCCGCCGGGCTGCATGCGCGGGGCGTGCGGCCGGGGCAGCGGATCCTCATCCACCTCGACAACTGCCCGGAGTCGCTGATCGCCTGGCTGGGCAGCGCCTACGCCGGCGCGGTCGGCGTGACCACCAACGCCAAGTCCACCGCCGATGAACTGGCCTACTTCGCCGAGCACAGCGGCGCGGTGGGCGCCGTCACCCAGCCCAGGTTCGCCGACCTCGTAGCCGCCGCTGCGCCGCAACTGGCCTGGCGCGCGGTGACCGAGACAGACAACGGCGCGCCCGCCGCCGTCTTCTCTGCCGCTTTCGAGCCCTTCGCCGCGGTGACGGGCGACCCGGCCGACCTGCCCGCTCGACCGCACGACCCCTGGGCGCACTTCGGCATCCAGTACACCTCGGGCACGACGGCGCGGCCGAAGGCCGTGCTCTGGACCCACGCCAACGCCCTGTGGGGCGCGCGCCAGTGCGCCCAGCACGAGGATCTGCGGCCGGACGACGTCCACCTGGTGCACCTGCCGCTCTTCCATACGAACGCCCAGGCCTACTCCGTGCTGGCGGCGTTCTGGGCGGGCGCGACCGTCGTGCTGATGCCGCGCTTCTCGGCCTCCCGCTTCTGGCCCGTCTCGCTGAAGCACGGCGCGACCTGGACGTCGCTGGTGCCGTTCTGCGTCAAGGCGCTGACCGAACAGCCACGGCCCGAGCGGCACAGCTATCGCTTCTGGGGCAACGGCGTGTGCGAACCCGGCTGGGACCAGCTGTTCGGGGTCAAGACCATCGGCTGGTGGGGGATGACCGAGACCATCGCCCACGGGATCGTCGGCTCGCCGCACCGCAGGGACGCGCCAATGTCGATGGGCCGTCCGGCGCCGGGCTATGAGATCTTCGTGCTGGGCGACGACGACCAGCCGGTGGCGCCAGGCGAGGTCGGCGACCTCTACGTTCGCGGCGTTCCGGGCGTGTCGCTGTTCCTCGAGTACGCCAGCAATCCAGAGGCGACGAAGGCGGCCTTCCGCGACGACGGCCTGTTCATTACCGGCGACCGGGTGCGGCTGGGACCGGACGGCTACCTCTATTTCGCCGACCGCTCGAAGGACATGCTGAAGGTCGGCGGCGAGAACGTGGCGGCCTCCGAGATCGAGCGGGTGATCGCAGGCGTGCCGGGCGTCGCCGAGGTGGCGGTGGTGGCCATGCGGCACCCGATGCTGGACGAGGCGCCCGCCGCCTTCGTGATCCCCCAGGCCGGCGCGGGACCGGATATCGAATCCCGGATCACGGCGGCCTGCGAACAGGCGCTCGCCACCTTCAAGCGGCCGCACCTCGTGCGGCTGGTCGACACGCTGCCGCGCTCGACCCTGGAGAAGGTGGCCAAGGCCGAACTGCGCGCGCTGCTCGCCGCCGAACCGGCCGGCTGACGCGCGAGCAAGGCCGGGCAAGGTCTTCGGCTTGTTCGAAAAGTCGTCCCGGCGGTGTGCGGCTTTCCGATCGGATGCGTCTACCTCTCGGGACCAGGAGCGGTCCCGGATGCTGGGGATAGACGATGCGCCGCAAGCTTCTGGCCGCCACCATGCTGGGCGCCCTTCTCCTTCAGGCGCCCGGCGCCGCGGCGGTGGCCGCCGAGGCCGGCCGCCTGCCGATCACGACACCGAAGCAATCGTACGGGTTCGGCATCGGCGACGACTACCAGCTCGCCAACTACAAGCAGATGGCCGCTTACTGGGCCAAGCTGGCCACCGAGTCCGACCGCATGAAGCTGGTCTCCATCGGCAAGACGACCGAGGGCCGCGACCAGCTGATGGCCATCGTCTCGACCCCCGAGAACCTGAAGAACGTCGAGAAGTACCGCGCCATCGCCAAGCGCCTCAGCCAGGCTGAGGGCCTGACCGACGCCGAGGCCCGCAAGCTGGCGGTCGAGGGCAAGGCGGTCGTCTGGATCGACGGCGGCCTGCACTCCACCGAAACCGTCAGCACCCAGCAACTCACGCAGACGCTCTACGAGATGCTGAGCGGCCAGGATCCGGAGACCCTGCGGATTCTTGAGAACTGCGTGATCCTGTTCGCGCACGCCAACCCGGACGGCAACGACCTCGTGTCGGACTGGTACATGCGCAACAAGGAGCCGACGAAGCGCGAATTCGACACCCTGCCGCGCCTCTACAACTGGTACGTCGGCCACGACAACAACCGCGACTTCTTCATGTCGAACATGAAGGAGACGGTGAACATCAACAAAATCCTGTACCGCGAGTGGTTCCCCCAGATCGTCTACAACCACCACCAGTCGGGCCCGCCCGGCACCGTGGTGTTCATCCCGCCGCACCGGAACCCCTACAACTACAACCTCAATCCGATGGTGCTGACGGGGCTGGACTCGGTCGGCGCGCGGATGCTGGACCGGCTGATCGCCGAGGGTAAGCCGGGCGGCGTGCGGCGCGAGTACGCCCCCTACACGAACTGGGCCGGCACGACGCTGCGGGCCAACGCCCTGTTCCACAACTCGATCGGCGTGATCACCGAGATCATCGGCTCGCCCACGCCTGCGCAGCTGGAACTGGTGCCGCGCCAGCAGCTGCCGACCAACGACAACCTGACGCCGATCGCGCCGCGCATCTTCAAATTCCAGGACGGCATCGACTACTCGGTGGCCCTGAACCGCGGGATGCTCGACTACGCCGCCAGCAACCGCGAACACCTGCTCTATTCGATCTACCGGATGGGCCAGGACAACATCGACAAGGGCTCGGTCGACCACTGGACCGTCGACCCGCGCCGCATCGAGGCGCTGGAGGCGGCCGCCAAGGGCGGGACCTACAAGCAGGACATCCCCCGCTGGGGCATGGGCTTCGCCCCCGACGCCATCGACCCGTCGCTGTACGACAAGGTCATCAAGGATCCGGGCGAGCGCGACCCTCGCGGCTTCATCCTGAGCGCCGACCAAGCCGACTATCCGCGCGTGGTCGTGTTCATGAACGCCCTGATCAAGAGCGGCCTGAAGGTGGAGAAGGCGACCCAGCCCTTCACGGTCGCCGGCAAGACCTATCCGGCGGGCTCCTTCGTGGTGAAGGCCAACCAAGCCTATCGCGCCCAGGTCATGGACATGTTCGAGGCGCAGTTCCACCCGGACAACATCCCCTATCCCGGGGCGCCGCCGGTCCGCCCGCACAACGTCACCGGCTACACCCTGGCCTACCAGATGGGGGTCTCGTTCGACCGCATCCTCGACGGCTTCGAAGCTCCCACCGAGGTCGTTACCGCCGAGATGGCGCCGCCCGCCGGAAAGCTGATCGGCGACGGCAAGGCCGGCTATCTGGTCAGCCACGAGATCAACAACGCCTTCATCCTGCAGAACCGCCTTCTGAAGGCGGGCAAGAAGGTGGAGTGGCTGACCGCCGCGGTTGATGCGGGCGGCAAGTCGTTCGCCCCTGGCGCGCTTTGGATTCCGGAAGGTCCCGGCGTGCGGACGATCGTCGAGACGGCGGTGAAGGGCGTCGGCGTCGATGCCTATGCCCTCGCGGCCAAGCCGGCCTCGCCGGCCATGCCCATGAAGCCGATCCGCATCGGTCTCGTCGACACCTACGGCGGCAACATGCAGTCGGGTTGGAACCGCTGGATGTTCGAGAACTACGAGTTCCCGTTCGAGGTGGTGTTCCCGCAGCAGCTCGACGCCGGCAACCTGAAGGCCAAGTACGACGTGCTGGTCTTCGCCGACGAGACGGTGCCCGAACCGCCGAACCCCGAGCGCCCGCGCCGCGCCCAGCCCGCCCCCGCCGACGTCCCGGCCGAATGGCGCGCCAAGCTCGGCAATGTCACCAAGGAGAAGACCGCACCGCAGCTCGCCACGTTCGTGAAGGCGGGCGGGACCATCCTGGCCGTCGGCAGCGCCACCGACCTGGCCGAACACCTCGAGCTTCCGGTGCACGACGCACTGGTGGCCACCGAGAACGGCCAGACCAAGCACCTGCCGGCCTCGAAGTTCTACGTCCCCGGCTCGGTGATGGCGAACAAGGTGGACATCACCCAGCCGCTGGCGTTCGGCATGCCCGCCGACCTGAACGTCTACTACTACAACAGCCCCGCCTTCAAAGCCGGGCCGGGCGTGAAGACCGTGGCCTGGTTCGACGGCCCGAAGACCCTGCGCAGCGGCTGGGCCTGGGGCCAGCAGTACCTGTCGGGCGCCGCGTCGGTGATCGAGGCGCCGCTCGGCAAGGGCAAGGTCTTCCTGATGGGCCCCGAGGTGACACAGCTGGGCCAGTCTCAGGGCACCTACAAGTTCCTCTTCAACGGGCTCTACTACGGCCCCGCCAGCGTCGGCCTGACCACGGCCGCCGTCGCCACCCCCGGCGCGACGGGACGCTGAGTCCGCCGGGCGCCCGCCCCGCCTGGCGCGGGGCGG
>JBFMGV010000033.1:0-31918 GCA_040752615.1 Pseudomonadota bacterium | reverse complement strand
CGCCCGCGCCGGAAAGCGTGACTACGACTGGTGTTACCAGCGGTAGTGCGAGAAGGCCCGGTTGGCTTCAGCCATCTTGTGGGTGTCTTCACGCTTCTTGACGGCGGAACCGCGGTTCGAGGAGGCGTCCAGCAGTTCGCCGGCCAGCTTCTCGGTCATGGTGTTCTCACCGCGGTTGCGGGCGGCGTTGACCAGCCAGCGGATGGCGAGAGCGCGACGGCGCTCCGGACGCACTTCCACCGGAACCTGGTACGTGGCGCCGCCGACCCGGCGGGAACGCACTTCGATGGCGGGCGCCACGTTGTCCAGGGCGGCGTGGAAGGTTTCCAGCGGGCCTTGGTCCTTGCGGCGGTTTTCCAGGATATCGAAGGCGCCGTAGACGATGTTCTCGGCAACGGCCTTCTTACCTTCGTACATCACGTAGTTCATGAACTTGGTGACGACGAGGTCCCCGAACTTCGGATCCGGGAGGACTTCACGTTTATCTGCGCGACGGCGACGGGACATCTCTGAATTCCTTACTTCGGACGCTTGGCGCCGTAGAGCGAACGGCGCTGCTTGCGGTCCTTGACCCCTTGGGTGTCGAGCACGCCGCGCAGGATGTGATAGCGGACGCCGGGCAAGTCCTTCACGCGGCCGCCGCGGATCAGGACCACCGAGTGCTCCTGAAGATTGTGGCCTTCGCCGGGGATGTAGCACACCGCTTCGATGCCGGTGGTCAGACGGACCTTGGCGACCTTACGCAGAGCCGAGTTCGGCTTCTTCGGCGTGGTCGTGTAGACCCGGGTGCAAACGCCGCGGCGTTGCGGGCAGCCCTTCAGGGCCGGGACCTTGTTCCGCACCGGCTTGTTTTGCCGGGGCTTGCGGATGAGCTGATTGACTGTCGGCATCTATTCTCGCTTCGTGGAGGCGTGTGCCGTTTGGCCGTGGCGCCTCAGTTTTAGGGTCGTTGTGGTCGTAGGTTCGAGGCCCGCCGGCGAAACGCAAAAAATCGCCGGGCGCCTAAGGGCGGCGTACCGGCGGGAGCGGTTCATCGGCGCCGGGAAGAATCCCCGACCTCGAAAGAGCGCGCTACATAGTCGGGAAGCGTTGTCTCGTCAATCGTCGGTCCCTGCGGCGAGGAGGCGGCGGTCCGGCCATGAAATCGCCCCGCATGCCCCCTCACCTAAGGCCGAGCTTCGACACCACGGGAGAGCGGATGCCGACGGCGCGTCGGAGCCGGAAGCGATATGGGATCGTAGCGGCCTCCGTGGCCGCCCACGCCGTCGTGCTGGGGCTGATCGCCCTGCACGCGCCGCGCCTGCACGCGCCCCCGCCCCTGCCCTCGGGTCCGCCCGAGCCGATCATCCCGGTCCTGATCATGCCGCGCGCCATGCCGCCGGCCGCCGAGGGGGCCAGCGCGCCCTCCGAACTTCGGCTGCACAGGCGGCGGACGCGTTTCTCCGAGGACGAGCTGCCGATAGCCCCGCTGGTGGCGCCGACCGAGACCCGGGCCGCCGAGCGTCCCGCCGAGGCGGCGGGGCCTCGATCGGTCGTCCTGCCGCGCTACGAGGACACGCTCGCCGACAATGCCCGCAAGGCGCTGCGTGGCCGGCTGAACTGCGACAGCGACAGCCTGAGCCGCGCCGAGCGCGAGGCCTGCCAGGATCGCTTCGCCGCCGGCGCCCGCGACGCGCCGTTCTCGGGCCTCGGCATGGAGGCCGGCAAGGAGTCCGACCTGGCCCGCGCGGCCCGGCGCAAGGAAGAGGACTTCCGGTACAAGCGCGCGCCCGTCGCCGGCTCAGGCGCCGCGGGCACCGGCTACAACAACGGGCGTATCCAAGGGCCGGGCGCGCCGAACCTCGGGATGGGCTCGTCCTCGCACGACCTGGGCGCCATCACCGGGGCCGACAGCCGACGCGAGGCGAAAGTCCCCTTCTAGGCCCGCGTCAGTCGAAGATGTCGAAGATGTCGAAGCCCTTCTTTTTCTTCTTGTAGTGGTAGTCGTCGTCGTAGCGGTGACCGCCGTGCTTGGTGTCGTACGGATGGCGACGCTTCCAGTCGTCGGGATCGCGGTGGAAGTCCCGCACCTCGCGATCGAACCGCTCGCGGTCGCTCTGCTGGCCGGTGCGCTCGTCGCGCTGGCCCGTCAGCAGTTTCTCCAGCTCGCCGCGATCCAGCCAGACGCCCCGGCAACTCGGGCACATGTCGATCTCGACGCCCGAACGGCTGACGTTCTGCATCGAGGCGTTGCAGTTGGGACAGAGCAGCAGCGGCATAGTCGATCCTCCTCAGGCGTACCCGCCTGATCTAGGCATTCATACGCGTATGTGAAGCGTATGGCGTCGGTCGGGTCAGTTCGCGGGCAGATTCTTGGCCAGGAACCGTTCGATCGCCTCCAGCGCCTGGGTCCGCGTGGCGGTCCGCGTGAGGTAGTGGTTCTCGTTGGGCAGGATGACCAGCTCGTGGGCCATGTTCGCCGCCTTCAGGCGATCGGCCATCAGCAGCGACTGCGCGGGAAGCACGACCGTGTCCTTGTCGCCGTGGATCAAAAGGATCGGGGCGCGCACCGCCGCCACGTGGCGGGCCGGCGACATGGCCTGGATCTTCCCGGCGTCGGCCACCCCGAGTTCCTCCCTGAGTTCCTCGAAACCCGCCGAGGCGCGGCCGTAGAGCCGCCCCTCCTCCTGCAGCAGCGTTCCCAGATCCGACACCCCGGCGATCGAGGCCGCGCAGCGATAGGCGTCCGGATGCAGGGTCGCGCCGGCCAACGCCGCATACCCGCCGAAGCTGGAGCCCACGATGCAGACCCGTCGGGCGTCGATGTCGCCGGCCGCCGCCAGCGCGGCGACGCCGTCCAGCAGGTCGGTCTGCATCTTGCCGCCCCACTCGCCGCGGCCCGCCTCGCGGTGAGCCCGACCATAGCCGGTCGAGCCACGGAACTGCGGTTGCAGCACCGCGTAGCCACGGGTGGCCAGGAACTGCACCACGTAGTCGAAGTCGAAATCGTCGTTCCAGGCCGGCCCACCGTGCGGCAGGACCACCAGCGGCAGCCTCGCGCCCTGGGTCGCGCCAGGCGGCAGGGTGACGAAGGCCGGGATATCGAGGCCGTCGCGCGCCTTGTACGTGAAGGCCCGGGTGGTCCCCATCAGCCCGCCGGCCAACTCCGGGTACTCCTCGCCGAGCGGCGAGATCTCCTTGCGGGTCTTGTCGTAGAGATACCAGACGCCGGGATGCGACGGTGACGAAACGCGCGCCATGAACCGCGCGCGGTCCTTCGACCACCCGGCCATGGCGACCGAACGCCCCTTGAAGGCGCGGGACAACACCCCGTGGGCCGCACCGACCTCCGCATCAAGCCATTGCACCTTGGGATCCGAGCCGGTGGCGATGCCGGCGAGCGCATTGCGATGGCTGTCCCAGACCAGGCGCAGACCGATCCCGCCCTCGCTGACCACCTCTTCGACCTGATCGGCCAGGCGCATCCGGATCAGCTTGCCGCCGCGCTCCAGGAAGATGGCGTCGTCCGGCTCCGAGTACCCCAGGAAGGTCTGGTCCGGGCCGGCGCCCTCGACCCAGAGCTGCGTCCACTGGGTCTTGCCCTTCGGACGCCCGAAGACCGAGCGGCGATGGGTGACCTCGTCCACGTCGATCCGGACCCGCGCCTCGCCCGACAGATCCACGTCCCAGGACACCGTGTCGTAGTCGCCGCGCTCGACAACCCGCCCCTTGCCCGTTGCGGGATCGATACTCCAGATCGCCCGCACGCTGAGGTTCTCGACCCCCTTGCGTTTCAGCCGGGTGTTCATCGAGTCCGCGCCCATGCCCTCGCTGAGATCGTTGATCAGCACCCGCGCCGGCGACGCGCCGGTGACCCCTAGGATCGGCTGGCCGCCGACCAGGTACTGCGAGGTCGTCAGATTATCGAAGAAGCGCGCCACGGCCTTGGCTTCGGGGGTGACCGCGATATGGCGCTCCAGGCGATATGAGCGGTTCGGCGCCGCGACGTGCCAGTAGGCCACGCTGGCGACGACATGTTCGTCCCCCGCCCAGCGCAAGCGGGTGGTCTCGACGTCTCCCAGTTTCAGGATCGGCAGCCCCGCCTGATCGATCGTGGCGATGGAGATGATCCGCTGATCGCTCGCCCCGCCCAGGATCGCGATCCGCTGGCCGTTCGGCGAAATCTCCGCATCCACCACGGCCGGCACGCGGCCGAAAGCGGACGCGGGCGGTGGCGCGGCCTGCGCGCTGGCGGCCACGACGACGAACGCGGCCGACGCCGCGAGTACGCTACGCATGTTGGAAACCCCCGATACTCCCCGGCGCGACGTTAGCTTGCAGCTTGACCGTATCGCAACCGGGAGAGATCGAAGGTCGCGCGGGCTCAGCCGGCGCGTGCGAGGACCACCTGCCGCCGACGCAGGCTGGCGCCCGCCAGGCCGAAGCCGCCGATCATCAGGGCCCAGGTCGATGGTTCGGGGACCGAGAGCGTCACCCCGGCCAGGATCGCGCCATTTACGGCGTGCTGCTGGGTGAAGGTGATGCCGGTGAGGCCGAAGCCGTCCGGAATGTCCCAGACCACCTGCTCCAGGACCGCCGCGCCAGCGACGTACCAGGTGTCGGCCCCGGGCGTCGAAGTGCAACCGGTCGAAGCGCAGTTCGCGGTGTTGTAGTCGCGCGTGGTCACGCCGCCGACGTAGTAGCGGGTGAAGTCACCTCCCGCGCCGTGGAACGTGATCGAGAACTCGTTCGCTCCGGCCGCGCCGAAGGTGTTGTCGGCCAACGTGTGGACCTGGCGCACCCCGGTCACCGTGATCGGGATTGTGATGCTGTTGATCACGCCCTCGAACAGGTTACGGCCCGAGCCGTTGTCGAGCCCGTACCAGTAGTTCAGCGTTCCCTTGGCGCCGCCGTCGACGCTGGCGACGTTGAGCGCCGTGGACGTTCCCTGATTGCCGTAGGTCGTCCCGACGATGTCGGCCTGAAACGCTCCCCCGTTGATAAACCAGCCGCCATTGGCGAAGCCCTGGTTCACGTAGGGCGAGAGGTCCACCTGATAGTCGCCCGCGAGCGCTTCGCCCGCGCCGAACAGCAGCGTGACGGCCGCCAGAATTCCTGAAGTCGTGCGAGCCATCGGCGCCTCCCCTGCAACCGATGGCAGAATACGGCTCCACGTACCGGCGAGGAATCCGACTGAAGTCCTACGACTTTGGTCTTACGGGCGCTGGGGTTCGACCAGGGCGGACACGGCCGCCTCAGGCTTCCTGCTCGCCAGGCCGTAGGCCGACGGCCATTGCTGCTTCGGCAGGTGCAAGGTCCCGAAGACGGCGTCCAGCACCGGCAGCATCGAGGCGAAGTTGCGATCCAGATGCTCGTCGCGGCTGTGGTGCCAGTGGTGGAAACCGGGCGTGGCGATCAGCCATTCCAGGGGCCCGAAGCGCCAGCGGATGTTGGCGTGGATGAAGAAGCCCCACAGCGTTCCCACCGCCATCACCATCGCCCCGGTCCAGCCGGCCTCCGCCGCCGAGCCGGTCAGGCCGAGGACGGCCAGGGGTCCGAGGCCGCACAGGCGGGTGAAGACCATATCGACCGGGTGGGCCCGGGTGTTGACCAGGAAGTCGAGGTGCTCGGCCTCGTGATGCGTGGCGTGGAAGCGCCAGAGCCAGGGCACGGCGTGGGTCAGCCGGTGGCCCCAGTAGAAGCCGAGTTCGCCGATCATCAGCGCCGCGGCCATCCGCGGCGCCAGCGGCAGGCCCTGGACCAGCTCGCGCCAGGCGGCGGGCTCGACGGCGCGCGCCGCCTGGGCCAGGACGGCGATCGGCAGGCTGATGATCGCGGCGGTCACCAGGCTGTTGAAGAAGTAGTAGCCGAGGTCGGCCAGGGCCTCGCGCCGCCACAGCTTCCGTGGCCGCAAGGCCGCCAACCGCTCCAGTGGCGCGAAGAGCGCCGTCAGCAGCGCCAGCCAGACGCAGAGCCGCAGGACCTCCAGCGGGAGGCCCTGCAGGAACTGCGCGAGGAAGGCGCTGGCCGACACGGCGTCAGGCAGCCGCCAGGGCGCGACGCCGGCGCATGACGCCGCCCGCCAGGCCGAAACCCGTGATCATCAGCGCCCAGGTGGCCGGCTCGGGCACAGCGGCCGTCGCGGAGCGCAGCGAGACGTTGTCCAGCAGGGCGAACGGCGGCACGCCCACAGGCCCGTGGGCGATGAAGCCCAGGACCGCCGTGCTCGAGGTCGGCGTGAAGGTGAAGGTCTGGTTCCGCCAGGGGATGAACCCCTTCTCCGGGTTATGGATGGTGGCGGTCATGAACTGCTGATCGCCCAGGGCGACGGTCCAGTTGATGCCGTCGGCGGCTTCGCCCTCGCCCGTCCAGCCGTACTGCTGCGCGCCGGCCCAGTCGAACGACAGGGTGTAGGCCTCGCCCGGGTTCATGCCGGTGATCGTCTGATTGATCCAACGGGTGATGTAGGCGCCGTCCGCGGCGAGGTAGTTGCCCGTGCCGCTGTCGGCATAGCCGTTCTCAGAGCCGTTGCCCGGGCCCCAGAACGTGAGGCAGCAGCCATAGCGGGTGTCGGCCCCGCTGGTGGTCGCCGTGCCCGGCTTCATCAGCATCGTGTAGCTGTCGGTGGTCCAGTGGGCGAGCGACTGCACGCCGGTGAACTCGGGGCTGATCTCCGACGAGCGGGTCAGGACAGTGTCTTCGAACCCACCGTTCTTGACCAGGTTGGTCGCGGCTTGGGCGCCGCCGGAGATCGCAGCGATCGACAGGGCGAGGACAATGGAACGGAAACGCATGGACGGCCTCTCGGGCGACGGAGCCCGAGCTGGCGATCGGGCGCGACAGCCACCTCGGCCGTTGCACGCGCAGCCTTAGCCATTGGCGAAAATCTCCGCCCCTATCGAAGGATCAGGTGCGACGAGGTGCTCCAGCGCTTGGTAAATGAAACACGGAACCCGCAATTCCCCATCTCGAGGCATTTTCTCCTCACGCGAGAACCCGGCGCGTCGCCATGCGCGCAAAGCAAAGCGGCCCGGGATCACTCCCGGGCCGCTCGCTGAGTTCTGGCGATCAGGAGTCTTACGACTCCACGGTCTCCACCTCGGCCGCGTCGGCGATCTCGGCCGGCAGCGGCTCCATCGCTTCTTCGCGGCTCTGGGTGAGCGCCTCGTCGCGCTTGGCGGCGATGCGCTGCAGGTTCCGCAGGTAGGCGCCCGTACCGGCCGGGATGAGACGGCCGACGATGACGTTTTCCTTGAGGCCCTCGAGCGTGTCGCTCTTGCCCTGGACCGAAGCCTCGGTGAGCACCCGGGTCGTCTCCTGGAACGAGGCCGCGGAGATGAAGCTGCGGGTCTGCAGCGAGGCCTTGGTGATGCCGAGCAGGACCGGCTGGGTGAGCGCCGGACGACCGCCGCGGGCTTCCGCCTTGGCGCTTTCGTCTTCCACTTCCTGCTTGTCCAGGTGGTCGCCCTTGAGCAGGCCGGTGTCGCCCGGCTCGAGGATTTCCACCTTCTGCAGCATCTGACGGACGATCGTCTCGATGTGCTTGTCGTTGATCGGCACGCCCTGCAGTCGGTAGACCTCCTGGATCTCATTCACCAGGAAGTCGGCCAGCGCCTCGATGCCCTGGATGCGCAGGATATCGTGCGGATCCGGGTTGCCGTCGATGATGTACTCGCCCTTCCGGATCACGTCGCCGTCGTGGACCGCGATGTGCTTGCCCTTCGGGATCAGGAACTCGACCGCCTCGCCACCATCCTCGGGGGTGATCTTGATGCGGCGCTTGTTCTTGTAGTCGCGGCCGAATTCGACGCGACCGTCCATCTCGGCGATGACCGCGCAGTCCTTCGGACGGCGAGCTTCGAAGAGCTCGGCCACCCGCGGCAGACCGCCGGTGATGTCGCGGGTCTTGGCGCTTTCGGTCGGGATACGCGCCATGATCTCGCCGGGCTTCACCTCGTCACCGTCGCCGATGGAGAGAATGGCGCCCACCGGGAGCAGGTAACGGGCTTCACCGCCGTTCGACAGGCGCTTGTACGAGCCGTCCTCGCCCAGCACCGACATGGCCGGACGCAGGTCCGAGCCCTTCGAGCTGGCGCGCCAGTCGATGACCACGCGGTTGGAGATGCCCGTGGCCTCGTCGGCCTCCTCGCGGAACGAGAAGTTCTCGACCAGGTCCTCGAACCGCACCTTGCCGCCCACCTCGGTGATGATCGGGGTGGTGTAGGGGTCCCAGGTGGCGAGGCGTTGGCCGCGCTTGACCTTGTCGCCGTCCTTGATCTGGAAGCGGGCGCCGTACGGGACCTTGTAGGACTCGCGGTCCTTGCCATCGACCTGGATGGTGAGCACTAGGTTGCGGCTCATCGAGATCAGCACGCCGTCCGAGGCGACCACGGTGTTGCCGCCGGAGATCCGCGCGACGCCCTCGTTGGCGCTTTCGAAGAACGACTGTTCGGCCACCTGGGCGGTGCCGCCGATGTGGAAGGTCCGCATCGTCAGCTGGGTGCCCGGCTCGCCGATCGACTGGGCGGCGATGACGCCCACGGCTTCACCGATGTTCACCGGCGTACCGCGCGCGAGGTCGCGGCCGTAGCAGGCGCCGCAGACGCCGACCTTGGTCTCGCAGGTCAGGACCGAGCGGATCTTCACCGACTGGACGCCGGCGCTTTCCACCAGCTCGATCATGTTCTCGTCGAGATAGCTGTCGGCCGGCACGATCACGTCGTTCGAGCCCGGGTCCTTCACGTCCTCGGCCGCGAAACGGCCCAGGATGCGCTGACCGAGCGAGACCAGCACGTCACCGCCTTCGACCACCGCGCGCAGGGTGATGCCCCGCGTGGTGCCGCAGTCTTCCTCGGTGATGATGCAGTCCTGCGCGACGTCGACGAGACGACGGGTCAGGTAACCCGAGTTCGCCGTCTTCAGCGCGGTGTCGGCCAGGCCCTTACGGGCGCCGTGGGTGGAGTTGAAGTACTCCTGAACGGTCAGGCCTTCCTTGAAGTTCGAGATGATCGGCGTCTCGATGATCTCGCCGGACGGCTTGGCCATCAGGCCGCGCATCCCGCCGAGCTGCTTCATCTGGGCCTGCGAACCGCGGGCGCCCGAGTTGGCCATCATGTAGATCGAGTTGATCTCGGCCTGACGGCCGTCCTCGCCGATGGGGGCCGAGGAGATCTCGGCCATCATCTCGTCGGCGACGCGGTCCGTGGCCTTGGCCCAGGCGTCGACGACCTTGTTGTACTTCTCACCCTTGGTGATCAGGCCGTCGGCGTACTGCTGCTCGTACTCTTCCACGAGCTTGCGGGTCTCTTCGACGATCGGGGCCTTGCGGGCCGGGATCACGATGTCGTCCTTGCCGAACGACAGACCGGCCTTCGCCGCTTCGCGGAAGCCCAGGCCCATGACCTGGTCGGCGAAGATGACCGTCGCCTTCTGACCGCAGTGGCGGTAGACGGCGTCGATCAGGTTCCCGATCTCCTTCTTGGTGAGGTTCTTCTCGAGGAGACGATGGCCGATCGCCGGGTTGTGCGGCAGCAGGGCCGCGATCTTCATCCGGCCGGGCGTCGTGTCGATGATCTTCCGCACGACGTTGCCGTCGGCGTCCATCTCGGTGTGACGCGCCTTGATCTTCGAGTGCAGGGTGACGACCTTGGCGTCGAGCGCCTGGTCGATCTCGGCCAGATCCGTGAAGAACTTGCCTTGGCCCGGCTCGTTGTCCTTGGCGAGCGACAGGTAGTACAGGCCCAGCACGATATCCTGCGACGGCACGATGATCGGGCGGCCGTTGGCCGGCGACAGGATGTTGTTCGTGCTCATCATCAGCACGCGCGCTTCCAGCTGGGCTTCCAGCGAGAGCGGCACGTGGACGGCCATCTGGTCACCGTCGAAGTCGGCGTTGAACGCGGCGCAGACCAGCGGGTGAAGCTGGATGGCCTTGCCCTCGATCAGCTTGGGTTCGAACGCCTGGATGCCCAGACGGTGCAGCGTCGGCGCGCGGTTCAGCAGCACCGGGTGTTCGCGGATCACCTCGTCGAGGATGTCCCACACCGCCGGCTGCTCGCGTTCCACCATGCGCTTGGACTGCTTCACGGTGCCCGACAGGCCCTTGGCGTCCAGGCGCGCATAGATGAACGGCTTGAACAGCTCGAGCGCCATCTTCTTCGGCAGGCCGCACTCGTGCAGCTTCAGCTCGGGACCCACCACGATGACCGAACGGCCCGAGTAGTCCACGCGCTTGCCGAGCAGGTTCTGACGGAACCGGCCCTGCTTACCCTTCAGCATGTCGGCGAGCGACTTCAGCGGACGCTTGTTGGCGCCGGTGATGACGCGGCCGCGGCGGCCGTTGTCGAACAGGGCGTCGACGGCTTCCTGCAGCATCCGCTTTTCGTTGCGGATGATGATGTCCGGCGCGCGCAGCTCGATGAGGCGCTTCAGGCGGTTGTTCCGGTTGATGACCCGGCGATACAGGTCGTTCAGGTCCGAAGTCGCGAAGCGGCCGCCGTCCAGCGGCACCAGCGGGCGCAGTTCCGGCGGGATCACGGGGATCACCGTCAGGACCATCCACTCGGGCTTGTTGTTGCTCTCGATGAAGCTCTCGATGAGCTTCAGACGCTTGGACGTCTTCTTGAGCTTCATTTCCGAGGTGGTGGTCTTCAGGTCCTCGCGGAGCTTCTCGGCCTCGGATTCGAGCTCGATGCCCCTCAGCAGGCCCTGGACCGCCTCGGCGCCGATCTCGGCGGTGAAGCTGTCATCGCCGAACTCTTCCTGGAAGCGCAGGTAGTCGTCTTCCGACAGCAGCTGGTGCTGCTTCAGCGGGGTCAGGCCCGGCTCGGTGACGATGTAGTGCTCGAAGTACAGGACGCGTTCGATGTCCTTCAGCGCCATGTCCAGCATCAGCGCGATGCGGCTCGGGAGCGACTTCAGGAACCAGATGTGGGCGACCGGCGAGGCCAGTTCGATGTGGCCCATCCGCTCGCGGCGGACGCGCGCCAGGGTCACTTCGACCCCGCACTTCTCGCAGATGATGCCCTTGTACTTCATGCGCTTGTACTTGCCGCACAGGCACTCGTAGTCCTTCGTCGGACCGAAGATCCGCGCGCAAAACAGGCCGTCACGTTCGGGCTTGAACGTCCGGTAGTTGATGGTCTCGGGCTTCTTGATCTCGCCGAACGACCACGAACGGATCTTTTCCGGCGAGGCCAGGGCGATGCGGATACGGTCGAAGGTCGGAGCGGCCTGGACCGGATTGAAGATGTTCAGGACTTCCTGGTTCATCTCGGTTCCTTCTGCGGGCTAACCCGCGAAAATTTCGAAAGCTGGGCGGAGGGACCGCCCTCCCCCGTCACCGGAGGAGGGCCGCAGATCCGTCAGCTGTTCTCGAGCTCGACGTTCAGGCCCAGGGAGCGCATCTCCTTGACCAGCACGTTGAAGCTTTCCGGAATGCCGGCCTCGAAGGTGTCGTCGCCACGGACGATGCTCTCGTAGACCTTGGTCCGGCCGGCCACGTCGTCCGACTTCACGGTCAGCATTTCCTGCAGGGTGTAGGCGGCGCCGTAGGCTTCCAGAGCCCACACTTCCATTTCCCCGAAGCGCTGACCGCCGAACTGGGCCTTACCGCCCAGCGGCTGCTGGGTGACGAGGCTGTACGGACCGATCGAGCGGGCGTGGATCTTGTCGTCGACCAGGTGGTGCAGCTTCAGCATGTAGATGTAGCCGACCGTGACCGGACGCTTGAAGCGCTCGCCCGTCTGACCGTCGTACAGGTACGACTGGCCCGAACGGTCCAGACCGGCCTTCTCCAGCAGGTCCTCGATGTCGCCGATGTGCGCACCGTCGAAGACCGGGGTGGCGAACGGGATGCCCTTCGAGAGGTTCTTGGCCAGCTCGATGAGTTCCTCGTCCGACTCCGGCAGCTCCTCTTCGGGGCCGTAGGCGTCGCCCAGGTAGTCCAGCAGCGCCTGGCGCTGACCGCCGTGCTGCCAGGCTTCCAGCAGGTCGGCGACCTGCTTGCCCAGGCCCGCGGCGGCCCAGCCGAGGTGCGTCTCGAAGATCTGACCGACGTTCATGCGCGACGGCACGCCCAGCGGATTCAGCACGATGTCCACGTGCTGGCCGTTCTCCAGGTACGGCATGTCCTCGATCGGCAGGATCTTGGAGATGACGCCCTTGTTGCCGTGACGGCCGGCCATCTTGTCGCCCGGCTGCAGCTTGCGCTTCACCGCCACGAACACCTTGACCATCTTCATGACGCCCGGGGGCAGTTCGTCGCCGCGCTGCAGCTTGTCGACCTTGTCCTCGAAGCGGCGGTCCAGACGCTTGCGGCCCTCGTCGAACTGCTTGCGCAGCGCTTCGAGCTCGCCCATCGCCTTCTCGTCGTCGAGCGCGATCTGCGACCACAGGCCCGGCGCGATCTCGTCCAGCTTCTCGGCGGTGATCTCGCCGCGGCCCAGGCCCTTCGGACCCGAGACGGCGGTCTTGCCGACCAGCAGCTGACGCAGACGGCCCTGGAAGTTGCGGTTCAGGATAGCGAACTCGTCGTCGCGATCCTTGCCCAGGCGGTCGATCTCGGCGCGTTCGATCGCCAGGGCGCGCTCGTCCTTGTCGACGCCGTGACGGTTGAAGACGCGGACTTCCACGATGGTGCCGGCGACGCCCGGGGGCAGACGCAGGGACGTGTCGCGGACGTCGGAAGCCTTCTCGCCGAAGATGGCGCGCAGCAGCTTCTCTTCCGGCGTCATCGGGCTTTCGCCCTTCGGCGTGACCTTGCCGACCAGGATGTCGCCCGGCTGGACCTCGGCGCCGATCGCCACGATGCCCGCTTCGTCGAGGTTGCGCAGGGCTTCCTCGCCGACGTTCGGGATGTCGCGGGTGATTTCTTCCGGACCCAGCTTGGTGTCGCGGGCCATGACCTCGAATTCCTCGAGGTGGATCGAGGTGAAGATGTCGTCGCGCACGATGCGCTCGGAGATCAGGATCGAGTCCTCGAAGTTGTAGCCGTTCCAGGGCATGAACGCGACGAGGGTGTTGCGGCCCAGCGCCAGTTCGCCCAGCTCGGTCGACGGACCGTCGGCGATCACGTCGCCCGCGCGGATCCGGTCACCCACCTGCACCAGCGGACGCTGGTTGATGCAGGTCGAGGTGTTCGAACGCTGGAACTTCTGCAGACGGTAGATGTCGACGCCCGGCTTGGACGGATCGGTTTCTTCCGTGGCGCGCACGACGATACGCGTGCCGTCGATCTGCTCGACGACGCCGGTCCGGCGGGCCACCACGACGGCGCCTGAGTCCACCGCCACGACGCTTTCCATGCCGGTGCCCACCAGCGGCGCATCCGACTGGATGAGCGGCACGGCCTGCTTCTGCATGTTCGAGCCCATGAGGGCGCGGTTGGCGTCGTCGTTTTCCAGGAACGGGATCAGCGAGGCGGCCACCGAGACGACCTGCTTCGGCGACACGTCCATCAGGTCGACCTGTTCCTTGGGGAGCAGCGACGGTTCGCCGTTCACCCGGCCGGGGACCAGGTCTTCGACGATCGAGCCGTTGTCGAGCTTGATGTTGGCCTGGGCGATGACGTGCTTCGCCTCTTCCATGGCCGACATGTAGACCACCTCGTCGGTGGTCTTGCCGTCACGCACGCGCCGGTACGGGCTCTCGATGAAGCCGTACTTGTTCACCACCGCATGGGTGGCCAGCGAGTTGATCAGGCCGATGTTCGGGCCTTCCGGCGTCTCGATCGGGCAGATCCGGCCGTAGTGGGTCGGGTGCACGTCGCGGACTTCGAAGCCGGCGCGCTCGCGGGTCAGACCACCCGGGCCAAGGGCCGACAGGCGGCGCTTGTGGGTGATTTCCGAGAGCGGGTTCGTCTGGTCCATGAACTGCGAGAGCTGCGAGGAGCCGAAGAACTCCCGCACGGCCGCGGCGGCCGGCTTCGCATTGATCAGGTCGTGCGGCATGACCGTGTCGATGTCGACCGAGCTCATGCGTTCTTTGATCGCGCGCTCCATGCGCAGCAGGCCGACGCGGTACTGGTTCTCCAGCAGCTCGCCCACCGAGCGGACCCGGCGGTTGCCGAGGTTGTCGATGTCGTCGATCTCGCCGCGACCGTCGCGCAGGCCCACCAGGGTGCCCAGCACGGCCAGCACGTCTTCCTTGCGCAGGATGCGCACGTCGTCCGGGCAATCCAGCTCGAGGCGCATGTTCATCTTCACGCGGCCGACCGAGGACAGGTCGTAGCGCTCGCCGTCGAAGAACAGCGACTTGAACATGGCTTCGGCGGCTTCCACCGTCGGCGGCTCGCCCGGGCGCATCACGCGGTAGATGTCGAACAGCGCGTCCTCGCGGGCGGTGTTCTTGTCCACGCGCAGGGTGTTGCGCATGTAGGCGCCAACCGTGACGTGGTCGATGTCGAGCACGTCGAGGGTGCTGAAGCCCTGCTCTTCCAGGCTGGCCAGCAGCGCCGCGTCCAGTTCGTCGCCGGCTTCGGCGTAGATCTCGCCGGTCTCGTAGTTGACCAGGTCCTTGGCCAGGTAGCGGCCGTTCAGCGCCTCGGGCGCCAGCAGCAGCGTCTTCAGGCCGTTGTCGGCGAACTTCTTGGCGTTACGCGCCGAGATCTTCGTACCGGCCGGAGCGATTTCCTCACCGCTGTCGGCGTCGATCAGCGGGAACTCCGGCTTCACGCCGCGCCAGCGCTCGGCCTTGTACGGGGTGGCCCAGCCGCCCTTCTGCTTCTCGTACGGCACGGTCGCATAGAAGGTGGAGAGGATCTCCTCGCCGTCCATGCCCAGGGCCATCAGGAAGGTCGAGGCCGGCAGCTTCCGGCGGCGGTCGATACGGACGTAGACGATGTCCTTGGCGTCGAACTCGAAGTCGAGCCACGAGCCGCGGTACGGGATCACGCGGGCGGCGAACAGCAGCTTGCCCGAGGCGTGCGTCTTGCCCTTGTCGTGGTCGAAGAAGACGCCCGGCGAGCGGTGCATCTGCGAGACGATGACGCGCTGGGTCCCGTTGACGATGAAGGTGCCCTTCTCCGTCATGAGCGGGATGTCGCCCATGTAGACGTCCTGCTCCTTGATGTCCTTCACGGAGCGGGCGCCGGTCTCTTCGTCGGTTTCGAAGACGATGAGGCGCAGCTTCACCTTGAGGGGTGCGGCATAGGTCATGTCGCGCTGGACGCATTCCTCGACGTCGTACTTCGGCTCTTCGAACTCGTACGAGACGTACTCGAGCACCGCGCGCTCGTTGAAATCCTTGATCGGGAACACGGACTTGAAGACCGCTTCCACGCCCTCGTCGCGACGCTCGCCCGCGCGCACTTCGCGCTGCAGGAATTGTTCGTACGAGGAACGCTGAACCTCGATCAGGTTCGGCATCTGCACGGCTTCGGGGATGCGGCCGAACGACTTCCGGATCCGCTTCTTACCGGTATAGGACTGCGCCATTTTGTTCCCTTGCGGACGACCGGGACGGAATCCCGGCGTCAAATGTCTTCATCCCGGGTCCGCCCTCGGTCTCCCTTGCGGGAGCCGGACCCTGGAAACCCCCTCGTATCGTCGGGGGCGCCCCTTCGCATGGTCGGAGGGCTACGGACCATGCCTCGGGGCCTGCACGCGCGAAGGCCGCATCGAAAGATGTGAATCGGAAGGAGTTCGCGAACGGCGGCAGATAAGCCATCTCGGCCCGCTTGTGAAGCCCCCTGCCCCACGAAAAGCGTTCGCCCCCGGAAACACGAGAGGCGACGCGGAGCCACGAACTCCGCGCCGCCCATTCACGCGACCCGGGCATCTCCCGGGCTGTGCTTCGACTTCCGGTCTTGCGGCCTATCAACTGGCGAGCGCGGCCGGCTGTTCCCCACGCTTCAGGGCCGCCTGCGATCTGCGCCATGAGGCAGGGGGCGCGCCGAACTCCCGGCGGAAGGCCCGGATGAAGGCCGTGTCCGTCTGGTAGCCCACATCCTGGGCGATGTGGGTCAGCTGGGCGTTGGAATGGCGCAGCATGTTGGCCGCCAGCACCATGCGCCACTGGGTCAGGTACTGCATCGGCGAGACCGCCATCAGCCGCTGGAACCGCTCGGCGAGCACCGAGCGCGAGGCGCCGACCTCGCGCGCCAGGTCGTCCAGCGTCCAGCAGCAGCCAGGATCGCGGTGCATGGCACTGAGGGCGCCGCCGACGACCCGGTCGCGAACGCCGGCCAGCCAGCCGGTGCGATCCTCGCCCTGCTCGTTCATGTAGAGGCGGAGCACCTCGATGAAGAGCACCTCGGCGATCTTGGCCAGCACCCCGGCCCCACCCGGACGCGGCGAGCGCGCCTCGGCGAGGGCATAGCGGACCGAGGCCTCCAGCCACTCTCCGGCGCCCGAGTCGCGGACGTTGACCCGCACGATCGGCGGCAGGCCGGCCAGCATCATGTGCGCGAGCCGCGCGTCGCAAGCCAGGTAGCCGCACACGAAGCGCGTCACGTCCCCGCCGCCGCCGTACGACAAAAGGCGCGGCTTGCGCAGCAGCACCTCGCTGAGCCGCCCCGGCGGCGCGGGCGGCACGCCAGGCTCCGAGGTCATCAGGTGCGGGTCGCCCTGCGGAAAGACGATCACGTCGCCGGCCTGCAGGCGCATCGGCGGCGCGCCCGCCATCTCCACGAAACATTCCCCCTCGGTGATGAGGTGGAAGATGATCACCTTCTCGGCCGTCGGCTCCAGGAGGTGGGCGACCGAGTCCGCATGCGCCGACTGATAGGCCCAAGGCGCGCTGAAGCGGGCGTTGAAGAAGATCGCGCCCGACAGGCGCACGACGCGCAGGGTTTCAGACAGGGCGTCCATCAGACCACATCCACCTTGATCGACAGCGGGGCCGCCCGCTCCACCAGCACCAGCAGCGGCGAGCAGAGGCGGGCGCGATCGACCAGGTCCCGCAGGCGCTCCGCCTCCGCGCGTTCGGCGCCGATCGTCACCGAGATCGAGAGTTCCAGCGGCGCGGCGTCGACCGGCGCGCCGTCCTCCCCGCACATGGCCAGGACGCCGCGGTTGTCGGACAGGCTGTCCGCGCGCACGTCCAGCACGCTGAGTTCCAGGCCCTCGCGCGCGGCGGTCATGACGATCGATGTCGCCGTGCACGCGGCGAGACCCGCGCGCATAAGCCAGCCGGGCGACACGCCGTCACCCGCCCCGCCGAACTCGACCGGCAGGTCGGTGGCCACTTCCAACCCGCGCGCGTGGCGCGTCAGCATCCGCACGCCGCCGCTCCACGCGGCCGTGGCCGGCGCGTCGGCGCTGTGAGCGGCCGTCGGGCGGCGTCGAAACACGTCCTCGGCGCGGGCCAGGGCGGCCGCGACTTCACGCGTCGCCATCTCGCAATCCCCCAAAATCTCAGAACACTGATATTATAGCGTCAGCTCCGTATGCGAAGAGTGCGATGTTCAACCCGGACGCGCAGTCAGCATTTCCGGACGCCCGGCGCGCAGATGTCGGGCGGCGGCGCTTTCCGGACGATCGGTCAGCCAACGGCGACGCCCTGGCAGGACAGTCCGGCCGCCGCCGGGCGACATCTCCATCCATGGAGCCGAAGCTACAGAAACGCGTGCAGCGCTACGGCTGGGACCTGGCGGTCGACGACTACGAGCCGCTGTGGGCTCCCCAGCTGGAGCTGGCACAACGCGAGCTTCTGCGCGCGGCCGCGCCCCGGCCGGGCGAGCGCGTCCTGGACGTGGCCTGCGGCACCGGCCTCGTCAGCTTCGACGCGGCCTGGGAGGTCGGCAGGTCCGGCTCCGTCGTCGGGGTCGACATCTCGGGCCAGATGGTCGAGGCCGCCGAGCGGCGGATGAACGAGCGCGAGGCCCCGGCTCTCTCCTTCGCCCGCATGGATGCCGAGCATCTCGCCCTGCCCGACGGTTGCTTCGACGTCGCCCTCTGCGCCCTCGGCCTGATGTACGCACCCCACCCCGAACAGGCCCTGGCCGAGATGCGCCGCGTGCTGCGGCCCGGCGGCAGGATGGTCGCCGCGGTCTGGGGCGATCGCGACCGGGTCGGCTGGTCGCCCGTGTTCGAGATCGTCGATGCCGAGGTGCGCAGCGACGTCTGCCCGCTGTTCTTCCGCCTGGGCGCGCACGACACCCTGGCGCGGCTCTGCGGGCAGGCCGGCTTCGAGACTGTCCGCCATCAACGCATCCCCGCCCCGCTCGCCTATCTCGATGCAGACCAGGCCTGCGACGCCGCGTTCGTCGGCGGCCCGGTGGCCCTCGCCTGGTCCCGCTTCGACGAGGTCACCCGCGAGCGCGCCCGCGCCGCCTACCTTGCCGCCATCTCGCCGTGGCGCCGTCCGGACGGCGGATATGTGCTGCCGGGCGAATTCGTCGTCGTCTCGGCGACCACCCCTTTGTGTCCGGCGGCCGACCCGGCCGCTGCTTTCCCGCCAACAACCAAAACACCTATGGGAGTCTAACCATGCGCGCCCTGCTCATGGGGGCCTATGGCCTCGTCTGCTACGTCATCTTCTTCGTCACGTTCCTCTACGCCATCGCTTTCGTCGGCGACCTGCCGGTTCCAAAGACGATCAACAGCGGCCCGCCCGCGGGTCTGCTGGAGACCCTCGGCGTCAACGCCGCCCTGCTGACCCTGTTCGCCGTCCAGCACAGCGTCATGGCCCGGCCGGCCTTCAAGCGCTGGTGGACACGCATCGTCGCCCCGCCCATCGAGCGCAGCACCTATGTCCTGCTTGCCAGCCTGTGCCTGATCGTCCTGTTCGCGTTCTGGCGCCCGCTGCCCCAGACCGTGTGGGCGGTGGGGCCAGGACCGCTCGCGACGGCGCTCACGGCGCTGTTCTTCCTCGGCTTCGGGATCGTCCTGGTGAGCACCTTCCTCATCAACCACTTCGAGCTCTTCGGCCTGAAGCAGGTGTGGGACCGCTTCCGCGGCCATGTGCCGGCGGGCCCGCACTTCGTGACGCCCTGGCTCTACCGCTTCGTGCGGCACCCGCTGTACTTCGGCTTCATCCTCGCCTTCTGGGCCACGCCGCACATGACGGTCGGCCGCCTCTTCTTCGCGGTGATGACGCTGGCCCACATCCTGGTGGCCATCCAGCTCGAGGAGCGCGACCTCACCGACGAGTTCGGCGACCGCTACCGCACCTACAAGCGCCAGGTCGGGATGCTGCTGCCCAAGCTCTCGGGCCGTTCGCGTCCAGAGCGGGCGGCCTGACCGGCTGATAGAGCGAAACCACGCGGGGCCGGGCATTGTCCCGGCCCTCTTCCTATCCGCCCTACTCCGCCGGCATCGGCCGCGCCGCGCGACCTCCGAACGGCCGCCACGCCTTCTCCGCGTACCTGGCATGGTACTCGGGATGCTCGGTGCCGAACCAACGGTCCCACCAGGTGAACCAGGCCGCATAGTTCCAGCCCGCCTGAGCGTGATGCAGGTCGTGGTGGGTGGTGGTGACGATGAAATCCAGCATGGGCCGTCCGTCGCGACGCGCGGGCATCAGCTCGTAGCCCGAGTGCAGCAGGGTGTTCGTCACGATCTGATAGGTCATGACCCACTGCATCGCGTACCCCGGCATCGGGAAGACCCACGGCCAGACCACCACGAACCCGATCAGCAGCAGCGCCTCGCCCACATCGAAGCTGTAGGCGGTGAACGGCGACGGGTTGTGGCTGCGGTGATGGCGACGATGGAAGCGCCGGAACAGTCTCGGATCGTGCATCAGCCGGTGGCTCCAATAGAACCAGGCGTCCAGGCCGACGATGCCCGCCAACAGCGAGAAGGCGAACCACGCCGGCCCCAGGGCGTCACCCACCTTGGCCAGCGGATAGAGGCCGGCCCGATACATCAGGGTCATCAGCACGCCGACCGTGGCGAAGATCGCCATCGACCGCAGCGAGAAGAAGAGCTCGGTCCAGAGCTGCTTCGCCGGCGGCGTCCCGTCGCGGATCTTGCGCGGCGCCAGCAAGGGCCGCAGCACCACCCACAGCAACAGCCAGACGCCGACCGTGAACACGGCATAGCGTGAGATCGTCGGCTCCAGCTCGCGCAGCCAGGCATGCATGATGTCTTCAAGGCCCATCTGGACTCCTCCCCTCGTGATGGGAGGGACGTGAGCCGCCACGTCGGTCCGCGTCTCGTCAGGGTCGAAAGAGGCTCGCCGATTCCGAAATCAGAGGGCCCGCTGCAGTTCCGGCAAGGTCTCGGCCAGCGCGAGCCGGCGCCATTCGGAGGGCGTCTTGCCCGTCGAGGCGCGGAAGGCGCGGTTGAACGGGCCCAGCGATCCGTACCCCAGGTCGAACGCGATGACCGCCACCGTGGTGCGCGCCTCTGCCGGATCGGCGAGGCGCCGCTTGGCGGCCTCGATCCGGTGGGCGTTGAGGAAGTCGGCGAAGTTTCGATACCCCAGCCGCTGGTTGATCAACCGCCTCAGGCGATGCTCGGGCAGGTCCAGTTCCGAGGCCAGCGCCCCGATGGTCAGCGCCTCGCGGCGCCACCCCTCCGCCGCCATCGCCGCCTGCAGCCGTTCGACCGCGAGCCGGTCCGCCGCCTCGGCGCGGGCGTCGGCGCGCGTTTCGGCCACTTGAGGCGCGCCGATCAGGCTGGGGCGCAGTTCCATGAAGAGCACCGCCAGCGAGACGGCCAGCACCGCGACGATGGCGCCGCCGTAGATCTCGCCCACCTCGAACCGCATCCAGATCCCGACCGGCTGGGCGCGGTTGGTCAGCGCCAGCGCCACCTCCGCCAGGGTGAAGACGATTGTCAGGGCGAACAGCGGCCCGCGTATGCGCCTGCGCCCCTCGATCAGGTCGCCGCGCCAGCTGCGCAGGATGACGACGCCGCCGTGGATGGCGAGCCCGGCGCTCGCGAGGTTGCGCAGCGTCCAGAGCCAGCCGCACGAGCCACCGCCGATGGGCGTCAGGAAGCCCGAGAGGGCCAACAACCCGGCCGGCAGCAGCGTCAGGGGCGTCACGGGCCGATCGCCGAAGACCGTGATGACGAACAGCCAGTACAGCCCGGCCACCGGGAAGGCGAGCGCCATGAGGAACCGGTTGTCGCCCATCGCGGACCACAGCGGACCCGCCTCCGTGATCAGCCACGCGACCAGGCTCACCGCGACGGCGGCGCATACCGCCCGGGCGGACGACGAGATCCCGGCGCGCAGGGCGCTGAGGCCCAGGACCAGGATCGCGCCCGCCGCGACGCCTCGGATGAAAGGATCGATCAGGGCCACGCCGGCGCTCATGACGCCAGCTTAGCAATAACCGGCGCGGCTTAGCGACCGCCGTTCAGCAACGGCAGGCACGACTTCCAGTTGGTGGGATTGGCGGCGGCGCAGGCCTGATAGCTCTGGCCCGCCTGGTGGATCGCCACGGCGGGGTCTCCGGCCGGCGCCCCGCCGTACTGACCCAGCATCGGGATCGCGCCACCGGTCGGCGCGGCCATGGCGACGGGGCTCGGCGCGGCGGCGCCCGAGAGGCAGGCCTGGATCGCGGCGGTGTCGCCGGCCGCGCGCTGCACGCACGCCGCGACGTTCTGCTGGACGGCCGCCGCGTTCACCGGGGCCTGCGACATCTGCGGCGCGGCGCGGGCCTGGCTGGCGTTCATGAGCGAGCCGAGCAATCCAGCGGCCATCTGCGCCTTGCCGCCGCCGCCGAACCCGCCCGACGGGCCGCCGTAGCCGCCCTGGGGCGCGCCCATGCCCAGCTTGCCGCGGAGCTGGCCGCACTCCGGGATCGCCGCCGCGGCCGGCGAGCTGCACATCTGGATGGCGGCGTTCAGGCGGTTCACGTCCGCCGCTGTCTGGGCAGACGCCGAGCTCGTCACGGCCAGCAGCCAGCCCAGGGCCGCGATGGTGATCAGGATGGTCTTCACGATGGCTCCCCCCGAGCTTCGAGGTCGCCATCCTGCGGCCGGGACCGCGTCCTGACCTCCCCCGATCGGGGGCATGAAAAAAGGGCCGGGATTTCTCCCGGCCCTTCAATCTTCGGAAGCGTCGATCCGACGCCGCCCAGACTACTTGATCTGGACGGTCGCGCCGGCTTCTTCGAGCTTCTTCTTGATTTCTTCCGCTTCCTGCTTGGAAACGTTTTCCTTCACGTTCTGCGGAGCGCCTTCGACGAGGTCCTTGGCTTCCTTCAGGCCGAGGTCCGGACGGACGCCGCGGACTTCCTTGATCACGTTGATCTTCTTGTCGCCACCGGCGGCCAGGACAACGGTGAACTCGGTTTGCTCTTCGGCGGCTTCAGCCGGAGCAGCGGCGCCCGGAGCGGCGGCGGCCACGGCCACCGGAGCAGCGGCGCTGACGCCCCACTTTTCTTCCAGCAGCTTGGACAGCTCGGCGGCTTCCAGGACGGTCAGGGCCGACAGGTCGTCGACGAGCTTTTCGAGATTAGCCATGTGTTCGATTCCTTAGAGGTAGAGGTTGTCGGGGAAGATGATCCGATCAGGCGGCGTCTTTGGTCGCGTACGCGTTGAAGACGCGCGCCAGCTGGCCGGCCGGAGCCTGCAGGACGCCCGCGACCTTGGTCGCCGGGGCCTGGAGGAGGCCGATGATCTTGCCGCGGAGCTGGTCCAGCGACGGCAGGGTGGCCAGAGCGCTGATGCCCTTCTGGTCCAGAACCTGGTCGCCCATCAGGCCGCCCACCACCGAGAACTTTTCGTTGTCCTTGGCGTATTGGGTGGCGACCTTGGCGGCGGAGACAGGGTCCGGAGCAAAGGCGATGGCGACGGGGCCCTTGAAGAGGGCGTCGCCCGCTTCACCGGCCGCGCCTTGCAGCGCCTTTTGAGCCAGAGTGTTCTTCACCACCTGCAGCGAGGCGCCTTCCTTGCGGAGGCGGCCGCGGAGATCGGTCATTTCCGCAACGGTCAGACCCATGTAGTGGGTCACGACCACGGCGCCGGAGTCAGCGAAAACGCCCTTGAGCGCTTCGATGGCTTCCTGCTTTTGAGCGCGGTCCATTGCGGTCTCCATACTCAGGTTCCACGTGCGCGGGAGTGCGCACGCGGGAAGCACCTGTCCGATGAGGAAAGCCGCGACCCTCGCGCCCATACCGCATTGCGGCTGGTCGGTGGGACGTCATCTTCCCGTCTCCCTGCGCCTGAGGAAGGGCTCTTCCTCGCGTTACGGCCTCCGGTGACCCCGTCGGCTGCACAGTTCTTGGACAGGATGGAAAGCCTCTTGCGGGGCCTTCCGTCCTCGCCTCTCCCTTACGGGATCGACGAAGCGCGGGTCTTTACACGAGAAGGCGGCCGAACTCAACCCGCCGAGAGCCAGGCCTCGACGCGCGCGGCCTTTTCCAGGTCCTTCGGCCGACCGAAAAGCCGCAGGATGCGCAGCAGGTCTCCGGCTGGCGGGATCGGGCCGGCCACGTCCAGCGCCCTGCCCCTCACCTTCAACCCGCCCATCACCTCGACCGCACCCCAGGGCGTCACATAGCGCGCGAAGTCGTCGGACCTGAACGGCCCGTCGGGGGTCTTGGCCTCGCCGGGTTCCAGCCAGTCGGACCACGCCGCGCGCAGCCGCGCCGCGCCCTGGACGCCGCACACCACGTCGAGGTCCGCCGCCTCGTCGATCGGCGCGCCCACGAGAACCAGCGCCCCGCTGCCGATCAGGCTCCAGGGCGCCGCGAAGGCGTCGAGGTCCGGGGCGACGTTCTCGAAGAGCGCCTCGACCTCGGCCCGGTCCACCGCCTCAGGCCCGTTCGAAGATCGCCGCGATCCCCTGGCCGCCGCCGATGCACATGGTCTCCAGGCCGTACTTGCCGTCCCGACGCTTCAGCTCCCGCAGCAGGTTGGCCAGGATGCGGCCGCCGGTGGCGCCGATCGGGTGCCCCAGGCTGATGCCCGACCCGTTGACGTTCAGGCGGTCGCGCTCGTCCCAGCCCCAGCCCTTCAGCACGGCCAGCACCTGCGGGGCGAAGGCTTCGTTCAGCTCGACGAGGTCGATGTCGTCCCAACCCATGCCGGTGCGCTCGAAGAGGCGCTTCACGGCCGGCACCGGCCCGATGCCCATCCGCGAGGGATCGCAGCCGGCCGCGGCCCAGCTCACGAAATAGCCCATGGGATCGAGGTTCAGCTCCGCCAGCTTGTCCTCGGCCACGACGAGGCAGGCGGCGGCGGCGTCGTTCTGCTGGCTGGCGTTGCCGGCGGTGACCACCCCGTCCTTCTCGATGGCGCGCAGCTTGCCCAGGGTTTCCATGCTGGCGTCGGCCCGCACGCCCTCGTCCTTCGCGAAGACGATGGGGTCGCCCTTCTTCTGCGGCACGGAGACCGGCACCAGCTCGTCGTCGAACTTGCCCTCGGCCCAGGCCTTGGTCGCGCGCTGGTGGCTCATGACCGCGTACTCGTCGGCCTGCTCGCGGCTGATCTGGTAGTCGCGAGCCAGGTTGTCGGCGGTCTCGATCATGCCGCTGATCACGCCGAAGCGGCTGACCGGCTGGCTCATCACGCGGCCGCGCGCCAGGCGATCGTGCATGGTGACCGAGCCGGCGCGCGCGCCGTTGCGCATGTCGAGCGAGTAGTACTCGACGTTGCTCATGCTCTCGACGCCGCCGGCGATCACCACGTCGGCGACCCCGGTCTGCACCATCATGGCGGCGTCGATGATCGCCTGCAGGCCCGAGCCACAGCGGCGGTCGAGCTGGTAGCCGGGCACCTCGATGGGGAAGTCCGCCGCCAGCGCCGACCAGCGCGCGATGCAGGGGGCCTCGCCGTTGCCGTAGCCCTGGGCGAAGATGATGTCGTCGACCTTGCCGGGATCCAGCTTCGTGCGCTCGACCAGCGCCTTCAGGATCACCGCGCCCAGTTCGCCGGCGGTCAGGCTGGCGAGGCTCCCCTGGAACTTGCCCACGGCGGTGCGGATGGGGCTGACGATGGCGGCGCGTCTCACGTGGGCTTCCTCCGAATGTTCGGTAGGTCCCTGGCGGTGTTACCCCGGGTGCGTCAAGGGGCTTGGCCCTTCGAGGCCGGCGCCGACTAAGCCACCGTCAGGCGCAGGATCAGCCCGTCCCAGTGATCGTCGTCCTGGTCGATCTCCTCGACCGGCCCCGAGGCCGCCGCCGCGGCCACGCCGCGCCAGAAGACCTGAGCGCCGGCGTTACGGCGCGCCACGGCGATCTCCCATAGCCCCGGCCTCGGCCCGATCGCCGCCAGGGCCGCGAGGCGGCCGACGCCCTCGCGCCGATAATGACGCGCGACGAAGAACTCCCCCACGTTGAAGTCGCAGGTCCCGCCCGAGTGCGCGTGGCGGTTCAACAGGACGAAGCCGGCCAGCTCGCCGTCCGCGCGGATCAGGAACGCCTGCCGGCCGGGCTCGGTCCAGTAGGTCGGCAGTTCGGGATAGAGGGGGAAGCGGCCGTCCTCGCCCAGTTCCACCCGCCGGGTCTCCCAGAAGTCGGTGAAGTCGTGGACGTAGAGCTGGAACAGGTTCTCCAGCGTCGCGGCCCTCTCCGCGCCGCAGGGCTCGAGCTTCACGTCGGGCATGGCGTTTCCCCCTGTTTCGTTCCCACGCGTCAACGACCCTAGCGTGCCGGCGCAGGATACAGGAGGTGGCGATGCAGATCCGCTGGAGCCAGGCCGATCTTGAATTCCAGGACGAGGTGCGCGGGTTCCTGGACGCTGAGTTGACGGCGGAGATGCGCCGGGACGTGCGGCGGATGACGAGTGTCTATGCCCCGCATGAGTTGGGGATGGCGTGGCAGGCGATCCTGCACGCCCGGGGGTGGGCGGCCCCGGCCTGGCCGGTGGAGCACGGCGGCCGCGGCTGGAGCGCCGCCCAGCGCTACATCTTCGCCCGCGAGATGGCCGCGAACGACGCCCCGCCCCTCTCGCCCATGGGCATCGGCATGTGCGGCCCGGTGCTGATCGGCCACGGCTCGCAGGCCCAGAAGGCCCACTACCTGCCCCGCATGCTCACCGGCGAGCACTTCTGGTGCCAGGGCTACTCCGAGCCCGGCTCCGGCTCCGACCTCGCCAGCCTGCGGATGAGCGCCGAGGACGACGGCGACCACCTCGTATGCTCGGGCCACAAGCTGTGGACCACCCACGCCAACGACGCCAACTGGATCTTCTGCCTCGTCCGCACCAGCCAGGAGGCGATCCCCCAGCGCGGCATCACCTTCCTGCTGATCGACATGGCCTCGCCCGGGGTCGAGGTGCGCCCGATCCTGATGCTGTCGGGCGAGCACATCCAGAACGACGTCTTCTTCACCGAGGTGCGCGTGCCCAAGGCCAATGTGGTCGGCCGCATCGGCGAGGGATGGACGGTCGCCAAGTACCTGATGGAGTTCGAACGCGGCGGCGGGGTCTCCTCCCCCGGCCTGAAGGCGCGCCTGGCCCGCATCGGCCGGATGGCCGCCGCCGAGGCCGGCGACGACGGCCGGCTGCTGGCCCGGGACGACGGCTTCATGAGCCGCCTCGCCGAGGCCGCCATCGCCATCGAGAGCCTGGAAGCGGTGGAGCTGCAGATCCTCGCCAACATGACCCAGGGCGACGCGCCGGGGCCCCGCTCCTCGATGCTGAAGACCGTCTCCACCGAGCTCAGCCAGCGCCTCACCGAACTGGCCCTGGAGGCCTGCGGCGCCTATGGCGGCCTCTACCAGGCCCACGCCGCCTGCCCCGGCGGACCCACGCCGCTCCACACCCCGCCCGCCGACCAGGGCGTCGTCGGACCCGAACACGCCATCACCGTCGCCGCCAAGTACTTCAACGATCGCGCCGGAACCATCTACGCCGGAACCAACGAGATCCAGCGCAACATCATGGCAAAGGCCGTCCTGGGACTGTGACGATCAGTCGATCCGCTGGTGGATGGACACGATCTGTTCTCTGACCTCGACGGTCTTCAGCCCACCCGGGCGCTCGGGAGCCTCACAGGCGCGCACCGCGTACCATTCCCCGCCGATCTCGAGTTCGTAACTCCAGCATTTGCCGCCCCGGTCGCCGTCGGTGTCCATCGCCCAGACATGCTCCAGCTTCATCGTGGCGATCAGCGATCGGCAGGCGGGCTCCGCAAGTTCCCGCGCGGCGCTGCAGCTCACCCTGACGACCGGATCGCGGGCCGTGGCGACCGCGGTCTTCAACCAGGCCGCGCCCTCGACCGCGACGGTTTCGCTCGGCGCGGAGAAGTAGCGCTGCTGCGGCAGACCTCGGCACGCGCGATCATCGGCTGGGGTCGGCTCAATGCTGCCCGCCTCGCCGGCGGGACCCGGATCGCCCAGCAGCGCGTACCGGGTGACTGCGGTGATGCCGTTTGCCCGAACCGGCAAGTCCGCGCCCAGGTCCTGATCATTGGTCGGGCGGAAGAGGATCGTCACCACGTCGTAGGCGCAAAGCCCGTGCGTGGAAGTGCTTCTCGCCAGGGTGGTGAAACCCAGGTCGTCCAGAGGACGCATCGGTTTGCGGCTCCGGGGGCGCTCGTCCTCCACCAGGATGTCGCCCAACTGGTCCAGCACGCGCCGCTTGGTCTTCGCCAGCGACGACTGCCGCGCCTCGGTCTTGGTGATCGGCGGGGCAGCAGCGGCCGGAAGGGCCGCGGCCATCACCAACGCCATCACGGTCGGCGCCAAACGCCTCATCGCCCGCTCCCGTCCCACCCGTTGCGAACGTGACCCAGGCCGGCGCGAGCGTCCATGGGCGCAAAGAAAAAGGAGCGGCGTTTCCGCCGCTCCTTCAACTTGTCGCTGGTTCGACGGTGTCGTTAGACGCCGATCGAGCCGGTCTCCACCTTGAAGCCCGGGCCCATCGTCGACGACAGGCTGATCTTCTTGATGTAGGTGCCCTTGGCGCCCGACGGCTTGGCCTTGTTGAGCGCGTCAACCAGGGCCTTCACATTGGCTTCCAGGGCTTCCTCGGTGAACGAGGCCTTGCCGATGCCGGCGTGGATGATGCCGGTCTTCTCGGTGCGGAACTCGATGGCGCCGCCCTTGGCGTCCTTCACGGCCTGACCGACGTTCGGCGTCACGGTGCCGACGCGCGGGTTCGGCATCAGGCCGCGCGGGCCCAGCACCTTACCCAGACGGCCGACGAGGGCCATCATGTCCGGCGTGGCGATCACGCGGTCGAAGTCCATGAAACCGCCCTGGATGCGTTCCACCAGCTCTTCGGCGCCGACGATCTCGGCGCCGGCCGCGGTGGCTTCGGCAGCCTTGGCGTCCTTGGCGATGACGGCGACGCGGACGTCACGGCCGGTGCCGGACGGCAGCGAGACCACGCCGCGGACCTGCTGGTCGGCGTGACGGGGGTCGACGCCCAGGTTGACGGCGATCTCGACGGTTTCGTCGAACTTGGCGTTGGCGTTGGCCTTCACCAGCTTCACGGCGTCGTTCAGCGCGTGGGTGGCGGCGACGTCGCCGGTCCAGGACTTGGTGCGCTTGGGTTGCTTGGCCATGTGCTTAGGCCTCCACGATCTGAAGGCCCATCGAGCGCGCGGAGCCCTCGATGATCTTGGCGGCGGCCTCGACGTCGTTCGCGTTGAGGTCCTTCATCTTCTTTTCGGCGATCTCGCGCAGCTGGGCGCGGGTGATCTTGCCGGCGCTATCGCGGCCGGGCGCCTTGGAGCCCGACTTCAGGCCCAGCGCTTCCTTGATGAAGTGCGTGGCCGGCGGCGTCTTGGTGATGAAGGTGAACGACTTGTCCTGATAGACCGTGATGACGGTCGGAAGGGGCGTGCCCTTCGTTTCCTTCTCGGTCCGGGCGTTGAACTCCTTGCAGAAGCCCATGATGTTCACGCCGCGCTGACCCAGCGCCGGGCCGATCGGCGGCGACGGGGTGGCAGAGCCGGCGGGCACCTGCAGTTTGATATAGCCCAAGATCTTCTTGGCCATCTTTGCTCCTCATGGCCGGAAACCCGGCCGGTTATGAGCCGTGGTTCGAGGTTACGGTGGCCGCCCTCTCCCACGGATTTGAAATCGCAGACTGAAAACGAAGAACGCGCCCGTCTGCGAAGGGCGCGCTCCTATCAGGAATGGGCCGCGGCGGCAACCGCGGCTCAATGTCAGCCGATCTTCTCGACCTGGCCGTATTCCAGTTCCACCGGCGTGGCGCGGCCGAAGATCGAGACGGTGACCCGCAGGCGGGCGCGCTCTTCGTCGACCTGTTCGACCGAGCCGTTGAAGCTGGCGAAGGGACCGTCCGTGACGCGGACCTGCTCGCCGATCTCGAAGGAGATGGTCGGCTTCGGCCGCTCGACGCCCTCTTCGATCGTGCCGATGATGCGCTGGACTTCCTTCTCGGAGACCGGGATCGGCTTGGAGCCCGAGCCCAGGAAACCGGTCACCTTCGGGGTGTTCTTGATGAGGTGGTAGGCCTCGTCCGTCAGCTCCATCTTCACCAGCACGTAGCCGGGGAAGAACTTGCGCTCGGAGTTCACCTTCCGGCCGCGGCGGATCTCCACCACGTCCTCGGTCGGCACCAGGATCTCGGAGAAGTTCTCGTCCAGGCCCTGCTGCTTGGCCTGTTCGCGGATGCTCTCGGCCACCTTCTTCTCGAAGTTCGAGTAGGCGTGGACGATGTACCACTTGTGGCGCGGGTTGGCCTTGGTCGGGGCTTCGGCTTCAGACATCTTCAGATCACCCGGCGTTGGCCAGCTTGAGGATTTGGGCGACGCCCACGCGCAGACCGAAGTCGACGACACCGAAGAACACCGACGCCATCACGACCATGATCGCCACCATGACGGAAGTGATCCAGGTTTCCTTGCGGCTGGTCCAGGTGATCTTGCGCGCCTCGGCGCGGACTTCGCGCGCGAACTGAGCGGCGCTCGTCTTCTTCTTCGGGGTCTCGACCGAGCCGCCGCTGGGGCTCGCCATCACCGCCGCGGTGCGGGCGGCACGCTCGCGGATCGCCTGCGGGTTCGGTTTCCTGGCCATGAGGCTCGTCTAACTCTCATCTGGAGCAGCGGCTCCGCCGCGCTCCGGTTCGTTCCTACGCTCTATATAGGGATGGCAGGAGTGGAGGGACTCGAACCCCCGGCCCTCGGTTTTGGAGACCGATGCTCTACCAGCTGAGCTACACTCCTACACGCCCCTATCCGTTCATCCCTGGCTCCGCTTCCGTCCCGGGTCCAGAACCCGTCGTCCGCGCGAGGCGGATAGAAAAGCAGACTCCAACGATGTCGGGTAGGAGGCAGGCGTATGACGCAAGCGCCCCGGCATTTCAAGCTTCTTCGCGGGAGCGTTCACAGCCCTCGCCCGTTCAGGCGTCATGAGCCAGAACCATGACGCCCAGTACAATCGCGACCAGGACCAGAAACCCGGGTCCCCGCAACGTTCGGCCAGCGAGCCCCGCGGAGCCGAGGGTTCGGCCCGCAGCGGCAAGACCCTGACCGATCCGGCCAGCGGCGAATCACGCCGGGACGGTCACGCCCCGAACCAAGCCGAGACCGATCAGATGGAAGGCGCGGCAGGCGGGCGGAAAGCCGCGCAGGCGCGAAACCTGCCGCCCGCCTGAACCTAGTCGACCTTCTTGAGGGTCATCTCGAAGGTCGGCGTCCAGGCGACGCCGTCCCTGGTGTAGCGGCCGGTCTCACGCCAGCTGGTGGCGTCGAAGATGGTCACGTACTCGACGCGGCCGCCGTCCGGGGTCTGAAGGGTCCAGACGAACCGGCCGGGCTCAACCGTCATCGGCGCATCGCCGTATTGCCCGGTCGCGAGCTGGCTGCGGAAGCGATAGGCCTTGTCGCGCGGGGACCAGACGATCACCGCCATCGCGTCGTGGACCACCTTAGCGGGATCGGCCTTGCTGCGATGCTTGCCTTCGACCAGCACGGCGGCGCCGCCCAGACGCTCGGTGATGGTCTCTTCGCCTATGAAGGCCTCGCGCCCGACTCCCGGGCGAACGATCCACCCCTCCCCCTTCCATTGGCCCAGCAGCGGCTTCAGCGGCGCCATGGCCTCGACGGGCGTCACGGGCTGGGCGTGGGCGGTCGCGGCGAACAGCGCGGCGGCGGCGGCGATCACGGTGGTCTTCAGCATCAGGTCCTCCTCGGGACGGCAGGGCTACCCTGCCCGCTTCGGCCGATCTTGAAGGTTTCGGTCATGCGCCGAAGCGGTGCTCGATCTGGCGCAGGTACTTCGCCACGCGACGTGGCGTGGCCGCGAAGGCTTCGCGCACGCTGCGGCTGAGGTGAGCCTGGTCGGCGTAGTCCGCCGCCGCCGCGGCCTGCGCCCAGCTCGCCTGGTGAGCCACCGCTTGGGTGCAGGCCTCACGCAGCCGGCGGATGCCGGCGAACTCCTTGGGGGTCGTCCCCGTGGCGTCGAAGAACCGGCGGCGCAGCTGGCGCTCGCTGATGCCCGCGCCCTGGGCCAGGTCGGCGATCTGGCCGCGGCCGCAGCTCGCCACGAGCGCCTCCGAGACCGCCGCCACGGCCGTATCCAGCGCGAGGCCCGCGACCATGGCCGCGAACAGCTCATCCAGCGCAGCGGGGGCGCCCGTCCGCGCGAAGCCGGCCAGCGCCGGCTTCACCCCCTCGGGCGGCGTCAGCGGCGGCGCGACGGGTCCGAAACGTCCACGCAGGTCCACGCCCGCCACGCCCAGCAACAGCGCCGCCGCGGCCGGCTTGAGACGTGCTCCACCGTAGACGAGGCCGGGCTGGACGGAGGTCACGTGCGCCTGTCGCGTCGGGCCGGCGATCAGCAGCGGGCTGGTCCCGCCCTCCGCTACGGCGATCGACAGCGAGGTCATCGCATCGGGCACGATGACGTGGCTCACCGCCTCGCGCGCGCCGTCGGCCAGGCGGAAACGCCAGTAGGAGTCCACCAGCGGCGCGGCGGCGGGCCCGGGCGAAAGCTCCTCGTAGATCATGCCCGATAGGAGCACGGCCCGCGCGCAAAGCAAAAGGGCCGCCGGGGTTTCCGGCGGCCCTTCGCTTAGGGTCTTCGGTAAGCGGTGAGGCTTACTTCAGGATCTTCGAGACGACGCCCGAACCGACCGTGCGGCCACCTTCGCGAATGGCGAAGCGCAGGCCCTGGTCCATGGCG
>JBFMGV010000032.1:0-95635 GCA_040752615.1 Pseudomonadota bacterium | reverse complement strand
GGCTCATCCGCTGAGCGAACCCAGGCCGTCGGACCCTGGACCGACGCCTACAACCTCACCAGACCCCACGCCGGCATCGGCGGCCTCACCCCATGGACCAGGGTGAACAACCTTCTTGGAAACGACACCTAGCCGTCGGCCCGCGCCAGCGCCGCGCGCAGCGTCTCAAGGCCGTCGCGGATCTTGAGATACTCCTCCGCCGTCATGCCCGAGGCCGCCGTCAGGTCGGCCGGCACAGTGCAGGCCGGCCCCTGCAAGGCCCTGCCCTTGTCGGTCAGGCTGAGCCGGACCTGGCGCTCATCCTTCGGGTCGCGGGCCCGCGAGACCAGTTCCATCGCCTCCAGCCGCTTCAGCAACGGGGTCAGGGTGCTGGACTCCAGGCCGAGGCGCTGGCCCAGTTCTCCGACAGTGACGCCGTCGCCTTCCCAGAGCGCGACCATCGCCAGGTACTGCGGATAGGTCAGCCCCAACCGGTCCAGCAAGGGGCGGTAGAGGCGGTTGAAGGCATGCCCCGCCGAATAGACGGCGAAGCACAGGAAATCGTCCAGCTTGAGCGGCGAGGCGTCGGTCATGGGGCCTATATAAATCGTGCACGATCTTATCGCCAGCAGTTGACAATGTCGCACGCCATCGCCAGTTATATCGCACACGATTTAATTGCTCGATCAATAAGGAGAGCCCCGATGTCCGTGAATGTCCTCTACCGCACCGCCGCCCGCGCCACCGGTGGCCGCGACGGCCACGCCGCCACCCTGGACGGCAGCCTCGACGTTGCCCTGTCCACCCCGAAGGAATTGGGCGGCGGCGGCGGCGCCGGCAACAATCCCGAGCAGCTCTTCGCCGCCGGCTACGCGGCCTGCTTCATCGGTGCGATGAAGGCCGTGGCGGCCCAGGGCGGCGGCCCCAAGGTCCCGGCTGACGTGGCCGTGACGGCCGAGGTAGGTATCGGTCCGCGCGCGGCCGGCGGCTTCGGCCTCGAAGTGGCGCTGAAGGTGGAACTGCCCGGCCTGGACCGCGCCGACGCCGAAGCGCTGGTCGAAAAGGCTCACCACGTGTGCCCCTACTCCAACGCCACCCGCGGCAACGTCGACGTCAAGCTGACGGTCGTCTGAGGCCTAGCTTCCCCACGCCATCCTGATCGCGCCGGCCAGCCTGGCGCGGTCGGGATAACGGTCCGTCATCGCATCGGCGATGGCGGCCGTCGCCGCTTCCAGCGTCTGGCCCTTGGCCTTGGCCTCGGCCGCCTTTTGCGCCACCTCGTCGAGATAGGCGCGATAGCCCCTGATGTAGGCCACGTCGCCGATCGGCCCGTGGCTGGGCACGACGACCGATGGCTTCAGCGCCTCCAGCCGGTCCAGAGCCGCCTTCCACGTCGCGACCGTGGCCTTCTCGGCCAGGATCGACGGCTGGGCCTTCATCGCCAGGTCGCCCGAGAACAGCACCCGGTCGGTGGGCATCCAGACGGCGATGTCGCCCGCCGTGTGCGCCGGGCCCAGCGCCAGCAAGGTGACGCTCACTCCGCCCAGGTCCACGACCTGTTCCTTGTCGAAGGTCTGGTCGGCCGCGCGGAACTGAGCCCCCTTCAACCGTTCGGCGATCGCCGGCGAGCGCGCCGAGAACACCCCCGCCAACCGCATGTCGGCCGCCTTCTCCCCCGCCTGATCGCGCGAGCGGATCATCACCGTGCCCGCCGGAAAGGCCTGGGCGCCCAGATCGTGCTCGGGATGTGCGTGGGTGGCGACGAGATGGATCTTGCGGCCCGGCGCGATCTTCTGCGCCACGGCCGCCACCGCCGCGCCGTTCGCGGGGCCAAGGCCGGTGTCCACGACCAGCACGCCGGTCCGGCCGATCACGAAGCCGACGTTCGGCACCAGGCCGACCGAGTTGTCCGGGATGACCTGAACCCGCAGCGACAGCGGCTTCAGCCCCTCGACTTGCACCACCGGGTCGGCGGGCGGCGCCTGCGCCGAGGCGCTCCCCGCCGCCAGAACCAGCGCCGTCGCCAGCACGCCCGCGATCCGTCCCATGGCCGTCTCCTCCCTGCTCTTCGGAGAAGCCTAAGCCCGGAGGCGCGGCGGCAGGAAGCCCCCTAGGCCGGCTCGTAGTTGAGGATCGGGGCCAGCCACCGCTCGGCCGTGCGCAGGTCCCAGCCCTTCCGCCTGGCGTAGTCTTCCACCTGGTCGCGCTCGATGCGGCCGACGCCGAAGTAGTGCGCCTCGGGGTGGGCGAAGTAGAGGCCCGAGACCGCTGCCGGCGGGGTCATGGCGAAGCTCTCGGTCAGTTCGATGCCGGCCTCGCGCGTCGCGCTGAGCAGCTGGAACAGCGTCGCCTTCTCGGTGTGGTCGGGCTGCATCGGATAGCCGGGCGCCGGGCGGATGCCGCGATAGTGCTCGCCGATCAGCAGGTCGAGGTCGAACGGCTCGTCCGGCGCATAGCCCCAGAGCTCGGTGCGCACCTTGCGGTGCAGCGCTTCGGCGAAGGCCTCGGCGAGCCGGTCGGCCAGGGCGGTGAAGAGGATCGCCGAGTAGTCGTCGCCGGCGTCCTTGAACGCCTTCGCCTGGGCCAGTTCGCCGTGACCGGCGGTGACCGCGAAGCCGCCCACGTAGTCGGGCTTGGTTCCCACGGGCGCCACGAAGTCGGCCATGGCCACGTTCGCCTGACCGTCGCCGGTCTTCAGCATCTGCTGGCGCAGGGTGTGCAGGCGGCCGAGTTCGGTCGTGCGCTCCTCGTCGGCGTAGACGATCACGTCGTCGCCGTCGGTGTTGGCCGGCCAGAAGCCGACGACCCCGCGAGCCTCCAGCAAGCCCTCCTGGATGATCCGGTCCAGCATCCGCTCGGCGTCGGCGTAGAGGTCGCTGGCGGCCTTGCCGACCACATCGTCCTCCAGGATCGCCGGGAAGCGCCCGACCAGCTCCCAGCTCGCGAAGAAGGGCGTCCAGTCGATGTGCCGCCGCAGTTCGGGCAGGTCGTAGGGCGTGAAGGTGCGCGTGCCGAGGAACGACGGCTTCGGCGGATCGTAGGTGGTCCAGTCCGGCGTGAAGGCGTTGTCCCGCGCCTCCTGGATCGTCGCGCGGGCGCGGTTGCCCTGGCCGCGCGCGAACTGCTCGCGCACCTTGACGTAGTCGGCCTCGGTGGCCGCCAGGAACTTCGGCTTCTCGGTGGGTGACAGCAGGTTCGAGACCACGCCCACCGCCCGGCTGGCGTCCAGCACATAGGTGGTCGAACCGGCCGGATAGCGCGGCGAGATCTTCACCGCCGTGTGGGTCTTGGACGTCGTCGCGCCGCCGATCAGCAGGGGCATTTTCATGCCGCGCCGCTCCATCTCGGAGGCCACGAACACCATCTCGTCCAGGCTGGGCGTGATCAGGCCCGACAGGCCGACGATGTCGACGCCGTGCTTCTCGGCTTCGTCCAGGATACGGTCGGCGGGGACCATCACCCCCAGGTCGATGACCTCGTAGTTGTTACACTGCAGCACCACGCCGACGATGTTCTTGCCGATGTCGTGGACGTCGCCCTTCACCGTGGCCATCAGGATCTTGCCGGCGCTCTCGCGGCCGCCGCCTTCCTTCTCGGCCTCCATGAACGGCATCAGGTAGGCCACGGCCTGCTTCATCACCCGGGCCGACTTCACCACCTGGGGCAGGAACATCTTGCCCGAGCCGAACAGGTCGCCGACGACGTTCATGCCGTCCATCAGCGGACCTTCGATCACGTGCAGCGGGCGCTCGACCGAGAGGCGCGCCTCCTCGGTGTCGGCCTCGATGAACTCGGTGATGCCGTGCACCAGGGCGTGGCTGAGGCGCGCCGCCACCGACTGCTCGCGCCAGGCCAGGTTGACGACCTTGGCCTCGCCCTTCTGGCCCTTGTACTTGGGCGCGAGGTCCACGAGCCGTTCGGTGTTGGACGCCGCCCCGGGCTTGGCCGGGCGGTTCAGGATCACGTCCTCGACCAGCTCGCGCAGCTCGCCCTCGATGTCGTCATAGACCGGCAGGTCGCCGGCATTGACGATGCCCATGTCCATGCCCGCCGCGATGGCGTGGTAGAGGAACACCGAGTGGATCGCCCGACGCACGGGCTCGTTGCCGCGGAACGAGAAGCTGACGTTCGAGACGCCGCCCGAGATCCGCGCGTAGGGGCAGACCTGCTTGATCTTCCGGGTCGCCTCGATGAAATCGACGGCGTAGTTGTCGTGCTCCTCGATCCCCGTCGCGACGGCGAAGATGTTGGGGTCGAAGATGATGTCCTCGGGCGGGAAGCCCACCTGCTCCACCAGGATGTCGTAGGCGCGCTTGCAGATCTCGACCTTGCGGGCGGCGGTGTCCGCCTGCCCCACCTCGTCGAACGCCATCACCACCACCGCCGCGCCGTAGCGCAGGCAGGCGCGGGCCTGTTCCAGGAACTTCGCCTCGCCTTCCTTCAGCGAGATGGAATTCACGATGGTCTTGCCCTGGACGCACTTCAGCCCGGCCTCGATCACCTCCCACTTGGAGCTGTCGATCATCACCGGCACGCGCGCGATGTCGGGTTCGGCGGCGAGCAGGTTCAGGAATGTGCGCATGGCCGCGACCGAGTCGAGCAGCCCCTCGTCCATGTTCACGTCGATGACCTGGGCGCCGGCCTCCACCTGCTGGCGCGCCACCGACAGCGCCTCGGGATAGTTCCCGTCGGCGATCAGCTTCCTGAACTTGGCCGAGCCGGTGACATTGGTCCGCTCGCCGACGTTGATGAAGATAGGGCGCATCAGCTCACAAACTTGATGGATCGGATCAGCAGATAGGCCGCGCCCGGCTGGGTCGGCGCGCGATAGGCGCCCTCGGCCTCAAGAACGCGGGCGGCGATGGCCGAGAGCATCCAGCCGAGGCCGGGCAGGTCGTCGCTGGCCAGGAACTCGCTGGTCAGTTCCTCGATGCCGTTCGCGGCGCCGAAGTCGCGGACCTGGCGCATGGCGTCGACGCTCTGGGCGGGCCAGTTGGCGTTGGCCCAGCCCCACATCCAGTCGTCGTCGCTGATCGAGCCGACCACCTGAATGTCGGCGACCACTCGCGGACCGCTCTCGTCCGAGAAGGTCAGGGTGCAGGCATTGGCGTCGTAGTCGTAGCGCTGCCAGCTCTCGAGCCGGAAGGCCTCGGAGATCGCCTTCTGCTTGGCCATGAAGGCGTCGAAAGCCTCTTCGCACCAGGCGTCGTACCAGTCGGGGGCGTTCATCGTCAGGCGAGCTCGAAGGGTTCCAGTCCGGCCAGCCGCATGGCCTTGGGCCGCTCGGGAATCTGGCGCGGCGTCAGGCCGGAGACGGCGTCGGCCACGTGGCGGATGTGGTCCGGCGTGGTGCCGCAGCAGCCGCCCAGGATGTTGACCAGACCGTGCTCGGCCCATTCGTGCAGCATGTGACCGGTCTGATGGGGCTGCTCGTCGTACTCGCCCATGGCGTTGGGCAGGCCGGCGTTGGGATAGGCCGAGACCAGGGTGTCGGCCACGCGCGCCAGCTCGGCGATGTGCGGCCGCATCAGATCGGCGCCCAGGGCGCAGTTCAGGCCGATGGCGAAGGGCTTGGCGTGGCGCACGGAGTTCCAGAACGCCTCCACCGTCTGCCCGCTCAGCGTGCGGCCCGAGCGGTCGGTGATGGTGCCCGAAATCCAGATCGGCAGCTCTTCATAGCCCTCGTCCTGCAGGTCGAGGATCGCCTTGATCGCCGCCTTGCAGTTCAGGGTGTCGGTGATGGTCTCGATCAGGAACATGTCCACGCCGCCCTCGTGCAGCGCCTGCACCTGCTCGCGGTATGAGTCGTAGACCTGATCGAACGTCACCTTGCGCGCGCCCGGATCGTTCACGTCCGAGCTCATGGACAACATCACCGGCAGCGGGCCGATCGACCCGGCAACGAAGCGCGGCTTGTGCGGCTCCTTCTCGGTCCAGCGGTCGGCGGCGGCCCGGGCGATCCGGGCGCCTTCCAGGTTGATGTCGCGCACGGCGGCTTCCATGCCGTACTCGGCCTGGCCGATGGTCGTCGCCGAGAAGGTGTTGGTCTCGGAGATGTCCGCGCCTGCCGCGAAATACTGGTCGTGCAGGTCGGAGATGATGTCGGGCCGCGTGATGCACAGCAGGTCGTTGTTGCCCTTGAGCTGGCCGGGCGCGTCCTTGAAGCGGTCGCCGCGATAGTCGGCCTCGTCGAGGCCGCGCTTCTGGATCATCACCCCCCACGAGCCGTCGAGGATGAGCACGCGCTCCTTGGAGATGGCCTTCAGCCGGGCGATGCGGTCTTGGCGGGCGGTCATGCCGCGGCTTCCTTCGGTTGGGCAGGGGGCGTCTCGCGGATGCCGAGCACGCGGCAGATCGCATAGACCAGGTCGGCCCGGTTCAGGGTGTAGAAGTGGAAGTCCGAGAAGCCTTCCTCGGCGAGGCGCGCGCACATCTCGGCGGCCACGGAGGCGGCCACCAGCTTGCGGGTCTCCGGGTCGGCGTCCAGGCCCTCGAAGTGGTTGGCCAGCCAGCCGGGGATCGCCACGCCGATGCGGCCGGCCATGTTGGACAGGCCCTCGAAGCTGGAGACCGGCATGATCCCGGGCAGGATCGGCACGTCGATGCCCGCCTTGCGGATGCGCTCCACGAAGCGGAGGTAGCCGTCGATATCGAAGAAGAAGTTGCTGATCGCCCGCGTGGCGCCCGCGTCGACCTTGGCCTTCAGCACCTCGATGTCGTGGTCGACCGAGGGGCTCTCGGGGTGGATCTGCGGATAGACCCCGACGCTGACGTCGAACGGCGCGATGGCCTTGATGCCGGCGGTCAGCTCGGTGGCGTTCTGATAGCCGTCCGCGCGCGGCGTGTAGGCGCCGCCCAGCGAACCCGGCGGATCCCCGCGCAAGGCCACGATGTGGCGGATGCCGGCGTTCCAGTAGTCCTGGATCACCTCGTCCACCTCGGCGCGGCTGGCCTCCACGCAGGTCAGGTGCGCCGCCGGCTTCAGCGACGTCTCCTTCAGGATGCGCACCACGGTGCGGTGCGTGCGCTCGCGCGTCGAGCCGCCGGCGCCATAGGTCACCGATACGAACTCGGGGTTCAGCGGCTCCAGGCGGCGGATCGCCTCCCAGAGGCTCTCCTCGCTCTTCGGCCCCTTGGGCGGCGAGAACTCGAACGAGACGCGGGGGCGCGGCCCCTGCCCCGCGCCGGCGCGCGCGACAGGACCGAGTGCGGTGTCGGCCGGGCTCATCCTGCTTCGCTCCCTGCGTGAGCTTCGCAGGATCGGAGGCCATGCCCTCCGAAGCCTTGGCGAAGGAGGGTCATGCGGCGCTCCTCAGGGCGGTGGGCGCGCGCTGGGCGGCCCAGATCTTCACGGTCAGCCCGTCGGCCCAGGTGGGCGGCAGGGCGCTATGGTGGGCCTGGGGCAGGCCGGCCTCGGCCAGCCAGCGGGCGATCTCGTCGTCGGAGAACCCCAGGCGGCGGTGCTGGTGCTGCTCGCGCAGGAACTCGTGCTTGTGCGGGGCGAAGTCGACGATGATCAACCTTCCGTCGGGCGCCACGATGCGGGCGGCCTCCTTCACGGCCGCGGCCGGATCGCCCAGGTAGTGCAGCACCTGATGGACGACCACCAGGTCCGCCGAGCCCTCGGGCAGACGCGTGTCGAAGATGTCGCCGTGGCGCAGTTCGACATTGGACAGCCCCGCCTCGCTGACGTTTCGCCGGGCGATGTTCAGCATCTGCTGCGACAGGTCCAGGCCCAGGGCCTGGTCGGCATGCGGGCCCAGCAGGGTCAGCATCCGCCCCGTCCCGCTGCCCAGGTCGACCAGCCGCCGGACGGCGCCCCGGCCCGCGGCCTCGAGGATCTGGGCCTCGACGTCCGCGTCGGAGACGTAGAGCGAGCGCAGGCGGTCCCATTGCGCCGCGTTCTCGGCGAAGTAGGCCTGGGCGGCGTCGGACCGCTCCGCCTGGACGTCCGCCAGCTTGCGCCGGTCGCGGGCCAGGACGGCGTCCTCGGGATTGATCCGGGCCAGGACCTCGCCGATCACCTCGCGTTCGGGCCCGGCGGCGGCGAGGCGATAGAACACCCACGCCCCGTCCGGGAAGCGCTCGACCAGCCCGGCCTCGGCCAGCAGCTTGAGGTGCCGCGACACACGGGGCTGGCTCTGGTCGAGGACCCGGCACAGCTCCAGCACGGCCAGCTCCTCGCGCTCCAACAGCGCGAGAATGCGCAGACGCGTCGGCTCGCCCGCTGCGCGCAACACATCCACAGCCTGTTTCGCCGAGAGCTCCATCACACATAAAGATATCTTTATATGTGACGACGTCAAGTCACGGACGTGCGGGAGCGGGCCTGTCTATACAGGTTTCCTCATGCGGCGGATCGTCATCACCGGCAACTCGGGTGGCGACGAGTCCGCCCTGGCCAGGCGGCTCGGAGAGGAGCTGGGCCTGCCGGTCATCCGCCTCGATGTGATGTTCCGAAAGCCCGGCCGGGTCGAGAGCGACGATGTGGACTTCGAGGCCCGCTAGGCGCCGAAGATCCAGCCCGCCGGCAGCGTCGACAGGTCCACCCGTTCCAGCACCATCCGGTTGTCGCCGCCCATGTCGATGATCACGTCGGCGCCGGACTGATAGACCCGATAGACCGTGCCCGGGTCGAGCTGGACGCGATCGCCCTCGGCGGCATTGAACCCGACGGCATAGTCGAGCCCAGCCTCCGAGAAGGTGTGGAAGATGTCGGCGCCCAGGCCGCCGCTCACCGTGTCGTTGCCGCGGTCGCCCGAGATCCAGTCGTCGCCGTCGTCGCCACGCACGATGTCGTTGCCTTGGCCGCCGCGCACGACGTCGTCCCCGACGCCGCCCGACGCCGTGTCGGCCCCGAGGTTGCCGTAGACGATGTCCCGGCCCAGCTCACCCATGACGAGGTCGTCGTCCTTGCCGCCCACGACCCAGTCGTCACCCTCGCCGCCGTTCAGGGTGTCCGACCCCATGTTGCCGTGCATGTCGTCGAAGTCGGCTCCCCCGATCATCCGGTCATCGCCGTCTTCGCCGCGCAGGTAGCTGGACCCCGCCTGGCCGATGATGGTGTCGTTGTCCGCGCCGCCCATGATCGTGTCCGCGCCGTCGCCGCCGAAGATCAGGTCGTCGCCCGCGCCGCCGATCACCGAGTCGTCGCCGGCTCCCCCGTCGTACGACTGATCGCCCGCTCCGAACTCGCGCACGTCGTTGCCGGCGCCGCCGCGCTCCTCGGGCGTGCGGAACATCTCTCCGCCACCGCCGCCTCCGCCTCCGCCGCCGGAGGAGCCGCCGCCCGAAGAGCCTCCACCGCCGGAGGATCCGCCGCCGCTCGAGCCGCCTCCGCCTCCGCCACCGCCACCGCCGGGGTCCGGCGCCGGCATCGTCTCGCCGGCGAAGTGGGAGAAGTCGATGTCGGCCAGAGTGGCGCCTGTCAGCTTCACCTCGTTGTCGGCGACGCCGTCGTTGCCGCCGGTATCAGCAAAGACGAACACGTCGCTGCCCACCGCCACGGCCACATAGTCCACGCCCGCCGCGATCTGGCCGTCGGCGTAGGTTCGCGCGGCGGCCAGGTCGGCCGCCGTAGATTCGCGATAGTTGTCCGCCGAGCCGCGCCACCGCCCCAGGCTGAGAGCATCCTCCGCGTTCCACGCCACCTCGTCGAACGCGCCCTGGCTGTCACCGGCCGTGAAGACATAGAGGTCGCGCCCGGCGCCGCCGGTCAGCAGATCCTTCGCCGCGCCGCCGGTCAGGGTATCGTCACCGGCGTCGCCCACCAGGCTGTCGGCGCTGTCCCCGCCAGCCAGGCTGTCGCCCCCCGCGCCACCGGCGAGGGAATCCCCGCCCGCGCCGCCCGTCAGCGTGTCGGTCTCGGCCGAACCGCTCAGCGTGTCGGCGCCCGCGCCGCCGTTCAGCAGCCCGCGCCCGGAGATCGTGTCGTTGCCCTCGCCCCCGGAAAGCGTGTCCTGCCCCTGCAGTCCGTCGATCCGGTCGTTGCCTGCGCCGCCGTCCAGGCTGTTGGCGTCGTTCGTGCCCGTGAGCGTGTCGTCGTGGGCGCTGCCGACCGCGTTCTCCAGCGAGGCCAGCGTGTCCACGCCCTGACCGCCGCCGATGGTCTGGGCGCCGCTCTCGGCCAGCCGCACGGTCACGCCGCCCGACGCCGCGCCATAGTCGACGGTGTCGAACCCCACGCCGCCGTCCAGCCGATCGTCGCCCGTGCCGCCGACGAGGCGGTCGTCCCCGGAGCCGCCGTTCAGCGTGTCCGCGCCGGCCAGGCCCTCCAGCGTGTCGTTTCCACCCGCGCCAGCGACGGAGTCGGCGCCGTCGCCGCCGCGCAGGGTGTCGTTGCCCGCACCGCCGGTGAGGGTCGATCCGGCGGGCGCCGGCGTCTCGACGTTCGCGGACGAGACGTCTGCCAGGCCGCGGCCCACCAGCACGATCACGTCATCGGCGGACCCGTTGTCGTTGCGCGTGTCGGCGAAGACCGCGACGTCGGCCCCGATGCCGATCGCCACATAGTTCACCACGCCCGCCGCGATCAGGCCGTTCGCCAGGTTCTGGGCTTCGGCGTAGCTGGCGGCCGCCGAGATCTCGACATAGCTGGCGCTGTCGGCCATGCCGGCCGCCCCCAGCGTCAGACGGTCGTCGGAACTCCAGTCCGAGACCAGGTCCAGGCTGCCGGCCACCGCGCCGCTGTCGCCCGCGGCGAAGGTGAAGACGTCCGCGCCAGACCCGCCGACCAGCACGTCCAGGCCCGTCCCGCCCGACAGGGTGTCATCGCCGTCCCCGCCCGTCAGCGAGTCGGCGCCCGCGCCGCCGGTCAGGGAGTCGTTGCCGGTCCCGCCCACCAGGCTGTCGGCGCCGTCGGATCCGGCAGCCGTATCGTTGCCGGCCATGCCCGAGACGCTGTCGTCGCCGACCGAGCCCCAGAGGGTCTGGTCCGTGGCGTCTCCGGTCACCGTGAGCTTCATCCGCGCCGACAGGTCGACCAGTTCCAGCTTGTCGACGTTGTCCATCACCAGGATGTTGCCCGCGGCGATGTTCATGCCGCCGAACTGCTCCCGGCCGCCGCCGCCGTACCCGGTGGCCAGCGTCGGCGTGAACGAACCCACCTGCAGCCAGCTCTGGGTGTCGATCACATAGACCGTCGCCGTCCCGCCGAAGCCGGTGAGCGGGGCGCGCCAGAGCAACAGGTGGTGGCCGTCGTCGGTGAAGGTCCCGCCGATGGTCTGTCCACCGCTCTGATAGCTCGATAGATCCTTCACCAGGTTCAGGCTCAGGTCGAACACCTGGATGCCGTTGTACCCAATGTCGACGATCAGACCGGCCGGGGTGCTCACGTCCATGAACGGCCCCCAGGGCTTGGGCGCCTCGACGGAGTTGGTCTTCGGCGTCGCCGTGCCCGCCACCGTGTCGTAGAGCACAAGCGGCGACCAGGTGACGCCGGTGTCCTTCAGCAGGATGTACCGATGGTCGTCCGAGCGGGCCATGACCATGCCGATCGGCGAGTCCGCCAGCGGAGCCACGGGGCGCGACGTCGGGTTCCCGGCCGCGAGGGTGATCTCGTTGTACCAGTTCACGCCGGTCTGGCCGGTCTGACGGGTGAACAGGGCGTCCCCGTCCGCGCCGGCCACGACGTCCTCGATGCCGCGCTGCACGCTGGACGCCAGCGGGATCTGGATCTTGTCGATCGCCTGGTTCGACAGGTTCACCCGGGTCAGGGTGGCCGTCGTCGGATTGGTGGAGGTGACCGCGTCTTCGTTGCCGATAATCAGGAACTGACCGTCGGTCGAGATGTCCATCGAGTTGGGCGTTCCCCCCAGCGACAGGTTCAGGGTGTAGGCCTGCTGCGCGAGGTTCCACGACGTCAGCCCGCCGGTGGCCGACACGATGTGGATCAGGCCATGCTGCGGATCATAGACCCACGCGGTCTGACCGCCTGTCGGCGTCAATACGCGACTTGAATCCGGCACCTGTTCCCCCCAGCCCCGAACGCGACCTTGGCGCTCGCGTCAAATGCCCGTCAACCGCAACGCTCGTCGCCGGCGAACACCCCTCACGCGCGCAAGCTCGCGCGTCGAGCGATCACGCCCCGAAGATCCATCCCGTCGGCAGGCTGCCCATCTGCACGCCGACCAGGATCATCTGCCCGCCGCCCGTCATGTTGATGACGGTGTCCGCCCCCACCTGGGCGACCGTGTACTGCGTGCCGGGGTCGAGGAAGACGCGGTCGCCTTGGCTCACGCTGAAGTCCAGCACCCGGTCGATGCCCGCATCGCCGAAGCTGTGGAACAGGTCGGCGCCCGCGCCGCCCGTGACGGTGTCGTCGCCCTTGTCGCCCGAGACATAGTCGTCCCCCGCGCCGCCGTTGATCAGGTCGTTGTCCTGGCCGCCGCGCACGATGTCGGCTCCGTCGCCGCCTTCGCAGGTGTCGGCGCCGAGGTTGCCGTAGACGATGTCGGCGCCCGCGTCGCCCGAGAGCCTGTCGTTGTCCTTGCCGCCGACGACCCAGTCGTCGCCATTGCCGCCCGTGGCCGTATCGGCGCCCATGTTGCCGTTGATGTCGTCGAAGTCCGAGCCGCCCGCGATGGAATCGTTGCCGTCGTCGCCCCGCAGGTAGCTGACCCAGGAGCCGGCGCTGATCGTGTCGTCGCCCGCGCCGCCCATCATGGTCGGCGAGGCCGCGCTGGCCGTCAGCACGTCGTTGCCGGCGGTGGGCAGGTTGGCGCCGCCGGGCTGCTGCGGCGTCGACGTTGCTCCCGGCGTCGGGCCGACGTTGGCGAGCGAGATGTCGTCCAGCGTCCGCCCGCTCAGCACGACCGCCTGATTGTGTCGCGCGGCGAAGACGATGACGTCGTTCCCGACCCGCGCCACCGTGTACTCGACGCCGAACTCGCTGAACGCGCCCTGAGCCTGACTGTGCGCCGAGTCGTAGCTGCTGGCGGTGATCTCCCGGTAGTTCCCGGCATTGGCGCTGGCCGCGCCCCAGAACTGCAGGAAGTCGGCGGCGGACCAGTCGAGGATGCGGTCCAGGACGCCCAGGTTGCCGCCCAGGGCGCTGGAGGCGGCCGCGTCGCCCGTGAGGTTGAACTCGAAGATGTCGGCCCCGGCGCCACCCGACAGGGTGTCGGCGCCCATGTGACCCATCAGCCGGTCGTCGCCGTCGCCGCCGCTCAGCACGTCCGCGCCCTCGCGGGCATCCAGCGTGTCGGCCCCGCCTGCCCCGGTCAGGGTGTCGTCGCCGGCCCAGCCGCGCAGCAGGTTGGCTTGGCCATCCCCCGTCAATCGGTCGTTCTGGAGCGAGCCCGAGATGTTCTCGATCGAGATGAGGGTGTCGGCCCCGTCGCCCGTCGCCTGCGCCCCCGAGAGACCGAGGTCGACCGTCACCCCGCCCGGGGCGTTGAGATAGACCGCCTCGTCGACGCCGGCGCCGCCGTCCAGCCGGTCGTCGCCGCCGCGTCCCTGCAGGACGTCGGCCCCGTCGCCGCCGGCCAGGGTGTCGGCGCCCGAGGTTCCGTCCAGGTTGTCGGCGCCGCCTGTGCCGGGAATGTTCGAACCGCCGCCGGGCGTGGGGGTCGGATTGGGACCAGGGCCAGGGCCGGGCTGCTGCGGCGTCTCCAGCGGGCCCGTCAGCCCGACGTTGCTGGCGGAGACGCTGTCCAGCGTCGCGCCCGAGAGCTTCACGACGGCATCGAACTGGGTGCGCTGGCTGACCGGCTGTCCGAAGACGTAGACGTCGGAACCGACCTGCACCGAGACGAAGTTGTATCCCGCCGCCGCCTGGGTCTGCGCGGCCTGCAGGGCGGCCGCATAGTCGCCCGCCGTCGCCTCGACATAGGCGCCGCTCGCCGACCCGAACTGCAGCCGGTCGGCCGCCGTCCAGTCGGTCACCGTGACCACGTTGGCCTGACCGCTGCCCGATCCCGAACCGGCCCCGACATGGAGCAGGTCGGCGCCCGACCCCAACGTGACCACGTCCCGCGCGCCGGCCTCGATCCGGTCGTCGCCGCCGCCGCCCGAGAGCGTCGAGCCAGAGCCCGACCCGACCAGGGTGTCGGCGAAGCCCGACCCGATGACCCCCTCGACACTGAACAGCGTGTCGCTGCCGCCCGAGCCGCCGCGCAGGTTCGCGATCACCGCGGCCGTGGCCCCGGCATAGTCGATGACGTCCGAACCCGTGCCGCCATCGAAGGTGTCGGCGGCGGGTCCGCTGATCAGCCGGTCGTTCCCCGCCCCGCCCAGCACCGAGGCGGAGCTACCCTGCGAGGTGATCGTGTCGTCGCCGCCGGCGGCGTTGACGGTGATCATCACGCCCTGGGTCGGCAGTCTTATCGTGTCCCCGGCGTCGCTGCCGCGCAGGTACACCAGGCTCTCGACGCCCTGGATCAGGCCTCCGCCGACGGTCGCCGAACCGCCCGAGGCCAGCCCGGACAGGTCGACATTCGCGCCCTGGGTCGCGCCGCCGAAGGACAGGTGGAGGACATCGTTCCCGCCACCTCCGTCGATGTCGTCTCCGAAGCCGGCGGCCAGGGTGTCGTCGCCGTTGTCGCCCTGCAGCCGGTCGCGCTCCAGGCCGTTGTCGTCGCCGGGCGCGGCCCCGTTGTTCACCCCATCGCCCGAGTAGAGGACATCGTTGGCGCCGCCACCCAGCAGGGTGTCGCTGCCCGACCCGCCGATCATCCTGGCGCCGCTGGTGGCGGCGACGATCCGATCGTTCCCCTCGTCGCCGTAGACCGTGCTGCCGGTGTAGTAGGTGAACTGCAGCGTGATGACGTCGTCGCCGGAGCCCCCGCGCGCGCCGCCGCCGGTGAAGATGGCGTCGTCGCCGGATCCGCCGTTGACCGCGACGCTGGGGCTGCTCGTCCCGTAGAGAGTGTCGTTCCCGGCGCCGCCGTCGAGCAGGAAGATGTACTGGCTGGGCCGCCCGTCGACGAAATCGTCGCCGTCGTCGCCGAACAACGAGCCGGTGTAGTAGCCGGCGGTCAGGGTGTCGTTCCCGCCCATCCCCGAAACGGCGTTGAACTCGGAATAGCCGGTGCCGGTCGAGCGGGCGTTCAGATTGTCGCCGAACTGGCTGCCCTGCACGTAGCTGACGTTCTCGACGTCGCGGATCACCGCGCCGCCGATCGTCTGGCTGGCCAGGCCGAAGTCGGCCGTCACCCCGCTCGGGGCGCCCATGAAGCTGATGTAGATGTAGTCGCCGTACGAGCCGTTGGCCCCGCCGTCGACGTGGTCTCCGTACCCCGCGAAGATCCGGTCCGAGCCGTCGCCCCCGACCAGGCTGTCGCGCTCCGTCCCGGTATCCAGTTGCGGCAGCACGTAGGGATTGTTGCTGTAGGGCAGATTGTACGACGGGGGCTGCTCACCGCTGGACAGCCGGTCGTCTCCCGCCCCGCCGTCCAGGGTGTCGGCGCCGGCACCGCCGGTCAGGGTGTCCGCGCCATCCGACCCGCTGAGGCGATCGTTACCGCCGCCGCCGGAAGCCGAGTCGTTGTCGATGCCGCCCGTGAAGATGTCGTCGCCAGACGATCCGCTGAACGTGGCCATGACCCGATGCGCTCCCCGCGGCCGGCGCGCGACTCCGCGGCGCCAGCCTCCCCGGGGCGCAACCTATGGCGAAGCTCAGGCGAACCGCAACCACGCTCGCCTGCAGGCCGAATTCCTCCGGCGCCCCGGAGGATCAACCCTCCTGGAAGGGAAGGAAGCTCGGCGGTTTGTCCCGCCGGGCTCCCGCCAGGAGCTATCGCCCCTACCGCCCGAACTTCTGGAACTTGATCCGGTGCGGGATGAGGCTGTCGGCGCCCAGGCGGCGCTTCTTGTCCTCTTCGTAGGCCTCGAAGTTGCCCTCGAACCACTCCACGTGGCTGTCGCCCTCGAAGGCCAGGATGTGGGTCGCCAGGCGATCCAGGAACCAGCGATCGTGGCTGATGATCACGGCGCAGCCGGCGAACTCTTCCAGGGCCTCCTCGAGGTTCTGCAACGTCTCGATGTCGAGGTCGTTGGTCGGTTCGTCGAGCAGGATGACGTTGCCGCCGGTGGTCAGGGTCTTGGCCAGGTGGACGCGATTGCGTTCCCCGCCAGAGAGCTGGCCGACCTTCTTCTGCTGGTCGCCGCCGCGGAAGTTGAACGAGCCCACGTAGCTGCGCGTGTTGATCTCGCGCTTGCCCACCGCCAGCACGTCGAGGCCGCCCGAGACTTCCTGCCAGACGGTCTTGCTCGGATCGAGCGCGTCGCGGGTCTGGTCGACGTAGGAGAGCTTCACCGTCTCGCCCAGGCGGAACGTGCCGCCGTCGGGCGTCTCCTGGCCGGTGATGATCTTGAACAGCGTCGACTTGCCGGCGCCGTTCGGACCAATGACGCCGACGATGCCGTTCGGCGGCAGCCGGAAGGACAGGTCCTTGAACAGCACCTTGTCGCCGTAGGCCATCGACAGCTTGTCGGCTTCCAGCACCACGTTGCCGAGGCGCGGGCCCGGCGGGATCTGGATGGCGGCGAAGGTCTGCGCCTGGCGGGCGTTTTCCTGTTCGCGCACCATGTCCTCATAGGCCGCGAGACGCGCCTTCGACTTGGACTGGCGGGCCTTGGCGCCCGAACGCACCCACTCCAGTTCGCGCGTCATGGCGCGCTGGCGGGCCTCGCTCTCGGACTGCTCCTGGACGATCCGCTTGGTCTTCTGTTCGAGCCAGCCGGAGTAGTTGCCCTCGTAGGGGATGCCCTTGCCGCGATCGAGTTCCAGCGTCCACTTGGTGACCTGATCCAGGAAGTAGCGGTCGTGGGTGACCAGGATCACGCAGCCCGGGAAGGCTTCCAGGTGGTGCTGCAGCCAGGCCACGCTCTCGGCGTCGAGGTGGTTGGTCGGTTCGTCGAGCAGCAGCATGTCGGGCTTGCTCAGCAGCAGGCGCGCCAGCGCCACCCGGCGCTTCTCACCGCCCGACAGCTTGTCCACGGGCCAGTCGTTCGGCGGGCAGCGCAGGGCGTCCATCGCCATCTCGATGCGGCTGTCGATGTCCCACAGGTCGCCGGCGTCCAGCTTTTCCTGGAGGGCGGTCATTTCCTCCATCAGCTCGTCCGAGTAGTCCTCGCCCATCAGGGTCGCGACCTCGTTGTAGCGATCGAAGATCTTCTTCTCCTCGCACCACGAGATGACGTTGCCCCAGACGTTGAGCTGTTCGTCGAGGTGGGGCTCCTGCTCCAGGTAGCCCATCTTCACGCCGTCGGCGGCCTTGGCCTCGCCGCTGAACTCCTTGTCGATCCCCGCCATGATCTTCAGCAGCGTCGACTTACCCGAGCCGTTGACCCCGACCACGCCGATCTTGGCGTCGGAGTAGAACGACAGCCAGATGTTCTCGAACACCTTCTTGCCGCCGGGGTAGGCCTTCGTCAGGCCTTGCATCTGGAAGATGTACTGCTGCGCCATGGGGCGTCCGCGCTCGCTGATCAGAGTGTGGGATTTCGAGGCGGGGAGATAGCGGTGGCGAGGGTCGGGCGCAACGTCGGAACCTCGCGGCTGATCGCGCGTTGCGCTGTCGGCGGGGGTATGTGTCGGGGAATGAGGGCCAGTGACACCTAGGAAGCGCAGAGGCGGCGCGGGCGCGCTGGCGCCCGGCGCCTATGAGCGGACGCTGGAGTATCTGGTCGACGCGGTCAGCGACCACGCCATCTACATGCTGGACGTCAACGGCCTCGTGTCCAGCTGGAATACCGGCGCGTGGCGGCTCAAGGGCTACGAGGCGCACGAGATCGAAGGGCGTCACTTCTCCGAGTTCTTCACCCGCGAGGACCGCGCCGCGGGCCTGCCCTCGCAGATCCTCGCGACCGCCGCCGAAGCGGGGTCGTCGGTGTCGGAGGGGTGGCGGCTGCGCAAGGACGGCAAGCGGTTCTGGGTGCGCGGCACGGTGCACGCCGTCCGCGACGAGACGGGCGAACTGATCGGCTTCGCCAAGATCACACGCGACATGACCGCCGAGCGCGAGGCGCAGCAGGCCCTGGCCGAGAGCGAGCGGCGCTTCCGCATGCTGGTCGAGGGGGTGACCGACTACGCGATCTTCATGCTCGACCCGAACGGCATGGTGACGAACTGGAACCGGGGCGCCGAGCGGATCAAGGGTTACGCCGCCGGCGAGATCGTCGGCCAGCACTTCTCCCTGTTCTATACCGACGAGGACCGGGTGCGCGGCGCGCCGGCCAACGCGCTGCGCGAGGCGGCCCGGCATGGCCGTTTCGAGGTCGAGGGCTGGCGGGTCCGCAAGGACGGCAACCTCTTCTGGGCGTCGGTGATCATCGACCCGATCTACGAGACGGACGGAACGCTGGTCGGCTTCGCCAAGATCACCCGCGACATCACCGAGAAGCGCCAGGCCCAGCTGGACCTGCAGCGCGCCCACGAGCAACTGGCCCAGAGCCAGAAGCTGGAGGCGCTGGGCAAGCTCACGGGCGGCGTCGCGCACGACTTCAACAACCTGCTGATGGTGGTGAGCGGCCAGGCGCAGCTGCTGAAGCGCCGCCTGGCCGACGACGCACGCTCGGTGCGCGCGGTGGAGGCTATCGAGGCCTCGGCCCGACGCGGCGAGGAACTGACGCGCGCCCTGCTCTCGTTCTCGCGCCGCCAGCGCCTGCACCCCGCCCCGTTCGCCCTCGCCGAGCGCAGCGCGGGGCTGCGGGAACTGCTGAGCGCCAGCCTGCCCTCCAGCATTGCTCTGACTCTCGAACTGTCCGAGGAACTCTGGCCAGTCGTCGCCGACGTGGGCGAGCTGGAGCTGTCGTTGCTGAACCTGGCGGTCAACGCGCGCGACGCGATGCCGAACGGCGGGACCTTGCGCCTCGTCGGGCGCAACCTGACGCTGGACGGCGCGGGCGAGGAGGATGCGCTGAACGGCGACTTCGTGGCGATCGCGGTCGAGGACGACGGCTCGGGCATCGCCCCCGACATCCTGCCGAAGATCTTCGACCCCTTCTTCACCACCAAGGACGTCGACAAGGGCACAGGGCTCGGCCTGTCCCAGGTCTTCGGCTTCGCGCGTCAATCCGGCGGGCGGCTGTCGGTCGAGAGCGAACTCGGCGCCGGCTCGCGGTTCACGCTCTACCTGCCGCGCGCCACCACTGCGGCGACGCCCGACGGCGAGGACGAGACGCCGGGCCAGGCCGTGTCGGCGCGGATCCTGCTGGTCGAGGACAATCCCGAGGTCGCCGACGTGGCGGTGCGCATGCTCGAGGAACTGGGCCATCAGGTCAGGGTCGCCACCACCGGCTCGGCTGGCCTGAAGGCGCTGATGTCCGGCGAGCCGGTCGACCTCGTGTTCAGCGACATCGTGATGGCCGGCGACCTGGATGGCGTCACCCTGGCCCGCAGCATCCGCGAGGTCGCGCCGGGCGTGCCGATCCTGCTGGCGACCGGCTACAGCGAGGCGGCGGCGCGCATCGGCGAGGAGTTCCCGATCCTGCGCAAGCCGTACCGGCTGGCGGACCTGAACCGCGGCCTCGCGCGCCTGCTGGCGCCCCGCCAGGCGGCGCTGGTGGATCTGGAGGTGGCCCGCGCCGAACGCCGCCTGCGTCGCGAGACCCGGGACTGAAGATAAAGACGCGGGAGGGGCGCATGGCCCGCTCCCGCGCAAGGTCCCTCGCGGGCCGGAGAAGGCGTGTGATGGCCGCGTCGAGGGGAGGAAACCGAAAGCTACTTCTGGGCGGTCAGCACCTGGGCCGAGGCCTTGTTGCAGGCGCGCAGCTGACCATCGGTCAGTTCGCGGCCGCCGCTGCGATAGCTGGATACCGGGCCGATCACGGCCACGACCTTGCGGCACTCGCGCACCAGGCCGTCCAGATTGCCCTTGCGCGCCGCGCTGCCGGCGCACGCTTCACCGTCGCAGCGCCACGGAACGCCCGCGATCACCGCTTCCTGCGGGGCCGTGGCCGCGCTCTTCAGCGTCGCCTCGCCCCGATATCCCGCCGTCTGGGCGAATGCCGCCCCCGAGGCGAACATCGCCGTTGCAACGACGATCGCCCGCACACACCTGAAGTTTTGCATTCTCGTGATCCTTTCGGTAGAAAAGAGCACGACCGGTCGCTTACGTCATAAAAAGAGACCGATCGGTCACTTTGTCAAGCATGGAGGCTTGGCCTTTTGCGCAAGGGTGAGGCGACGCGCGCCCGCATCGTCGAGGAAGCGGCCCGGCTGGCGGCCCTGCGCGGCCTGACGGCCGTCAGCCTGGCGGACGTCGCCGACGCGGTGGGGCTCTCGAAGAGCGGCCTCTTCAAACACTTCGACTCGAAGGAGGCGATGCAGATCGCCGTGGTCGAGCATGTGATGGCGCACTTCACCGCCCACACCTGGACCCCGGTCGCATCGCTGCCCACGCCGCGCGAGCGACTGGAGAAGATCTTCGAGCTCTGGATGGACTGGGAGGACCTGGTCTGGACCGAGAGCGGCTGCCCGATCATCGCCCTCAGCGTCGAGCTCGACGACCAGCCCGGCCCGCCACGCGACCTCCTGCAGAAGAGCCTGCGCCAGTGGCGGCGCACCCTGATCAACCAGTTCGTGGACCTGCGCGATCCGCCGCTCAGCGAGGCCGAGGCCCAGGCGGCCTACTTCCAGATGAAGAGCTTCGCCATGGGCTACACCGACGCCCGGCGGATGATGGGCGACCAGGACGCGCGGCGCTCGGCCACCGGCGCGTTCGAGGCCTTGCTGGATCGCACCGCCAGGGCCGCCGCCTAGGAACCCGAAGCCCCCGCCCGCGTACTGGTGTCTCCATCATCCGATGAGGAGACAAGACGATGCACAAGGACGAAGCCAAGGGCGCCGCCAAGGACATCTCGGGCTCGATCAAGGAAGGCGTCGGCAAGGCGACCGGCAACGATCGACTCGCCACAGAAGGCGCCGCCGAGCGGGTGGAAGGCAAGGTCCAGAAGGGCGTCGGCGCCCTGAAGGACGCCGCCCGGGACGCCCTCAAGCACTAGGGTCCGCCACCCGATACGGCGCCGCCGCCTCCGGACGAGGCGGTGGCGGCGCCTCGTCGCACCTGCGCCTCCATAGGGTTGACGTTAAGGATTGCCCCGCCAATGTGCGGGCTCCCTTACGACGGCCTGGAGGCGCTTCGCGTTGCCACACCTCGTCCGCCGCAGAGAGCTGCTGACCCTTGGCGCGGCCGCCGGCCTCGCCACCATCGCCGGCCCCGCCTGGGCCCGGAACCTCGACATCTGGGAGCCGCGGCGCGCGGTGCTCCAGAACCTGCACACCGGCGAGGCGTTCAACGACGTCTACTTCGCCAATGGCAGCTACATCCCGGACGCCCTGGCCGAGGCCAACCGCGTGATGCGCGACTGGCGCACGGGCGACGAACACTTCATCGACCCCGGCCTCTTCGACGCGCTGCATGCGATCCAGGGGAAACTGGAGACGCCGCGCGCCTTCCAGATCATCTCCGGCTATCGCTCGCCGCGCACCAACGCCATGCTTCATGCGCGCTCGAAGGGCGTGGCCACGAACAGCCAGCACACCCAGGGCAAGGCCATCGACGTCCGCGTCGAGGGCGTCGAACTCTCGCGCCTGCGCGATGCTGCGCTGGACCTGGGCGCCGGCGGGGTCGGCTTCTATCCGGTCTCCAACTTCGTCCACGTGGACACCGGCCGCGTGCGCCAGTGGCGCGGGTCCTAGCCTGACCTAGGTCGGCGGCGATTCGGGCTGGGGCTCTTCCGGCTCTACCGTGGTCATCCCCGTCGCCGCGGCGTCTTCCTGCACCTGGAGTTCCTCCGGCGTCGGCGGCGGCGCGGGCGGCGCGGCCTCGACCGGCTTCACCTCGGGAACGGCGGCGGCGGCCGGCACGGCGGCCTCTTCCACCGCCGGGGCCTCGGGCGCCTTCTTGGGCACTTCGCCGCTGGTGAAGTCGAGCGTCCGGCTCACCGCCAGGGCGACCAGCACCGCCGCGGCAGCGGCCGCGATCCAGAGAACCTTCTTCAACATCGCCCCTAGCCCCCTCAGGCCTTCGTCCCGCCGGCCAGCGCGCCGACGCGCTGCAGCAGTTCACGGTCCCAGTTATACGGGTCCGAACGGAAGTGCATCTGACCGTCCGCGCCCGCGAACGCCGTCCAGTAGAGGATGAAGACCGGCACCTGCGCGCTCAGCTTCGCCCGCACGGTCTTGTCGCCTTCGAGCTGCTTGTCGATCGCTTCCGGCGTCCAGGTCGCGTCGCCGGCCAGCAGCGCCTCGGCCAGGGCCCGCGGCTTCTCCAGACGCACGCAGCCGTGGCTGGCCTGCCTCGCGTAGAGATCGAAGCCGCCCTTCGAGGGGGTGTCGTGCAGATAGACCGCGAACGGGTTGTCGAAGTCGAACTTGAACCGGCCCAGGGCGCTCGAGTCGCCCGACGCCTGTTGCAGCCGGGGCTGTCCGCCCTGCACCGGGATCACCCGGTAATGGTGCGCCGCCAGATAGCCGGGGTTCGCCCGCTCCTTCGGCCACAGCTCCTCATTGGCGATCCGGGTGGGCACGTTCCACGGCGGGTTGATCACCACGCTGTGGATCGACGAGGCGATCATCGGCGTCTCGTCGCCCTTCTTGCCCGACACGGCCTTCATCGACAGCACCGGCTTGTCGTCGCGGAACAGTGTGACGATGGCCGCCCCCGAGTTCACCTGCACCCGCGTCGCCGGCATGGTCGAGGGCATCCAGCGCCAGCGCTCCATGTTGGCGATGATCTGCAGGATGCGCTGGCCGACGGGCTGGTTCAGATAGGCCAGGGTGCCGTTCCCGACCACGCCGTCCGGCTTGAGGCCATAGCGGCGCTGGGCGCGGACCACCGCCTCCTGCAGCGGCTTGTCGAACGTGGTGCCGCCCGTGACCGGGGCCTGCGGATCCTCAGCGGACAGCCGGGTGCGCAGGGCCGCGACCCTGGGATCGGTGGAGCCGAGCTCCAGCTTTCCGCCCTCAGGGATGGCCTTCCAGCCGCCCGCCGCGGCGATCTCGCGATAGCGGACCAGGCCGCGCTTCAGCGCGACATAGCCGGAGTAGCGCGGCGCCAGCCCATCCAGCCACGCCTGCAGCCGCCCCTCGCCCAGCGCCTTCAGGAGGTCGGGCGCGGGATCGTAAGCCGCCGGGCGCACCTGCCACAGCTCCGGGAACTTGTCGGGATCCATGCGCCCGATGCGGACATCATGGGCGTAGCGGACCAGGCCGGCCGTCAGGGCCGTGTTCTGCGCCGGCGTCAGCGCGCCTGTCTCGGGCAGGCCGGCGGGCAGATAATCCTTGGGCTGCAGCCCGTGCAGGTCGGCGGCCTTCAGCGTCTTCAGCGCGACCTGCGCCTGCTCGGCGCTCAGCGCCGGGATCTCCACCGGCGGAGGCGCGGGCGGCGTGGGGGCCGGCGCGGCGGCGGGCGGGATCGGCAGGGTCTGCTGGGCGACAGCGGACTGTCCCACGAGCACCGGAGCGACCAGGGCCAAGGCCAGGCAGCGCCCCGAGCGTCCGCCCCGCAACCCAAACGCACCCATCTCGTCCAGCCCCCTGCGCAATCTGTGCGGGTATATCTACGACGCCCGCTGACCGTTGGATGAACGCATATCTCGCCTTGGCGGTCCCATGTGTCGACGCCGCCACAGTCGGTGACAGTCCGACTGTCACCCGCGGGCCACATGCTCAGGCTTCGGCGGGCCCTTCGGGCGGGTAGGCGTGTAGGCCGCCACACGGGTCGATCACGCCGCCCTCGGTCAGATATCCGGGCCCCACCGGCGACTTGCCGTGCCCGCCCGGGATGTCCAGCACATAGGTCGGCTGGCAGAGTCCCGAGACCCGCCCGCGCATATCGCGCATCAGCGCCTGCCCCTCTTCCAGGGTGGACCGGAAGTGGCCCGTGCCCGGCGCCATGTCCGGATGGTGCAGGTAGTAGGGCTTGATCCGCAGCTCCACGAAGCGCCGCATCAGCGCCTCCAGCACCTCGGCCCGGTCGTTCACGCCCTTCAGCAGCACGGTCTGGCTGATCATCGGGATGCCGGCGTCGATGATCCGGTCGCAGGCCGCCGCGGCCTCGGCGGTCAGTTCGTCGACGTGGTTGGCGTGCAGCGCGACCCAGGTGGTCTTGCCGGGCGCCTTCAGCGCCTGGACCAGCTCCGGCGTCACCCGCGACGGATCCACGGCGGGCACGCGCGTGTGGAAGCGCACGATCCTCACATGCTCGATCCGCGCCAGGCGCGCCATGATGTCGGCCAGCCGGCGCGGCGAAAGGATCAGCGGGTCACCGCCGGTGACGATCACCTCCCAGATCTCGGGTCGGCCGGCGACGTAGTCCATGGCGGCGTCGAGCTGGGCCGGCGACAGCGGCCGCTCGCTTTCAGGCCCCACCATCTCGCGCCGGAAGCAGAACCGGCAGTAGACCGCGCAGGCGTGATTGGCCTTCAGAAGGACCCGGTCCGGATAGCGATGGACGATCCCGGCGACCGGGCTGTGGACGTCGTCGCCCACCGGGTCGGCGCTCTCCTCGGGCGTCTGGACCAGCTCGGCGGCCGTCGGCACGAACTGGCGGCCGATGGCGTCGTCGGCGGTCCCGATCCGCTCCAGCATCGCCGGCGTGATCGCCACGGCATAGCGCTCGGCCACCCGCTCCAGCACCGGCAGGGCGTCGGGCAGGTCCAGCCGTTCGCAGAGGGCGGCGGGCGTTCGGAGGGTTCGGGCGGACATGGCCGCGGGCGTATGGCGCAGTGGCGCGCCGGCCGCAACCGTGGCCGATGCCCGCACACTAGAGGGCGCGGTCGGTCACTCCGCCGTCCAGCACCTCGCGGGTGCGCCGGGCCAGCTGGTCCAGGGTGAACGGCTTGGCCAGCGTCGGCAGCGCCGCCGCGTTGGCGTCCGCGCCCGTCGCGGCCCCGTGCGCGTAGCCGGTGGTCAGCAGGACCTTGAGGCCGGGCCGCAGCTCGCGGGCGCGCTCGGCGAGCTGGAAGCCGTTCAGCCCCGGCATGACGATGTCGGTGAACAGCATGTCGACCCGCGCGGTATCGGCCAGCAGCTTCAGCGCCTCGCCCGCCTCCGCTGCCTCGACGACCGCGTAGCCCAGCTCCCGCAAAGTCTCCACCGAGAGGCGCCGCACGTCGGCCTCGTCCTCGACCACCAGGACCGTCTCGCCGTTCACGGCCCGGACCAGCGGCGTATCGACCGCCGCGCGCGGGTCGCGGGCCAGCGCCTCGCCCGTCCAGCGCGGCAGCAGGATGCGCACGGTGGTCCCCTGCCCCTTGGCCGACTCGAACGCCACCTCGCCGCCCGACTGCCGCACGAAGCCGTAGACCTGCGACAGGCCCAACCCGGTGCCCTTGCCCACGTCCTTGGTGGTGAAGAACGGCTCGAACGCCCGGGCCATCACCTCCGGACTCATCCCGACGCCGGTGTCGGCCACGCAGATGGACACATAGTCCCCCGGCGCCAGGCTGCGCTCGCCAATCGCCGGGGCGTTGCTGGTGCGCAGGGTCAGCACCCCGCCGTCCGGCATCGCGTCGCGCGCGTTGACCGCCAGGTTCAGCAGCGCGTTCTCCAGTTCGGCCGCGTCGGCGTGGACCGGCCAGATGCCGTCGGCGAGATCGACCTCGATCTCCACGCGCTCGCCAAGCGCCCGCCGCAGCAGTTCGATCATGCCGCTGACCAGCCGGTTCGGATCCAGCGGTTCCGGGCTGAGTTGCTGCCGGCGCGCGAAGGCGAGGAGACGGCCGGTGAGCACTGCTGCCCGGCGCGCGCCCTCCGCCGCGTTGTCGAGGTAGCGGACGACGCGCGGGTCCTCCTCGCCGCCCATCCGCCTCTTGGCCATGTCGAGGCTGCCGATGACGATGGCCAGCATGTTGTTGAAGTCGTGGGCAATGCCGCCGGAGAGCTGGCCGATCGCCTCCATCTTCTGCATCTGGCGCACCTGGTCTTCGGCCGCCTCGCGCCGCCCCATCTCCTCGCGCAGCTCGCGCGTCCGCGCCTCGACGCGGTCCTCCAGCCCGACATTGGCGTCACGCAGCAGGCCGCGGGCGCGCTCGGCCTCCACCGCCCCCCGCGCCTGAGCCACCACCGCCAGGGTCAGGGCCAGGGTGGTCAGCGCGCCGGCCCCGGCGGCCCACCAGGCCAACGACCGGTTGCTGCTGTCGGTGAACGCCGGCCGCGGCTTGAACACCATCGTCCAGGAGCGCCCGGCGATCTCGATGCGCCGCGTCGTCGAGGGCCCCGGCGCCGCCTCGCCCCCGGGCGCTGTCGTGTAGAGCAGGCTTTCCGGCGCGGGCATCCGGTCATAGATCGCCACGTCCACCAGCCGGCCGGGCCTGGGCGGGAAGACCGTCTCCAGCAGGTCGCCCGCGCGCAGGGGGCTGTAGACGAAGCCCTCCAGATCCCGGGTCTGTCGGTCGCGAACGGCCAGGTACATCACGAAACCGGGCTGTTTGTGGGCCTCGATTTCCTGGACCAGCTCGACCCGACCCGACGAGGCCAGTTGCCCGGTCACCGCCGCCCGCAGCATGGCCTCGCGCCGCCGGGGCTCGGTGAACATGTCGTAGCCCACGGCCGCCGCGTTCCGGGCGTTCATCGGGTAGAGGTAGGTGATCGCGGTGTAGACCGGGCGTGGCTGGCTCGGCCAGACATGGAAGCTGCTCATCCCCTGCTGGCGCATCGCGGCCACCAGGGCGTCGCGGCCGGCCTCACCCTCGACCCGGGCCGAGTAGCCGATACCCAGAACCCCGGGATAACGGGTGCCCAGGCCCAGTTGGCTGACATAGGCGTCGAACTCGCGGGCGTCGACGGAATCGCTGCCGGCGAAGAGACCCGCCGCCCCGCGCAGGAGCGCGCTGTGCGCCTCCATCCGCTCCTGCAGCGCGCTGACCGCGAGGTCGGCCTCCAGGCGCATGCGCTCACGATCGCGGGTGTCGGCGCTCCGCAGCAGGAGCAGTGTGATCAGCAGAGTCGCGCAAACGCCCACCAGCAGCACCAAGCTGGGGACGACGAAGTAAGGCAGCGAAGTCGGAAGTCTTTTTCGCTCCACCGTCGAAAGGGGCCGTTAGCCTTACGACGAAGTCAAGGTGAGGGTTACCCGAAGCGACGCGTCGCCTCAGGCCACGGCCTGGCTGTCGCCCTCTTCCGTCGCCTCCGCCGGCCCCAGCACGCGGCCGAGCGCGGCATAGAGGTCGGCCACCGCGATCGGCTTGGCCACATGCCCGTCCATCCCGACCCGCAGGTACTCCTGCACCTGGTGCGACATGGCGTTGGCGGTCAGGGCGATGATCGGCGTGCGCGGACGGCCGGTGGCGGCCTCCCGCGCGCGGATGGCGGCGGTGGCGGCGAGGCCGTCCATGACCGGCATCTGCACGTCCATCAGGACGACGTCCCAGTCCGCGCCTTCCCAGGCCGCCACCGCGGCCTTGCCGTCCTCGACCACGTGCGGATCGACGCCCAGCTGATGCAGCAGGGTCTTGAGGACCAGCTGGTTGACCGCGTTGTCCTCGGCCGCCAGCACGCGCAGCTCGAACCCACCCGCCTCATGGGCGCTCGGCGGCGCCGGCGCGGGCGCGCTCTCGTCGCCCAGGCGTTCCAGCGGGATGTGCAGGGTGAAGGCCGAGCCCTGACCCAGCTCGCTCTCCACCGTGATCTGACCGCCCATGAGGCTGGCCAGTTCGCGACAGATCGCCAGGCCCAGGCCGGTGCCGCCGAAGCGGCGGGTGGTCGACGAGTCGAGCTGGTCGAACTTCTGGAAGAGGCGGCTGAGGTTCTCGGGCGAGATGCCCGCGCCGGTGTCGCGGACCGTGATCGACAGACCGCCGGCCTGATAGATCGCGGTCACCCGGATCTCACCCTTCTCGGTGAACTTCAGCGCGTTGGAGATCAGGTTGTAGAGGATCTGGCGCAGGCGGCTCGGATCGCCGCGATACCGACCGGCGGCGGCCCGGGTGTCGAGATCGAACGACAGGCCCTTCTTGTTGGCGATCGCGGTGAAGGCGGAGTAGGCGCCGCGCGCGACCTCGCTCAGGTCGAAGTCGACGATCTCCAGCTCCAGCTTGCCGGCCTCGATCTTTGATAGGTCCAGGATGTCGTTGAGGATCGCCAGCAGCGACTCCCCCGACTGCCGGATGACTCCCAGCTGCTCGCGCTGGCGGCCGCTCAGCTTCTCGGCCCCCATGGCCTGGGCCATCCCCAGCACCCCGTTCAGCGGCGTGCGGATCTCATGGCTCATGGTCGCCAGGAACGCGCTCTTGGCGGCGTTGGCGGCCTCCGCCCGCGCCTGCGCCGCGCGCAGCCGCCGGGCGCCGCGGCGCTGCATCACCACCAGCGCCACGCAGCCCAGCACCATCAGCAGGCCCATGCCGATCACCCATTGCTGGGCGCGCAGGGCGGCGGCCTTGGCCAGGGTGTCTTCCTTGGCGGTCTCGAGTTGGGTCTGCAGCGCGCCGGTCACCTGGCGCACGCCGTCATAGACCTCGGCCGCGCGACGGAAACGCTGCTCGCGCTCGAACTTGCGGAACAGCTCGTAGGCGCCCTTGTGATCGCCCTGGGCCAGCTTCAGCTCAGCCTCGACCTCCAGCAGGCGCGCGCCGGCCTTGCTGCCGGCCCCGGCCGCGCCCGCATAGGCTTTGAGGCGCTGGAAGTCCTCGCGGGCGCCGGCGATGTCGCGCAGCCGCGACTTGGCGATCGCCCGCATCGGCAGGATCGAGCGCTTGAGGAACTCGGCGCCCTTCAGCTGGGCGTCCAGGTCCTGGAAGCAGAGCAGCACCTCACGCGGCCCGCGGTACATCTCGGCGAACAGGCCGCAGAGATTGGCGTCCCAGGCGCGCAGGTGCGGCAGGTCCGACTTCACCGTCAGGCGATGGTGGGCCGTGACCAGCGTGTCGGCGGTCTTCTCGTCGCCCAGGTCGATGGCCATGCGGCCCAGGTTGTAGAGGGCGTCGAAATCGGGGCGCGGGTGCGCCGGATTGGTGAACTCGAACTGCGAGCGGTTGAACGCCACGGCGCTGCCCTCGAGATCGTTGAGGCTCATCAGCGCCAGGCCGATCATCTCCCAGATCGACGACATGGCCGACGCGGCGTCGGGATCCTTCTGCGGGATGGCCTGTTCGGCCGCCGAGAGCAGCCGCAGCGCGGCGCCGGCGTCGCGGCCATCCAGCAGCACCCGGGCCCACAGCGAGTCGGCGAAGACCTTGGCGTACAAGTCGCTCTGCCGGGCCCGCGCCTTGGCCAGCATCTCGATTGCCCCGGCGTCGCCCCGGTCGTAGGCGATGGCGATGCGATTCAGCTCGGCCACCCGCACGAACCGCTTCTCGCCCAGCTGCAGCGCATGGGACAGCAGCATCTCGTTGTAACGGCTGGCGACCTCGAATTCGGCCTGGCTGCGGAACACCCCCACCACCAGGTGCAGGCGCTGCAGGGATTCCCGGTCAGCCATCCGCGCCGCGGTGTCGCCGAAACGCTCCAGATCCTTGAAGGAATAGCGCTCGGCCCGCGCCTGGATCCGGGCGGCGAGATCCGACGGCGAGACGGTCGGCGCAGACGGTGTCTGCGCCGCGGCGGCGTTTGCCGAGATCAACACAAGCGCGGCAAGAACCAGCCGCAGCAGGGCCTGCATCGGGTGATGCTCCGTAGCGAACACGCCTTGATGCCGGAAATTCCTTTCGAAATTACATTTGCATCAGGGGAAATTACGACCTTGCGCTGCACCTCCGACGTCCCCGCCACGGAACCGCTTGCCAGGCGACGCAGCGGCTCGCTATCCGGCGCCCTCGGAACGGGGGGCGGTGATGAAGGCGTGGATCCTGGCGTTGGGGCTGCTGGCGGGCCTGCCTCAGGCGGCCTTGGCGGCATCGGCGTCCGACGGCGTGCTCGGACGGTTCGTCGGGACCTGGGCCGTCAGCGGCACGACGCGCGGTGAACCGACGGCGACCGCCGCCGAGGTATCGGCGCGGTTCGGGGGCGCCTTCGTCGAGATGCACGTCGCCGATCCCACCGGGAAGAACGACTATGAGGCGCGCGTCTTCTTCGGTCAGGCCGAGGACGGCGCGGTCGTGGTCCACTGGCTGGACGCGACGGGCGGCGGAACCTCACGCACGCTGGGCGCGGGCCGGATCGTCGGCGACCATGTGGACATGACCTTCGCCTATCCGCAGGGCGAAATGCGCAATCGCCTGGACTACGACCGCGCGGGCGACCGCTGGCGGATGCGGATCGAAACGGGGCCCAAGGACAAGCCCAGCCTCTTCTCCGACTGGGTCTTCGTCCGTCAGCCGGCCCGCTGAGCCTCAGGCCACCGGCGTCCAGAGCACCTGCTCGATCCGGCTCGCACCGGTCGCCAGCATGACCAGCCGGTCGAACCCCAGCGCGCCGCCGCTGGCCGGCGGCATGTGCTCCAGGGCGGCCAGGAAGTCCTCGTCGAGGGGATAGCGCTCTCCGTACAGGCGTTGCTTCTCGTCCATCTCGATCTCGAAGCGCCGGCGCTGCTCGGCGGCGTCGGTCAGCTCGCCGAAGCAGTTCGCCAGCTCGACCCCGCAGGCATAGAGCTCGAAGCGCTCGGCCACGCGCGGGTCGGAAGGCTTCGGCCGCGCCAGGGCCGCCTCCGAGACCGGATACTCGCACAGGATCGTCGCGCGCCCGTGGCCGAGGTTGGGCTCGACCTTCTCCACGATGATGCGGCTGAAGACATCGGCCCAGGTATCGTCATCGGCCAATCGCACGCCGATCGCCCGGGCCTGGGCGTGCAGGTCGCCGAACAGGTCCACGCCGGCGTGCCGCTCGAACGCCGCGGCCACCGTCAACCGCTCCGGCTCGACGAACGGATCGGCCGTGGCGCCACGCCAACGCAATACGGTCGTCCCCGCCTGCTCGGCCGCCAGCCGCAGCATGGCGGCGCAGTCGTCCATGAGCTGCTCGTAGGGCGCGCCCGCGCGATACCACTCCAGCATCGTGAACTCGGGATGATGCAGCGGCCCCCGCTCGCGGTTCCGCCACACCTTGGCCAGGGTGAAGATCGCCGTCTCGCCCGAGGCCAGCAGCTTCTTGCAGGCGAACTCCGGCGAGGTGTGCAGGTACATGGACGTCGGCTCGCCCGCCGTGGTCAGCGCCCGCGTCTCGAAGGCGTGCAGGTGGGCCTCGTTTCCGGGTGAGACCTGCAGGGCCGCGGTCTCGACCTCGGTGAGCCCCTCGTCCTCGAGCCAGCGGCGCATGGCGCGGGTGATCCGGCCCCTCGCGTCGAGGAACGGGCGACGGTCGGGGCGGCGGAGCGGGCTCCACCAGGGGGTTTCAGAGGATTGGGACACGGCTGCGACGACGGGAAGGGCTGGAGATTTCGGCGCACATCGCTATAGGGGCGCCACAAGAATTTCATCAGCGGAATCGCGCCAGCGACCCGCCGCATCACCGAGGTTTCCCGTGAAAGTCTCCGCCAGCTCGCTGCGCAAGGGCGCCGTCGTCGATCTCGAAGGCAAGCTCTACGTCGTGCTCAGCGCCGAAAACATCCACCCCGGCAAGGGCACCCCGGTGACCCAGCTCAACATGCGCCGCATCTCGGACGGGGTGAAGATCTCGGAGCGCTACCGCACCACCGAGACCGTCGAACGCGCCATCGTCGACGACCGCGACCACACCTTCCTCTACCAGGACGGCGAGGGCTTCCACTTCATGAACCCCGAGAACTACGACCAGGTCGTGGCCTCGGAGGACATCATCGGCGACGCCGCGCCCTACCTGACGGACGGCTGCACCGTGAAGCTGTCGACCCACGAGGGCGTTCCGATCGCGATCGAACTGCCGCGTCTGGCCACCTTCGAGGTGGTCGAGACCGAGCCGTCGGTGAAGGGCCAGACCGCCTCGTCGTCGTACAAGCCGGCGGTGCTCTCGAACGGCCTGCGCACCATGATCCCGCCGTACATCGGCCCGGGCACCCGCATCGTCGTCCTCACCGAGGACGGCAGCTATCAGGAACGCGCGAAGGACTGATCGTCCTCGCCGGGCCAGTCCAAGTCTTCTGACGCAGGCGTGAGAGATTCTGGGCTGGCTCCCGTCCGGGCTTGGCCGTAAGGCCGCCCCCCGATGGACCCGGACTTCTGGCTCTTCGCCGCCGTCGGCTTCGCGGCGCAACTCGTCGACGGCGCCCTGGGCATGGCCTACGGCGTCATATCGACGTCGGTGTTGCTCAGCTTCGGGGTCAGCCCCGCCAACGCCTCGGCCAGCGTGCACGCCGCCAAGGTCTTCACCGGCCTGGCGTCGGGCCTTTCGCACATCGCCTACCGAAACGTGGACTGGAAGCTGTTGGGCCTGCTGGCCGGGGGCGGGGTCGTGGGCGGCGTCGGCGGGACCTACGTCCTGACCTCTGTGCCGGGCGAGGCGGTGAAGCCCTTCGTGGTGGCCTGGCTGCTGCTCATGGGCCTCGTCATCCTCTACCGCGCCTGGCGCCAGACCCGGCCCAAGGTGTTCTCGTGGCGCTCGCCCCTGCCGCTCGGGGTGATCGGCGGCTTCTTCGACGCCATCGGCGGGGGCGGCTGGGGGCCGGTCGTCACCGGCTCGCTGATGGGCGCCGGCGCCGACCCACGCAAGGCCATCGGCACCACAAACACCGCCGAGGTGTTCGTCGCCGCGGCCACCTCGGCGGCCTTCCTCGGCGCGCTGCTTTCCGGTCACTGGGAGACCGAGGGCCTGGGCGGGCTCATGTGGTCGCTGGGCGGCCTGATCGCCGGGGGCGTCGTCGCCGCGCCGCTGGCCGGGTGGATGACCAAGGTCCTGCCGCTGCGCCTGCTGACTTGGATCGTGGGCGTGCTCGTCGTGGGCCTCGCGATCTGGCAGGGCGTCGCCCTCCTCTAGCCGCGCCGCACCGCGCCCCTTACACAAGACGGTTCAGGTTCTTGTGGGGGAAGCGTCCATGTCCATCCGCCGTGGCTTCGGCCTCGCCCTGCTGCTCGGCGCGTCGGCGCTGTCGGCTCACGCCGCGCCCCGCCCGACCCTCGCCGAGCCCTCGCTCTCGCCCGACGGCGCCGAGATCGCCTTCGTCTCGGGCGGCGACATCTGGACCGTCCCGGCGGGCGGCGGCACGGCCAGCCTCCTGGTCACCAACGAGGCCACCGAGGGCCGTCCCCTCTACTCGCCCGACGGCCGCGAACTGGCCTTCGTCTCCAACCGGGCCGGCGCGTCGAACATCTATGTCCTGACCCTCGCCACCGGACAGGTCCGCCGCCTCACCTACTCCGACAGCAACGAGCAGCTCGACGGCTGGTCGCGCGACGGCCAGTGGCTCTACTTCTCGTCCAGCGCCGGCGACGTCGGGCGCCAGAACGACGTCTGGCGCATCCCCGCCACGGGCGGGACGCCCTTCGAGGTCAGCCGAGAGCGCTATCTCGGCGAGTTCCACGCCGCGCCCTCGCCCGACGGTCGGACCCTGGCCCTGATGGCCAAGGGCGTCTCGTGGAACCAGTGGTGGCGCAACGGCCACAGCCACATCGACGAAGCCGAGCTCTGGCTGAAGCCGGTCGCCGAGGGCGAGCCCTACCGCCGCCTCCTGGGCTCGGGCGCCAAGCGCCTCTGGCCCATGTGGGCGCCCGACGGCCGCAGCCTGTTCTACATGAGCGACCAGGGCGGGTCCGAGAACATCTGGCGCCTGGGGATCGAGCCGGGCGCCACGCCTCAGCCGGTGACACGCTTCAGCAGCGGCCGGGTGCTGTTCCCGTCCATGGGCTATGACGGCAAGGCCATCGTCTTCGAGCGCGAGTTCGAGATCTGGAAGCTGGACCCGGCCACAAGCCAGGCCGCCAAGGTCCCCGTGGTCCTGCGCGGCTCTCCCGCCGCGACCGGCGAGCGGCGGCTGAACGAGACCAGCTTCTCGGCGCTCTCGCTGTCGCCGGACGGCAAGAAGGTGGCCGTGGTCGCCCACGGCGAGGTCTTCGCCGCCTCGGCCAAGGACGGCGGCCCGGCCCAGCGCATCACCGAGACCGCCGCCGCCGAGAGCGACCTGACCTGGTCGGCCGACAGCCGCCGGCTGGCCTACGTCTCGCCCCGCGGACGCGCGGCCCAGGTGATGGAGTACGACTTCGCCACCCAGTCGGCGCGGCCCCTCACCGAAGCCACTGACGTCGATGCGGCTCCGGTCTACTCGCCCGACGGCAAGATGCTGGCCTACGTCCACGGCGCCGGCCAGCTGCGGCTGCTGTCGCTGGAGGGCGGCCGCCCGGCGAAGGACACCCTGCTGTTCCAGGGCGCGCTCGACCGCAACCAGGGCGTCCGCGTGGCCTGGTCGCCCGACAGCCGCTGGATCGCCTTCGCGGTCACCGACCGCCGCTCGTTCCGCAACGTCTGGGTCGTGCCGGCCGCCGGCGGCGAGGCCCGCCAGATCAGCTTCCTGGCCAACGGGAACACCGGCGACCAGATCGCCTGGTCGGCCGACGGCAAGTACATCGTCTTCGACACCAGCCAGCGCAGCGAGCCGGTGAAGATGGTCCGCGTGGACCTGCTGCCGAACACGCCCAAGTACCGCGAGGACGCCTTCCGCGACCTCTTCAAGGGCCCGCCGGGCACGCCGCCCGAGACCAGGGACAAGCCGCCCGCGGCCAAGCCCTCGGCCTCCGAGGATCAGGCCAAGACCGCCGACGCCACCCAGGCCGACGCCGCGCCGGCGCCGAAGGGCAAGGCTGCGCCAGTCCGCATCGTGTTCGAGGGCATCCGCGAGCGGGTGACCGTCATCCCGCTGGGCGTCTCGGCCGACGAGCCGATCATCAGCCCCGACGGCAAGACCCTGGTCTACCGCGCCCGCCTGGGCGACCAGCAGCAGCTCTTCAGCTACAGCCTGGACGAGCTGGCCCGCGAGCCCGCCGCGCCCGAGCAGATCACCAGCGGCCGCCGCGCCAAGCGCGACTACGCCTTCAGCCCTGACTCCAAGCAGATCTACTACCTGGATGGGGGTCGCATCTTCACCAGCGCGGTCGATGGCCCGCGGCCCCGCGCCGTCGACGTCTCGGCCGAGATAGTCGTGCGCTTCGACGCCGAGAAGCAGGCCGCCTTCGACGAGGCCTGGTCCACCCTCAACCGCGCCTTCTACGACGAGAAATTCCATGGCCAGGACTGGCAGGCCCTGCGCGCGCGCTTCGAGCCCTTCGCCCAGGGCGCCCAGACGCCTGACGAACTGCGCCGGGTGCTCAACCTGATGATCGGGGAGCTGAACGCCTCGCACTCCGGCGTCAGCCGCCCGACCGAGGGCTTCGGCGCCCAGCCGGCCGACCGGGTCGGTGACCTTGGCCTGCGTTTCGATCGCGTGGCGTTCGAGGCCGGCCGCGGCCTCGTGGTGCGCGAGGTCGTCCGCCTCGGCCCCGCCGACGTGGAAGGCACGATCCGCACCAACGACGTGATCACCGCCGTCGATGGCCGTCGGCTAGGCCCGGGGATCAACCTCGACGCGCTGCTGTTGGACCGCGCCGGCAAGCGCACGGTCCTGACCGTGGTCACCGGCGGCGTCTCGCGTCAGGCCGTGGTGCGTCCGGTGGCGCCGGGCGTGGCGCGCGGCCTGATCTACCGCCAGTGGGTGAACGAGCGCCGCGCCTATGTCGAACAGGCCAGCGGCGGTCGCCTGGGCTACGTGCACATCGCCGACATGGGCTCGTCCAGCCTGGACCAGCTCTACATCGACCTCGACGCCCAGAACCAGGGCCGCGAGGGCGTGGTCATCGACCTGCGCAACAACAACGGCGGCTTCATCAACGGCTACGTCCTCGACGTCTTCAGCCGGAAGAACTTCCTGACCATGACCCCCCGGGGACTCTTCGGGGTGCCCAGCCGCCAGAACCTCGGCCAGCGGGCCCTGGGGCTGCCGACCATCCTGGTCACCAACGAGAGTTCGCTCAGCGACGCCGAGGACTTCACCGAGGGCTATCGCTACCTCGGGCTCGGCAAGGTGGTGGGAACGCCGACCTCGGGCTGGATCATCTACACCTTCAACACGCCGCTGGTGGACGGCACGGTCCTGCGCGTCCCGATGATCCGGATCGAGGGGGCCGACGGCAAGAACATGGAGCTCAACCCCCGGCCGGTGGACATACGCGTCGAACGCGGGCTCGGTGAGACCCTCGTGGGCCGCGACAGCCAGCTCGACGCCGCTGTCGTGGAGTTGCTGAAAGGCCTCGGCCCGAAGTCCTGAGGTCGCCATCGATGCCCATGTCCGCCGATCCTCCAGCCCAGGCCGTCATCGGTTCTGGCCCGGAGGCGGCGGCCGGCGAGGCGCTGACCGCCCTCAACGTGGCGCATGCCTCGGTCCGGTTCATCCTGGACATCGAGGAGATCGGTCGCGCCGACCGCGGGCAGGACCTCGTCGGCGGCGTGATCTTCGCGGCGGTCGTGGCGGCCAACGTCGCGCCGGTGGCGCGCGATCCGGCCCTGCAGCGCGCCTATTCCTCACTCGAAGAGCCCGCGCCCGAGCTGCTGCTCCGTCCCGTCAGCATCAGCGCCATCGCCCATTCGCTGCGGATGCCGTTCGAGACGGTGCGCCGGCGCTTGCGGGGCATGGTGCTCGACGGGATCATGAGCCACGGCACAGGCGGCGTGGTGGTGCTTCCCGCCGCCCTCGGCTCGCCCAGCTTCCTCGCCAGCATGGCCGCCCGGCATGAGCGGCTCGGCGCGTTCTATCGCGAGGTGAAGGCGTTGGGCGCGCTGCCGCCCGAGGCGCTGGCCCCCGCGCCGGCCGCTAGCCCGTCGCCCGTCCGCATCTCCAACCGGGCGGTCTGGCAGTACGTGCTGCGGGTGGTCGACGAGCTGATGAGCATGACCGGCGACGTGCTGACCGCGCTGGTGTTCCTCGGGATCATCCGGGCCAACGTCGCCTCGCTGTCGCCCGAGACGGTGCCGGCGTGGACGCGCTCGCCCTTCGCCCACGCGACGCCGGTCCGCATCTCGCCCCTGGCGCGGCGGCTGAACCTGTCGCCCGAGAGCTGCCGTCGCTACGCGATCGCGCTGGAAGGGGCGGGTCTTTGCCGCCGCACGACGCGCGGCCTGTTCGCCTGTGTGCCGCCGACCACGATGGACGGCGTCGACCGCGGCGTCCGCGCCAACCTCGCCAACGTCCAGCGCATGTTCGTGAGCCTACGCCAGCTCGGCGCGTTGGAGACATGGGACACCGCCGCCCCGCCGCGCACGGCCTCGCTCGCGAGCTGACCTGCGCGGTCTAGCATCGGCGATCCGCCGCGCTACAACTGGCTGGCCATCTCGGGGGATCGCATGTTCAAGTCCGCTCTGGTCGCCGCCGGCTTCGCGCTGGCCGCCGTCACCACCGCCAACGCCCAGCCGCTCAGCCCCTATGCCTCGGCGGGCGAGCAGCAGGCCGCCATGACCGACGGCCGCGTCACCTCCGAACAGCTGGTGCGGGCCTACCTGGAGCGGATCGATCGCATCGACCGCGCGGGGCCGAAGCTGAACGCGGTGCTGGCGCTGAACAGCCACGCCCTGGCCGACGCGAAGAGGCTCGACGCCGAGCGCAAGGCCGGCAAGGTCCGCGGCCCCCTCCACGGGGTCCCCGTCCTGCTGAAGGACAACATCGAGTCCGCCGACGGAACGGCCACCACCGCCGGCTCCCTGGCCCTCGCGGCGAACGTCACCGGCCGCGACGCCCCCATCGTCAAGCGGCTCACCGACGCGGGGGCGGTCATCCTGGGCAAGGCCAACCTGTCGGAGTGGGCCAACTTCCGCTCGACGCGCTCGATCAGCGGCTGGAGCGGGGTGGGCGGCCTGGTGCGCAACCCCTATTCCCTCGACCGCACCGCCTGCGGCTCGTCGTCCGGCTCGGGCGCGGCGGTGGCGGCGGGCCTGACCGCCCTGGCGATCGGCACCGAGACCGACGGTTCGGTCACCTGCCCTGCGGCCATGAACGGGGTCGTGGGCCTGAAACCGACCGTGGGGCTGGTCTCGCGCACCTTCATCGTCCCGATCTCGCCCGACCAGGACACGGCCGGCCCCATGACGCGCACGGTCGCTGACGCCGCCGCCCTGCTGGCCGCCATCGCCGGGACCGATCCCGCCGACCCCGCCACGAAGGACGCCGACGCCAGGAAGGCCGACTATCTCAAGGGCCTGGATCGCAACGCGCTGAAGGGCGCGCGCATCGGCGTCTGGCATCACTGGCGCGGCCGCTCGCCGGGGGTGGACAAGGTGTTCGACGACGCCGTGGCGGTGCTGCGCACCCAGGGCGCCGAGGTCATCGAGATCAAGGGCCCCGACGACGCCACGATGGGCAAGATCGCCGAGCTCGAGGGAGACGCCCTGCGCACCGAGTTCAAGGCCGCCCTGAACGCCTACCTGGCGTCCACGCCCGCGGCGGTGAAGAGCCGGACGCTCGACGACCTCATCGCCTTCAACAAGGCCGAGGGCCGCGAGACCGCCCTGTTCGGCCAGGAGATCTTCGAGCAGACCGCAGCCAAGCCGCCGCTCACCGATCCCTCGTACCGCGAGAAGCGCGCCACCGCCGGCCGCCTCGCGCGCGAGGGCCTGGACCGGATGCTGGCCGACAACAGGCTGGACGCGATCCTGGCGCCCAGTGGCGGCCCGCCCTCCATCGTCGATCCGGTCAACGGCGGCCCGTTCTTCGGTTCACCCTCGCGGCTGCCGGCCGTGTCGGGCTATCCGCACCTGACCGTGCCGGCGGGCTACGCGACCGGCCTGCCCGTCGGCGTCTCGTTCCTGGGGCCGGCCTGGTCGGAGGCCCGGCTTCTTGGCCTGGGCTTCGCGTTCGAACAGGCGACCCGCGCCCGCCGCGAGCCCGAGTTCATGCCCGACATCGGCGTCCGCCCCGACATCGCCCGCGCCTACGACCCGCGCTGACGCAACCTCGGCGCGCGCCGGGGGTTACCCGCCTGCCGGTGGTCTGTGTGGAGGGCGCCTGATGATTTCGTTGCACCTGCGTGACGGCGGAGGCCTTGAAAGCGCCGCCGTAGGCGATGACATGGGGTGCGGGGCGGATAGTATGCCCCCGGTTCGAACGAAGGGCGCGACCCCTGGCCAGGATCTGGAAGAGACGCCCCGTCCGGCGCGCGACCGAGAAGGCCCTCAAGGCCAAGGTCGTTAGGCCGAACGAGTCCGCTCGCCTCTTCACCGCCGCCGCCGACAGCATCATCGCACGGAGATCTGGCCGCGTGTTCGAACCCGCCGCGCCCCGGTACGCCAATCTCATCCGCCTCGACCCGGAGGCCGCCGCCAACGCGGTCGAACCGCACGGTGGTTCGGGCTTCCACCTGCTCGACACCACCATGATGTACGCGCCGCAGTCCGGCGGGGTGAAACGCTACTTGATGGCCAAGCGGGCCTGGCTCGCCCGCCGCCGCCCGGACGTGCGCCACAGCCTGGTGGTGCCTGGCGCCCGCACGCGCGCCGAGGCCGACGGGCTCGTCACCATCTCGGCCACGCGCCTGCCGTTCGGCAACGGCTACCGGATGCCGGCCAGCCTGACGAAGTGGGAGACGGTGCTGCGGTTGCTGGAGCCCGACGTGATCGAAGCCGGCGACGTCTTCGTGCCCGGCCACGCCGCGCTCTACGCCGGCGAGGCTCTCGGCGTGCCGGTCGTCGGCTTCTGCCACACCGACGCCGCGGCCCTCGCGGCCCTGCATTTCGGCGAATGGGCCGAGGCGCCGACATTCAACTTCTGGGCCCAGGCCTACCAGCGCTTCGACCACGTGGTCGCGCCGAGCCGGCACATGGCCTCGCGCCTCGCCGACGCCGGGGTCACCCGCATGTCGATCCAGCAACTCGGCGTCGACACCGCCCTGTTCGACCCCGCCCGCGCCGATCGCGCCAGGCTCATCAAGCGCCTGGGCGTGCCCGCCGACAGCCGCCTGCTGGTCTTCGCTGGCCGTCCGGCCCGCGAGAAGAACATCGACTCCATGGTCGCGGCGGTGGAACGGCTGGGCGATCCCTACCGGCTGGTCCTGGTGGGCGCGGGCAAGGATGTCGCCTGGTCGCCGCGCGTCATCAGCCTGGACTTCGAACGCGACCCCGTCCGCCTGGCGGGGCTGCTGGCCTCATGCGACGCGGCCCTGCACGCCAACGAGAACGAAATCTTCGGCCTCTTCGTGCTGGAGGCGATGGCCGCCGGGCTGCCCGTCGTCGGCTCGCGGCGCGGCGGCGTGGGCGAACTGATCGACGCCTCGGTGGGCCAGCCGGCCGAGAACGTCGAGCCGGCCGGCCTGGCCGAGGCCATCGAGGCGCTGTTCGTCCGCGACATCGCCGAGATCTCACGAGCCGCCCGCCGCCGGGCCGAGACCCGCCACGGCTGGGACGCCACCTTCGAGGCCCTGACGCGCCTCTACGGCCAGCTCATCGCCGGCCGCAGCGCGCCCCTGGCCCTGACCGCCTAAGCGGGGACAGCCGTGCGTGAACGGCGCCGCAGGCCGGCGCCGGCGAGGCCGAAGCCCGCGATGGCCAGGGCCCACGTGGACGGCTCGGGAACCGCGGCGAAGGCGCCGCGAATGTAGGCCACGTCGTAGTCGCTGAAAGTCGCCGGGTTCGTGGAAAGCGCGATGAAGCCGTCGACGAGCTCGCCTGTGCCCTGAGCCAGCGTCGCCGTGCCGGACCGCGCCAGGATCCAGGGGTGGCTGGTGAAGGTCGACTGCAGGCGGATGCCGAACGCGGCGATCGTCGCATAGAAGACCCGATCCCCCGAGTAGTTGATCCAGAAGAGATCGACCGCGTAGTCCAGCTCGTTGACGAAACGGATGCCCGCCGGGATCGAGGCCCCGACGTCCGACGTGTCGATCGTGTCGAGATAGGTCGGGTCGAGGCTGACCAGCGTGACGCCGGCAGCGGCGGCATTGGGCAGCGTAAGGACCGCAGCCATCGCTGCGGCGGCGAACATTGATTTCATGGCAACCCCCAAGATCAAAAGACGACCCGATAAAAAATCATCGTTCGTCGAACCTGGACTCGAAACGCGACGGTCACAAGAATTGCGCGCACAATCCGGCATGGCGCCTCTGGATTGTGCTCGACTGCCCGGCCCGAGGCGCCTTCTCCGCCTCGGATCCTCCCGCTCCGCGACACAGTCAACGAACCGTAAACAGGCTGTCGCATGCGACGCCTAAGTCGGACGGGCGAGCTTGGCCTTGGTGGCCCGGCCGCCCGCGCGTCTCCCCGCGCGGTGTCCAGACAGTTCGTGTGAGGTGTGGGGTAATGAAGAAGCTTCTTGTGGCCGGGGCGGCTCTGCTGGCCCTCGGTATGGCCGCTGCGCCGGCCCAGGCCCTGACGGTTGGCGTGGCCGATGACTCCAACGGCATGCCGTTCGGGTCCAACATCGGCGGCGCCTACTTCCAGCAGATCTACAACGCGGCCAGCTTCGGCGCCGGCCTGACGATCGGTGAGCTCAGCTTCTTCAATTCGCTGGACCCCGACAGCACGACGCCGCGCGCCGGCACGTTCCAGATCTACCTGTCGTACAGCTCGGCCGCGATCCCGACCTTCGACACCAGCAACGGCACGACCACGCCCTGGTTCGACACCAGCTTCGTGCAGGTGTTCAGCGGCGCCCTGCCGTCGATCTCGAACGGCCAGCTCGTGTTCGAGCTCACGAAGCGGTTCGCCTACGACCCGTCGAAGGGCAACCTGCTGATGACGGTGCGCACGTTCGACTTCTCGCCGAGCAGCGACCTCTACCTCGACTTCGACAAGAACAACGGCGTCACCAACAGCCGCTTCAGCGCCTATCCCTACGAGTGGAACCGGGGCCTCGTGACCGGCTTCGCCGAGGTCCCCGAGCCCGCGACCTGGGCCCTGATGATCGGCGGCTTCGGCCTCGCCGGCGCCACCCTGCGCCGCCGCCGCGCCGCCGTCGCCTGACGGATCGGATCTCCGACGGGGCTCAGCGCCCCGTCGGCAGGTCCTTGAACGCCACGTCCTTGTCGACGCGGATATCGCCGGGCAGACCCAGCACCCGCTCGGCGATGATGTTCTTGAGGATCTCGTCGGTGCCGCCGGCGATCCGCAGGCCCGGCGCCATCATCAGCGAGGCGTGGAAGGCCCCGCCCAGCGGCGCCAGCGCGGGGTCGTTGATGATCCCGTACTGGTCCAGCATCTCGACCGCCGTATTGGCCAGGTCCTGCATCTGCAGGGCCGAGACCACCTTGCCGATCGAGCTCTCCGGACCCGGCGTCTGGCCGCGGCTCAGCGCCGTCATGGTGCGGTTGCGGGTGTGCTTCAGCCCCTCGGCCTGCACGTACCAATCGGCCAACTTCTCGCGGATCGCCTGGTCCTTGATCGCCGGCGCGCCGTCGAGGCCGGTGATCTGGCGCGCCGCGTCGAGGAACTGGGTCCACTGCGCGCCGGTCGCGCCGCCCACCGCCAGGCGCTCGTTCATCAGGGTGACCAGGCTGACCTTCCAGCCGTCGTTCACCGCGCCCAGCCGCTGGCTGTCCGGCACACGCACGTTCGTGAAGAACACCTCGTTGAAGCCCGACCCGCCCGACATCTGATGGATCGGCCGCACTTCCACGCCCGGATCCTTCATGTCGACCCAGAACATCGTCATGCCCTTGTGCTTGGGCGCGTCCGGGTCGGTGCGGGTCACGACGATCCCGAAGTCGGAGAACTGCGCCCCCGTTGTCCACACCTTTTGGCCCGAGATGATCCAGTCGCCCGAGCCGTCGTCGGCCTTCACCGCGCGGGTCCGCGCCGCCGCCACGTCCGAGCCGCCGGCGGGTTCGGAGAAGAGCTGGCACCAGATCTCTTCGCCGCGCAGGGCGGGCCCCACGAAGCGCTTCTTGGTGGCCTCGTCCGCGAAGGTCATCACAGTCGGCACGCACATGCCGAGCCCGATCTGGAACGGGTTCGGCGGGATCGGGTGCTTCGCCTCCTCGGTGTTGAAGATCACCTGCTGGATCGGATTGCCGCCCGGCCCACCCCACTCCTTGGGCCAGGTGATCTGCGCGTAGCCGGCGGCGGCCTTCTTGGCCTGCCAGGCCTTGGAGGCGACCATCGAGCCGCCGCCCTCCATGTCCTCGACGCTCAGCGCCTGCTTGGGCGCATTGGCCTCCAGCCAGGCCCGGACCTGGGCGCGGTAGGCGGCTTCTTCGGGGCTGTCGTTGAAGTCCATCGTTCCCTCCCGCGTTAAGCCGCGATGTTCCGGCGCTCGAGCTGGCTGACCAGCCGTTCCTTCCAGACCCGCGGGGCGCCGGCCACCAAGGCCAGTTGCCGCGAGCGGCGGTAGTAGAGGTGGGCGTCCACCTCCCAGGTGAAGCCGATGCCGCCGTGCGTCTGGATGTTCTCCTTCGCCGCGAACCAGAAGGCTTCGGACGCGGCGATCCGCGCCGCGCTGGCCGCCACCGGCAACTCCGGCGCGTCGGTGTTGAGCGCCCAGGCGCCGTAGTAGGCGTTCGAACGGGCCAGCTCGTTCTTCACATAGATGTCGGCCAGCTTGTGCTTGATCGCCTGGTAGCTGGCGATCACCCGGCCGAAGGCGTAGCGCTCCAGCGCATAGGCCTTGGCCATCTCCAGGGCGCGGTCGGCGCCGCCCGTCTGCTCGAAGGCCAGCAGGATCGCCGCGCGGTCGTTGATCCGTTCCAGCAGGGCGAAACCGTCGCCCGCCTCGCCCAGCCGCTCGGCCGCCGCGCCCGCGAAGGAGAGTTTCGCCGCGTCCCGGGTCGGGTCCAGGGTCTGCAGCGGCTCGCGCGTGACGCCCGCCGAAAGGTCCACGAGGAACAGACCCGGCTGTCCGTTCTCCTTGGCCAGCACCAGGGCGTGGGTGGCGATGTCGCCGTCGGTCACCGGAAGCTTGGCGCCGCTGAGCTTGCCGCCCGACACGCTGGCCTGCAGCGCCGAGGCGGTCAGGACGCCCGGTCCCTCCGACGTCGCCACGCAGCCGATGACCTCGCCCGCCGCGATCTTCGGCAGCAGCGCCGCCTTCTGGGCGTCGCTCCCCGCCAGCATCACCGCCTCGGCCAGGAAGTAGACCGTCGAGGCGAAGGGGATCGGCGCCACCACGCGGCCCAGTTCCTCGGCGATGGCGCACAGCTCGATCCGCCCCAGGCCCAGGCCGCCGTGCTCCTCCGGAATCGCCGCGCCCAGCCAGCCCTGCTCGGCCACGGCCTTCCAGAGCGCCGCGTCGTACGGCTTCGCCGCGTCGTCCAGCACCTGCCGCACGCGGCTGGTGGGGCAGTTCGCGTCCAGGAACTTGCGCGCCTCGTTCTTGAGGAACTTCTGGTCGTCGGAGTAGTCGAAGTTCATTGGGCCCTGTCCTGCCGGCTGTCCCGGCTTGGCGTTTCCTCTGGGCCCAAGCTTTGCGCGCAGGGATCGCGCAAGAAAAGCGTGACCTCGCGTCAGCCGACGCCGGGGAAGAACTCGTGTCCGTGCGTGAACCGGCCGGCCATCCGTCCGCCGGCCCAGAGCTCGGCGCCGTGGCCCGCACGCAGCCGGGGTCGGGCGGCGATCACCGCGTCGTCGTCGGAGGACGCGTCGAAGGTGTCGCCCAGGCGCAGTCGGCCGTCGGGGTCGACGTGGTACATCCGATACGTTGCCAACACCCCACCCCGAATAATAGCCCCCGGGCAAAAGGGTATGGTCACGCTTGAAGGCACGTCCGTCGACTACATGACAGAGTTGGGCGAATGAGGCGCCCAGGGCCAGGATTTGGTCGCGGCCTGCCTTGGCGCCGCCCGATTGGGCGTCCTAGATGCGCCATGCGCACCGAAACGCCCCAGCCGATCCGGCTCTCCGAGTACCGTCCGCCCGCTTATCTGGTGGACGAGGTTCACCTCACCTTCGACCTGCAGCCCAACACGACGCGGGTGAAGGCCAGGCTGGCCGTGCGCCGAAACGGCGAGGCGGCCGAGGCCCTGGTGTTCAACGGTGAGCGGTTGAAGCCGATCTCGGTGGCGATCGACGGCCGGGTCCTGGCGGAGGGCGACTACTCGACCGACGCCGAGTTCCTGACCATCCCGAACCCGCCCGCGGCCTTCACGCTTGAGACCGAGGTCGAGATCGATCCCGAGGGCAACAAGGCGCTCGAGGGTCTATACATGTCGGGCGGCCGCTTCTGCACCCAGTGCGAGGCCGAGGGCTTCCGCAAGATCACCTATTGGCCCGACCGGCCCGACGTCCTGTCGCGCTTCACCGTCCGCATCGAGGCCGACCGCAAGTTCCGCCACCTGCTGGCCAACGGCAACCTGATCGAGAAGGGCGAGCTGCCCGGCGGCCGCCACTTCGCGGTCTGGAACGATCCGTTCCTCAAGCCCTGCTATCTCTTCGCCCTGGTGGCCGGCGAGCTGGACGTGCTGGAGGACAAGCTCGTCACCATGAGCGGCCGCACCGTCGACCTCCAGATCTACGTCGACACCGGCATGGCCTCCCGCGCCGCCTACGCCATGGACGCTCTGAAGCGCTCGATGAAGTGGGACGAGGAGGCCTACGGCCGCGAGTACGACCTCGACCTGTTCATGATCGTCGCCGTGCGCGACTTCAACTTCGGGGCGATGGAGAACAAGGGGCTGAACATCTTCAACTCCTCGCTCCTGCTGGCCGACGCCGCGACGGCGACCGACGTGGACTACGAGCGCATCGAGGCGGTCGTGGCGCACGAGTACTTCCACAACTGGACCGGCAACCGCATCACCTGCCGCGACTGGTTCCAGCTCTGCCTGAAGGAAGGCCTGACCGTCTTCCGCGAGCAGGGCTTCTGCGCCGACATGCGTGGCGAGGCGGTCCAGCGCATCAAGGCCGTGAAGGTGCTGCGGATGCGCCAGTTCTCCGAGGACCAGGGCCCGCTGGCCCACCCGGTGCGCCCGTCCAGCTACATGAAGATCGACAACTTCTACACCGCGACCATCTACGAGAAGGGCTCGGAGGTGATCGGGATGCTGAAGACCCTGATCGGGGCCGACGCCTTCCGGAAGGGGATGGATCTCTACTTCGCCCGCCACGATGGCGAAGCGACCACCGTCGAGGCCTTCATCCAGTGCTTCGCCGAAGCCTCGGGCCAGGACCTCTCGGACTTCTTCGCCTGGTACGAACAGGCGGGCACGCCGCGTATCACCCTGGCCGCCACCTACGACGAGGCCGCCCGCACGCTGGAACTGGCCCTCACCCAGACCACGCCGCCCACCAACGGTCAGGAGGCCAAGCGCTCCCTGCCGATCCCGGTCACGCTGGGCCTGCTGGACGCCGAGGGCCGCACCCTGGCCTTCGAGCGCGACGGCCAGGCGGTGGACGAGACCGTGGTGGTCCTCGACAAGCCGGAGGTGAAGGTCACCCTGACCGGCGTCGACAGCATGCCCGTGGTCTCGGCTCTCCGCGGCTTCTCGGCGCCCGTCGTGATGAAGACCGACGCCGAGCCGAAGGAACGCTACGTTCAGCTCGCGTCCGATCCCGATCTCTTCAACCGTTGGGAAGCCGGGCAGGACCTCGCCGCCGAGCTGATCCTGGGCCGCGCGGCCGGCAAGCCCGACGATGTGGGCGAGGAGCGCTATGCCGAGGCCGTGGGCCGGGCTCTCACCGATCAGGCCTCGGACAACGCCTTCAAGGCGCTGCTGCTCAGCCTGCCGTCGGAAACCGACCTCGCCCTGATGCGCAGCCCGGTGGATCCCGCCGCGATCCACGAGGCGCGCGAGGCGCTGCGACTGCGCCTGGCCCTGCACCTCAACGCCGAACTCCGCCGCCTGCACACCGGCCTGCAGGACCTTGGCGAATTCTCGCCCGACGCCGCCGGCGCCGGACGTCGGGCGCTGCGCAATGCGGCCCTGGAGCTGATGGCCGCCAACCCGCGCAGCGAGATCGCCGACATCGCTTCCGGCCACTTCGAGTCGGCCGTGAACATGACCGACCAGATCGGCGGCCTGAATGCCCTGATGCTCATCGGCGGACAGGCGTACGAGGAGGCCCTGGCCGCCTTCTTCGAGCGCTGGAAGACCGAACCGCTGGTGATCGACAAGTGGTTCGCCCTGCAGGGCCGCGATCCGTCCGAGACCGCGCTGGGCCGCATACTGGGCCTCACCGCCCACCCGGCCTTCGATCAGAAGAACCCCAACCGCCTGCGGGCGCTGGTCTCCAGCTTCGCCAACTTCAATCCGGTGCGGTTCCACGAACCCAGCGGTGCGGGATACCGGTTCCTGGCCGACCAGATCATCGCGGTCGACCGCTTCAACCCCATGACCGCGGCGCGCCTCGTCGACCCGCTGGGCGGCTGGCGGCGCATGAAGCCCGAGCTGGGCGCGCTGATGAAGGCAGAGCTGGAACGGATCGTCGCGGTCGAAGGTCTTTCCAAGAACGTTTACGAATTGGCCACTCGCGCCCTCAACTGATGAGGTCAAGGCCGCGGTAGCCGCGGGATCGGGTTGGGTTTAGATGACCGGGCCGCTCTTCGGGGATGCGGTTCGGGGAAGGAGCAGACGGCCTTGGCCGGACGCGGGGGCCAGAGCATGGCGGGAGTGACGCCCGAGCGGCGGGCCCGTCGTCGTGCGCCCTCTCGCAGCTACTCCCGCCCGGCGATCATCGCGATCATCGTCCTCCTGGCCGTCGTGGCCGGCCTGGGCGTGCAGCGGTTCATGACCCTGGCGCCGCATGCCCTGGAACTGGTCGCCTGGTTCCTCATCCCTCTCGGCGCCGCCATCGCCATGAGCGTGCTGCTGGTCGAGGAAAAGCGCCGGGTCGAACATGTGCAGGCCGCCAGCCTGGATTCCGAACAGCGCTTCCGCATGGCCGTCGAAGCCGCCCGCTGCGGCATCTGGGAGTGGGACCTGGCGGCCGACAAGATCTTCATGTCCGAGGTCACCGCCTCGCTGTTCGGCTGGCGCAGCGGTCTGGTCGATGGCCAGCAGGTTCTGGAACGCGTGGCGCCCGGGCACCGCGACGACATGCGCGAGGCGCTGTCCACCGCCGCCATCTACGGCGACTTCGACGTCAGCTTCCGCGTCCCGCCGCTCGCCGGCGCGCGGCCGGTCTGGATCGACTTCCGGGGCCGGGGTTTCGGCGAGAGCCCAGACGGCGGCTTCGCCCGCATCATCGGCGTCGCCCTGGACGTGACCGAGGAGCGCCTGGCCCAGGCCCGCGCCCAGTCCGCCGAGGGCCGCCTGCGTGACGCCATCGAGAGCACCTCCGAAGCCTTCGTCCTCTGGGACCGCAACGGCCGGCTGGTGATGTGCAACAAGAACTTCCGCAGCTACTTCCAGCTCGAGGCCGACCTGCTGAAGAGCGGCGTGGGCCGTGAACAGGTGGAGCGCGCCGCCCGCCTCGCCATTCGCCAGGAGTATCCCGCCCCGGGCGGGCGCCGCGGCGTGCGCGAGGCCGAGCTGATCGACGGCCGCTGGGTGCAGATCTCGGAACGGCCCACGGCGGAAGGCGGCCTCGTGGTCACCGCCGCCGACATCACCGTGCTGAAGACCCAGGAAGAGGCCCGCCGGATCAAGGAGGAGGAACTCCGCCGCGCGGTCATCAACCTGGAACAGAGCCAGGAACAGCTCTCGGAACTGGCCCGCAAGTACGAAGCCGAGAAGATCCGCGCCGAGGGCGCCAGCGCCGCCAAGAGCGAGTTCCTGGCCAACATGAGCCACGAGCTGCGCACGCCGCTGAACGCCATCAACGGCTTCTCCGAGATCATGTCGGCCGAGATGTACGGCCCGCTCGGCGACACCCGCTATCGCGACTACTCGCGCGACATCCTGAGCTCGGGTCAGCACCTGCTGGCGCTGATCAACGACATCCTCGACATGTCCAAGATCGAGGCCGGCAAGTTCACCCTTCGCTTCGAGCCCGTGGCCGTCGAGGAGATCGTCGACGACGCCCTGCGGCTGGTGCGCAACCGCGCCGAGGCCGCCGGCCTGACCCTGAACGTCGACCTCACCGGCCTGCCCGACGTCGAGGCCGACTACCGCGCCGTGAAGCAGATCCTGCTGAACCTGCTTTCGAACGCCGTGAAGTTCACCCCGCGTGGCGGCCGGGTCTCGGTCTTCGCCGAACTGCGCAACGATCCGCTGGGCGAACGGGTGAAGGTCAGCGTCCAGGACACCGGCATCGGCATCTCGGCCCAGGACCTGGAACGTCTCGCCAAGCCGTTCGAGCAGGTCGAGAGCCAGCATTCGAAGACCACCCAGGGCTCCGGCCTGGGCCTGGCCCTCACCAAGTCCCTGGTGGAGATGCACGGCGGCCTGCTCGACCTGAAGAGCGCCCCGGGCCAGGGCACGACGGCCAGCTTCTCGCTACCGGTCCGGCAGAGCCGCCCCTCGGCGGTCAGCGGGGCGGCCGCGGCCTAGCGCCGGCTTGCCCAGCGCCTCGCCGAACTTCGCCCGCTCCTCGGGCGGCAGGCCGGCGGCGAAGTCCACCAGCCGTCGATCCATCGCCAGCCGCGCCTCGTACTCCAGTCCGCGCGCCCGCTTGAAGTTGGCGTAGGCCGCCTCCTTGTCGAAGTCGGGCGAAGCGAAGCCGTGCATCGTCTCGCGGGCCAGCAGCCGCGCCTCGCGCATCTTGGGCATTAGCGCCTGGCCCTCGGCGGCGTCCTTGCGCCACGCCGCCTGGCTCTCGGGCGACAACTGGCGCACCGCCAGCATCACCGGATTGCGCCCGCCGCCGCGCTGCTCGCCGGCTTCCTTGCGGGGGCGATGCTCGGCGAACTTGGCGCCGGCCAGGGCGCCGCCGATGAACAGGTTGAGCGCCAGCGATGCGAAGAGCGCGGCGAACAGGAACTTGCGGCTCATCCCGCGGCCTCGTCCACGTAAAGGCTGAATTCATCGTCGGCAGCGGTGACCACACCGTCGCCGGTCTGGATCACGCCGGCCTGCGGCGCGCCCAGCTGGACGCCCAGCACCAGGCCTGCCGCACAGGCGGCCGCCAGGCCCGCGCCCATGCCGGCCGGCGCCAGCCACAGCCGCCACCGGGCGCGCGGCTTCGGCGCTCCCGCGGCGATGCGCTGCGCCAGGTCTCCCGCGGCGCGCGGCGCGGCGAAGGCGTCCAGCGCAAGGTCCAGTTCGGCCGCCGCCGAGAGCACGCTTTGCGCCCATGCCGGCTCGGCGGACATCAACGCCGCCGCGGCCTCACGCTCGCCTTGCGGCCAGCGCGCGACGTCACCGCCATAGGCCTCGGCCAGCGTCGCGAAACGCTCTGGGGTCATGCCGTCCCGGGTCATGTCCTCACGCCTCCTTCAGATCGATCAGCGCGGCCCGCAGGGCGCGACGCCCGCGTCCCAGCAGACCCTCCAGCGCCTCGACGGTCACGCCCATGACCGCCGCGGCCTCGATGTTTCCCAGGTCCTGATAGTGACACAGCACGATCGCCTCCCGCTGCCGGTCGGGCAGGCTCTCCAGCGCCCGTTGCACGCGCCGGCTGGTGTCCGAGGCCTCCAGACCGCGATCCGGCGCCGGCCCCTCGTCCACCTGTTCCGGCGGCTCGGCGGTCGCCACCTCGCGCCGCCGGCGGAGCCGGTCGTAGCAGAGGTTCAGGGCCACCCGGTGCAGCCAGGTGTCGAAGCGCGCCTCGCCGGGGCGCCACTTCGGCGCCTGCTTCCATGCGCGAACGAAAGCTTCCTGCGCCACGTCCTCGGCTTCCGAGGCGTCGGTCAGCATCCGCCCGGCCAGCGACATGAGGCGCGGCAGCTTTCGGGCCACGAGCGCGCGCGCCGCCGCCGGATCGCCGGCCGCGACACGCGACAGGATCTCGTCGTCGGAATCCCCCAAGCCTGACCTCTGCCGCGAGGACGGCGAAACTATTCGGAGCCCTGTCCGCCACGCATCCTCTGCCGCATTGTCGTGAGTTCGCCGGCCGATAGCCAGCCATCCTTGTTCGCGTCCGCCATCTGGAAGCGCCGGTCGGCCATCGCGGCCATCTCGGCCCTGGTCACCGCGCCGTCCTTGTCGACGTCCAGCATCATCAGCATCCCGCCGCCCCGGCCGCCCTCGGCCTCCGACGCGACGATCCGGCCGTCGCCGTTGGCGTCCATGCGCGCGAACAGGCGGTCCTGCCGCTCGGCCTGACCGGACTTGAACTCGGCGAGCGTCACCTTCCCGTCGCCGTCGGCGTCCAGGTTCTGCGGCCCGGGCTGGGCCTGGGCGGAGGTGGCGATCAGCGCCACGGCGGCGGCGGAAATCGTGAGGCGGAGCATGTATCCTCGGGTCGGGTTGTGACGTCCCCCACACCTTCCACGCCGACCCCGGCGGAATCCGTCGCTAGCTTTTCACGAGCTCCAGATAGGCCCCCCGCGCGGCGGCCTGGGCGGCCGCCAGCCGCTTCTTGAGAGCGGCAAAGGTCTTCACCTCGCCGACCCGCGCGAGCAGCGCCTGGAGCGCCTTGGGCTCCTGTTCGGGATCGGGATTGTCGGCCAGGGCCAGCTTCAGCAGCTGGGTCAGGTCCTGCTGCAGTCGCCAGGCCTCGCACAGCGCCGCCAGCGGGGCCTCGGGGGCGAGCCCGGCCTCTCCCATGGCGCTCAGCGCCGTCGCCGTGTTGGGCGCGAGCGGGCCGCCGCCGGCCGCGTGGGCCAGTTGCAGGAACTGGGCGGCGAACTCGATGTCCACCAGGCCGCCCGGCCCCAGTTTCAGGTCCCAGTCGCCCTTCGGCGGCCGTTCCTGTTCCAGCAGCTTACGCATGTCGCGCACGTCCTTGGCGGTGCGCTTGCGGTCGCGCGGGCGACGCAGCGCCGTCTCGATCGCCGCCTGCGCGTCCGTCGCGAAGGCCTGTGACGTCGACCACACCACCCGCGCCCGGGTCAGGGCCAGCAGTTCCCAGGTCTCGGCCTCGCCCTGGTAGTAGTGATCGAAGGCGGCGAAGCTCACCGCAACCGGCCCCTTGGTGCCGGACGGCCGCAGCTGCATGTCGACTTCGTAGAGTTGACCCTCCGCCGTCGGGCTGGACAGCGCCGCGATCAGCCGCTGGGTGAAGCGCCCGTAGAAGGCCGAAGCGTCCCAGCCCTTGATCTCCGACGCGGCCGTCGGGTCGGCCGCGCGATACAGGGTCATCAGGTCCAGGTCGGACGAAGCGCTCATTTCGCGCGAGCCGCATTTGCCCAGCGCCACCACGGCCACATCGCCCGGAAACGCGCCGCCCATCCGCTCGGCCTCGGCCAGGGCCGCGGGCCCCAAGACTTCGATGCAGAGATCCGCCAGGTCCGCGAAGGCCCGGCCCGCCACGTCCGCCGTGGCCGCCCCGCTCATCACCTGCACGCCGACCCGGAAGGCCTGCTCGCGATGCACGCGACGCACCACATCCATGGCCGCTTCGAAGCCGTCGGCCCGCGCCACGGCGCGCTGCATGTCGGCCCGTTCGGTCCCGATCTCGATCGGCGTGAAGAAGTCCGGGTCCAGCATGGCGTCGATGGCCGCCGGCCGCCGGGCCAGGGTGTTCGCCAGGCGCGGAGCGAAGGCCAGCACCTGCACCACCAGCTCGAACAGCTTCGGTTGCGCCAGGAACAGCGACTGGAGCTGCACCCCTGTCGTCAGCCCGCCGAAGAAGTCGCAGAAGCGATTGAAGGCCGCGTCGGGCGCCCCGGTGGCGTGAGCCGCCTCCAGAAGGCGCGGCGCGAGTCGCGTGAACAGCTCCCGTCCCCGCTCCGTCCGCGTCGCCGCCACATGGCCGTGGTGCCAGTTGCGGATCGTCTGCGAGACCCGCGCCGGGGTCGAGAACCCCATCCGGGCGATGGTCGCCAGGGTCTCGGGGTCGTCGTCGACACCGGTGAACACCAGGCTGCCGAACCGCGACGACAGCTCCTCCTCGTCGGCGAACAGCTCACCGTACCGGCCATTGACCGTCTTCAACGTCCGCGTGATCCGCGCGTCGAAGCTGCGCAGCGGCTCGGGGCCGGTCAAGGCCGCGACCCGTTTCCGCTCGTTGTCGGATTCCGGCAGCTTGTGGGTCTGCTCGTCCTCCAGCATCTGGATGCGGTGCTCGACCGCCCGCAGCAGGTGGTAGGCCTCGGTCAGATCCGCCGCCGCCGCCTTCGAGACATGGCCGGCGTCGGCCAGCGCCTTCAGCGCATCGAGCGTGCGATTGCTGCGGAGTTCGGGATGGCGGCCGCCCAGGATCAGCTGCTGGGTCTGGACGTAGAATTCGATCTCCCGGATCCCGCCCCGGCCCAGCTTCAGGTCGACGCCCTTGGCGGTCATCCGTTCGTCCACCTTGTGCGCGTGGATCTGGCGCTTGATCGAGTGGATGTCGGCGATGGCGGCGAAGTCGAGGTTCTTGCGCCAGATGTAGGGGATCAGCTCGGCCAGGAACGCCCGGGCGGCGGGCGCGTCGCCGGCGCAGGGCCGCGCCTTGATGAACGCCGCCCGCTCCCAGTTCTGGCCGACCGTCTCATAGTATTCCAGCGCGGCGGGCACCGGCACCGCCGGCGGCGTCGACGACGGATCCGGCCGCAGGCGCAGGTCCATGCGGAACACATAGCCGTCGCCGGTCTTGGCCTGCATCAGCTCCGAGACCCGATGGGTCAGGCGCACCGCGAAGGCCTGCACCTCCACGCCCTCGGCCAGCACCGCCTCTAGCGGCTCGGGGTCGAAGAAGACCGAGACGTCGATGTCGCTGGAATAGTTCAGCTCGAAGGCGCCCTGCTTGCCCATGGCGATGCAGAACCACCCCGGGACGGGCCCCTGCTCCCCCTCGCCCAGCCGCGTGAGCCGCCCGGCCTCCAGCTCGCCCCGCGCCGCCGACATCAGCGAGGCGGCCACCGCCGCGTCGGCGAACCGGGTCAGGGCCCCCGTCACCTGATCCAGGTCCCAGACCCCGCCCAGGTCGGCCAGGGCGGTCAGCAGGTGCAGCTCCTGCTTCAGCAGCCGCAAAGGCGCCTGGGCCGCCTCTGGCAACAGGTCGCCCACGGCCGCGGTTCGCGCCAAGATGTCGGCCAGCCGTGCGTCCGGATCACTGGCCAGCAGGTCCGCCAGCCGCTGCGGATTGCGCCGCGCCAGGCTGGCCAGATAGGCCGACGCCCCGAACACCGGCGCCAGCGCCGGCCAGGCCGTTTCCAGTTCCGGCGTCCAGACGGTCCCGCTGACGATCTCCCGCGCGCGGTCGGCGGCGCGCTGGTCCAGCACGGGACCACATGGCTTCAGGGCTTCGGCGATTACGGACATTTAAGTCGACCCCACGGTCCAGGCGTCATCAACCTTGCCGCTCCAAAACGGGAGTACGCGCATGGGCATCGCCGGCCTGGTTCGACTGGATGGTCTGGCCAAGGGGACCGACGCCGCCCTGCTGGCGCTGAGGCTCGGCGTGGGCGCGTTCCTGGTGTGGGGCGTCTGGGACAACATCACCAGTCCCGAGGATATGCAGAAGTTCGCCGCGTTCCTGAAACAGTTTGGTTTCCCCTACCCCGAGCTGCTGGCCCCGTTCGATGTGGCGCTGCAGTTCGCGTGCGGGCTGGCGATCCTGCTGGGCCTCGCCACGCGCTGGGCGGGCCTGCTCTGCGCGCTGAACTTCGTCGTGGCCATCGTCATGGTCGATCACCACGCGGGGATACGCGCCTCGTTCCCGGCGCTTGCCCTGGTCCTGATCGGCCTGGTGCTGGCGACCCAGGGGCCGGGGCGCTTCGCCCTGGACGGCCTGCTCTTCCGACGGAGCGGCTTCTCCCGCCGGCTCTAGGCGCGCGGCAGGATGAAGGCGACGCGCAGGCCCGGGCCCATCTCGCCCACCTTGCCGGGGCCTTCCGACAGCTCCAGACGCCCGCCGTGCGCCTCGACGATGGCCGCCACCAGCGAGAGGCCGAGGCCTGCGCCGGGCTGGCTGCGATCCTTCTCCAGGCGGACGAAGCGCTGGATCACGCGCTCCCGGTCCTCGTCGGGCACGCCCGGGCCGGTGTCGGTGACCGAGAACTCCACCTCACCCGACGAACGCCGCCGCACGCGCAGCATGATCGCTCCGCCGGCCGGCGTGTACTTCACCGCGTTGTCCAGCAGGTTGGCCAGGGCCTGGGCCAGGAACTCGCGGTTGCCGCGAATGGTCAGCTCCTTGGTCAGCTCGGCCGAGAAGTCGATGTCCTTCTCTTCGCAGAACGCCTCGTAGAGCTCCGAGATGTCGGCGGCGAGATCGGCCGGGTCGAACACCACGGGATCGGGCGCCGCACCCGCCGCCTGCAGCCGCGCGATCGACAGCACCGCGCCGAAGGTCTTCAACACGCCGTCGGTGTCTTCCAGCGCCTGGGCCAGGGCCTGCTCGGCGTTGCCCTTGCCCGACTCCACGTCGAGATAGGCGGTCTCCAACCGGGCCCTCAGGCGGGTCAGCGGCGAGCGCAGGTCGTGGGCGATCGCGTCGCCGGCGTGCTTGTGGCCGGCCATCGAGCGCTCCAGCCGGTCCAGCATGTCGTTGACGCCCTGCGCCAGCTCGTCGAACTCGTCGCGCGCGCCGCGCACCCGGGCCCGCACGCCCTGTTCGCCGTTGCGCACCCGCTCCACCACCTCGATCAGATTGACCATGGTGCGCGAGACGTTGCGGCTGACCAGCAGGCCGCCGCCCAGACCCAGCAGGACCACCAGCGCGACCGAGGCCCACAGCGCCCGCGAGACCCGCGCCACATAGGCCTCGTCCTCGCCGGCGTCGGCGCCCACGAACAGGATCTCGCCGCCGTGGAGCTGGCGCTGCATCCCGCGAGCCGGGTGCTTCACCTCGCGGCCGTCCGGGGTCTCGTCGGTCACCTGGAACGTCGCCCACGCCGGCGCGCCGGTGAAGTTCTCCACCGGGCTCTCCTCGATCGAGCCCGAGATGCGCCGGCCGTCCTTGGTCAGCAGCAGGTAGAGGAAGGGCTTCTCGCTGGCCGCCCGCTCGATCAGCGACTGGTTCACCGCGTCGACGCCCGCGCGGTCATAGACGTCCACCAGCGAGCGCATCTCGCGCACGATCTCGCGCTCGGTCCGCCGCGTCGCCTCGCCCGCCGTCGCCACATAGATGTAGGCCAGGAACGCGAACGCGGCGCTCGCGAACAGCATCACGAACAGCAGCGTCAGCCGGAACGGGGTGGTCCGGAAGATCCGCGGCAGGCGCATCGCCACGCCGCGCGCTTAAGCGTCCAGCCGGTAGCCCGCGCCGCGGACGGTCTGGAGCATCGGCCGGTCGAAGCCCTTGTCGATCTTCGAGCGCAGGCGCGAGATGTGGACGTCGATCACGTTGGTCTGCGGGTCGAAGTGATAGTGCCAGACCTTCTCCAGCAGCATCGTGCGCGTCACCGACTGGCCGGCATGGCGCATCATGAACTCCAGGAGCTGGAACTCACGCGGCTGAAGGTCGATCTCCTTGCCCTGGCGGTGGACGGTGCGGGCGATGAGATCCATCTCCAGCTCGCCCACCTTCAGCAGGGTCTGCACCGAGCCCGTATCGCGGCGGCGGGCCAGGGCCTCGATGCGGGCGATCAGCTCGGCGAAGGCATAGGGCTTCACCAGGTAGTCGTCGGCGCCGGCCTGCAGGCCGTCCACCCGGTCGCCCACCTCGCCCAGGGCCGAGAGGAACAGCACCGGAGTCCGGTCGCCCTCCCGGCGCAGGGTCTCGACCAGCTGCACGCCGTTCATCCGCGGCATCATCCGGTCGACGATCATCACGTCGAACTCGGCGCCCCGCGCGGCCGTCAGGCCTTCTTCGCCGTCGGCGCCGCGCGTGCAGTCATGGCCGGCCTCGGTCAGGCCGCGCGCCATGGCTTCGGCCGCCTCAAGGTCGTCCTCGACGATCAGGATCCGCATCTGATTCCCGCCCCTACTGAGTGCAGGAAACTAGCCTGAAATCTTCAGGGGCAAAAACGACGTGCGGCCGTTACGGAAGACACCCACCAGCACACTGGTGCGTCCCGCCTTCTTGGCGGCGTCGACCACCGCGGCCAGGTCGGCCGGGGCGGCGATGACGCGGTCGTTGGCGCGGGTGATCACGTCGCCGCGGCGCAGGCCCTTCGTGCCGGCGTCCGAGCCCTGTTCCACGCTGTCGACCAGCACGCCGCGCACGTCGGCCGGCAGGCTCAGGCGGTTGCGGGTGGCGTCGTCCAACGGACCTAGCGACATGCCCAGCACCGGGGCGCGGGCGCCAGCGGGAGCGCCCGGCGTCGCGCGGCCGCCGGCGCCGCTGTTGTCGTTGGCGGCCAGTTCACGCTCCGACGGGCGCACGCCCGAGCGGACCTCGACCGTGCGCTTCTTGCCTTCGCGCACGATGTCCAGGCGCAGGACCTCGCCGGCGCGGACGCGGGCGACCTGACGGGTCAGGTCCGATGAGCTCTTCACCGCGACGCCGTTCACCGCGACCACGATGTCTCCCACCTGGACGCCCGCCCGCGCCGACGGACCGCCGGCGCTGATGTCGGCGACGATGGCGCCCTTCTGGTCGCCCATGCCCTGGGCCTCGGCCATCTCGGCCGTGAAGTTCTGGATCGTCGCGCCGATGTAGCCGCGTTCCACCCGGCCGCCCGAGATGAGCTGACGGGTCACGGTCTCGGCGACTTCCGCCGGGATGGCGAAGCCGATGCCCACCGAGCCGCCCGACGGCGAGAAGATCGCGGTATTCACGCCGATCACCCGGCCATAGACGTCGAACGTCGGGCCACCCGAGTTGCCCCGGTTGATGGGCGCGTCGATCTGGATGTAGTCGACGAAGGTCTCACCGATGTCGCGGCCGTAGGCCGAGACGATGCCGGCCGTGGCGGTGCCGCCCAGGCCGAAGGGGTTGCCCAGGGTGATGACCCAGTCGCCCACGCGCGGCTTGCCGGCGTTCTCGAAGCTGACGAACGGGAACGGCCCGCGGCGGCTCTTCACGCGCAGCACGGCCAGGTCGGTGGCCTCGTCGCGGCCGACGATCTCGGCGTCCAGCTCGGTCTCGTCCTTGAGCACGACCTTGATGGTCTCGGCGTTCTCGACGACGTGGTTGTTGGTGACGATGTAGCCGTCGGCCGAGATGAAGAAGCCCGAGCCCGACGACTGCTGGGTCGGCAGGCGCGGCTGGCCCCGCTCGGTGCGGCCGCCCTGATCGCCGTCCTCGTCGTCCTCACCGCCGCCACGCGGCGACGGGATGGCGAACGGCAGGCCCGGAATCTGGCGCAGCTGGGCGGGGTCGACCCGGCTGGTCACGTTGATGGAGACCACCGCCGGCGAGACGCGGTCGACGATGTCGGCGAACGACATCGGCGCGCCGGGCGGCGGGGCGAAGATGGGAGCGGTGGAGGCCTTGATCAGCCCGCCGGGATGCTGCTCGGCGTGGGCGGCGGGAAGCCGCATCCCCGCGCCGGCCACCGCGGCGGCCATGACACCCGCGCCGGCGACGGCGCCCAGGAGATAACCAGTCTTCTTGGAGCTCATAAGCCTTACGTTTCCCTGCGCGGAACCGGCCGGCGATCGGCAGGAACAGCGCCCAAACAACCTAGGTCGGATGCACCGAAGTGCAACGCCCCTCAAGTTACGTTTAGGTCACCCTAGGTCCCGCTTCACGTCCATTGTTTGGCGGGAAGTTGTCAGGGCGCCTCGTCTTCGGCCAGACGGCGCACGCGTTCGGCCTCCTCGGTGCTGAGTTCCGCATCCGGCGTCCGGTTCCGCAGGCGGGTCAGCAGCAGCGCCGCGCCGGCCAGGACCACCAGGAACGGCCCGCCCCACAGCAGCAGGTTTCCGGGCGACAGGCTGGGCGTCAGCAGCACGAACTCGCCGTAGCGGTCGGTGAGGAACCGCTTGATCTCGGCCTCGCTCCTGCCCGCGCTGACCTGCTCGCGGACGATCTTGCGCAGGTCCTGGGCCAGTTCGGCCTCGCTGTCGTCGATCGACTCGTTCTGGCAGACGAGGCAGCGGACATCGCGGAATATCTCACGGGCCCGCGCTTCCTGGGCCGGATCGGGCAGGCGCTCGGCCGGGTCCGAAGCCGCGGCGATGCAGGCGATGCCGGCCAGGGCCGCGAGAAGCGCGCGCCACCTCACGCCTCGGCCTCCCGGCGACGGCCGACGCCGATCCGCAGACGGCGGTCCGACAGCGAAACCAGACCTCCCAGGGCCATCACCACCGGGCCGATGAAGATCAGGCTGGCCCAGGGGTTCCAGTAGGCCCGCACCAGATAGGTCCCACCGTCACGCCGCTCGCCCAGCACGAGATAGAGGTGGGAGGCGCCGCGATAGCAGAGCCCGACCTCAGAGGTCGTCTGGCCGCCGGCGGTGTAGAGCCGCCGCTGCGGCTCGGCCCGGCAGACAAACGCGCCGGCCTTGCGGACGGTGATGGTTCCCTGATCGGCCTCGTAGTTCGGCCCGGCCACCGGCGTCACCGCGTCCAGCGACAGTTCGTAGGCGCCCAGCGACAGGCGTCCGCCCACGGGCAGCGCCTCGGCGGCCTCCAGCTTCCAGGTGGTCTCGAACACCGCGCCCAGCACGAAGACGCCCAGGCCCAGGTGAGCCAGCGTCATGCCCCAGGCGCCGCGCGGCAAGCCCACCAGCCGTCGCCAGGTCTCACCCGCCGATACGCGGAAGGCCCGGGTGCGTTCGGCCAGTTCGGCCAGGGCCCCGGCCACCAGCCACGCGCCCATCGCGACGCCGAGGGCGCCGAACGCCTTCTTGGGGCTGACCAGGGCGATGACCGCCAGGCCCGAGGCCGCCGCGATGACCACGGCGATCCACAACCGCTGCAGCACGCCCCGCGCGTCGCCGCGCTTCCAGGCCAGCAGCGGCCCGGCCGGCAGCAGGATCATCAGCGCCGACATCAGGGGCGTGAAGGTCAGATTGAAGTACGGGGGCCCCACCGAGATCGCCTCGCCGGTCATCGCCTCCCGGATCAACGGATATAGCGTGCCCAGCAGCACCGTCGCCGTGGCGGCGGCCAGCAGGATGTTGTTCAGCACCAGCGCGCTCTCGCGGCTGATCGGCGCGAACATCCCGCCCCGGCCGAGGCTCGGCGCGCGCCAGGCGAAGAGGCTGAAGCCCAGCCCGGCCGTCAGCCCCAGGATGATCAGCAGCAGCACGCCCCGGGTCGGGTCCACCGCGAAGGCGTGGACCGAGGTCAGCACGCCCGAGCGCACCAGGAAGGCGCCCAGCATCGAGAAGCTGAACGCCGCCAGGGCCAGGAACAGCGTCCAGCCCGAGAGCGCCCCGCGCTTCTCGGTGACGATGGCGGAATGCAGCAGGGCGGTGGCGACCAGCCACGGCATGAAGCTGGCGTTCTCCACCGGGTCCCAGAACCACCAGCCGCCCCAGCCCAGTTCGTAGTAGGCCCAGAAGGCGCCCAGGGTGATCCCGACGGTGAGCAGGCTCCAGGCCGCCAGGGCCCAGGGCCGGATCCAGCGCGACCAAGCGGCGTCGACGCGCCCCTCGACGAGCGCGGCGATCGCCAGCGAGAAGACCACCGACATGCCGACATAGCCGGCGTAGAGGAACGGCGGGTGCACCGCCAGCGCCGGGTCCTGCAGCAGCGGATTGAGCGAGCGTCCCTCGACCGGCGGCTGGGCCAGCCGGGCCAGCGGGTTCGAGGCGAAGACCGTGTAGGCCAGGAAGACCACGCCCAGCGCGCCCTGGGTCGCGACCGTCACCGCCCGCAGGCCCTGCGGCAGCGTCCGGCCCAAGCCGGCGATCGCTGCCCCGAAGCCGGTGAGCGCCAGGCACCACAGCAGCATCGAGCCCTCGTGGCTGCCCCAGGTCCCGGCCACGCGATACAGCAGCGGCTTCTCGCTGTGCGAGTTGGCCGCCACGTTGGCGACCGAGAAGTCCGAGGTGACGAAGGCGTGCATCAGCGCCGCGAAGGCCACGGCCACCGACAGGAACGCCGCCAGGGCCGCCCCCTCGCCCGCCCCGGCCAGGGCGGCGGATCGGCGAATGCGCCCGGCCGTCGACAGCCCGACCTGGACCACCGACAGCGCGAGCGAGAGCATCAGCGCGAATGCGCCGGCTTCTGCGATCATGTGGGGCCGCCGGCCGACTTCGGCTTGCCGTAGGCCGGGGGCGGCGCGCCGTCGCCGCGCCACTCACCCTGTTCCTTGAGGGCGTCGGCCACTTCCTTCGGCATGTAGGTCTCGTCGTGCTTGGCCAGCACACGCTTGGCCTCGAACACGCCGTCCTTGCGGTACGAGCCCTCGGCGACGATCCCCTGGCCCTCTCGGAACAGGTCCGGCAGGTCGCCCTGGAAGACGACCTTGTCCGAGGCGACGTTGTCCTGGACGGTGAACTCTACGCGGCCGTCCGGATGCTTGACCACGGAACCCGCGGCGACCAGGCCGCCGAGCTGGATCGCCCGGCCCGGCTCGGGCTTGGCCTCGGCCGCCTGGGCCGGCGTGTAGAACAGCGAGATCGAATCCCGCATCCCCCAAAGGGTCAGGCCCACGGCCAGGATCACCACCGGCGAGATCACCGACAGCAGGAGCAGGCGCGTGCGCGCCTTGCGGGATTTGGGCAGGAAGCTCATCGCATCGGCTCCGCGCGGGCGGCCTCGTCCAGTTGTTGCAGCACCTGGGGCGTTCCGGCGTAGCGGGCGCGGGCGCTGGCATAGGCGGCGTCACGCTTGTCGGTGTCGCCCAGGACGGCATAGGCGCGCACCAGGCGCACCCAGCCTTCGGGGTTGTTCGGATCGGCTTCTAGCTTGCCCGCCAGGCTCGCCACCATGCCCTGGATCAAGGCGAGCTGCTGCGGGTCGCCCTTGGCCTGGGGCTGACCCTTGAGGTCGGCCAGGGCGTTGGCCACCACCTGGCGGCGCGGATCGGAGGCCGGCATCTCGGCCAGCAACCCTTCCAGGTCGCCCACCGCCTCGGCCTTGCGGCCAGCCTCGGCCTTGGCGTTGGCCAGGTAGAAGCGGGCGCCGGGGTCCTTCGGCGACAGCTCCAGCACCTTGCGGAAGGCGGCCTGGGCGTCGGCGTCCACCTTGCCGCCCGCCTCGACGATCTCGGCCTCGCCCAGCATCTGCCAGATATCGACCCGTTGCGGCGCCAGGGTCGCGGCCTGGCGCAGCGCGCGCACCGAGGCGACCGGGTTCTGGGCGGCGGCCTCCACCATCCCCAGCAGGCGGAAGCCCTCGGCGTCGGTGGGACGTTCGCGTGTCGCCACCCGCAGCACGGCGGCGAGCTGCGGCGGGGTCAGGCTCTCCAGCGGCGTCTGGCGCCACCCGGCGAGGCGCTGAGCGAAGGGCTGGTCCGGATAGCCCGGCGCGCCGAGCGAGAGATAGAGGCCCAGGGCGATGGCTGGAGCCGCGACACCCGCGGCCAGCACCACCCGGCGGGCGCGAGGATCGGCGTTCCAGGTCTGCTTCGGCGCGTCGGTGGCGGCGAGCAGGCGGCGGGCCGCCTCGGCCTCGGCCGCCTTGCGCTCGGCCTCGCCCATCAGCCCGCGGTCGGCCAGATCGGCGATCTCGGCGAGCTGGCGGCGATAGAGGACAGGCGCGGGATCGGCCGTCGCGGCCGTCTCGGCGGCGCCGGCGGCGCGCATCAGGATGAGGCCCGCCGCAGCAGCGGTCAGAACGCCGGCCACGGCCCAGAACACCAACATGGCCGCGCATGTAGCCGAAAGCCGCGCCCCGCGCGAGGCCGCAACCGTCAGCGCAGCGGCCAGTCTTCCATGCGGGGCGGCTGATCCGGATGCAGCGCGGCGTGCGCCCGGCGGCGCACCAGGTCGCCAGCCTTGCCGCCGCGCAGGTGCTGGATGAAGCCGCCGGCCACGCCCAGGAACGCCTCGGCGTTCTCGAGTTCTTCAGCCTCGCCCGTGCGGATCATGTCGACGGCCTCGTCGACATAGGCGTCGATGTAGCCGCCCAGGCCCTCGATCAGCTTGTTGCGGCCGGCCGAGAAGCCGCCGTAGTTCGCCGTCCCGTGCAGGGCCTCGGCGAACGAGAGCATGGTGGTGGCGCGCTCGACGGCGCGCGGCTGCGGCGGCTCGGCGAAGCGCGGGATCGACCGCCGGGACCGCTGGCGCGGCGCCATCATCGGCAGCGCCTCCTCGGCGACGCGGCCGGCGTCGCGCAGCCGCCCCTCGACCACCGCAGCCAGGGAGGCCCGCTGCTTGTGGACCCTGAGCCCCCAGCCGTGCTCGCGGGCCAGCTCCAGACTGGTTTCGATCTCCATGAACTGCTGGACCACCAGTTCGACGCGCTGGGCGGCGACCTTGGCCGCGGCCACGCCGTCGTCGGCCTTCAGCCCCCCGATCAGGTTCAGCCCCCGGTCGATGTCGGCCATCAGGTCCTCGGCGAACCCGGCCAGTTCGGAATCGGCCATGTAGCGCTCGGTCGGCTTGTCCATCACGGCCGAGATCACACGCAGCACCATCCAGGGGTGCGGAAGCTGGGCCGCCAGCATCTGGAAGAACCGCGAGCCCGCATCCTCGGCGATGTGCACCGCGTCGCGGAACGCCAGGCGCGCGCCGGCGGTCGTCTCACCCCCCGAATGGGCCAGCCAGTCTGGCAGCCGGGCGATGGCGCGGCGGACCACGTGGGCCATGTCCAGGCAGGCGGCGATCACCTCCGCGCCGCCGGGCCGGGCCTGATCGCAGAGCTCGGCGGCCACGCGAAAGCCCTCGACCTCACGGGCGCGCAGGCCCGCGGCGGCCGTCTTCGCCAGCAGGTCGCTGGCGGCGATGATCGTGTGGGGCGGCGACTCGTCGTCGACGTCGTTGCGGAGCTGTTCGACCACGTGAGGCGAGGTCTCGCGCAGGGCGCGCCAGATCAGGCCCAGCACCCGTGGCGGGAACGTCATCGCCTGGCTGTCGGCCTCGGGCGTCACGCACATCGGGGCGATGGGCTGCAGCACCATGTTGCGCAGGGTGCGGTCGGCCACCTCGGCCTCGACCAGCCGCCGCACGCCACCCAGCGCCGTCGCGGGCGCCGTGTCCGCGAGCGCCTGCCGCAGGCTGCCCACCACCTTGTCGGGGGCGGTTTCCACCAGGGTGCGGACGATCTGGATCTGGCGCTCGTTAAGCGCGGTCATGCAGCATTATACCCCGGCAGAACGCCGTTAGCCGGGAAAGATGGCTGACCCGGGTTAAGGCTTTCCGAAATCTCGGCTTTTCAGTCCGCCGCACGAGGAAGCTGCACCGTCACGGACAGCCCCCCCAGCGTCGAGGCCCCCAGATTGAGCGACCCGCGATAGGCGCGGGCCAACTCGTCGATGATCGACAGGCCCAGCCCCGAACCCGGCGCATTCTCGTCCAGGCGCGCGCCCCGGCGGATGACCTCCTCGCGGCGATCGGGCGGCAGGCCGGGACCGTCGTCCTCCACCACCAGCCGCAGGCGCTCCGGGCCGATCGCGTCGGCGCGCACCCGCACCTTGCGGTTCCCGAACTTGCCGGCGTTCTCCATGGCGTTGCCGGCGATCTCCATGAAGTCCTGCCGCTCACCCGCGAACCAGAGGTCGTCCGGCGCGTCCCAGTCGATCTCCACGCCCTTGGCGCGGAAGATCTTCTCCAGGGTGCGGGCCAGCTCATCCAGCACTTCGGCCACCGAGGTCCGCTCCCCCTGCCCCTGGCTGCGGGCGGCCGCGCGGGCCCGGCGAAGGTGGTGGTCGACCTGCTGGCGCATCACCTCGGCCTGGCGGCTCACCACCTCGGCCAGGGGGCCCGGGCGCTGGTCGGCCTCGGTCAGCATCACCGAGATCGGGGTCTTCAGGGCATGGGCCAGGTTGCCCACGTGGGTGCGCTGGCGCTCGACGGTCTCCTGGTTGTGGCTCACCAGGGCGTTCAGTTCGTCGGTCAGCGGCAGCAGTTCGGTGGGATAGGCGCCGGCCAGCCGGTCCGACTTGCCCCGGCGCACCTGGGCCACCTCCTGGCGCAGGCGGAACAGGGGCTCCAGGCCGACCCGGACCTGCACGATCACCGCGATGATCAGGCCCAGGCCCAGCAGGGCCAAGGCGATGGCGATGCGAGTGACCGAGCTGCGCACCTCGCGATCGATGGGGCGACGGTCCTCGGCGGCCATGAACACCAGCGGCGCCTCGCGGCCGGGCAGGCTGGTCCAGCGGGCGACCACGCGCAGGCGCTCGCCCGGCTGCACGCCGGGCGCGTCGAAGGCGATGGGTTTGCGCGGATTGGCCTTCAGCCGCGCCGGCAGGTCCTTCGGGACCGTCAGCTGGCTGTCCCAGAGCGAGCGCGACGGCACCAGGCTGCGCACCCCGCCATCGGGCAGCGGCTCGGCGATGTCCCAGTAGCGTCCGGAATAGGCGCGCAGGGCCCGCTGGTCGGTGAGCGCGGGGGCGATCACCTCGCCCTCCTCGATCGTCGATCCCGAGATCAGGTTGTCGATGAGGTCGGAGAGTCCGGCGTCGAACCGGCGCAGGGCGCCCTGCTGGAACACCAGCGCCACCACCACCGCCACGATGACCAGGGCCGCGAGACTCCAGCCGACGGCCAGCAGGACCAGCCGTCGGGCCAGCGAGGGACGGGTCAGCCCCTCGGGCAGTCTCAAGCGCGCGCCTTCAGGCGAAGTGGGCGCCGGTTCGCCGCCGGGAAGGCGCGCCACGACGCGGTCATTGGGCCGCTTCTGGATCGACCTCGTCCGCCGGGCAGATCAGGCGATAGCCCAGGCCGCGCACGGTCTCGATGCGGTCAGACCCGATCTTCTTGCGCACCCGGCCGATGAACACCTCGATGGTGTTGGAGTCGCGGTCGAAGTCCTGGTCGTACAGATGCTCCACCAGCTCGGTGCGGCTGATCACCCGACCCTGGTGCATCATCAGATAGTGCAGCAGGCGGTACTCCAGCGAGGTGAGCCGCAGCGGCTCGCCGTTGACGCTGGCGCGCGCCGCACGCGGGTCCAGACGCAGGCCGCCGCACGACAGGCTGGGCGCGGCGTGGCCGGCCGAGCGGCGCAGCAGGGCGCGCAGGCGGGCCAGCAGCTCCTCGGTGTGGAACGGCTTGGTCAGGTAGTCGTCGGCTCCGGCGTCGAAGCCGGCGACCTTCTCGCTCCAGGCGCCACGGGCGGTGAGGATCAGGACCGGGGTGGTCATGTTCTCGCGCCGCCAGCGCTCCAGCACCGAGACGCCGTCCACCTTGGGCAGGCCCAGGTCGAGGATGATGGCGTCATAGGGCTCGGTCTCGCCCAGGAACTGGGCTTCCTCGCCGTCGGGGGCGTGATCGACCGCGTAGCCGGCGTCGGCCAGCGCCAGCTTCAGCTGGCGCGACAGGTCCGGATCATCTTCAACAAGCAGGATGCGCACGTTCGCGTCCCTCTTCCTTCTGTCCTATTGCCGCCCGATCACCTGGCCGGAGTCGGCGGCGACCACGAAGACCACGACCTGGCCGTTCTCCATCTGCCACTGGACGAAGTAGGCCGGCCGACCGCCGGCGTCTCCCGTCGTGGTGTTCAGATGGCGCCCGGGGTAGCGGGATGCGAGCATCGCCAGAACGCGCGACAGCGGCACCTGGCGCCCGCCTCGGGCCTCGTCGCCGCGATCGGCGCCGAATCCCGGGCGGCCGTGCGGCTGCGCCTGGGCGACGCTCGGCGCCGCGAGGGGCGCCGTCGCGACCAGGGCCGTCATGGCGAGGGCGAAGAGGCGTTTCATACAGACCCTTTTGCCGAACCGGGACTGAACCCCGGCTGAACAGGGGGAACAGGAGTCCCTTAACCTAGCTTCGCCGCTTCGGCGAATAGGGCCGTTTCGTCTTCTGCTCTTCGGCGAACGCCTCGAACGCCGGGTCGGACGGCTCGGGCAGCACCACCACCAGCCGCGCGAAGAGGTCGCCCCTGCCGCCCTTGGCGTCGGCCAGGCCCTTGCCTTTCAGCCGCAGGCGCGCGCCGGTGTTCGAGCCCTTGGGCACCGTGACCATCACCGCGCCATCGGGGGTCGGCGCCTCGACCTTTCCCCCCAGCACGGCGTCGTAGAACGTAACCGGCAGGTCCATGACCAGGGACTCGCCCTCGCGCTTGAACACGGGGTGGGTGGCGATCGCGATCTCGATGAAGGCGTCGCCAGGCCCCGCGCGGCCCGGCTGGCCCTGCCCCTTCAGGCGCAGGGTCTGGCCGTCCTGCGCGCCCTTGGGGATGGTGACGTCGATGGTGCGGCCGTCCGAGAATGCGATGCGGCGCTTGCCGCCCCGGATCGCGTCCTCCAGGTCGATCTCCAGCCGAGCGCGGGTGTCGGCCCCGCGCTGGGAGAAGCCGCCGAAGCCGCCGCCCATGCCGCCGGACCGACCGCCGCGGCCACCGCCGAACATCTCGCCCAGGATGTCCCCCAGGTCGGCGCCTTCGTAGCTCTCGGTGCGGAAGCGGCCGCCCCGTCCCTGTCCGCCGCCCCAGGGGCCGCCGCCGCCGAACCCCGGCGCGGTCTCACGCCCGTCGGCGTCGATCAGGCCGGCGTCGAACTTCTTGCGCTTCTCGGCGTCGCCCACGATGTCGAAGGCGGCGGACACGCGCTTGAACCGCTCCTCGGCGGCCTTGTTTCCCGGGTTGGTGTCGGGGTGGTTTTCCTTGGCGAGCTTGCGGAACGCCTTGCGGACCTCGTCCGCGCTGGCCGTACGGGCCACGCCAAGTTCCTGATACGGGTCGCGCGCCAAGCCGTCGATCATCCCAGAAAGACCATGCCGAAGGTGTGAGTACTAGATTGGCGAGGCGGTTCCGTCACGCAAGGCGGGGTGTGGCAATTTTGCCACTTCGTCGTGATGGACGCTCCCCGCGAGGGGAGCATCCGGATCTGGCGCGCCGCTCAGGCGTGAGCGGGCTGGCGACGACGCACCCCCGCGCCCACCAGGCCGAAGCCGGCGATCATCAGGGCCCAGGTCGTGGGCTCGGGCACGCCGGCGCCCACCAGCCGCGAGGTGACCTCCAGGCTGGTGAAGGTCATCTCCTCGTCGATGGCGTAGTCTGTCGCCGCGAAGACCTCGTCGTTGGCCCGGACGAAGAAGCCCGCGCCGAAGCCGTTCTTGATCGCGCTCATGATGTGCGGAACCCCGCCCACGTCGGTCGGAGAGAAGGTCCGCGAGGCGGTATCGAAGGCGAAGCCCCGATACGCCGACATGTCGCCCGAACGCACGAAGGCCAGATCGTAGGTGTTACCCGTGCCGACGAAAGTCAGCTTGAAGGTCGCCAGGTCGTCGTAGTCGATCACCCCGGTCAGGCTGTTGTCGTACGAGAACTCGCCCGAGGCGATGTCGGGGCCGAGCGTGAAGTTGACGATGCGCGTGGCGGCGGCGGCGCTGCCGGCGGCGAACGCCAGGGTGGCGGCCACGGCGGCGGCCAGGATGGGTCGGATCATGTCTTGTCCCTCAGATGCTGTCTGTTGCGTCGAGGGTCCGCCAACTAGGCGCAGGCGCCGGGCGGTTCATCCTAAAACCTTCCTAAGCCGCCGCGCGTGACCATCTAGTCGGTGCGTCGGGCTGCCCGCCGCCAAGGAGACGATCCCGATGACGACACTGGTTCTGGTCCCTGGACTGGGGAGCGACGTTGCCGTCTGGGCGCGCACCATCACAGCGCTTGGCGACGGCGTGCAGACGCAGGTCGGCGACACACTGCGGGACGCCAGCCTGGCCGACATGGCCCGCCGCATCCTCGCCGCCGCGCCCGAGACCTTCGTGCTGGCGGGGGTCTCGATGGGCGGGATGGTCTCGATGGAGATCATGCGGATCGCGCCCGGGAGGGTGAAGGCCCTGGCCCTGGTCGACACCAACGCCCGTCCCGACACCGATGACCAGAAGGCCAGACGCCTGGCGATCAACGCCGCCATGCTGGCCGCCAGCGACATCCGCACGCTTGGGGGCTCCAGCCTCGACTATCTGGTCCATCGCAGCGCCCCGCGAAGCGTGCGGGAGGAACTCACCGACATGACCGTGCGCGTCGGCGCCGAGACCTACGTCCGCCAGAACCTGGCCGTGGCGGCGCGCGAGGACCTGCGGCCCGCGCTGCCGGCCATCACCGTCCCGACCCAGGTGATCGTCGGCGCCGAGGATCGGATGACCCCGCCTGAGCTGTCGCATGAGATCCACGCCCTGATCCCGGGCGCCGAACTTCACACGCTGGACGACTGCGGCCACCTGCCGCCCATCGAGAAACCCGAGGAGACAGCGCGACTGCTGCGCGCCCTGCTGGCGAGAGCCGGCTAGCGCCCCTTCTTGGCCCGGTTGAGCGCCACCGCCGCCTGGATCAGGGCCTTGAACGCGGCCTCGTCGATCCGGACGCCCGCATGCAGGTCGATGGCGCGGCGGGTGTTCCCGTCCAGGCTGGAGTTGAAGAGACCGTTGGGGTCGGGCAGCGACGCGCCCTTGGCGAACGTCAGCTTCACCGCCGCCTTGTAGGTTTCGCCCGTGCAGAGGATCCCCGCGTCCTCCCAGACCGGCACGCCGCGCCATTTCCAGGTCTCCACCACCTCGGGGACCGCCGCGTGGATCAGCGCGCGGACATGCGCCAGGGTCTCGCCGCGCCAGTCTCCCAGCTCCCGGATGCGGGCGTCGATCAGCGCCGGGGCCGTTTCGGCCTCTTCGGTCTTGCTCATGGTCGCGGCTCCTCTCCCTGCGCCAGACGATCCTAGACGGTGTCGCGCGGGCGGGAAGGCGCGCCGGCGATCAGCCCGGCAGCGACTTGCAGCCGCCCTCGAAGCCGCCCAGCCGCACATCGCCCGTGCGGCGGTCCAGGATCAGCTTCACCCGCCGGCTGCGATCGTCGCCATAGGGCGCGAAGCCGGTGACCCGCTCTTCCGTCACCCGCGCATCCGCGAGATCGTACCAGCCGTCGCGGGCCTCGGCGCGCGTGGCGGCGGCCGCGCGGAGCTGCGCGGAGGGCCGGATCCTCACCGTCTCGCCCTCGACCGCCACCGCCAGGCTGGCGTGACGGCGCACCAGGCGCGCCGTGGGCTGGCCCGACCGCGACAGCGCCCCGGCCGCCGCCATCTGGGCGTCGGGATTGGAGGTCAGGCGGAAGCTGGATGTGGAATCCTGGACCGTCACCAGGTCGCCCTGGCAGGAGAGCACCTCATCGGCCATCGCCGGGCCGGCGATGGCCAGCAGCGTTCCGGCGAGAAAAAGGACACGGGCAGTTCCTGGCATCGAGACCTCCACCACAACCACGGCGAGCGTGGCTCGGAAACGCGCCCCTGTGAAGCGGTCAGTCGTCGCCGCGCTCGGCGATCAGGTCCCAGGCGGCGAAGTCCAGCGCGTCCTCGGCGTCGGCCAGGGCCGTCTCGTTGATCGTTTGCCCGCGCACCGAGATGCCGGCCCGGTGCACGCTCTCGGGATCGCCGCTGATCAGCGGGTGCCATTCCGCCAGCTCGCGCCCCTCGTACAGGCGGCGGTAGGCGCAGGACTTCGGCATCCACTCCAGCGCCTCGATGTTGTGCGGCGTCAGCTTGATGCAGTCGGGCACGGACTTGTGGCGCTCGGGATAGTTCGAGCAGCGGCAAAGGTTCGAGTCGAACAGCTTGCAGTGCACGCGGGTGGGGATGACCTCGCCGGTCTCCTCGTCCTCGAAACGCACCAGGCAGCAGAGGCCACAGCCGTCGCAGAGGCTCTCCCACTCCGCCACGGTCATCTGTTCGAGGGTCTTTCGACGCCAGAAGGGCTCGCCCGCCATCGCGCGGATGTAGGCGTGTCCGGCCGGTGACAGAAGCGGGAAGTTGTCGCGGGCGCGTTCGGGCCGCGACGAGGGGGCTGGCATCGCCCTCCCCGCACCGCTATCTGCACCCGCCGATGAGAGCCCCCGTCCTCGCCCTGAAGGATGTCCGCCTGGCGGACGGTCCCACCATGCTGTTCGACGGCGTGGACCTCGCCCTGGAGCCGCGGACCCGCGCCTGCCTGGTCGGACGCAACGGCGCGGGCAAGTCGACCCTGCTGCGCATCCTGGCCGGCACGATCCAGGCCGACGCCGGCGAGCGGACCATCTCGCCGGGCACGACCATCGCCTATGTGCCGCAGGAGCCCGAGATCACCGGTGCCACCGTGCTGGACCACGCGACGTCGGGCGGCGCCCAGCCGCACGAGGCCGAGGCGGCGCTGGAGGCGTTCGGCATCGATCCCGCCAAGCCGGCCCAGGGCCTGTCGGGCGGCGAGACGCGCCGCGTCGCCCTGGCCAAGGCCTTCGCCGAGGATCCGGACGTCATCCTGCTGGACGAGCCGACCAACCACCTGGACATCCTGGCCATCGAGGTGCTGGAGGCCGAGATCGCCGCCAGCCGCGCGGCCGCCTTGATCGTCAGCCACGACCGCGCGTTCCTGGAGCGCGTCACCCATCGCTGCTTCTGGCTGGAGCATCGGCTGGTGCGCCGGCTCGACCAGGGCTTCGCCGGCTTCGAGACCTGGGTCGAGAAGATCGAGGCCCAGCAGGCCGAGGAAGCGCGCCGCCAGGACAAACTGCTGGAGCGCGAGCAGCACTGGATGGAGCGCGGCGTCACCGCCCGCCGGGCCCGCAACGAGGGCCGCCGCCGTCGGCTGCTGGAGTTGCGCGCCGCGCGCTCCGAGCGCCTGCGCGAGACGCGCGGGACCATGAACATCGGCCTGGAGTCCTCGGGCGTCTCGGGCAAGCGCGTGGTCGAGGCCAAGGGGCTGTCCAAGGCCTTCGGCGACCGGGTGATCCTCAAGAACTTCTCCACCCGCATCCTGCGGGGCGACCGGGTGGCGATCGTCGGCCCGAACGGCGCGGGCAAGACCACCATGGTCAAGCTGCTGCTGGGCGAGATGGAGTCCGACGAGGGTTCGGTGAAGCTGGGGACCAACCTCACGGTCACCTACATCGATCAGGCCCGCGCGGCGCTGTCGCCCGAGATGACCCTCAAGGACGTCCTCACCCCGCTGGGCGGCGACCAGGTGCTGGTGCGCGGCGTGCCCAAGCACGTGAACGCCTACGCCAAGGACTTCCTCTTCAAGGACAGCCAGCTCCGCCAGCCCGTGAAGAGCCTGTCCGGCGGCGAGCGCAATCGCCTGCTGCTGGCCCGAGCCCTGGCCAATCCCGCGAACGTCATGGTTCTGGACGAGCCGACCAACGACCTCGACATGGACACCCTGGACCTGCTCGAGGACCTGCTGGCCGACTACGACGGCACGCTGATCCTGGTCAGCCACGACCGGGACTTCATCGACCGCCTCGCCACCTCGACCATCGGCCTCGACGGCACGGGGCGCGCGGTGGAGACGCCCGGCGGCTGGCAGGACTTCCTGGGCCAGAATCCCGGCTTTTTCGGCGCCCCGCCCAAGATCGAGCCGCCCAAGGCCGCGGCGAAGCCGGCCCCGGCGCCGGCCGCGCCCAAGGTCGCCGCCAAGCTCAGCTACAAGGACCAGCGCCGCCTGGCCGAGCTCGAGACCCTGATCGCCGACCTGCCCGGCAAGATGGCGACGCTGGAGACCGCCCTGGCCGACCCGGGCCTTTATGCCCGCGATCCCACCGCCTTCGATCGCTTCGGCCGGGCCCTCGCCACCGCCAAGGACCAGCTCTCCGCCGCCGAGGAGGAGTGGCTGGAGCTGGAGGCTCGTCGGGAGGCGCTGGAGGCCGGCCGCTAGCCCGGAGCCGCTTTCCTGTGGACGGCATCGGCGCCTTGAATTTGCTAAACAATCAGACGCTCATCCAACATCGTTCCACCGGCGAGTCACAGGTTGTCGACTGCCCGACGTCCCCACGGCCCGGGCCGCCGCTTGCGTCATAAAAGCTTCAGGCGCACCGTCCTCTTGCCGACAGGAACTGCGGCGCGGGCGGACGGAGAGGCTGGCGACAGCGGACCCGGAAGCGAAGCGGGCGGAGTGTTCTGGTCCAGGGCCACGGAACCGGGGAAACCCGGAACCCGACCCAAGGGTCCGATCATCGGCGGGCAGGGAAAACCACGGGGGCGACCCCGGAACCGAACTGCCCGGCGGCCTGGAAGCACAGATCCCCCAACGGGTCTGGATGAGAGGGCGACGCTCCGGGCGACCGAAGCGCCGCCCTCTTGCTATGGGGCCTGTCCTAGCGGACGCGTTGCGCGTCGGGGGAAGATCGCCCTACCCTCCGCGCGCTCAAGCGGAGGGGTCTCGATGAAAGTCCTGCGTAACCTGGTCCTGGCCGCGGCCGCGCTGCTGGCCGCCTGCTCGCCGCAGAAGAAGGACGAGGCCGCGCCGGCCGCCGGCGCGCCCGTGGCGATCCGCTTCGCCACCGACTGGCGGGCCCAGGCCGAGCAGGGCGGCTTCTACCAGGCCGTGGCGACCGGCGAGTACGCGAAGCGCGGGCTGGACGTGAAGATCGTGCAGGGCGGACCCGGCGTGAACGTGCCGCAACTGCTGGCGTCCGGCGCGGTCGAGATGGGGATGGGCTCCAACAGCTTCATCGTCATGAACCTCGCCCAGGAGAAGGCGCCGGTGAAGGCCGTGGCCGCCTTCATGCAGAAGGACCCCCAGGTGCTGATGGCGCACCCGGGCACGGGCGTGGAGAAGATCGCCGACCTGAAGGGCCGGCCGATCCTGCTGTCCGACGCCTCGGTCACCGCCTTCTGGGTGTGGCTGAAGGCCAAGTACGGGTTCACCGACGACCAGGTGCGGAAGTACACCTTCAACGCCGCCCCCTTCCTTGCCGACAAGCGCGCGGCCCAGCAGGGCTACGTCACCTCCGAGCCCTACACGATCGAGAAGGAGGCCGGGCTGAAGCCCAAGGTCTTCCTGCTGGCCGACGAAGGCTACCCCGGCTACGCGACCATGGTCCTGGCGCCCGACAGCCTGATCGCGAAGAACCCCAAGGCCGTGCAGGCCTTCGTGGAGGCCAGCGCCGCGGGCTGGCGCGACTATCTCGACGGCGACGCCTCGAAGGCCGACGCCCTGATCCGCAAGGACAATCCCGAGATCACCCAGGACGTCCTCGACCAGGCGCGCGAGAAGATGAAGGCCTACAAGATCGTCGCCGGCGACGACGGCGCTCCGATCGGAACCATGACCGACGCCCGCTGGAAAGCCTTCTTCGACGTCGCCTCCGCCCAGGGCGTCTACCCCAAGACCTTCGACCCCAAGAACGCCTACACCCTGCAGTTCCTGGGCAAGTGACCGTCGCGGCGCTCTCCGACGTCGAGGTCGAGTACGGCCAGGGGCCGGTGCTGGGGCCGGTGAACCTGTCGGTGGCGGCGGGGGAGTCGGTGGCCCTCGTCGGCCCCTCGGGTTGCGGCAAGTCGACGGCGCTCCGGCTGCTGGCCGGACTGGAGCAGCCGACCCGGGGAACCGTCACGCGCGCGGCCGGACGCGGCGAGACCGCCGTGGTCTTCCAGGCGCCGACCCTGGCCCCCTGGCTCTCGGCGCGGGCCAATGTGGCGCTGCCGCTGGAACTCTCCGGCGCTGGCAAGGCCGAGGCGTCGGCGCGCGCCGACGCGGCGCTGGCCCGGGTGGGCCTGCGGGGCGCGGAAGACAAGCGCCCCGTCCAGCTCTCGGGTGGCATGGCGATGCGGGTTTCGCTGGCCCGGGCCCTGGTGACCGACCCCCGGCTGCTGCTGCTGGACGAACCCTTCGCGGCCCTGGATGAGATCACCCGCCGCGCCCTCGCCGACGACGTGCTGGGCCTCTGGGCCGATGGCGGCCCCGCCATCGTCTTCGTGACCCACAACGTCGAGGAGGCGGTCTACATGGCCTCGCGCGTGGTGGTCCTGAGCCAGGGCCCGGGCCGGATCATCGGCGACTTCGCCGTCGAGGCGCCGCTTCCCCGCCCCGCGCACTTCCGCACGACGCCGCAGTTCCGCGCCACCGCCGAGGCGGTCTCGGGCGCCCTGGCCGGGGGGATGGCCGCGTGAAGCGCCTCGCCACGCGCCTCGCGCCCTGGGTGCTCATCGCTCTGTTGCTCGCCGGCTGGGAGACCTCCTGCCGGGCGCTGCAGGTCCCGGTCTACTTCCTGCCGCCCCCCACCGCGATCGGGACCGCCCTGGCCCAGGAGTGGCCCGGCCTCGTTGCAGCGGCCTGGTACACCCTGAACAAGGCGCTGATCGCCCTGGTGATCGCCAGCCTGGTCGCCCAGCTCCTGGCGCTGGCGGTGACGGTCAGCGGGATCCTGGAGCGCACCATCCAGCCGATCGCCGTGGTGCTGCAGGTCACGCCCGTCATCGCCATCGCGCCGCTGGTCAACATCTGGGCGGGCATCGACCACCCCGAGCGGGCGCTGATCGCCCTGGCCAGCATCGTCGCCTTCTTTCCGATCTACTCCGGCGCCGTGACGGGTCTGCGGGCCGTCGACCCCGATCTGGCGCGCCTGTTCGATCTCTATGGCGCGGGCCGGTGGCAACGCCTGACCCGCCTGCGCCTGCCGTCCGCCGTGCCGTTCCTGCTGGAGGGACACAAGGTGGCGGCGGGCCTGGCCATCGTCGGCGCCGTGGTGGCCGAGTTCGTGTCCGGCTCGGGACAGGTCCAGGGGCTGGCCTGGCGGATCCTCGACGCCGGCAACCGGCTGCAGACCGCCAAGATGTTCGCCGCCCTGCTGGTCTTGGGCGCCATGGGCGTGGCGCTCTACGCCCTGCTGCAGCAGGCCGAGCGCATGGGCCTCAGGTGGTGGCGCGGGCGCTAGCTACTTCGCGGCCTGCTCGACGGGCTTCAGCGCGAAACGGACCGGCACCCGCACCTTCGCGCCGACCGTCGGCATCCCCTCGGCGCTCATCAGCTCGACCTTGAACTTGGGCGCCAAGGCCAGGATGGCGGGGCCGAAGCCCTGGCCGGCCGGTTCCTCGCGGTCGACCGCGCAGCCGTCCAGCGTCCCGCCGGCCTGGACGTCGCAGACCAGGGTGACGCGCACGTCGTTCGGCCCGCCCTCGGTCTTCGGCGCGGCGGCCTGCATGTCGGCGACGGTGGGCAGCGCGGCCCACTGCGGGGTCTTGGCGGTGTAGGCGGCGCCCTTCGCCAGTTCCGGCGCGAAGGTGATCGGGAACCGGACCTCCGCCCCGCGGGCGACGCCCGCCCCGCGCATTCCGCGCGCCAGCTGGCGGGCGGCGGCCCCGAACCCATAGCCCTTGGGTGACTCGCCCATCACATCGCAGTCGGTCAGCCGGCCGTCGCGCCCGCCCGTGCAGACGAGGTCGGCGGCGCCGCCGATCCCCTCGGCCTTCGCCCGGGCGGGGTAGACCGCCGCCAGTTCGGCCGCGGTCGGCGCGACGGTCCAGGACACCTGCGCGGCGGCGGGCGTGACGATCAGCGCCGCCAGAGCGGCGAGCGAGAGCGTGCGGATCATGGGCGAGCTCCTCCGTGGCGCGAGGATGCGCCCGGGTCCGGAGCCTGAAAAGGCCGTTGCGACGAGCGGGCGTGATCCGCCCGCCAGCGCCCTAGTGGCGCGACCGCTCGTGCAGCTCGCGCAGGCGATCCATGGCGTCGTTGGCGAGCACGCTGAGCGAGCGCAGGCCGTGCTCGGAGAACACGTCCAGGGCCGCCTCCAGCGCCATCATCGCGCCCGCGCGCTCGCCGTTGTCGCGGCCGGTCATGCCCAGGCGAGCCTCATAGAGGCGGGCCAGGTGCAGTTGGGCCAGCGCCCAGCCGACCGGATCCCGGCGCGGCGAGAGGTTGGCCAGTTCGATCTTCATGGCCGTCTCGGCGGCGTCCAGCACCGCGCGATCGCCGGTGAGCTCTGCGCCCCGCGCCAGGCACACGGCGCGCGAGCCGGCCGCGACCCCGCGCAGCGGCAGGGTCGGGGTTTCCTTCAGCACCAGACCGGCCCGGTCGTAGCAGTTCACCGCATGATCGAAGGCGCGCGGGTCCTGCGAGGCCTCGCCCAGCGCCTGCAGCGACTGGGCCAGGGCCACCTGGGTGCGCGCCCAGTCGAGCGGGCTGTGTTCGCGGGTCAGGCTGTCCAGCGCCAGGGCCAGGGCCGAGGCGCCGCCGGCCAGGGCGTCCACGTCGCCGATGGCCTCACCGCGCAGGGCCAGGGCCTGGCCGTGGGCGATCTTGGCGCGGGCCCAGGTCAGGGGCTCATAGGCTTCGTCCAGGCGCTCGCCGGCGGTGGCGGCTTCCTTGGCCGCGGCGTCCAGCAGGTCGCCGTCCTTCAGGCGCGCGCCCCAGCCGGCCAGCAGCTCGGCGCGGATCAGGCGAGCCTCGGCGGCCAGCGAGCGGGCGGCGGTGACGCGCTTGGCGATGGAATCAAGCGCGGCGATCGGGGCGTTGAAACGGGCGGCCATCTCGCGCGCCTCGACGGCGTCCAGGCTGTCCAGCACGGCGCGGCCCTCGATGGCCAGCAGGCCCACGTCGGCCAGCGGGGCGGCAAGGCCCCCCTTCACTTGCGTGCGCGCATCACGGAAGGCCACCTCGGCGGCGGCGTTCAGGCCGGGATCGCCGAAAATCTCGGCCCCCAGCAGGGCGCAAAAGGCCTGTTCGCAGCGGGCGCGGGCCCAGCCGTCCTTGCGGTGCGCGGTCTCGAAGCCCGCCGCGGCGGTCTCGGCGGCGGCCGCCGCCTTGCGCAGGGCCACGGCGTCGCCGGTGCGACGAGCGACTTCACGCCATACGATGGCGGCCTCCAGGCGGCGGCGCGGCTTGTCGCTGGCGCTGATGCGGCCGGCGGCGATGTCGGCGGCCTTGGCCTCCTGGGCCAGGAGTTGGGCGTCGAGAAGCTCCAGCAGCGAGGAATCGCCACCGGTCAGGCCATCCGCGGGCGCCTTGCCGCGATCCGCGGCGAAGAAGCGCTTCAGTTCCCGTCCGAGTTCGAACATCGACCGGCTCCGGGCCCGCCGACGTCCCACTGTGGAACGCCATACGCGTGCTCTCTGGGAACACAGCAAAGCCGGAGCCGGAGGGTTTAACAAGTCATTAACTTCGCGCTTATGGTTAACAACGGCGCTTTGTAATGAAAGTAAACGCTGGAGAAATCAGCGTTTCTCGCCTGACAGTTGTTAACCTTTGGCGCGCAGGCGCCTTTTCAGGCGAAGAGGGCGGCCTGTTCTTCCGCCGTGATGCGCCGCCAGGCGCCGGGTTCCAGCTCGGCCGGCAGGTCCAGCGTACCGATGCGATCCCGTTTCAGCCCGACCACGTGGTTGCCCACCGCCGCGAACATCCGCCGGACCTGATGATAGCGTCCCTCGGTGATGGTCAGCGCCGCGTCCTTCGGCCCGCGCACCTCCAGGGTGGCGGGCGCCAGCGGGTCGGTCTCGCCCTCCAGCATCAGCGTCCCCGCGGCGAAGACCTCGGCTTCGTGGCCCTCCAGCGGGCGGTCCAACGTGACGAGATAGCGCTTGGCAATATGGCTCTTGGGCGAGATCACCCGATGCAGGAACGGCCCGTCGTCGGTGATCAGCAGCAGGCCCGAAGTTTCCTTGTCCAACCGGCCGATGGTGGACAGCCCCGGCATCCGCGCGCGCCAGCGGCGGGGCAGCAGTTCATAGACGCTGGCGCCGGCCTCCTTGTGCGAACAGACCACGCCCAGCGGCTTATGCATGATGACGGTCAGCGGCGCGGGCGGGTCCAGCGGCTTGCCCACCACCGTCATGCGTTCGGTGAGGTCGGCGGTGACCGCGATGCGGGCCCCTGCGTCACGCAGGGCCACGCCGTCCAGCTCCACCTGCTTGTGGCGCACGAGGTCCGCCACCTCGCGGCGCGAGCCATAGCCCAGGTTGGCGAGCAGCCGGTCCAGCCGGGCCATCGGCGGCTTGGCGGTCATTTGCGGGCCTCGATCACCTTGTAGCCGCCCGCGTCCCCGCGCACCGTGGCGGCGGCGAAAGCCTCCGACAGGGCCGCCTCGTACGGCAGGTGCCGGTTGGCCACCAGCCAGCAGGTCCCCCCCTTGCGCAGCATGGCGGCGGCGGCCTTCACGAAGGCCACGCCCAGGTCGCGGTCTTCCTTGCCGCCGTCGTGGAACGGCGGATTCATCACGACGAAGTCCAGCTCGGTCGGCGCGGGCGACAGCCGGCGCACGTCGGCCCACAGCACGGTGACGCGCGGATCGTCCAGATTGTGCCGCGCGCAGTCCACGGCCCGGCGGTCGACGTCGATGCACGTCAGGGCCGTCACCCCCGGCGAGGTCAGCACCGGCGCGGCCAGCAGGCCCAGGCCGCATCCCAGGTCCGCGCCCTTTCCAGCCAGCGGCGGCAGATGGCTCAGGAGTTGCGCACTGCCCGGGTCCAGGCGATCCCACGAGAAGACCCCCGGCTGCGACCAGACCCCGAGGGCCTGCACGATGCGCGGCGCGCCGGCGGCGATGGCGACCTCCACGTCTCTCGGCGCTTCCGGCCGAAGCACGTGGCAGAAGCGGTGATGGCGCCGGGCGTCCTCGCCGACTTTGCAGCCGAAGCGCTCCAGCACCTTCTTCAGTCGCCCACCGCCCTTCTCCTTCGGCGCGAAGACCACCATGGGCGCGCCGGGCTTCAGCGCCCGCAGCGCCTGGGCTACGACGTAGTCGCGTTCGATCGTGCCGCCCGGGGCGAGGATCAACACCTGGTCGGCGCTGGCGTCGGGCTGGGCCGCCAGGTCCTCCGATCCGGGAATCAGCGGCGAGACCTGCACCGCCCCGGCGGGCACATCGATCAGCCCCGGCGCCGGAGCGCCGTACAGCAGGACGCGCGCCACGGCGTTTACGCCCGCTCCTTCGAGCGGTGGAACGTCACCTTCGGGAAGCGCTCCGACACATAGCCGACCTCCCACGACGACTTGGCGAGGAAGACGGGCTGCTCGTCGATGTCCGTCCCCATGGCCGAGCGGTGCTTGCCCATGAAGTCCTCGACGTCGGCCTTCTCGCCGCTCAGCCACCGGGCCTCGGCGTAGGGGCTGGCCTCGAAGATCACGTCCAGCTGGTACTCCTCGCGCAGGCGGTCGGCCATGACCTCGAACTGCAGCTGGCCCACGGCGCCCACGATGAAGTCCGCGCCGATCGACGGGCGGAACAGCTGGGTGACCCCCTCCTCGGCCAGGCTCTCCAGCGCGCGCTTCAGGTGCTTGGCCTTCAGCGGGTCCTTCACGCGCACGCGCTGCAGGATTTCCGGCGCGAAGTTGGGCAGGCCGGCGAAGCGCAGGGCCCCGCTCTCGGACAGGCTGTCGCCCACCCGCAGCACGCCGTGGTTCGGGATGCCGATCACGTCGCCGGCGAAGGCATCCTCGGCCAGCTCGCGGTCCGAGGCAAAGAACATCATCGGCGCGTTGACGCTGAGCTGCTTGCCGGTGTTCTGCACCTTCAGCTTCATCCCCCGGCTGAACCGGCCCGAGCACAGCTTCAGGAAGGCGATCCGGTCGCGGTGGTTGGGGTCCATGTTCGCCTGGACCTTGAAGACGAAGCCGGTGACTTCACGGTCGCCCGGCGCCACGTGGGTCTCCTCGCCGCCCTTGCGCGCGGCCACCGACTTCGGCGGCGGCGCATAGGCGCCCAGGCCTTCCAGCAGCTGGTCCACGCCGAAGTGGCGCAGGGCCGAGCCGAAGAACACCGGCGTCATATGGCCTTCCAGGAAGGCCTGCGGGTCGAACGGCTTCAGGCCGCCCATGGCCAGCTCGGCGTTCTCGGCCAGCTCTTCCTGTTCGTCGGGCTGCAGGTAGCTGACGATGGCGTTGCCCTTGAACGGCACCGCCTGCGGATGGCCCTCGTCCTCGTCGGCCGCCCCGCCGCCCTTCTTCTGGAAGGGAAGGAACCTGTCGCGGCGCAGGTCCAGCATCCCGCGGAAGCGGTTGCCCGACCCGGCGGGCCAGTAGAGCGGCGAAGGATCCAGCGCCAGCTTGGACGACACCTCGTCCAGCAGTTCGAACGGGTCCTGCGCCTCGCGGTCCATCTTGTTGATGAAGGTGACGATCGGGATATCCCGCATCCGGCAGACCTCGAACAGCTTGAGGGTCTGCGGCTCGATGCCCTTGGCGGCGTCCAGCACCATGACCGCGGCGTCGGCGGCCGTCAGCGTCCGGTAGGTGTCTTCCGAGAAATCCTCGTGGCCCGGCGTGTCCAGCAGGTTGAACATCAGGCCGTCGTGGTCGAACGTCATCACCGAGGCCGAGACCGAGATCCCGCGCTCGCGCTCGATCTTCATCCAGTCCGACCGGGTGCGGCGGTTCTCGCCACGGGCGCGCACCGCGCCGGCCGCCCGGATGGCGCCGCCGGCCAGCAGCAGGTTTTCGGTCAGCGTCGTCTTGCCGGCGTCCGGGTGCGAGATGATGGCGAAGGTGCGCCGGCGCGCGGCCTCGGCGGCGGGAGAGGTGCTCATGGCGCGGGCGCTATCATGACGCCCGCCCGGGCGGAAGCCGCCCTTACGCCACGCCGGCCTTCACATCCGCCTCGACGCCCGCCACCACGGGGTCCCAGTCGAGGTCCGCGCCCTGCCGCAGGACGCGCGCGGTGGGGTACCACGGGTTGAGCTCGCGCTCGGGCCAGCGCCAGTCGGCGACGTAGGGAACCAGCACCCAGACCCGCTTGCCCATCGCCCCGGCCAAGTGCGCCACGGCGGTGTCGACGCTGATCACCAGGTCGAGCCCGGCGATCAGGTCGGCGGTGTCCTGGAAGTCCTTCGCCCCGGTGGAGGCCGGCGCCAGCGACATTGCCCCGGGCAGGTCCAGCAGCCGGGCCGCCTGCGCGTCCGACAGCGCGCGGTTGCGACCCGGGACGTTGTCCGGGTTGCCGGCGGTCATCACTCCGATGCGGGCGTCGGTCTGGCGCGGCGCGACGGCGGCGATGTAGGGCGCGGCGGGCGTCGTGTCCCAGGTCAGGTTGAAGCCCAGCGGCAGGGCGCTGGACGGCACGTAGTAGTCGCAGGCCAGGTCCACCGGCTGGTCCGAGGGCAGCGCCTTCACGCCCAGCGCCGCGACGATCCGCACCAGTTCGGGCGGGCACAGCCAGCTCACCTCCCCGCCCTTGCGCGCCAGCAGGCGGGCGAAGCGGGCGTACATGATCTGGTCGCCGAAGCCGTGCTCGGACCAGATCAGCAGCCGGCGGCCGCCCACCGGCTCGCCGCGCCAGGGGATGAACGGCAGCTTCGGGGCGCCCTTCTCCTCACGGCCGGCCACCTGCCGCCAGGCGTCGAACAGCGGGAAGCCCTCGGTCAGCCGACCCGATTTCAGCAGGACGCTGCCCAGCGCGGCCTTGATGGCGGGGTCCGCGGGCGATGCGGCCAGGGCCCGGCGCAGGGCCGTCTCGGCCGCCGGCAGGTCGTTGCGGTCCCAGGCTGCCCGGCCCGTCTCGAAATCAGCGCGAGCGTCGCTCATGGCCCGCGCCTAGCACACCGCGACAAATCGCGCCTCACGCCTTCTCGACCGGCTCGACCAGGAAGTGGCGGCCCTCGCGGTCCTCGATCTCCACCACCCAGACGTCCGGGTCGATGCGCACCGCGCGTTCGACGTAGCGGTCCAGTTCCTTCTCGTCGCGGGAGGCCGCCGGTTCCATCCAGATCCGCTCGCCGTCGCCCCGCGTCGCCTCGGAGAGCAGGCGCGCCTCGCCCGTGGAGCGGTTCAGCACCTTGACCAGCACCGCCCCCGCACGCGGGTCGCCCTTGCGGGCCACCACGGCGAAGCCGCCGCCGATTTCGACGCGGCGGATCAGGGCGCCGACCCAGATGTCGGTGGAAAGCAACATGCGGCGCACAATGCTTCGGTAACCATCAACGTCAACCGGCCCCTAAGCCTGCCGCGGTAACGCTGTCCTCTCAGACGGCCAAAAAGGCCGCGCCAGATGGTGATGCGATGACCCGCACGCGCAGAAGCGCGAGGCCGGCGTCTCGTTGGATGGGGTTGCTGGGGCTCGCGCTCGTCGCGTCGCCCACGAATGTCGGCGCACAGCCGGCGGACCTCTTCTTCGAGCGGACGGTGATGACCGCAGTCGGCGACCGCTGCCGGCTGTTCACGCCCGAGGTGTCGGCGGCCCTGGCCTCCGGCGCAGCCCAGGCGCGCGGCGCCGCCCTGCGCGCCGGCTCCGACCACCGCACCCTCAAGGGCGTCGAGTACGACGCCCGCACCCGCGCCTCGCGCATCGCCTGCGACAGCCCGGCCGTGACCAGCAGCGCCGCCCAGGTGCGCGACGCCTACTCCGGATTCCAGCGGGTCACGCGCATGACCTATCGCGGCGACGTCGCCGGCTGGCGCGCCGACCGCGGCGTCGGCCGCACCGCCCGCTGGCGCCTGGCCCAGGACGCCGCGTTCGGCTCGAACCGGATGACCTTCGGCCTCGCCGGCCGCGACGGGGCCAGCGCCCTCGTGGCCGTGGCCGAGTTCGCCGACAAGGGCACGCCCTACGCCGCCCGCCTCGTGATGCGCGACGGCGGCCGCACCATGGGCCCCTACCTGCTGGGCTCCCCGAACCAGCCCCTGGCCCGCAAGCTGCCTCCGGCCTCCGGCACGCGCTCATTCATGGCAGAGGCGCGCGGCACGGCCGAGACCGAGCTGCTCCCCAAGGGCGCCGCTGGCGGCTGGGCGTTCCGCTTCCCGACGGCCGCCGCCGCCGCCCTGGCCGACCTCGACCCGCGCGAGGCGATCGCGGTGGAATTCCTGTTCCCGGGCGAGCGCGTGAAGACCGCCTATGTGGAAGTTGGCGACTTCGCGGCCGGCAAGGCCTTCCTCCAGATGGCGTCGCGCTAGAGGGGCCGCGCCCTACCCCTGGCGGCGCAGGGGCTGCTCGGCTTCTTCCGCCAGCACCGGCAGGCGGACCGTCACCGTGGTCCCCTCGCCCATCGCGCTCTCCACCGCCATCTCGCCGCCATGCAGGCGGGCGAAGGCGCGCACCAGCGACAGGCCCAGGCCCGAGCCCGCCGAGCGCTGGTCGGCGTCACCGGCCTGTTCGAACGGGCGGCCCAGCCGGTCCAGGTCGTCCTGGGCGATACCGACGCCGGTGTCGGCGACGATCAGTTCCAGCGTGTCGCCGTGGCCCTGCACCGTCACGGTCACCGAGCCGCCGCGCGGCGTGAACTTCAGGGCGTTCGAGATCAGGTTGATGGCGATCTGCTTCACCGCCCGCCGGTCGGCGTCGACGCTCAACGCCGCGATCGGCAGGACACCACGCAGCGCCACGCCCGAACGCTCGGCCTGGCCGCGCAGCAGGCGCAGCACGGCGGTCACCGCATCACGCGCGTCGAAGGTCTCGATCGCCAGCTCGAACCGCTCGGCCTCGATCTTCGACATGTCGAGCACGTCGTTGATCAGCTCGAGCAGGTGCGTACCGCTCTCGTGGATCAGCTCGGCGTACTCGGCGTAGCGGTCGCCCAGCGGGCCGAACAGCCGCTGACGCATGATGTCCGAGAAGCCCATGATGGCGTTCAGCGGCGTGCGCAGCTCGTGGCTCATGTTGGCCAGGAACCGTGACTTGCTGGCGTTCTGCTCCTCGGCGGTGACCCGCTCGGCTTCCAGCAGCTTCTCGCGGGCGAACTGTTCGCGGGCGTCACGCACCGCCGCGACGATCCGCCCGTCGTCGGCGGCGCGCAGCGAAACCTCCAGCCAGCCGTCCACGTCACCGGCCTGGCCGACATAGACCTGGGCGCGGCCATCGCGCGCCGCCGTGGCGAGGGCCCCCGCCAGGGCGGGCAGGTCGGCCTCGGCCACCAGGTGCCCCAGGCTGCGGCCTTCCAGATCGGCCGGGCCGTATCCGGCCACGGTGTTCCCGGCGGCGGCGATCACCCGTCCGCCGCGCTCCAGGCTGGCCAGCAGCAGCGGCTGGCGGTTCAGCAGTTCCAGGATCTGGTCGGCGCGCTCGCGGCGGCGGCCGTCGCGCTGGACGGCGCCCTGGAAGCCCACCAGGCCCGCCGCGAAGCCCAGCGCCACGGTCACCAGCGCCAGCAGGCCCAGCCAGGGGGCGGCGCCCGCATCGGCCTGCGGCAACGGCAGCAGCGCGGTGTCCATCGCCGAGACGGCTGTCGCGGCCAGGGCCGCGGCCGCGCCCAGGGCCAAGGTCTCGCGGTGGCGATAGATCGTGGCGACGGCGGCGGGAGCCAGGCACCACGCTGCCATCGGTCCACCCGTGCCGCCCGTCAGATGACAGGCCGCCGCGCCGGCCAGGGCCCAGGCCAGGACGGTGGCGCCGCGCGCCGCGCCGCCCAGGTTGGAAAGCAGGCCGCCGATCAGCGCCGCCGCGCCGCAGCAGGCCAGCGCCAGCAGCTCGGGCCCCATCGGCAGGCGCCCCGCCGCAGACAGCCCGCCGGCGGTCGCGGCGATCGCCACGGCCCAGGCGCCGTGCCACGCCAGACCGAACGCCGCATCGCTGCGGCGGCGCGCCGTCGACGATGTCGGGCGGGCCCGGGTCATGGTTAAGTCTCGTCGTCCCTGTGGGGACCGGTGGCCGAGCTTACCGGGCGCAGGGGATTCGGGCGAAATAGATTTCCGTCGGCGGCGTGACACAAAGCCCCGCAAGACTTTCGTAAGTCGGGTGGGCCACCTTTCGGCTCCCGACCGAGCAGGCGTATCGTCGATCCATGGCTCACGAAGCCGACCCTCCGCTGGGCGCCAGGTCGCGCGCCCACGCCCGCCTCGAGGCGGCGCTGGAAGAGCAGAAACGCTCATTCCTGCGAATGGTCAGCCATGAGCTGCGCACGCCGCTGAATTCCATCCTCGGCTTCTCCGAGATTCTCACCGCGGAACTGTACGGTCCGCTGGGCTCGCCTCAGTACAAGGAATATGCCGAGATCATCCACGGCAGCGGCCAGAAGCTGCTGAAGCTGGTCAACCAGGTGCTGGAGATCGCCCGCCTGGAAGGCAAGACCATCGACTTCGACGCCGACGCCGAGGCCCTGGAGCCGGCGCTGGACGACGTGCTGATCGGGCTGAAGCCCGAACTGGCCGCCCGCAAGGTGACGGTGGAGATCGTCGGCGAAGGCGCCATGCCCGCCGTCACCGCCGACGGCCGGGGCCTGCGCTCGGTGCTGACCCAGCTCATCCACAACGCCATCGCCTTCTCGCCCGAGGGCGGCCGCGTCCGCGTCGAGGCCGAGCGCATCGAGGGCGAGGTCGAGATCCGCGTCCACGACGAGGGCGAAGGCGTCGACCCGCGCGAGCTCCAGCGCCTGATGGCCCCCTTCGAGCAGGGCGAGAACGCCCTCACCCGCAAGTCCGAAGGGGCCGGCCTCGGCCTGCCGATCGCCGACCTCACCTGCCGCGCCATGGGCGGGCGCCTGCGGCTGAGCTCCGCCCACGGCCAGGGCATGAGCTCCATCGTCCGGCTCCCCGCCGCCTGATCGCGGTTGCGCCGGGGCCGCGCGGTCCTTAAGTCGCGCGCCACATGTCCGACATCGACACCGCACTGGCCGAGCTCGCCGACGAGTTCGAACTCCTGGGAGACTGGGAAGAGCGCTATCGCTACGTGATCGAGCTGGGCAAGGACCTGGCCCCGCTCAGCGACGCCGAGCGCTCCGACCTCAACAAGGTGCGCGGCTGCGCCAGCCAGGTGTGGCTGGTCACCGAGCCCCAGGCCGACGGAACCCTGCGTTTCCGCGGCGACTCCGACGCCCATATCGTCAGCGGCCTGATCGCCATCCTCCTGCGCCTCTACTCGGGCCGCCCGCCGGCCGACATCCTGGCCTTCGACGCCAAGGCCGCCTTCGAGACCCTGGGCCTCGCCGGCGCTCTGTCCTCGCAACGCTCCAACGGCCTGGCCTCAATGGTCGCCCGCATCCGCCGCGACGCCGAGACCGCGCAGGCTTAGCCGGCGCCGCTACGATTCGGCGGCGATTGTGCGGAGCGCGCGCTCGAAGGCGTCGGCGGGCTGGCCGCCGGAGATCAGGTACTTGCCGTTGATGATCACGGCCGGGACCGAGCTGATGCCGGCCTCGTACCATTGGCGCTCCAGCGAACGGATGTGCTCGACGAAGCGATCCGAGGTCAGCAGCTCCCGCGCCTCGACTGGATCCAGTCCGACCTTCTCCGCGGCGGCGACCAGCACCTCGTGGTCGCCTGGGTTCTGGCCGCGCGTGAAGTAGGCTTCGAACAGGGCGTGCTTCAGCGGAAGCTGCCGGCCCTTCAGGCCGGCCCAGTGCAGCAGGCGGTGGGCGTCGAAGGTGTTGTAGATGCGGCTGTCGGGGCCCGTGGCGATGGTGAAGCCCACATCGGCGGCCCGGGCCCGGATCTGATCGCGGTTCGCCGCCGACTGCTCGGGCGTGGCGCCGTACTTCTCGAAGATGTGCTCGCCGATGTTCTGGCCCTCGGGCGGCATGCCGGGATTCAGCTCGAACGGCTGGAAGGTGATCTCCGCGTCCACCAGGTCGCCCACCCGCGCCAGCGCCTGCTCCAGCCCGCCGAGGCCGATGACGCACCAGGGGCAGGACACGTCGGAGACGAAATCGATCTTCATGGGCTTGGTCACGCGGGCGGCTCCGTACCGGGCGAGGTCTCGTCGGTCTCGCCTTAGAGATAGCTCGGCGCGAGGGAAATCCAACTCGGCCTGGCCACGCGGGCCCTTCTCCTTCCCCGCTCCATCCGACGGAACGACGTGATCGGGCGATTGCCACACCGGCGCTTCGCCTTGACACTCGCCCTGAGCTCGGGGTGCGCATGCTGGACAGACGACGACTGTTGGGAACCGCGCTGGCAGGGCTGGTCGCGCCGGGGATCGCCGGTGCGCGGTCGCGGGAGGCCGCTTCGCTGGACGGTCTCTGGACCGTGGCGACCTACACCGAGCTGGAACGACCCGAGGGCCTGAAGACCCTGGTGCTGGACGAGGCGACGGCCGGGGCCTGGGAGCGCAAGCTGGCCGCCACCGGCGGCGTGAACGTCGGGCCCGACGCCATCGGGCAGGCGGCCTCCGAGTTTCCCGAGACCGGTTCGGGCCTGATGCGCATCGACGGCCAGATCCGCAGCTCGATCATCGTCGATCCGGCCGACGGCCAGATCCCCTACACCAAGGCGGGCAAGGCGGCGGTGGGCATCGCGCCGCGGCGGCGCCCGAGCGTCGACGATCCCGAGGGGCGGCCGCACTCCGAGCGGTGCCTGGCGTCCGAGAACGGCGGGGCGCCGATCCTGCCCAGCCCCGACACCAACCTCGTGCAGATCGTTCAGACGGCGGACTGGGTGGCGATCCACAGCGAGAAGTTCCACGACGTGCGCATGGTGAGGATCGGGGCGACCCGCGATCCGGCGGTGCGACCGTCGTGGCTGGGCCAGTCGATCGGCCGGTGGGAGGGGCCGACGCTGGTGGTCGAGACCGAAGGCTTCCACACCGGCTACACCGAGCGGGCGTTCGGCTTCTTCATCTCGGAGCGGACGCGGGTGGTGGAGCGGTTCACCCGCGCGGGGCCTCGGTCGATCCGCTACACGTTCGAGGTGAGCGACCCCGAACTGTACGAGCGCCCGTGGCGCGGCGAGTTGATGTTCGCGGTGAGCCCGCAGCCGATGTTCGAGTACGCCTGCCACGAGGGCAACTACTCGCTGGCCAACGTGCTGGCCGGCGGGCGCACGACGGCGGCAGCGGCGGCGGCTCGCTAGCGGGACGGTCGGGTCTCGCGGCGCGCGGCAGCCTCAGGCCGCGACGGCGGTCCCGGCGGCGGGACGAATGCCGGTGGTCATGGAGCCCAGGCCCACCACGGCGTCGTAGCCGAGGATCATGTTCACCTCGCCCGCCTCGTTCATCAGCGGCAGGCGCAGCCAGACGATCGACAGGTGCGCGGCGCCGCGCCAGGCCAGGCTGTGGACGCCCACGCCGGGCTTGCCCTCGTGCACCACCTTGCTGAGCTCGTGGCGCCAGTACTCGGCGGCGGCGGTGTTGTAGATCTCGGCCAGGGTCAGGCCGGTGATCTCGCGCGCGTAGACACCGTAGAGGCCCGTGCCGGCCAGCCGCACGCGATAGTCCAGACCGTCGCCGCGCAGCACGTCCATCAGGCTGACGGTCGGCAGCAGGCGCTTCATGTGCCCGGGGTCGATCTTCCCGCGCGAGGGGGCCGGAGCCTCACCCTTCAGCGAGTTCCAGTAGCTGAACATCTCCTCGTGCGCGCGGATCGCCGCGGCCGGGGGACCTAGCTGTGCCGCCATGTGATGACTCTGCAATAACGGCTTGGATTCATGATGAATCACATATCGCCTGACCCGCGAATCGGCGGCAAGCCGAAAGTGGTTAACGACAAAGAAAAACGCCCGCCGACAGTGCCGGCGGGCGTTTCTGATTCCCGGGTGGGCGCGGCTGCCCGCGCCCTGCCCCGAAAGCGGCTTAGCGCTTCTTCTTCGGAGCCTGACGGCCGCCTTGACCCAGGCCCATCTGCTTGGCCAGGTCCGAGCGCGCCTTGGCGTAGTTCGGAGCCACCATCGGATAGTCCTTCGGCAGGTTCCACTTCGCCCGGTATTCCTCGGGGCTCATGTTGTACTTGGTGCGCAGGTGCCGCTTCAACGACTTGAACTTCCGGCCGTCCTCGAGGCAGACGAGGTAGTCGGGCGTGATCGAGCGGCGCACGGGAACCGCGGGCTCCTTCGGCGCGACTTCGACGGTCTCGGTCCCCGAGGAGACGCCGGCCAGAGCGCGGTGGACACTCTGGATCAGCCCCGGCAGGTCGGCGGCCGCAACAGTGTTGTTGCCCACATAGGCGGAAACGATGTCCGCCGTCATCTCGATGACTTCCGTCTTCTCGTCCATTTCTCTTGGTTCCGAAGTTCGAGGCCGGATTTCGGCGACTCGTGTTTCTACAGATCGGTTGGCCGTCATTATCGGCATCCGCTGCACTCTACAACCGGGAAATACAGAAGTCCCGACACGCGTGTTGCGAGAACAGAAGACCAGCGCAACGCAAACAACTCAGGAATGGGCGAGACCAGTTTGCGCTCAGCTCTACCTGCGCTCGGCGGTCCGCTTCGCGAAAACATTGTGCGCTGCAAACGAAAACGGCGCCCGCGAGGGGCGCCGTCGACGTCGGATTCTGGCGAAGCCCGTTATTCGAACGTCGGCTTCGTCCAGTGCGGCCAGATGTTCGGCACGTCCTTCGAGACCTTGTCCGGGTAGTTCGGCGGGCGCTTCTCGAGGAACGAGGTCACGCCTTCCTTGGCGTCGCCCGAGCGGCCACGGGCCTCGATGGCGCGGCTGTCGGCCTTGTGGGCCTCCATCGGACCCGAGGCGCCGGCCATGCGCCAGATCAGCTGGCGAGTGACGGCCACTGACACCGGAGCGGTGTTGTCGATGATCTCGCGCGCCAGGGCGCGGGCGGCGGGCAGCAGGTCCTCCGGCGTGTGGATCGAGCGGACCAGCCCCTTGTCCAGGCCTTCCTGCGCCGGGAAGATCCGGCCGGTGAAGCACCACTCCAGGGCGGTCTGGATGCCGACCAGGTGCGGCAGGAACCACGAGGAGCCGGCTTCCGGATTGATGCCGCGCCGCGCGAACACGAAGCCGTAGCGGGCGTCGGTCGAGGCCAGGCGGAAGTCCATGGCGAGCTGCATGGTCACCCCGATGCCCACGGCCGCGCCGTTGCAGGCCGAGATCACCGGCTTCAGGCTGTCGTAGATCCGCAGGGTGACGAGGCCGCCGCCGTCGCGATGCACGCCCTGCTCCTGCCGGGCCGCCTGGTCGGCGCCGCCGCGCGAATCGTAGTCGAAGGTCTGAGCCCCCGCCGACAGGTCGGCCCCGGCGCAGAAGGCGCGCCCGGCGCCCGTGATGATCACCGCCCGCACATTGTCGTCGGCGTCGGTCTCGTCGAACGCGGCGATCAGCTCCTTCATCATGGTGGTGTTGAAGGCGTTCAGCTTGTCGGGCCGGTTCAGGGTGATCGTCGCGATCCCCTCGTCCACGGAATAGAGCAGCGTTTCGAATGTGGGCATGGCGTTTGGCGTCCTCGTCCTTTTTGCGCGGCCAGTTCGGACCGGCTGACGGATGGGACGTCAAGGGGGCTGTGTGATGCCGCCTGCCCAAACAGGGTGGAGAGCGCTACGGACCGCGGGAACGGCGTCCCGCGCGCCTACCTCGCCGCGGCCTGGGCCACCTCGGCGACGTCGGTCTTCTCGCCCTCGGCGACCGTCTCGGCCGGCTTGCGGGGACAGATCCTCTTCTTGATCGTGCTGCCGACCACCGTCTCCTTGCGGCAGGTCACGCGCGCCGCCTTGGCGGGCGGAGCCGCCGGCGAAGCGGCGGCGGCGGCGGCGGCGGGGGCGCCGCTCTGGAACAGCACGGCGAGCAGCAGGGCGACCATGGAACCTCCTGGGGGATTCGACGTGATAACCCTGCTCGCCGAACGCTCGCATCGCGAGGCTGGCGAGGCGCGGACCCGCCGTCGCGTCTCGCCTGACGCGCGTTCGGGCGCCCCACCGTCAATTCGCCCGATCGGCGGGCGCCCGAGCCGTGGACGGAGCCGCTTGACGCACCTGACGTCAACGTCCGCAACTCCCGCAAGACAGGGCCGGCCATGCGCCGCGCTCAACGAGAAGATGCGCGCGGCCTAGCCGCGAAGCGGGAGTGAAAGATGCATCCGGCGACACACGCGAAGACCCATCCCGACCGCGCGGCCTACATCATGGCCGGCTCGGGCGAGACGGTGACCTACAAGCAGCTCGACGAACGCTCGAACCAGGGCGCGCACCTGTTCCGCTCGCTGGGGCTGAACCCCGGCGACGTGATCGCCATCCTGATGGACAACAGCCCGCGCTACTTCGAGGTGGCCTGGGCCGCCCAGCGCAGCGGGCTCTACTACACCTGCATCTCGTCGAAGCTCACCGCGGGCGAGGTGGACTACATCGTCGGCGACTGCGGCGCGAAGGTGCTGATCGCCTCGGCCGGCGTCGGGGCGGTGGTCGACGAACTGCCCGGCGTGCTGAAGGGCGTGAAGCTCTACATGGTCGGCGAGGCCCGCGCGCCCTACGAGAGCTTCGAGGCGGCCCGCGCCGGCTTCCCGACCACCCCGATCGCCGACGAGACCGCCGGCTCGGACATGCTCTACTCGTCCGGCACCACCGGCCGGCCCAAGGGGATCAAGCCCGCCCTGACCGGCGCCGCCATCGACGAGCCCAACGCCCTGGTGATGATGACGCAGAGCCTGTTCGGCTTCCCGGAAGGCTGCACCTACATCTCGCCCGCGCCGCTCTATCACGCCGCGCCCCTGCGCTGGTGCATGAGCGTCCACAAGCTGGGCGGCACCGTGATCGTGATGGAGAAGTTCGATCCCGAGACCGCCCTCGCCCTGATCGAGAAGTACAAGGTCAACGTCGGCCAGTTCGTGCCCACCCACTTCGTGCGGATGCTGAAGCTGCCCGAGGAGATCCGCGCCAAATACGACGTCAGTTCGATGACCTCGGCCGTCCACGCGGCCGCCCCCTGCCCGCAGCCGGTCAAGGAACAGATGATCGCCTGGTGGGGTCCCGTGATCTACGAGTACTACGCCGGCACCGAGGGCAACGGCTTCTGCTTCATCAAGGCCGACGAGTGGTTGACCCACAAGGGCTCCGTCGGTCGCGCCGTGCTGGGCGAACTGCGCATCTGCGACGAGGACGGCGAGGCCCTGCCCCCGCGCGCCGAGGGCGTGGTCCACTTCGCCAACGGCCCGCCGCTGGCCTATCACAACGCCCCCGAGAAGGTGGCCGAGAACACCAACAAGCACGGCTGGACCACGCTGGGCGACGTGGGTTGGATGGACGAAGAGGGCTACCTCTACCTCACCGACCGCAAGAGCTTCATGATCATCTCCGGCGGGGTGAACATCTATCCGCAGGAGATCGAGAACCTGCTGATCGGCCATCCCAAGGTCGCCGACGTCGCCGTTGTGGGCGCGCCGCACGAGGAGATGGGCGAGCAGGTGGTGGCGGTGATCCAGCCCGCCGACTGGGCCGACGCCGGCGACGCCCTGCGCGACGAGTTGATGGCCTTCGCCCGCGCGGGCCTCAGCCACGTGAAATCGCCGCGCAAGCTCGACTTCATGCAGGAGTTGCCCCGCCATCCGACCGGCAAGCTCTACAAGCGCCTGATCCGCGACGCCTACTGGGGCAAGGAGGGTTCGCGGATCGTCTGAGAACGGTTCGCGGCTTCCCGCCCACGACGGCAGCAACGCGTCGCGGCCTGAACACGGGCCTCGCGGGCAGTCCGGCTGGCGCCCCTGACGAACGGACGAGGGCCGCGGCGGCGACGCCGCGGCCTCGTTTGTCTTCGGCCTCTGACGCTGCGTCCGCCTTGCCCCGATCCGAACAGATGTTAGAGGCTGTGACCCAACCTCAAACATCCAGGGAGCGACGGATGAACCCGGTCGAGATCAAGGACCTGCCCGGCATGATCGGTCAGGAAGTCGGCGTGTCGGATTGGCTGGAAGTGACGCAGGAGCGCGTCAACCAGTTCGCCGAAGCCACCGGGGACCATCAGTGGATCCACGTGGACGTCGAACGCGCCACCAAGGAAATCGGCGGGCCGATCGCCCACGGCTACCTGACGCTGTCGCTGATCCCGTTCCTGTCGGCCGGCCTGCTGCCGATCAAGGGCGTGACTCGCGGCATCAACTACGGCTCGGACAAGGTCCGCTTCGTGAACATGGTCCGCGTCGGCAAGAAGGTGCGCCTGCGCCAGAAGCTGATCGGCGCCGAGGCCAAGGCCGGCGGCATGCAGATCAAGAACGAATGCACCATCGAGATCGAGGGCGAGGCCAAGCCCGCCTGCATCGCCGAGACCATCTCGGTCGTCTACGGCGCCTAAGAGACCCGGGACGGCTCCCCTGCTCGGCGGGGGAGCCGGTCCGATCCTAGTTCCGCGCGGCTTCCTCGGCCGAGGCCGTGCGACCGCCCGCCACCGCCGAGGTGATGTCGGCCACCGTGGCCGGCGCCAGCGGGTTCTGCATCAGGGCGATCGTCTCGCGGATGTACTTCGCGTGGGTGACGATGCCGATTTCCAGCCGCTCGTTGTTCAGTTCCACCTGCTGGGTCAGCAGGCCCGCGATGAAGCCCGGATCCTTGGGCGGCGTCGCGTTCGACACCTGGGTCACGCCGTCGGCCGGCTGACGGCCGCCGTGATTGACGAACACCGGACCGCCCGAGTTGCCGGGGAAGACCGAGAAATCCAGCAGGAAGGTCGGGAAGGCCTTGGCCGGACCCAGCGGGTACGAAGCCACGCGGCCCGAACGCAGGATCGGGAAACCCGCCGAATTGGCGGACAGGCCGCGCGGAAAGCCCAGGGCCATCATCTCGTCGCCGGCGCCGACCGCTTCCTTGTCGAAGGTGTCGTCGGCGGCCAGGTAGTTCAGCGGCAGCGCCGCCTTGGCGAACTCGGGCGGGGCCTTGATGGTGATGGCCGCCACGTCGCGGTCCGGGTGATGGGTCCACAGCGCCGCGCCCGCCCCGTCGCGGATCTTCACCGGCTGGGGCGAGTAGCTCCACGAGCCGTCGGGATTGGAGACGCGATACCCGATGCGCGCCGTGGCGCCGGGCATCTTCTGCAGCACGTGGTTGGCGGTGATCAGCACCGTGCGCGGCGCGCCGTCCGGCCCCGGCGCCGTGATGAGGAACCCCGTCCCCACGGTCCGCGTCCCGTCCCCGAGCGGCTGCTCGAGCTGGACAGTCGCGTGGATCAACTCGACCGCAAGGTCCATGACCATGGTGGTCCCCGTTACTTGACTGTAGCCCCTCGCGTCTTTGATGCGCGATCTCGATGCACATTTAGTGAATCACGGAATCTGGGACGCCAACAAGTCGCCACTTTTGCCTGCGGCCCGAAGCCGCGCGCGAAACCGCGCAGGCGCCACGGGAAGCGGCTGCGCGGTCGGATCGCGGACGTGGCGGGAGGGAAGCCCCCTACGAAGGCTGGCAGAGCCGGCGCGCCCTGCGCCCCTGGCGGACCATCGCGCCGGCCGCACCGAAGCCCAGCAGCATCATGGCCCAGGTGGCGGGCTCGGGAACGCCGGCGACCTGGGTCACGGTGAAGTCGAGGCCGGTCGAATCGTTCGAGTAGCTGCCCAGCGGACTGACGACGATGCCGAACACGTCGCCCGCTGCCAGCGTGAAGCTTCCGCTGCTGGTGAAGCTGGGATTGCCCGATCCCAGGACCGTGAGCAGCGACGAGCTCACCACGCCGCCGATGTTGCGCACCCCGATGATCCCGACGCCGGTCGGCGACCTGTCCAGGATGTCCAGCGAGACAGTGAAGTCATAGTCGCCGGCGGTTGTCGCATGGAAGAAGACGGCGATCGGGTTGGGATTTCCCGGGTGCACGAGCAGCCGGTCGTCCGGGATCACGTAGGTGCCTTCCGCGCCGCCGGTCAGCGACTTGTAGACCCCCGGAAGGCCCGAGCCGGCCTGCAGGCAGTAGGCTGAGGTGACCACGCAGCCGCTGGCGCCCGGCGCCGTCAGGAACTCCGCCGATCCGCCGGCAGGCCCGGGCAGGATATGATAGGTGAACCCGCCCGCGCCCTGCGTGCCGTCGAAGCTGTCGAACGCATCGTAGGTCGCCGCGTTGGCGGCCGACGCGAGCGCCAGGGCGCCCGCCATCACAGCAATGAACTTCATCTTGAAACACCCCACTGGTCGCCGGTCGCCGTGCGCCGGTCGAGCAGCTCCGAGGCTAGTCACGGGTGTCCCGTCGAACCATTAGACCGGATGGTCTACCCGGCGGGGGGGGCGGCGGATCCCCCGCGCCCTCGACTGGAACGCCTCCTGGCCCAAGCCGAAGCTTGAGCCCGCGCGCCGCGCATCGCATCTAACGGGCATGAGCCTTCCCACGCCTCCCGTCGCCCCCAAGGTCCCGCACCGCATCGAGCAACTCGGGCGCGTCCGCGTCGACGACTACGCCTGGATGAAGGACGACGCCTGGCAGCAGGTCCTGCGCGACCCGAAGGTGCTGCGGGCCGACGTGCGCGACCATCTGAACGCCGAGAACGCCTACACCAAGGCCGTGCTGGCCGAGACGGAAGGCCTGCAGGCGGCGATGTTCGCCGAGATGAAGGGGCGCATCAAAGAGGACGACAGCTCCGTCCCCAGCCCCGACGGCGCCTTTGACTACTACGTCCGCTACGACCTGGGCGCCGAGCACCCGATCCACGCCCGCCGTCCGCGCGGCGCCGAGGGGCCGGAGACCGTCCTGCTGGACGAGGAAGCCGAGGCCAAGGGGCACGCCTACTACCAGGTGGGCGCCGCCAGCCACAGCCCGGACCACGGCCTCTTCGCCTGGGCCGTCGACGCCCAGGGCTCGGAATACTACGAGATCCGGGTGAAGGACCTGGCCAACGGGGTCGCCGTAGGCGCTCCGA
>JBFMGV010000031.1:0-30777 GCA_040752615.1 Pseudomonadota bacterium | reverse complement strand
CCTTTGGGGGGCGTTGCGGGGGCCCAGCCCCCGCTGGAAGGGGTCGGCGGAGACGGCTTGCGGCTCCGGCGCAGGGGAAGGCCTTCCCCTTCCGCCAGCCATCGTTTGGGCCACGGTGAGCCCCGCAGCTTTCAGCGGGCGTTGCTTACCCGCCTCGGAAGCCGCAAGGCGAGGTCAGCCCAGCACAGAGCCGGTTGTCGCGAGGGTTCGCGGTTGGCCCTCGCGGCTTGAAGCTGCCGAACCAGGATCATCCGCAACCATTCATGTCGCCGAGCGGTTGCTGCGAGAGACATTCCGGCGGCTGCCGCCAATCAGGACTTGGCCGATGATCTCAACGGGATGCTGCGGGTCTGATGTCACTGATTAGGCCGATTGCGTTGGGGCTCCTGTCATGGGCGGCCGCCGCGGTGGCGATCCCCGCGACAGCTCGTGATGCGGCGGAGATGACTGGAGCCGAGTTTCGCGAGACCTGCAGCCAGGGCGCGCCGACCTGCGCGTCCTACCTGCGAGCCGTCATTCATACCCTGCGCGGTTTCGGCTCTCGCGGGAGTCCTCATGGGGTCTGCGCCGATCCCGAGCTGTCCGACGAACAGCTGCGCGCCGAGTATCTGAGGTGGATCGGTCAGAACGAGTACCACCTCGAGACGCACGTGAACGCCGGGGTTGAAGGGTTTGCACGCGACCTCGCACCCTGTCCCACAAGCCGCGGCCTCAAGGACAGGGCCAGGCCTCCCGGAATGCGAGACTGACACCGGCCAGCATCGGAAAGTCCGCCGCCTCTGGCGTGCGGCTCGCCCATCCGGTGTATATGGGCGCCAGTTGCTCGACCCGGTACGAGACGGCGCAGGTGCCGGCCTTGTGCCCTCCTGCGCCGAAGGCCTGCAGCGTGTCGGCGGCGGCCATGAGGTACGCGGCGCACCAACTCCGGGGGTCCGCGCCATTCGCCTCGCAGATCGCGTGCAACCCCGCTACGGTCATGGTGAGCGGCGGGCCGTTCGTGCCAACCACCTCGGATGCAGGCTGCTCAGGTTTCCGGGTCGCGAAGGCCCAGGTCGCGCCACTAGAGACGGTGGCGGCGACGATCGCCGCCCCCGCCATACCGACCGACATTCTCATGGCCGCGCGACCTTGACGTGACCCAGCGCCGTGCGCAGCCCCCGGGCGAGCTTCAGCGCGTCGTCGTTGGCCCAGAAGTGCATGAAGAACAGTCGCGGGTCATCGTCCAACATGTGGTTGTGCAGCGCGGTCACCTCGATCCCGTTCGCCCGCAGGGCCCTGATGACCGGGTTCACCTCCTCGGCGGTCAGGACGAAGTCCCCGGTGATGGCCGCCTTGCCCGCCCCGGTCGGCTGGAAGTTGATGACGGTGGCCGAGCCCATGGCTTCAGGCACCACGGCGCCGGCCTCCCGGACCGGCTCCGCGCGTGGAACGCTGAACTGGTAGATGCCGCCGTTGGCTTTGCCCTTGTAGCCCAGGGTGCGGTCAAGGCCAGCCATGTCGAGCGCAGGCGCGGGAGCGGGAGCCGCGCCAGCCGAAGGTGCGCCCATGGGCGTCTTGCTTTGCGCGATCGCCTTCCGCAACGCCGCGGCGAGCTTCACTGGATCGCCGTGACCGCCGACATGCATGTACATCGTGGCCGGGGCGGAGCGCAGAAGGTGATTGTGGAGCGCGGTCACCTCGAGACCGTTCTCCACGAGGACCTTCATGACCGGGTTCACCTCCTCATGGGTGAGAACCAGGTCGCCCATGACCATCGTGTGGTCGCCCATGTCCTGAAAGGCGAGCCAGGAGCCGAGCGCCAATGCCGGCCTGATCGGCACCCCATCTAGCGTCACCTTGAGGTCGGTGCGTGGCAACCCGACCCGATAGACGCCGCCAGGCTGCACAGCACCCTCCTTCCCGAGCGCCCGGCCTACGGCGCCCCAGTCGGGGGCAGCGTTTGCGGCATGGGTCCCAAACACGCTGGCGACGAGCGCCAGCGCAAACGTCACGCGTTTCATAGGTGGTCTCCTCGTCGGCCGGCGCGCGCAAGGGCAAGCCGGCTCATCATTGAAATCTCTGCGACCCACAAATTGCTGAGCCGGTGATGCCGTGGGAGCGGCGCGCTTGAAGCCGCGCCTGGGGTCGGGGCGCTGCCTATCCATAGGCGAGCCAGCCTGCCGCTCCGGCGGCGACGATCACGGCGACGATGTTGAGCTTGCTTTTCCAAAGATAGAGCACCGCCAACGCGCCCGCGAAGATGGCCGCGGCCGGCCAGAGCGTGGGGACCCGATCCGCCGTGGCCTGGCCGAGTTGCAACGTCGTGGCGGCGATCAGGCCCACCACGCCCGCCGCGACGCCCTCCAGGAGCGCGTGCAGCTGCTTGACCTCCAATACGGCTTCCAAACGATCGTAGAGGATCAGCGAGAACGCGAAGGCGGGCAGGAAAATCCCGGCGGTCATGGCTATGGCGCCAACCGGACCGCCAGCGACGTAGCCGATGAAAGTGGAAAAGATGATCAGCGGCGCCGGCAGAATGCCCGAGAGCGCCAGGCCGTCGAGGAACTGGCCGTCCGTCATCCAGCCCCGGCCCACCGCGTCATTCCTCAGGAACGGGATCGCCGTGTAAGCTCCGCCAAAGGTCAGCAACCCGGCCTTGAGTCCGGAGAAGAAGAGCGCCGCCGCGTCAGCAGATGCGCCCTGGGCTTGGACGCCGGGCGCAAGGCCGCCGGGTTCAGCGCCCGGCGACCACAACGCGACGGCGGCCGCAAGGACGATCCCGATCACGGCGCTCGCGGCCGCGAACGCTGGCCGACCGGACGCCGCCAGCGCATAAGTTACGCCCGCAATCGGAAGCACAACCCAAAAGCTCGCCCCTAGAAGCGAGGCCAAGCCCACGCCGATCGCCAATCCCCAGAGCCAGCGATCGTTCAGCACATGCTCGCCGATCCGGTGCACCGCCCGCACGATCATGGCGACGACCCCCACCTGAACCCCCAGGAAGGCCGCGCCAAGGGCAGACGACTGGATGTCCATGGCGAAGTAGAGCCAGGACAAGCCGAGCATCAGGAGGAACCCGGGCAGCATGAACGCCACGCCCGCGAGCACGCCGCCCAAGCGCCCTTTGGCGCGCATGCCGAGGTGAACACAGAGCTCGTGGGCCTCCGGCCCAGGAAGAACCTGCATCACGGCCAGCAGGCGGTTGAACCGGGCGCTGGAGATCCAGCGTTCCTCGTCAACCAGTTCCTTCCGCAGCATGGCGATCTGCGCGACTGGGCCGCCCCAGGCCATCAGGCCGAACCGCAGGAAACGCAGGAAGAGCTGGGGATAGCTCAGCGCCGGGGGCATCGGCTCGGCAGCGGCGTCCAGCCCATCAGATGTGGAAGCGGTCATGCCTGCACCTCGCGTCGAATGCACGAATGGCGCGACGGTCCAGCGACCTCGCCGCCGCGTGACAACACCCCCCCGCATTCAGCATGCCGACAGGCCTCAACCCCAATGTGAGGTCAGGGAACAGGTTGCATTCGCCCGTCTGGGGCGGAGGGAAAGGGATTGGCGGCTGGAGGCCCAAGCAGAAGTCCAAAGCATACGCTCCCACGCGCGCGCCTGAGGCGCACGCTTCTAGGAGCGGATCTTGGACGACAAGGCCGTCTGACCGGGCGATCCGCGAGGGCCCGATGCCCCATCCCTACCCTCTGAAAATGCAGATTGCCAGCGCCTGTTTGTCCGGCCGCACCGCCTAAGGCCGCGCGGGCGCCGAGCTGTCCTGCATGACGCCGGATCGGCGATAGAAGGCGGTGAGATCAGCGGCGAAGCGCCCCCAATCCCAGGGGACGTCGTGGTCGACGCCCGGATAGCTGATCAGCGTCACGTGACCAGCGGCCTGCCGGGCCAGCGCCTCGACATGGGTGTGGGGGATGATTTCGTCCGCTTCCCCGTGCACCAGCAAGGATCGGGCCCGGGTATCGCTTCACCGCGGCCATGTTGTCAAACCGGCTGCGGGCCAGCATCGGCGGCACCAGGTAGCGGCCGAAGAGGTCCGGCAGGCTCTTGAACGCCGAAACCATCACCAGCGCGCGCACGGGCCGGCGGTTGGCGAGTCCGGCGGCGACCGCGGCGCCGAGCGAATGGCCGTGGGCGGCGATACGCGTGCGGTCGACCTGGGGCTGGGCCGCAAGCCAGTCGAAGAACGCGTCAGCGTCCTGCACCAAGGCCGTCTCGCTTGGTTTGCCCGAGGAACGCCGATAGCCGCGATACTCCACCAGCAGGATCGCCATGCCCTGGCCGGTGTAGAAGTCGGCGTACTCCAGCTTGTTCTCGATGAAATCGGAGTTGCCGTGGAAGAAGATGACGGCGGGCGCCGGGCTGGCTTGGCTCGCACCGGGCGGCAGGAACAGCCAGCTCTCCACGCGCGATCCATCCGCCGCCGTCAGCCAGTGCTGGACCGCGCCGGCCGGTGGCGGTCGGTCCATCGGGCCTTCGGCGGCGTTGGGGAAGACGAACTCGTCCTGCAAGGCGCTGACCGCGGCGCAGCCCGCCAGCACCAGCGCCGCCAGTACAGCGCCGGCGACAAGGCCGAGCCGCCGCAGCATCAGGCTACGGCCTTCGCAAAGCGCGCGTTGGCGCCCTTCCACGCGAACGCCTTCATGTAGGCGTCGACGTAGGCCCCGGCCTTGGCGCCGTAGTCCATGTGATAGGCGTGCTCGTACATGTCGAGCGCCAGCAACGGGCGCCCGTCGGCCAAGGTCTGGGTGTGGTCGGAGGCCCACTGGTTGACGAGCCGCTGGTCGCGTTCGCTCCAGGTGAGCAGCACCCAACCCGACCCACCTCCGAGCGCCTTGCCCATGCCGGCGAACTCGGCGGCCCAGCGGTCGTGGCTTCCGAAATCCCGCTCGATCGCTCGCGCCAGTTGGGCCGAAGGAGCGTCGCGTTCCCCGAACCCCTCGAAATGCACCTCGTGCAGGACCATGGAGTTCCAGGCCAGCAGCTCTTCGCGCTTCAGCCCGTTCACCAGGAAGGTGGGCGCCGTCGCCATGTCGAGCTTGGCGAAGTCCGCCTTGATCGTCCCCAGTCGCTTCACCGCGCCGGTGTAATTGTTGTCGTAGTGGCTGCGGATAAGCTTCTCCGACAGGCCTGGCACCTTGGCCGGATCGAACTGCAGCGGCTTGGGGGTGAAGGTGGCTGCCGGGGCGCCCGCTCCTCCAGCTGCTTGTGCTGCGGCGAGCGTTGGCGCGGCGGTCGCAAGGCCGGCGCCCGCAGTGAGCAGCATGCGTCGATCTAAATCGGTCATTGGTCTCTCCGTGATTAACGAGGCGCCGCTGGGCGCGCATCTAGAAGTGCTCTTAGCGTCGCGGCCAACGCCCTCGGCGCTTCATCGGGGATGGGGAAGACCGAACTGGCGTTGATTTCGCATAGGACGTAACTGTCCTCTCCCGCCTCCGACTTAGGCCCAAGCAGGAAGTCGGCATCCCAAATGACCGGCAGGTCTGCGGTTTCGATCTCGAGCAAGCGCTGCATACCAGGCGCCCAGTCCTGCTCCATCAGCGCCCGCAGCCTCTGAAAGCGTGGGTCGAGCGGGCCGGTATATTGGCGACGCGGCGGCGGTCCGGATTCGGGCGGACCCAGCGCCGTCACCAATTGATGCCCGAACCCGACCACTTGGCCTCCCGACATCTAGCAGCGAACCATGCCGTCGAGCAGCCGCGGCTGGTAGGGTTGATCGACAAGGCCGCCGGCCTCGTGAAAGTCCCCTTGGCGTTCCTCGAACCAGGCGGCCAAGGGCATACGCCGCGGCCCGGCGCCTGCCTGAGCTGGCAGCACCTCCACCTCGTCGCCGGCAAGCGCGGTAACCTTCCAGACCCCCAGCCCATCATTACTGCGGTTCTGCTTCAGCACCCGCGGACCGGAGCGGACCAAGCGCTCTGGGAACTCACTCTCGAAGGCTTCTGGCGTCTCGTATCGGTGTGTGTCGGATCCCCAGCCAAGCGAACGGGTGGTGTGGAGCACCGACTTCACGCCCATCTTGGCGATCACGTCCGGGTGCGCGCTGACGAGGACGCCGGCGCCCGCCGCTTCCCGCAGCAGGTCGTCCAAGGCATGCCTGCGCGCGCCGCTGGCCACGGGATTGACCCATACGAGCACGGCATCGGCCGCGAGCAGTTGCTCGCGCACGTCCGAGGCGAACTCTTCCGAGTAGATTGCCGGCTCAGGCGCCAAGCCCTCAGCGGACAAGGCTTCAAAGATCGCCCTCAGGCGGCTCCGCTCGCCGCTCAAGGTCTCGCGTTCATGTCGGTCGCCGCGCCAGACCACGGCAATCCTGCGGGGATGGGTGGAGATCATTGCCGCGCCCTCAGTGTTTCGATCGAAGGGCCGCGAGCCAGCTAGGCGCGTGCTGGACCGCACCCATCGGCGTGATGAGCTTTACGTTGGCGCTCGCGAATAACGGGTCGACAGCGGCCAAAGCCGTGCTCCTTCGTTGCGGTCCAAACGGGCGGACGACGCGCGCGTCAGACCCGCCCCGGGCGAACCGAGGTCAGGGCAGCGCTTGGACGAAGGATCGTCTTGGGAGAACCGGGCGCCTGCCGAGAGCCCGATGTTCGGAGATTATGCCCACGAGCTCCGCCGGGCATCCTCGGTGTTTTCAAAGGCGTCGTTGCTCGCCACCGCGCCCTGATGGGTCAACACCGCCATCAACACCAGGCAGCACATGGCGAGGAAGGGTCGCAGCCGAGGCTTGCGGCGGTGGAACACTGAGGCGGCAGACTCCCGAGTGCCGAGCCACTAGCAGTCCAGACATCCGCCACGCATCCACCCTACCCGCTTCCCCGCGCGGCGTGCCCTTCACCGCACCTGCTCATGCGTGAGACTGCCGGCGGGCAGCGGGCGCAGGATTTCCGCCTCAGGTTTCCCCAGGTCGAGCCAGTCCAAGCCCATCTCGCGGGGCAGCACGACGATCTGCCGATCGTGATAGGGCGCGATGTCCGGCCCCGGTGCAGTGGTCAGCATGGCGAAAGCGCCCTCCTTCACCAGACCCGCGATCCAGAACCACGGCTCGCCGGCCAGGGTGAAGAGGTGCTTGTCCTTCAGCCGCTGCTTAGGGTCGTCGGGCTTGGTGAACTCGTAGAAGCCGTCCGACGGGATCAGGCAGCGGTCGCTCTTGGCGAAGCTGCGGCCTTCCGATCGGAAGTTGAACACCGGCTTGCCGCTGGACGACTTCCAGGCCCAGGGCGTCACGGAGAGCTCCACCCCCTCCGAGCCGCCCCGGATGATGGGGGCGGTCTGGTTGGGCCGGATGTCGTCGTAAGGCGGGAAGTTGGGTGTAGCGTCGCCCGCGAAACGCAGGGGGATCTTCAGCTGGCTGAATTCTTCCCGCAGCGTGTCGGGCGGCTGAGTATAGCGGTAGTCGTTGCACATGGCCGACTAACGCGCCGCCTCCGGCTTCGTCGCTCGGCGCCCGCTCAAGACCCCTGCTTCAGACGCACACCAGGCCCGGCGCCGGTAACTTCCTCGCCCGCGATGAAGATCACGCCGGCGTCCTCCAAGGCGCGCCTCACCGCTTCCACGTTGGCCGCCGCGCTTCGACCTGGGCCTTGCGCGCCCTCCATTCGGACGATTGTCGGCAACGACAATCCCGAAGCGGACGCCAGCGTCGGCTGGCTCCAGCCGAGAAGCGCACGCGCGGCCCTGATCTGCGCCGCGGTCAGCATGTCGTGATAATTTTCTGATCTCTTAGTTTCATTTTATGTTGACGCTGAGCCGCCCGGTCTGGATGATCAGAATCTGATCACGAACGACAATTTGGCTTTCATCATGGGCTCACGTCAACAGACGCGGGGCGGCGGCTCGCGGCCGCCTGCGCTCTCCCGGCGCGCGGTGCTGGTCGGAACATCGGCCGCAGCGACGGCTCCCACCTTGCCCTACGCGGCAGGCTCGCCTGCTGAAGCGCTCACGCCCGACAGCGGGGTGAAGCCCTATGAGCGCTACCTGCAGATCGACGCCAGGATTTCCCGCCTGCAGCGCCGTTGGGGTCGGCTGGAGTCGTACCTGGCTGATCAACACGACTGGCTCCGGCTTAGCGAGGCCGAGCGAGGGGCCGTGCCGGGCGCTCAGGAGTTGCGGGACATCGACGGCATGCTCGACCTACTGTTCGAACAGCGCGAGAAACTGCTCGCCGAACTCCCGGTCCGCGGCGCGACAAGCCTTGAGGTGGTGATCGCCCGGCTGGCTGTCGCGGAGCGGCTGATCTGGCGGGATGACTTCCCCGAGGCGCACGCGATGATCGCCGGAGCGCGGGAAGACCTGAGTGCAATGCTGGACACGCGGGCTCTGCCGCCCGCGCCCCGCCACACCAGGGGCTAGGTCTTGGAGGACGCGCTCGCCTATCTGCTGGAACTGAGGCTTCGCTGCCGGGGCAATCCGGACGCGAGGGCGCTCGTCGATCGCTGCCTTGCCCTCCTCGCCCAGGCGGAGCGCGCAGACGGCGAGGAGCTGCAGCGGATCGAGGCGGAGATCGAGACCCTGCGCACAGAGCTTGCCGCAAGGTTCGGCCCACCTGGGAGCACCGCGCGCCACTGAGCCGGTGACCGAGTTCACATGGCCGAACCCGTGAGGCCAGATCGCCTCGCACTTCGGAACTCAGTTGGTAGGCGCGGCGCCCCGCATGGCGGCGATGATGCTTTTCTGCAGATCGGTCCACGGCGCACAGTTGGCCTGGAACTCATCCAGCATGGTCTTGGAATAGGTCTGGGGCTCAAGCTCGCGCCAGGCCTTGATCTGATCGAGCTTCGCGCTCTGCAGGTTTGCGAAGAGATCTTGGACTTGAGGCTGACGGACAGGGTCTAAGCCCTCGCTGAGGAGCATGAGGCCGGCCAAGCGCCAACCCCGCTCCATGCCTTCGGAGGCGACAGCGTTGTCTGGCAAACCTTGCTCGCGCGCGATGCGCGCCGTGAAAGCGAAATGGGCGCTGCAATGGGCGAAGCGTTCGCCGGCCCTGTAGAACTCGCCGGGCGTGCGCGGCATCTCCTGCCCCACAGCGCCCTGCGCCCATAGGACAACCAGCGCCGCGCCAGCGAACCTGGCGAAGCGCGCGCGAAGCTGTCGAGCCGACCGCGTCATTGAACCTTCCCCGCGTCGCGGTCCGCCTGGCAGGCCACGATGCCGTCGCTCTGCCCCCGCGCGTAGGCCTCCGCATAGGCTTCGTTCTTGAAGTCGCCCTCGACCAGCGTCGCTCGGATCTGGCAGGCGGTGTTGTAGCCGACGGCGTAGCCATCGTCGTAGCCGACGTCTGCCCGCTCCTCGCGGTCGGCGCAGCCCATCAGCGCCACGCTGATCGCGGCCGCGACCACCCAAGTCCCATCCGCACCTCTGCTCATGACGCGAGGGTCGACGCGGGCGGCCAATTGTCAAGCTTGCTGGCCGTCGGGCGCCCAGGAGCCGAAGCGACCAGGAGCCGGCTGGCGAGCCTGCGGCTGCGGCAGGGTTCGGTGACCTTTTCGGCCGCGAACCCCAGCTTGCCTCCTGCCAAGGTCACACGGCGACCGAAAAGTCTGCCTCAGGCCGGACTGCAAAGCATGGTGTTCGAACACCAAGCTTTGCACGGCCAGGTCGGCCATTCTGCGCGCGCCGCTGAGAAGGCGGCCGGACGTGTAGAATCTGCGGATCGCCCGGCATGCCATGCGCAGGTCGTGACGACAGGATGCAGGGGAACGAGACGTATGGGACCGGATCGATGAAGGCCGACTACATCAAGCTGTCGACCAAGGGCGTAGAGGCCACCGGCCGGTACGTGCCCCACGCGATCTGCAGCTACGTGGTGCTCCGGGTGCTCAGCTTGGCGGTCTGGTTGATCCCTTCACTGGTGGCGGGAGGCTCTGCCTTGGGTTTGGCCGCCAAGGTGTTGCGCCCCCACCTGCCCTGATGCTCACCGGAACTTTACGAACTTAACGGAATTGACGAGACTTACGTTGCACCCCAGATTGACGGGGAAAGGACCACCCCATGGCGAACAAGGCATCTTCCAACGGCCGCAAGGCGACGGGCGGCTTTGTGACCCGGTCCGACGCGACGCGCTCGCCGCGCGCCACAGTGCGGGAGAGCAAGAGCGGCCAGTTCACGGTGGCCCTGCCCGCCAAGTCTGTCCAGGCGCTGAACCCGCGCAAGTCCAACGTCCGGGCGATCATGGAGGTCCTGAGCGATCGAATCTCCGAGAGCCGCAAGAGCGGTCGCGCCACCGGCTTCTTCGTCGAGGTGAATCCAAAGGGCCAGCCCCGCGTGAAGGCGGATCGGCCTCCGGCGAAGCCTGCTGCAAGCAGCGGTGACGACGACCTGCAATCCGCCCTCGCCGCCGCGCGTGAGCGTGGACGGCTGCGGGCGGCCGAGATCCTGAATGGCGAAGAGATGCTGCCGGCCGAGGCGTTCGCCGAGCTTCTCGGCGTCAGCCGGGTGACGATCAACGCCAAGCGGCAACGGCATGAGGTCCTGGCGCTGGACGGCGCCAAGCGGGGCTTCCGCTTCCCCGCCTGGCAGGTCGACGAGAACGGCAAGCCCTTCGCCGCCATCCCGCAGCTCTTCGAGCGGCTCGGCGACAGCCCGTGGACCGTGTACCGCTTCCTGGTGCAGCACCATCCCGAGCTTGAAGGCCGCACGGCGCTCGAGCTGCTGCGCCGCGGCCGAGCCGAGGAAGTACTCGAGGCGGCGGAAAGCGTCGCCAGCGGGGCGCTCCACTAGGTGGCGGCCGCCAAGCCGCCTGCCGCCTTCGGAAGCGCGTCGCTCGACCTCGCGCGTATTCCGGCTGGGCAGGTGTTCGGCCGCATCTACCACCAGCGCTTCCCGGACCCGCTCGGCTACGGCAAGAGCCGCAGCCGGTTCAGCGATCCGCGCCGGCGCGTCCCCGACAACCGGTTCGGCGTGCTCTATCTCGGCTCGTCACTGGAGGTCTGCTTCCTCGAAGCCGTGCTCCGCGATGATCGGGACGGAGAAGTCGGCGACCACCTCATGGCGGAGACCGAGCTGGACACCCGCCAGTACGCCGCAATCGTCGCCAGAGAGGAGTTGAAGCTCCTCGATCTCACCGGCAGCGGCCCGGTGCGCATGGGCATCCCCAGCGATGTGGTGCGGGCCACCAAGCAGGCGCTCGCCCGCCAGTGGTCGGTCGCCTTCTATGGGCATCCGGAACAGGTGGACGGGATCGTCTATCCCTCCCGTCTCAACGGGGAGATGAACCTGGCCATCTACGACCGCGCGGTCCCGAAGCTCGAAGTTCGCGCGACGAGCACCTTGCTTCACGCGCCGGGCCTCGCACGCGTGCTAAATCACCTGAAGGTCGCGCTGATCTGATGCGACGCCCTCTCCTCGCCACGGCTCTCGGGCTCGCCCTGGGCGCCCTCGCCTGCCCCGCGCTGGCCGACCCCTGCAAGGCCGTGCCCGACCGCGGGCCGACCCCAACGCACCTGCGTCCCGGATCGACCTTCAGCGGCCGCGTGGTCCACGTGATCGACGGCGACGGCCTGTGCGTCGCGACCGGCCTCGGTCCCACCAATTGGGTCGAGGTGCGGCTTGAAGACTTCTACGCGCCCGAACTTAGTGAACCCGGCGGTGACCGCGCCAAGGCGGCCTTACGCAAGCTCGCCCTCGGCCGAACGGTCACCTGCCGCGCCGGTCGCCGGAGCTACGACCGGGTCGTGGCCCGCTGCGAGCTGGCCGGCCGCTCATTGGCGGACCGCCTGCGGAGCGCGGGCATCCAGGAGGGCGGCCGCGGTCGCCGCTAGTTCCGAACGGAAATTTGCGCGCCGATTGGATTGGGAGGAGAGACCCTGTTAGGCGCGCCCCGAGGCTGCGAGTTCGATCCGCAGCGAAGGATCGGTTTCTACGGTGGCGACGATGCGATTGTAGCGATCGAGGAGCGCTTCAAGCGCGGCTAGTCGACCGGCTGCACTGTCACCGCCGCGTTCGAGGATGTCTGCAGCGAGCCACTGCTCTACGTCGAACACATCGAGGCGGTCGGCGATCGCGGCGTTCTCCGCCAGGCCCGCCGCAAGTCCGACACCACGTCCGGCGGTGACGATGACCGGTCGCTGCCCGGCCGCCAGGTTGCTTTGACACTTTCGGATCAGGGCTTCGCCGGGCGCGGTAGACACGTGGAAAGCCAGGTCTCCGAGGTCGAAGTCGCCCGGTCGGGACTGTCCCTCGTCCTTGGTTGACGCAGAGTGGTGGACGAGCCTTGAGCCGAACGCTCCCTCCAGCTTGGCGCCCACCAAGTGCTGCATGATCGTGCCCACGATCATCGTGCCCGACATTTCCTTCTGTCGGGCCTCGGCTTGAGCGAACAGAAGACGGAAGGCAGCCCGAACGCTGAGCGTGGGATCAAGGCGTAGAGTGAATGGCTTCGCGGCGAAGAACTCGCGGACACGCGCGATCCAGAAGGCCTCAACCGCCTCCAGATCAACTCCGCCGGTCTTGACGTGCAAGCCGTTCAGGAAGGCCACGTAGGCGCTCATCTTCCCCAAGGAGCCACGGCTCGTCCGGCCGCCTTCCTCGGCGAGCACTCGCTCGATCCCGTGGCGCGCGAGGATCTGTTGCACTTTGCCTTTGCCAAGCCCGAGAACCTGCCCCTCCTTGTCGGTCCGGAGCTTATTCGGGTCGAGCGGCAGGCCCATCACCTTGGCGTGGTCCGTCACGACCAAAGGCAAACACAGTGCGCCTTTCGATCGGATCGAGTGCTCTGCCGCAAAAGAGGTCAGCGCCTCAGCCAGCTCGTCTTGTCGAGCCTCCTCCGTGACCACCGCTTCGCTCATTCCGCTGCGAGACGCTCCGCACCGCGAGACGCGGCGACCAGCGGTTCGAGCACCTGAGCCGCTAGGTGGCGAACGACAGGCACGACCACACCATCTCCAGCCAAGTGGTAGGCGTCGTTGTAGCGCGACGGCAGCTTGTAGGTGTCGGGAAGGCCCATGAGACGTGCTGCTTCCCGCGCGGACAGCAGGCGCGAGCGAACGCGATCGCCCTCGACGATCAAGAGTTTCTGACGCGAGGAGCCGCCCGCCGGTGTACGCAGGCAACCCGCAACGTCGTCGAACCGCACTTCTGCGCGTACGGTGCGGCCACCATCAGCGTCTGGCCGAGTTCGGCGGTAGAGCGTGCCGACCATGCGACGACCGGCAGATTTGGCGAACTCGACCTTCTGCCGATTTACCGGCGACATGCTGTCGAGCAGCTTTTTGGTCTCCGCGGCGCTGTGCCAGGCGACACCGTGCGGCTCATCTTCAATGAGGTCGGCGAAGCGCGGAGGACAATCCGTTGGCTCCTTAAGGCGCCACCATACCCACCGATTGGCGACATCCGGCTCCAAGCGCGCGTGGGCCGTACGAAGCATCGGCGGCGTCCACCGCTCACAGGGAGCGTCCTGAGTTAGGCCGACCGGAAGCACGATGTCTTCTCGAACGGCTACGACAAACACGCGCGGCCGCGATTGGGGTACGAACCAGCGGCCGTCGAGGACCAGAGCGCCGAAGCGATAGCCGCTATTCGTCAGCGTCCTGGCGATCGCGCTAAAGTCCTCGCCATTGTTGGAGGTCAGGACGCCGAGGACGTTCTCGAGGACCACAACAGGTGGCGCTCGACCTTCCACGGCCAGCGCATCCAGGAGGCGCCAGAACGGCCAGAAGGTGCCGGAGCGGGTGCCTTCGTTCGAGTCGTGTCGGCCGAGCCCCTTGTAGTCGCCGGCCAGGGAGAGGTCCTGGCAAGGGAAGGACGCCCAAACGAGATCTGCGAGTCCTGGCAGCTGGGCGGGCGAGACTTTCGCCACGTCCCCACACAGAAGGTGCTCAGCACCCCAGTTTTCGGCGTAGCTGGCAGCCTTCATCGGATCGAAGTCGTTCGCGAAGAGGCAATCCCAATCTGCCCCTAAGCCAGCACGCGCCATGCCGCCGCCGGCGAAGAACTCATAAAAGCTGTAGTTCCCCACGGCCGAAGGCGCCTCCGAATCGAGCCCGCCGCACGGCGGACTTGGAGGACATAGCATGAACGGACTGCCCCGGCAGCGGCTCACGTCCGTTCAGGCCGCGACGGATCGCACCCGAGGCGCATCCGCAGCCTTAGCGCGGTCGCTTGCCCGGTAAGAGCCGACGTTGGCGCCACGAACAGGGGCTTCGCCAGCGTCCGCCCATCAAACCACGAACGTCACGCTGAACCTGGCGCGTGTGACGGCGACGTAGAACTTCGAAAGATCGCCGGCAACAGCGACGTCCCTCGTCTTCAGGTACTCCTTCATAGGATTAGTTGGAAAGATGAGGACCCGGTCGAAGGTTCGCCCCTTGGCAACGCCGATGTTCATCGCCGGGAGGCCCATCGTGTTAGCGACCCTGTTCCAGCGGAGCACTGTGGGACGGTACCTCGCGTAGTACTCCTTGGCCTCAGCCCACGGCACCTGGAAAACACCATCGTGCCCGGTCTGCTCCTCGTTCTTCGATTGGGCTCCCGGCAAGTGAGGGTAGAGGGCGTCGGCGAAGTCGCAGATCATCTGGTTCGAGCGCCAAGTCTCCTTACGCTCCTCAGCGCGAACCACGCCGGCCCGGACCAATCCTTCGATCCAATCGACGATCTTTGCGCGCGCGACACCCTTGTTCTTGGCTCCTCGGTTTGTGGCATACGTTGCCTGCCGCGGATCACCTACCGCCAGAACGGCGATCCGAGACCGGAATAGCTTCTCCAGGAAGGTGAGATCATAGCCAGCGAAGTCCTGCAGCTCATCGATGAAAATGTGCGTGTAGATAGTCTCGAGCCTGTGAACGACCCGCCCTCGGCTGCGGTCGTCGGCGAAGCACACGAAATCTGACACCCGGTCGCGGTATACGTCCCCCGCGACCGTGAAGAAGTATCTATCGACATCGTCGCGGCGCACACGCCTCAGCGCCGGCGGTACGTCGGTCAACGCTATCGACGACGACACGCCAACACCGGATACCAAGTTCTGGTACGGGCGCACGCCGTCCCCGAACAGAAAGCTGAACCAGGTCATTACGGCGATGTTGGCAGGGATGTAGCCGAACCTCTCCACTAGGCAGTTGCGGATGTGCTCGGTGTTCTCGTTCGTAAACGTGGTGATGAGTATGCGCGCCTCAGGCCGCGCTGCGGCCTCTGAGACCAGATGGGTGGTCTTTCCGGAGCCCGCACTGGCTATAACGACAACACCGGCCACGGTTAGAGGGCATTCCTGATATATTCCGGGTAGGCAATCTCGTCTGCGCTCTCGAAAATCCGCAGCGCGCACTCGGTCTTATTCTTGACCATGAAGGTGCTAAGGGTACCCTTATCCGCGTGCGATGTGCCGAGAACCTTGTTCAGCGTGGCCAACTCATTGCACTTCACAATCTGTAGTTCGAGTGTGTGGGCGTTTTCGTCGTCGTCGGCGTGGATCGCGATCGTCGCGCAGCCTTCGTATGGGCGGTATCGCTCCACGATCTTGCCCTGGTAGTCGCCATCGTTGTCGGTGACGACGCAGACGGTTTTTCCCAGCTGCTTAGCTATGTCGAGGAAGCGCGGGAAAGAGAGGCCCCTCACATTGATCACATCCACGCCGTCGTCGGCTGGCGCGCGGCCATGTGCTGCCCGGTACGCCCTCTGCACGACAAGCTCGTCTGACGGCCCCTCCACCAGGATGCTGCGCTCGGCGAGGATGATACGGAGCGTGTCGTAGCCCGAGAGCTTCTTGAAGTAGTTCTCCGTGTCCGGCGGCAGCTTGCTGAGCGACGTCGTCGAGCCGTTATGGAGCAGTATCGTTTTCTCCATCCCCAGCTTGTTGAGCACATAGGCGCTGTGCGTCGTAAGTATGATCTGCTTGCCGGCGCACTTCTCTTGAACCTTCGCTATCAGCTTCTGCATTGAGGAGAACGAAAGATGGTTCTCTGGCTCCTCAATCAGGATGACGTGGGCATCTTCGGCTTGGCGCTCCAGCGCAAGCATGATCTTGAGCGCGCTCTGCTCTCCTTTCCCAATGAGGTGGAAGGGCAGATCGTCCAAGTGAGGCACTAGGCTGGCCTCCCAGTTAGTCCGCTGAGATACGTCGATGCTGATCGCTAGGTCCTTGTCAGTGATGGCCCCTTTGCGCTGCGTTAGGTTCTGGTTGATCGCCTGGATGGCCGGCTCGTCCGCGAACTTTTCTTTGAGGCCGCGATAGGCGACCGACAGGGCGGCGCGCTCTTTGGCGTCCATCCCGCTGCTGACGATGCTCTGGAGATAGAAGTCTGTGCCGCTCTGGAGCCTGATAGCGGTGGCGTCGATGTAGGACGTACCGACGGGTAGGCTCCGTCCAGTAATCGCTTTGCCGGCAAACGAGCGCCAATCGACAGCGTAGAATTCGGTCGGCAGACTCTTGATGTCGGCAGGCGACGTCAGGAGCGCCGCGTATTCGGGCGCGTACTCATCGTTGTACGCGATGTCCAACCTGACCCCGATAGCGTCCGCCTTCTCGTGATTATGGCTTCCGCGGAGCGCGCTGACGGTTTGGCCGTCGGATAGCCAGGCCTCGATCACGATGCTCGGCGGCGCTGCCTTCTCTCCGGCCTGAACGCGGCGGAGATAGTCGCCGACAGCATCCTTGTTAAATAGGTGCGCGCCCAACTCGCTCTCGATGAGGCGGCCCCCGAGCCTCTTGGTCAGCACGAGCGCCAAGGCTTCGAGGATGGTCGACTTCCCCGCCTCGTTGTTGCCGACGATGATATTCAGCTCATCATTTAGTTCGAGACTGAACTTCTGGAAGCTTTTGAAATTCTGGATGTAGATCTTCGTGATCATCAGGCGCAACCGTCCAGGGCGAAATCTTCACCACTACGCCACGGTAGCGCTTGAGGGCGCGCTGGCAACCGGTAGGCATACTGGATTGGGCACCCGTGCTAGAATGGACCTCCAAAGGCGGCAATGAGCCACAACCGGCCGATTCCCCCGCCAACGGCGCCGTCTGTACTACGAGCTCGTCAGGCCCCTTCCCTGTCCCCGGCAAGTGCGATTCCCTGCGCCGAGGTCAGGAGAATTGCAGATGCCAACTGACGTCTCCGCTGCGCTTGGCAGCTCGGCGCCACGATACCGGCGCACAGTCCGCAGGGCTGAACTTCGCCGCATCGTCCCCTTGGCGGACACCACCATCTACGAGCTGGAGCAACGGGGGGAATTTCCGCGCCGATTCAACCTGACGCCGCGGTGCGTCGTCTGGGATCTGGCGGAGGTGGAAGCTTGGATCGATGAGCGTCGCCGCGCGTCAGACGCGTCCCTTATCGCCAGGTCGCCCTCTCCGGACGTCCGCCAGCGCCGCGCGAGGCCGGTCAGACAGTAGCGTCTAACGGACCCAACTCCATGCTCGGCGGATAGAGCGTCGGCGCACGCTTCCGGCCATCAACCCATGCGTCGACCATGTCGGCCCATTCCTGGAGCATGTGCCGTCGCTGCGGCTCGTACTCGGCCTTGTTGTAGACGCCCCGAGACGAGCGGCTGTCCTCGTGGGCCAGAGCTTTCTCGATCCAGTCTCGGTTGAAGCCGAGCTCATTCAGCAAGGTTGAGCCGGTCCGCCGCAGGTCGTGAACCGTGAACGGTTCGAGTGGCAGCCCCTCTCTCTTTGCGCGTTCCGCAACAGCCGTCGTAATGCGGTTGAACGTGGCCCGGGACATGGGTGCATCGGCGTCGTAGCGCGATGGCAGCAGGAACCGCGAGTTTCCGGCGCACGTCTTCAGCGCAATCAAGATGTCGAGGGACTGCTCCGACAGGTACACGTTGTGGGGCTTCGAGCGCTTCATCCGTTCCTTGGGGATGGACCAGACCGCGTTCTCAAAGTCGACCTCATCCCAGGTCGCGTCCTGCAGCTCGCTCTTGCGGACCATCGTGAGCAGGATCAGCTTCAGACCGAGCCGGATAGTCGGCAGCGTCGGCACATGCTCCAGCTGCTTCAGCATGATCCGGATCTCGGTCGGCGATAGCGCGCGGTCCTTGGCTACGAACGTCGCAATCGACGCCGGCCCCACCTCGTCCGCGGGATTCCGGATCTTCTCACCATGGAGAATCGCGAAGCCGTAGATCTGCTTGAGGATATCCCGGACGTGGATCGCGGTGGCCGGAGCGCCGCGGCCTTTGATCTTGGCGCACAGCGCCCGAAGGTCATCAGGCGTGATCTCCGACAACAGGCGGTTGCGAAAGGCCGGAAGCAGGTCGCGCTCGAAGATCGAGCGCCTCATCGACCTGGTGCTGTCCGCCATGGGCGCCTCTTTGAACCAGCGCTCACCGAACTCGCCGAAGCTCTTTGCTTCCAGGACCCTCCGCTTCTCGCGTTGCTTCTCCTGAGCTGGCGAAAGCCCCTCGGCCACCGCCCGCCGTGCGTCGAGGCACTTCTCACGCGCTCGCGCCAGAGACAGACCGGACGGCCCGTACCTGCCGATCGTCAGCGTCTCGCGCCGTCCATTCACACGGTAATCATACCGGAAGGTGATCGACCCAGATGTCGTAACGTGGACGTACATTCCGTCCCGGTCAGCGACCTTGTACGCCTTCTCCCTAGGCTTGAGGTTCTTGAGAGCTGTGTCGGTAAGCACGGGCGGCTCCAGAGAATACCGTCACCCACCTCTGAGCGACTCAGGACACCGGTTTTTCCTGATATTTCCGAGACTTCCGCTCTCAAAAATACCGTCACGCGGTGCTTTCGAGATGACGGTATCGCTGGGACACATGGCAGGCAAGCGGGAGCGGCGCCGTCATGGCTACCGCCAGAACGAACCGCTGCCCGCCGATAGATGCCGATAGACTCCGACAACAATCACTTTTTCGTTCAGATACTTACGTGAGTTTGTCGGGCTCCCGCGATAGCCTCTGACGGCTATCGGATCATTCCCACTCGATGGTGCCCGGCGGCTTGCTGGTCACGTCGTAGACCACCCGGTTGACGCCCCGCACCTCGTTGATGATCCGCGTGGCGAAGCGGCCCAGGACCTCCCAGGGGAACTCGAAGAAGTCGGCGGTCATGCCGTCCGTGGATGTCACCGCGCGCAGCGCCAGCACGCTCTCATAGGTCCGCGCGTCGCCCATCACGCCCACGGTCTTCACGGGCAGGAGCACGGCGAAGGCCTGCCAGATGCTGTCGTACAGCCCGGCCTTGCGGATCTCTTCCAGATAGATGGCGTCGGCCGCCTGCAGCACGGCGACCTTCTCGCGGGTGATCTCGCCCGGGATGCGGATGGCCAGGCCCGGGCCCGGGAACGGATGGCGGCCGACGAACTGCGGCGGCAGGCCCAGTTCCACGCCCAGGGCGCGCACCTCGTCCTTGAACAGCTCGCGCAGCGGCTCGACCAGCTTCAGCTTCATGTAGTCGGGCAGGCCGCCGACGTTGTGATGGCTCTTGATCACCGCCGACGGGCCGCCGCTGGTCGAGGGGCTCTCGATCACGTCGGGATAGAGGGTCCCCTGGGCCAGGAACTCGGCGCCCTCGATCTTGGCGCTCTCCTTGTCGAACACGTCGATGAAGAGCCGGCCGATGGTCTTGCGCTTGGTCTCCGGGTCCGTGACGCCTTCCAGTTCGCCGAGGAAAAGATCAGACGCATCAACATGGACCAGCGGGATGTTGTAGTGATCCCGGAACATGGTGACGACCTGCGTCGCCTCGTCCTTGCGCAGCAGGCCGGTGTCCACGAAGACGCAGGTGAGCTGGTCGCCGATCGCCTCGTGGATCAGCACCGCGGCCACCGAGCTGTCGACGCCGCCCGACAGGCCGCAGATCACCTTGGCGTCGCCCACCTGGGCGCGGATCTTGGCCACCTGCTCCTGGCGATAGCTGGCCATCGTCCAGTCGCCGGTCAGCCCGGCGATGCGGTGAGTGAAGTTGCGCAGCAGCAGCGCGCCGCGCGGGGTGTGGGCGACCTCGGGGTGGAACTGGATGCCGTAGAAGCGGCGGCCCTCGTCGGCGATGATCGCGAAGGGCGAGCCTTCCGAGGTGGCGACCACCTCGAAGCCCTGCGGCACGGCGGTGATCTTGTCGCCGTGGCTCATCCAGACGGTCTCGGTGTGGCCGAGGTCGCCCAGGCCTTCCAGCAGCGGGGACTGCTTCTCGATGCGGATCTCGGCGCGGCCGAACTCGCGGTCGTGGCCGCTCTCCACGGCGCCGCCCAGCTGGGCGCACATGGTCATCTCGCCGTAGCAGATCCCCAGCACCGGCACGCCCAGCTCGAAGATCTTCTGCGGCGCCGTCGGGCTGTTCTCTTCGTGCGCCGACGCGGGGCCGCCCGACAGGATCACCGCCTTGGGCGCGTAGGCCTCCAGCATCGCCTCGACCTTGTCGAAGGGATGGATCTCGCAATAGACGCCGCTCTCGCGCAGGCGCCGCGCGATCAGCTGGGTCACCTGGCTGCCGAAGTCGACGATCAGGACGCGTTCGTGGTGAGCTTGGGTCATGGGTGTCCGCTCGTCGGGGCAGAGGGCGCGACAGCGCCGTTTGGAACCACAGAAAACACAGAAAACACAGAAGGCTGTCGCGGCGAGCTCAGAGGCGCTTTCCGCGTCCCATTTGCCCTCTGTGGTTTGAATCTCGGGCGCCCGCGGCGCGCAAGGCTCACGCCTGCTTCTCCAGCACCGCGACGAAGAAGCCGTCGGTATCGGAGGCGCGGGGGGTGAGGCGCAGGTCGCCGGCCGGCGTGAGGAACGGCTTCAAGGCCGGGTCCTGGCTGGCCGGGCGGCGGCTGAACTCGGGGTGCCGTTCGAGGAAGGCGGCGACGCGATCCTCGTCCTCCTCGGGCAGCACCGAACAGGTGACATAGACGATCCGACCACCGGCCTTGGTGAAGCCCGCCCCGTCGTCCAGGACCTGGTCCTGGTCCTTCTGGCGCTTCTCCAGCGCGTCGGGGGTCAGGCGCCACTTGGTGTCGGGGTGGCGACGCCACGATCCGGTGCCCGTGCAGGGCGCGTCGATGAAGACGGTGTCCATCTTGCCCGCCAGGTCCTTCAGCGGGTCCTTGTTCAGCGGTGTGCGGACCTGGAGGTTGCGCACCCCCGCCCGCTCGCCCCGCCGCACGGTGTCGGTCAGGCGGCGCGCGTCGCTGTCGTAGGCGTAGATCTGGCCGGTGTTGGCCATCGCCGCCGCCAGGGCCAGCGTCTTGCCGCCGCCCCCGGCGCAGAGGTCGAGCACCTGCTGGCCCTTCACGTCGCCGGCGGCGGCGGCCGCGAGCTGGGAGCCCAGGTCCTGCACCTCGAACCAGCCCTTGCCGAACTGCGGGATCGCCTCGACCGCGCCGCTGCGGGCCGAGGGATCGGGCGCGGGCACCCGGATGGCGTTGGGCGAGAGGCCCGGCGCGACCGGCTCGAAGGTGGCCAGCGCCTTCAACGCGCGGTCGGGATCGGTCTTCAGGGTGTTGACCCGCAGGTCCACCGGCGCGCGCTCGGCCAGGGCCGCCCCCTCCTCGCCCCGCGTCTCGCCGAACACGCGGGCGAACGAGGCGTCGAGCCAGTCGGGATAGTCGCCGCGCACGGCGGGCGGAGCCGCGTCGAGGTCGATGCCGCCGCGCAGGGCGGACCATTCGGCGTTCGAGAGCTCGCCGGGACCATGCGGCGCGTCGGCGGCGGCCTCGGCGATCTTCTCCACCGGCCAGTTCCAGACGAAGGCCAGCACGCCCAGGATCGCCGCGCGCGGCGTGTCCTCGCCCATCCGCCAGCCCAGCGACCGGCGGCGGCGCAGGGCGTCCAGCACCAGGCCCGAGACCCAGGCGCGGTCCTTCGCGCCGGCATACCGCGCCGCATCGCCCCAGGCCTTCAGCGCGAGGCGGACGGGCCGGCGGCGCGTCTCGATCTCGGTCAGGACCTCAATGGCCGCCGAAAGGCGTCCGCCGTCGCGCATCAGTTCACCTGAAGAGGGCTACCAGGACCATGACGAGGCCGACCATCGAGGCCAGCCAGACCAGGGTCCGCACCAGCGGCACGCCGGTGGCGTAGAGGGGAGCGTAGAGCGCGCGGCCGACCACATAGGCCCCGGCGCCCCACACCGTCAGCGGCTGTCCCAGCTTGCCCGCGAAGGCGCAGGCCAGGATGGCGGCGGCGAAGAACGGGAAGGTCTCGACGAAGTTCCAGAAGGCCCGCTCCAGGCGCGCGGCGACGCCTGAGAGCGGCATGGGCGTGTCCCGCGGACCCGCGGCCCACTTCATGTCGCCCTGCTGCGCCCGCGCCGCGCCGGCCGCCCAGAGGAGCTGGATCAGCCCCACGACGATCGCGACGCCCAGGAGCCTCAACTCCACGGCGGTTTCCGGAACCATGCTCGCCTCCCCGTTCTCGAGGGCTCTAGAGGCCGCTCGGATAGTTCGGGGCCTCGCGGGTGATCATCACGTCGTGGACGTGGCTTTCGCGGAGGCCTGCGTTGGTGATGCGGATGAACTTCGCCCGCTCGCGGAACAGCGGCAGGGTCGGCGCGCCCACATAGCCCATGGCGGCCCGCAGGCCCCCGACCATCTGGTGCAGGATCGGCGCGATCGGGCCCTTGTAGGGCACCTGGCCCTCGATCCCTTCGGGAACGAGCTTCAGCGCGTCCTTCACGTCCTTCTGGAAGTAGCGGTCCGCCGAGCCCTGGCCCATGGCGCCCACCGAGCCCATGCCCCGGTACGCCTTGTACGAACGGCCCTGGTACAGGAACACCTCGCCCGGAGCCTCGTCGACGCCCGCGAAGACCGAGCCCATCATGGCCACCGAGGCGCCCATGGCGAGCGCCTTGGCCAGGTCGCCCGAGTACTTGATGCCGCCGTCGGCGACGACCGGCACGTCGGAACCCTCCGCCGCGCGGACGGCGTCGGCGATGGCCGTGAGCTGCGGCACGCCCACGCCGGCGACGATGCGGGTGGTGCAGATGGAGCCGGGGCCGATGCCGACCTTCACCGCGTCGGCGCCGGCGTCGATCAGGGCGCGGGCGGCGTCGTAGGTGGCGATGTTGCCGGCGACGATCTGGACGCGGTTGGTCTCGCGCTTCACCCGGGCCACCGCGTTGGCGACCTCGGCGTTGTGGCCGTGGGCGGTGTCGATCACCACCACGTCCACGCCCGCGTCCACCAGGGCCATCGAGCGCTCATAGCCGGCGTCGCCCACCGTCGAGGCGGCGGCGACCAGCAGGCGGCCCTGGGCGTCCTTGGCGGCGTGCGGGTGCGCCTGGGACTTCTCCATGTCCTTCACGGTGATCAGGCCGACGGCGTGATAGTCGTCGTCCACCACGATCAGGCGCTCGATCTTGTGCCGGCGCAGCAGCTCGCGGGCCTCGGTCTGGCCGACGCCTTCCTTCACCGTGACCAGGCCCTCGTGGGTCATCAGCGCCTTGGCCGGGATGTCGTCGCGGCCCTCGAAGCGCATGTCGCGGTTGGTGAGGATGCCCACCAGCTTGCCGGCGTCGTCCACCACCGGGAAGCCGCTGATCTTGCGGCGCGCCTTGATCTGGCGGACCTCGCCCAGCGTGGTGTCCGGGTGGATGGTCAGCGGGTTGATGACCATGCCGCTCTCATACCGCTTCACCTCGCGAACCTGGTCGGCCTGTTCGTCGACGGTCAGGTTGCGGTGGAGCACGCCGATGCCGCCCGACTGGGCCATGGCGATGGCGAGGCGGCTCTCGGTGACCGTGTCCATGGCGGCGGACACGAGCGGGATGTTCAGACTGATTTCGCGGGTGAACCGGGTGGAGACATCCACCTGGGTCGGCATCACATCGGACGGACCCGGTTCGAGCAAAACATCGTCGAAGGTGAGCCCTTCGCGGATCTTCATCAGACTCTCCGTTTTGCGGTCCGCGTATAGGGGTTCCGCGCCTTCGGGGGCAAGGGGCCTCAGGGGTGCGTTCATGCTATTGCTGGCTCCTGCGATTGTTGGCCGCGCCGGGCGAGGCCGAAAGTCATGGCGAACATCACGAGGCACAGGCTGGCCGTGCCCAGGACGGCGGCGGTCGGCGAGCGCTCGAGGACGAAGGCGAACACGGTGGGGCCGGCCGCCTGGGCGATGACGGCCGGACGGCCCAGGATCGCCGAGCGATAGGCATAGTCCTTGGCCCCGTAGAGGCTGAGCGGCAGCACGCCCTTGGCCACGGTCAGCATTCCGTTGCCGGCGCCCTGCCCCAGCGCCATGAACGGCGCGCCGATCCTGCCCAGGGTCAGCAGCAGGACCGCGCCCGCCGGGTGCATCAGGGTGGCGACGCGGGTGGTCGCCAGCGGCGGCAGCCGGCGCAGCACCGTGAACTCCAGGAACCGCACGCAGACGGCGGCGATCCCCACAAGGCCCGCGGCGGCCGCCGCCTCGCGCAGGCTGAGCCCGAAGTGCGTCAGCAGCCGCGGCAGGTGGGCGCTCATGCAGGTGGAGATGAACCAGGCGCAGGCGAAGAGGATCGCCAGCTGCACCATCGCCCGGTCCCAGCCGACCTCACCGTGCGCCGCCTCGCCCTTCGCCGCCTGGCCGGGGGTGCGCGGACAGATCAGGGCGATCATCGGCAGCACCAGCAGGTGCACGCCCGCCCAGGCCAGGCAGGCGCCGCGCCAGCCCAGTTGCTCGGCCATCCAGCCGGTGATCGGCCAGCCCAGGGTCGACCCCAGGCCGCCGATCAGCGAGACCCCGGTGATCGGGCGGCGCGCGCCCTCCCCGTACAGCGAGACCAGGATGGCGAAGGGCGTGGGCGACAGGCCCAGCGCCATGCCGAACCCCATGACCGCCATCGCCAGCGCCAGCACCAGCGGATGCTGCGCCAGCGCCAGCAGCGTCAGGCCCACGGCGAAGACCACGCTGGAGCTCAGCAGCACCAGCTTGCCGCCCCGCTGGTCGATCCGCCGCGCCACCGCGGGGCCGACGATGGCCGGAACCACCAGCGACAGCGAGACGGTGGCGAAGACGAAGGTGGGGCTGGCCGCCAGGTCGCGGGCGATGGCGTCGCCGAGCACGCCCATCAGGTAGAAGCTGGAGGCGAAGGCCACGATCTGGCCCAGGCCGAACCCGGTGACGACGAGCGCCTGCGGCCGGGTCTGGGAGGTATGGGCTTCCATGACGAGCTTGTGCGCCGATTGTCGTTTGGAGAAAATCGACTTATTCGACGTTCAATGTTCGAAAACCTCACATTTGGAGCCCTGCCGTCCCTGAACGCGCTCCGGGCCTTCGAGGCGGTGGCGCGGACCGGGCGCGTCACCACGGCGGTCGAGGAGCTCAGCGTCACCCACTCGGCGGTCAGCCGCCAGGTGAAGGCCCTGGAGGCAGCGCTGGGCGTGCGCCTCTTCGCCGGGCCGAAGAACCGGCTGGAGCTGACGCCCGCCGGGCGCGAGCTGGCCGGCTCCCTGACCGAGGCCTTCGATCAGATCACCGCCGCGGTCCGCCGGCTGCGCGGCGGGGGCGAGGAACTGCACATCGCGGTCAACGCCAGCCTGTCGGTGAAGTGGCTGATCCCGCGCCTGCCCAGGTTCCAGGCGGCCCATCCCGAGATCCGGCTGGTGCTGTCGGAGCTGGCGGCGCACGCGACCTCGCACCGGGGGGCGCAGGCGGTCGTGCGGATCGTTCCGCTGCGGCGTCTGTCCGAGCCGAACTGCACGGCCTTCATCCGCAACGCCCTGGGCGCGGTGATGTCGCCGGACGCCGCCGCGCGCTGGGGCGACGACCCGCTGGCCGCGCCGCGGCTGGCGGCGGCCACCCACCCCGAGGCGTGGCCCCTCTTCGCCGAGCACGCCGGGATCGAGCTGCCGCCGGCGAACGAGCGGGCCTTCCCGCACGTCCACTTCGCCATGGACGCGGCGCTGGCCGGGTTGGGCGCGGCGGTGGTGTCGTGGCCCCTGTGCGTCGACGAGGTGCGGAGCGGCCGGCTGGTCGCGCCCCTGGGCTTCCACCGTTCAGGCAGCGCGTTCGCCATGCTGACCAGCCCCGGCGCCGAGAGCCGCGCCCTGTCCCGCTTCCGCGACTGGCTGGTGGCGGAAGGCGCCGAGACGCCGGAGCCGCCTACGGGGGGCTAGGGGCTGGCCGCTCTCCCGTCTGGGGGCTACTCTGCCGACAGGCAAATGGGTGGGAGCTATGAGCGACGCGGTCGGTCCCGGCGATCTGGTTCTTTGCGTCAACGCGGCCCCGAACCATGTGACGGGGCGGCCCGTGCCCCTGCAGGCTGGCGAGACCTATCGCGTCATCGGGGTGATGGAGTTCGGCTGTCCGTGCGGACGGTCGGACCACCTGCTGGACGTCGGCGTCGACTGGGGCTGGTGCCAGACCCGCTTCCGCCTGCTGCCCAAGCCCAAGGCCCAGGCCCGCACCCAGCGTGTCTCCGCGCCCCGGGAGAAGGAAACGACCCGCTGAGCGCGGATGTCCGCACCCCAAACTTGACGCCACGATTATCTGTAGCTACAAATAATTCGGGTCGGTTGCGTAGGCCCGCGCTGTTTCTGGAAGGACAGTCGATGGTGACCAATTCCAGGATGGGGGCGCGGCATGCGCATCACCTACGACCCGCAGAAGCGAGCAATCACCCTCGCTGAGCGCGGGCTCGATTTTGAAGATACGCCTCGCGTCTTCGCAGGCCCCACCCTGGAAGCGCCTGGCAATCGGCGCGACTACGGCGAGGTTCGCTGGCAGACGGTGGGGTGGCTGAACGACAGGCTGGTGATGGTGATTTGGACGGAGCGCGACGACGCCCGCCGCATCATCTCCATGAGGTACATCCATGCCGAAGACCAAGACCGATACCTCGTCAGCCTGGATCGACCCGGATGATGCACCCGAGTGGTCGGACGACGTCATCCGGCGCGCCGCCGCCTGGCATGGTGAAGACCTCGTCCGCCCCGCCCAAGGCATGGCGACCCGTCGAGGCCGCCCCAAGCTCGATAACCCCAAGCGCCAGGTCACCCTGCGCCTCGACGTCGAGGTCCTTGAGGGTTTCCGTGAAACCGGTCCCGGTTGGCAGGGGCGGATCAACGAGGCGCTGAAGAAGGCGCTCAAGGACTAAAGCGGGACCAAACTGCGCAGCCTCAGCGCCCCCGGAATCCCGTCGCCACGAAGAAGACCTCGGAGCTGTCCTGGCGACTGGCCTTGGGCTTGATGTTCCGCACGTCCCGGAAGTGCTGCTTGAGGTGCGTGATCAGTTCGTCCGAGCCGCCGCCCTGGAAGGCCTTCGCCACGAACGATCCGCCCGGCTTCAGCACCTCGACCGCGAAGTCGATGGCCGCCTCGATCAGCCCCACGATGCGCAGGTGATCGGTCTCGCGATGGCCGATGGTGTTGGGGGCCATGTCCGAGAGCACCACGTCCGGCGCGCCGCCCAGCAGTTCGATCAGCTTCGGACCGCAGGCGGGGTCAGTGAAGTCCATCTGCAGGATGTGCGCCGGCGGCAGCGGATCCACCGGCAGCAGGTCGACGCCGACGATGTCGGTGACGCCCCGCATGATCGCCATCTGGGTCCAGCCGCCGGGCGCCAGGCCCAGGTCCACGACCTTCACGCCCTTCTTGAACAGGTGGAAGCGGTCGTCGATCTCCGTGATCTTGAAGGCCGCGCGGCTGCGATAGCCCAGCGCCCGGGCCTTGGCCGAGAACGGATCGTTGATCTGGCGTTCCAGCCAGGCCTGCTGGCTGGGCGTGCGCTCCTTGGCGGTCTTCAGGCGCGCGGGCTTTCCGCGGCCGCCTTCCAGGCCGCCCGTCGGCGGCTTCACCATGCGCTTGCGGGGAGGTTCGGTCATTCGGGGCGCTTTCCGCCGCGGCTCCGGCGCCGCCGCTTGCGACGACGTTGGCCACGTTCGGCCATCAGGGACAACAGTATGCCTTCGCGCAGGCCACGGTCGGCGACGCGGACGCGCTCGCAGGGCCATTGCTCCTGCACCGCCTGCAGGATCGCCGCGCCGGCCAGCACCAGGTCGGCGCGGTCGGGACCGATGCAGGGCTGGGCGGCGCGCTGGCTGGCGGTCAGCGACAGCAGGCGCCCGGCGGCCGCCTCGCACTCGCCCCGGCTCATCCAGATGCCGTCCACCCGGTTGCGGTCGTAGCGCGGCAGGTCGAGGTGCAGGCCCGCCAGGCTGGTGATCGCGCCCGAGGTGCCGACCAGGTGCGCCCGGTCGCCCTCGAAGATCGGCTTCATGGGGTCGGCCCGGCGGAAGGCGGCGATCTGCTCCTTCACATGGTCCACCATCTGGCGGAACCAGCCCTCGGTGGCGACCTCGCCCTCGGGGAAGCGCTCGGCCAGGGTGACCACGCCGATCGGCACCGAGAGCCAGGCGCGCACCGGCGGCGCCGCGGCCTGCGCCTGCCAGGCCGCAAGATCGACCCAGGAGAGCTCGGTGGACCCGCCGCCCACGTCGACCACCAGCGCCGCCTCGTGGCGGTCGTCCAGCAGGTTCAGGCAGCCGGTCACCGACAGGCGCGCCTCCTCCTGCGGACTGATGATCTGCAGCTTCACCCCGGTCTCGTTCGCCACGCGATTGACGAAGGCCTGGCCGTTCTCGGCCATGCGGCAGGCCTGGGTGGCGATGGCGCGGAACTTCACCACCCGGCGGCGGCGGACCTTCTCGCCCGAGACCTTCAGCGCCGCCAGCGCCCGGTCCATCGCCGCCTCGGACAGCCGCCCGCTCTGCGAGAGCCCCTCGCCCAGGCGCACGATGCGCGAATAGGCCTCGACCACGCGGAATCCCGTCTGCGCGGGCGTGGCGATCAGCAGGCGACAGTTGTTGGTGCCGAGATCGAGCGCGGCATAACAGGGCGTTTCGCCCAACGACTTTTCCCGGCCGCGCGCACGCGGCCCGGGCGCACGCGGCGCCTCACTCATGGACATCACCCGTCCCACGCAGGCGCCGACTCCCGGCCGGCGCCTCATTTCGCGGCGAACCTAGCAAGCCGGCGACGGGAAGCCGAGCCTTGAATGACAGTGATGCGTCGCTACGTTCACCTTCCAGTCAGAACGATCGACTTAGATTCTACCCATGACCACGCGACTCGCCCAATTCCAGATCGGCCAGGTGGTGCGCCACCGGGTTTATCCGTTCCGCGGCGTGATTTTCGACGTCGACCCGGTGTTCGCCAACACCGAGGAGTACTGGCTGTCGATCCCGGAACACATCCGGCCGCACAAGGATCAACCGTTCTACCACCTGCTGGCGGAGAACGATGACAGCGCCTACGTGGCCTATGTCTCCGAGCAGAACCTGCTGCCCGACGACACCGGCCAGCCCGTGGGCCACCCCCAGGCCACGCTGATCTTCGACGCCTTCGACGAAGGCCAGTACCGCCTGCGCCCCGGCATCGGCCACTAGGCTTCGGCACTAGCCGACCCCGGCGCCGTCAGGGCCGCGCAGAATCCTGCCGCCAACCCGCATTTTTGCGGGTCTTTTCGAACGGAACTTTCCCGACAGCGGGGCCATTGTCGCGCCATGAGCGCGGACAAGAGCAGCCTTACGCCCCCGCCGGGCGCGCGAGCGGATTGGACCATCGACCAGGGCTGGGACAGCTACACCCAGGCCGAGCACGACGTCTGGATCACGCTCTACGAGCGTCAGGCGGCGATGTTGCCGGGTCGCGCGTGCGAGCCGTTCCTCAAGGGCCTCGACGCCCTGGACCTGCACCGCGCCGGGATCCCGAATTTCGAGCGCATCAACGAGGAGCTGCGGAAGCTCACCGGCTGGTCTGTCGTGGCCGTGCCAGGCCTGGTGCCGGACGAGGTCTTCTTCGACCACCTTGCCAACCGGCGCTTCCCGGCCGGCCGCTTCATCCGCAAGCCGGAGGAGCTGGACTACCTGCAGGAGCCGGACGTCTTCCACGACGTCTTCGGCCACGTCCCGATGCTGACCGACCCCACCTTCGCCGACTACATGCAGGCCTATGGTGAGGGCGGCCTGCGGGCGCTGAACCGCGGCCAGTTGCACAACCTGGCGCGCCTCTACTGGTACACGGTGGAATTCGGCCTGCTGGAGACGCCGGAAGGCCTGCGCATCTACGGCGCCGGCATCGTCTCCAGCCGCACCGAGTCGATCTTCGCCCTCGACGATCCCTCCCCCAACCGCCTGGGCTTCGACCTGGGCCGGGTGATGCGCACGCCCTATCGGATCGACGACTTCCAGCAGGTCTACTTCGTGATCCCGTCCCTGCAGGCCCTGCTCGACGCCACCCTGGCCGACTTCGGCGCCCTGTACGTGTGGCTCCAGGGCCAGAAGGATGTGCCGATCGAGGCCGTTCTGCCCGACGACCGCGTCTTCACGCGCGGCACCCAGGCCTACGCCCTCCGCGGTGGTCGCACGGCGGCCTGAGCCCCGCGACACACGGAAAAGCGCCTCGCGCCGCACACCTACGACCGTTCCTGTCGTAGCGGGGTGTTTCACTCCTCCCATGTCCTCGAGCGACGACATGGATGCGCGGCACGGCCGCATGCTCGCCGAACTGGCGGAGACCGGCATGGGCGTGGCCCGGGGGCTCTACGCGGCCACGCGGCGTGAGCTGAGCCACGCCGACTTCGCCCTGCTGGCGGAGGCCTTCCACACCGTCTCCCGCTCGATCCGCCAGACCATCGCCCTCGAACTGAAGCTCAAGCACGAGCCGCGCCAGCCGGCGCAGCCGAAGCCCGAGCCGGCGCCCGCCCCCTCGGCCGCGACCCCGCTCCCACGGCCCGAGCGCCCCGAGCAGGTCTACTGGAACGAATACGAACGCGCCGACTGGGACGAGCCCCTCGACGCGGCCCTCGGCGCCGGCGACGCCGCCGCCATCAACGACGCCGTCGCCGCCAGCATCGCCCGCATCCAGCGCGGCCTCGGCAAGGCCCAGCGCGTGCTCGTGGCCGCCACCGCCTGTCATCCCGGCCGCAGCGAAGCGGAGAGCCGGGACCCAGTC
>JBFMGV010000030.1:0-61387 GCA_040752615.1 Pseudomonadota bacterium | reverse complement strand
CCCGCGCCCCGCACGCCGTGACGCTGCGCCCCAAGCCAAGGCTGCATCGCGGGCGCCCTTAACCAAAGCAGCGTCGAGGTGAATGACGCCACCGTCATCAATCACCCCCCACCCTCCATCGACGTAAAGTTGGCGGGCCGCGCGGATTGAGGCATTTGTGCATCAGGTTCCACCTCGTCCGGCCCTGATGGATCGACCCTGCCCGTGTCCGACCGTGAGGCGCCTTCCGCGTGCGGAGACGCGCGCGTGAGCTTCATGGCCGATCCCGGGGCCCAGCGGCCGACCGATCCGCTGCTCGAGATCTATCTCGAGCGTCGCGCGAACCTGGTCCGCTACTTCGCCGCCCGTTGCGGCTCGCCCACGGTGGCCGAGGACCTGGCGCAGGAACTCTACGTGAAGCTCGCCACCCGCGACCCGGCGGTCACCGCCGAGAACCCGGTGGCCCTGATCTATCGCATCGCCACCAACGTCATGCTGGACCGGGCGCGGGGCGAGGCCCGGTCGCTGGCGCGGGATTCCGCCTGGCGTTGGGTCGCCCATGCCAGCATGGGCGGCGAGGACGTGGCCGAGGAAGCCCCGGCCGACGAAGCCGTGGCGGCCCGCGAGCGCCTGCGTCGTCTGGTGGACGCCGTGGCCGAACTGCCGCCGCAGATGCAGCGCGCCTTCCGCCTCCATAAGCTGGACGGACATAGCCACGCAGACACCGCCCAGCGCATGGGCATCTCGGTGAAGTCGGTGGAGAAGCACATCTCGGCGGCGCTGAAAGCCCTCACGGCAAGGTTGGGTCGATGATCGACCAGGCATTGCATCGACCGACCTGGGGGCGCGGCCGGCCGGCGGCGTCTTGTCACATGACAGCCGGTCGCAAACGCCGGCGGCGGACCCGTTGATGCTCAAGGCCTGGCGATACGACGACGATGCGCGGCGCGAAGACGCCGCCGCATGGGTCGTGCGGCTCGAAGCCGCCGACCTCGGCGAGGCCGAGGCGCTGGCGTTCGACTCCTGGCTTTCGGATTCGCCTGACAACGCCCTGGCCTTCGACGCCGCGCTTTCGGTGTCGCAGACCTATGTCGCCGCCGCGGCGCCGGTGGCCCGCGGCCTCTCCGGGCGCGGCGCGGAGCGTCAGCGCCAGCCGGCGATCGGTCGCCGCGCGGTGGTGGGGGTCGGCGCCATGGCCGCCGCCGCCGCCATGGCCGTGCTGGTCGCGCCGCAGCTCACTGTCGCCCAGACCGAGACCTACGTCACCGCCAAGGGCGAACGGCGCACGGTCGAGCTGTCGGACGGCTCCAAGGTCGATCTCAATGGCGGCACGCACGTGACGGTCGCCTTCGGCCGCGAGGCGCGCCATGTGACCCTCGAAGGCGGCCAGGCCGTGTTCGACGTCACGCACGACACGCGCCGCCCCTTCTTCGTGGCCGCCGGCGACCGCATGGTCCGCGTGGTGGGCACCCAGTTCGACGTTCGTCGCCTCGGCGGCAAGGTCTCGGTCACCGTCGCGCGCGGCGCGGTCGAGGTTCGGCCCAGCGAGGGCTCGACCGGTCGCGCCTTCCGCCTGCATCCCGGCCAGCGCCTGGAACACTTCGAAGGCCGCCCCGGCGCGGTCGTGGCCGCCGCCGAGCCGGACGAGGTCCTCGGCTGGCGCACCGGCCGCCTCGTCTATCGCGGCCAACCCCTGGGTGAAGTCGTCGCCGACCTCAACCAACAGTTCGCCACGCCCATCCGCATCGAGGACGCCGCCCTGGCCGCCATGCCCATCTCCGGTGTGCTGGTGGTCGACGATCAGGACGCGGTTATTCGTCGCCTGGCCTTGCTGGTTCCGGTGAGCGCTGTACGTTCCGGCCCGGGCGTGGTCCTGCGGCGCGATCCTGCGTCGGACCGCTGATGAGGGCGAGGAGCCATTTCGAGGCGGGTCACGTCTCTGGGGACCGTGCTGGGCGGCATCGCCCTCGCCTGCCTGGCGGGGCGCGCTGACGCGGCTGACTCACGCCTGCGTCTCTCGATCCCGGTCCGCAGCTACGCCGACGCCCTGATCGACCTGGGCCTGCAAGCCAACATCTCGATCCTCGGCACTTCCACCTGCGGCGCGGGCGGGCGCGTCCAGCTCTCCGGCAGCTACACCCTCGAACAGGCGCTCGACCGCATCCTGAACGACGCGCCCTGCCGCTATCGCATCGTCGACGCCCGCACGGTGCGGATCATCCCGATGCTGCCGCGCGAACCCGCCGCCGCCCCGCGCGAGCCGGTCCGAACCCAGACGGTCATCTCGGAGCTGGTGGTCACCGCCACGAAGCGCCCGGCCGCCCTCGGCCGCCTCCCCGCCGGCGTCAGCGTGCTGTCGCGGGGACGGATCGACTCCACCCGGGCGGTCGACCCCGGCCTCACCACCGGCCAACTCGCCGGCGTGTTGACCACCAACCTCGGGCCCGGGCGCGACAAGCTGCTGATCCGCGGCCTGTCGGACGGCGCGTTCACGGGGCGCACCCGCTCGACCGTCTCGACCTACCTCGACGACACGCCGATCAACTACAACGCTCCCGACCCGGACCTGCGCTTCGTCGACGTGGACCGGATCGAGGTGGTGCGCGGACCGCAGGGCGCGCTCTACGGCTCGGGCGCGATCGCCGGCATCTTCAGGATCGTCACCGCCAAGCCGGACCCCGAGCGTTTCGCGGCGGGCGCCTCGGCCACGGTCGCCACCACGCGCGGTGGCGACGCCAGCCATGAGCTGGACGGCTACGTGAACATCCCGCTGGTGAAGGACCGCGCCGCCATCCGCATCGCCGCCTACGAGGATGTCCAGGGCGGCTACCTCGACGATGTGAACCTGCGGCTGGCCAACGTCGACCAGACCCGCCGCGACGGCGGCCGCGTGGCGCTCAACCTCAAGCTCAGCGACGACTGGCGCTTCGAGGCCACGGCCGCGACCCAGCACCTGCGGTCCAACGACACCCAGTACGTGACGCCCGACAACGTCAACGGCATGCGCTCCAACCGCGTCCGGGAGGCGCACAACAACGACTTCTCGTTCGTCTCGGCGAAGATCGCCGGCGACTTCGAGTGGGGCAGCGTCAGCTCGACCCTCAGCTACGTGCACCACGTCTTCTCCAGCCAGTACGACGCCTCGGCGGTCTTCCAGGTCACCGGCGCCTTCCCGACGCGCGAGGCCGACCTCGGAGCATTCGTCGAGGCCACCCGCTCCAACATGCTGGTGCAGGACCTGGTGGTCCGCTCGGCCGGCGCCAGCCGCCTCAGCTGGCTGGTGGGCCTCTATGCGGCCCGCACCCTGGAGCATTCGCCCTCGGAGCTGACCATTCCGCAAGCCGGGCGCCAGGCCACCCTCTACACCGAGCGGCGCAAGGACGTGCTGACCGAGCTCGCGCTGTACGGAGAAGCCGGCTACGCCCTCGGCGGCGGCTGGACCGCCAGCCTCGGCGGCCGCGTGTTCCAGAGCCGCGTGCGGACCACCGCCGATCTCGAGATCAGCGCACCCTACAGCCCCCGCAACTTCGCCCGCTCCGAGACCTTCGACGGCTTCTCGCCCAAGATCTCGCTACAGCGGGAGCTGGCCAACGGCGACCTGATCTACGGGCTCATCACAGAGGGCTACCGGCCGGGCGGCTTCAACTCGTCGGGCTTCTTTGCCATCAACACGGCGCGCGAGACCTTCCGGCCCGACCGGCTGCGCAACTACGAGGTCGGGGCCAAGATCAGGCGATTGGACAATCGCCTCACCCTGCGCGCGACCGCCTACTACGACGACTGGTCCAACATCCAGAGCGACCGTTACCGCCAGTCCGGCCTGTCCTACACCGCCAACGTCAGCGACGCGCGGATCCTCGGGCTGGAGGCCGAGCTGGGCTACGAGTGGTCCTGGGGCTTCGGCATCCAGCTCAACGGCCTGCTGGCCAGCTCGCGCACCCGCAATGTGAACCCGGCCTTCAACGCGCCGATCACAAAGGACCTGCCCGGCGTGCCACAGACCTCCGGCGGCGTCCTGGCAGTCTACCAGCGCGACCTGCCCGACGACCTGTCGCTGCGCCTCGTGGGCGAGGCCGCCTACATCGGCCGCTCGGATCTCAGCTTCGACCAGTCGCTGCCGCGCGAGATGGGCCACTTCGTCCGCGTGCGCCTCTCCGCCGAGGTGGCCAGGGACGCCTGGCGACTGGCCGCCTTCGTCAACAACCCCTTCGACGACGAGAGCGACACCTTCGCCTACGGCAACCCGTTCACCTTCGACCGGGTCCGGCAGGTCACCCCACAGCGCCCACGGACCGTCGGTCTGCGACTCGCGGCCGATTTCTAAACGAATGGTGAAGCTGGCGACTGGGGGGCGTTAGCCCGCGGCGGCGTCTAGTTCTCGGGGACGGGATCGGACGGGGCGATCGGTGGCTAAGCTCTCTGCGCTGGTATGCGCACAAAACCAGGACGGCCGGCTGGCGGAATGCCTGCGGCGACTGTCCTTCTGCGACGAGATCGTGGTCGTGGCCGACCGCTGCACCGACCGCTCGCAGGAGATCGCGCGCCGCGCCGGCGCCATCCTCATCGACGGCATCTTCCCGCTGGAGAACCAGCGTCGCCAGGCGGGCGTCGAAGCCTGCTCGGGCGAATGGGTGCTGGAGGTCGACCCCGACGAGATCGTCGACGCGGCCCTGGCCTGGGAAATCCGCTGGGCCCTGCAGACCCGCCGTGGCGTCGACTGGTTCGAACTGCCCATCGACAACTACGTGGGCGAGGCCCTGGTTCGCGATGGCTGGGCCGGCGACCTCAGCCGCGCCGCCGAAGTGCGCCTCTACAAGCGCGGCCTCAAGGCCTGGGAAGCGCGCCGCGTCAATGCGCCGTCGGTCCTGGCCGGCCGCAGCGGCGGGGCCCTGAAGGGCGCCGTCCGCCGCACGGTTGGCTCCGACGTGGGCCAGTTGGTCGAGCGCCTGCATCGCATGACCGCCCTGGCCGCCGAGGATCTCGCCGACACCGGCCGCGCGGGTGGTTTCATCGCCGCCATGGCGCGCGGCGCCGGCGCCTTCGCCCGGGGCTACCTTCTGCGCGGCGGCTGGCGCGAGGGCCGCCTCGGCCTGATGACCGCCACCTTGTCGGCGCTGTTCCCGGTCCTGGCCCAGATGCGCGCGGCCGACGTCCTGGCCCTGCGTCAGGCCGCCCAGCCCGCCGAGACCACCGCCCTGCCCCGCCTTCGCCGGGCGGCCGGCCTCTAGGCTCGCTGGAAATCGTAACGAACGCCCGCTAGGCAGGGATACGCGCGACCGGCGCGGATCTCATGAGGTGTCGCGTTGGCGATCCTGGTCACCGGCTCGGCCGGCTTCATCGGCTTCCACCTGAGTCGCCGGCTGCTCGACGCGGGCGAGGCGGTGATCGGCCTCGACAATCTCAACAGCTACTACGACCCCAAGCTGAAGGCCGCGCGCCTCGAGATCCTGGAGCGTCACGCCGGCTATCGCCACGCGCGCCTCGACCTGGCCGACCGTGACGGCATGCGGGCCCTGTTCGCCGAGGCCAAGCCGAAGGCGGTGGTCAACCTCGCCGCCCAGGCCGGCGTCCGCTACAGCCTCGAGAACCCGGAGGCCTATGTGGACTCCAACGTCGTGGGCTTCCTGAACATCCTGGAGGGCTGCCGCGCCCATCCCGTCAGCCACTTGCTGTTCGCATCGACCAGCTCCGTCTACGGCAACCACCTGAACCTGCCGTTCGACGTGCACGACGCCGCCAACCACCCGATTACCCTCTACTCCGCCAGCAAGCTGGCGAACGAGGCGATGGCGCACAGCTACGCCCACCTCTTCGGGATTCCCTCGACGGGCTTTCGCTTCTTCACGGTCTACGGGCCGTGGGGCCGCCCGGACATGGCGCTCTTCAAGTTCACGGACGCGATCCTCAAGGGCCAGCCGATCGACGTCTATGGCGAGGGGCGGATGCAGCGCGACTTCACCTATGTGGCCGACATCGTCGACGGCCTGGTCGCCGCCCTGGGCCGCCCGCCGGCCCCTGACGCCGGCTGGGACGCCGCCCATCCCGATCCGGCCACCAGCTCCGCGCCGTGGCGGATCCTCAACCTGGGCGCCGGCCGCCGGGTGGAGCTGATGCGCTACATCCAGGTGCTGGAGGAGAAGCTGGGCAAGAAGGCCGTGCTGAACCTGATGCCCATGCAGGCCGGCGACGTCTCGGCCACCGAGGCCAACACCGACGCCACGCGCGCCGCCCTCGACTACGCCCCCGCCACCACCGTCGAGGAGGGCGTCGGCCGCTTCGTGGACTGGTACCGCGAGTACTACGGCGTCTGACGCCTACGTAGCGCACCGGAGGCGAGGCGTTTTCGACGCTCTGGTATCTGATCGGCCCCGAAGTCCGGAGCCGACCGCTTGTCCCTGCGCCACACCTACGAACTCTATCTGGAGTCCGACGAGGGCGGCCGCACGTTCGAGGCGCTGACCTGCACCGGCGAGATCGACCTGCTGGGCCACATGCGGCGTATCCTGGCCGACCGTGGGCTGAAGTCGATCGAGGCCTGGCGGCTGGGCCGCCAGGTGATGGTGCTGGATCGCTAGAGGCCGCGCCCGAGCGCTGGCCAGGCCTTCCATGTCCCGACCGCATAGGCCACGCCGTAGGCGAGCACGATCGCCGAGCTCCAGGTCGTGAAGACATGGCCCGCGTAGAGGCCGGGGAACAGGAACAGGCCCCGCAGCAGGTAGATGGCCGAGATCACCACCAGACCGGTCCGCAGCAGCGGTAACCGAGGGATCAGCCCCGCGCCGGAAAACGCATAGGCCGCCCAGATCGCCAGCACCGAGGCGATCCCCAGGGTGACGACGGCGGGAACCGGCGATCCGCGCGCCGCCGCCAAGGCCAGCCGCTCCCCGGCCCCGAAGAACCGATACCAGGCCGGTCCGCCGGCGATCACCGCCAGGTGCAGCAGCGAGGCCAGCGCGCTCAGCACGCCGCCCACGACCAGCCATCGGTTCATACGTCGCGCCCCTAGACCGGCTGCTCGATCGACACAGACGGCGGCGAGAACCACTTCGGCCCTGCTTCCGTCATGTGGAAGCAATCCTCGAGCCGCACCCCAAACTCGCCGGGAATGTAGATTCCGGGCTCGTCCGAGAAGCACATGCCCGGCGCCAGCGTCGTGGCCTCGCCCCGCACCAGGTTCACCGGCTCGTGCCCGTCCATGCCGATCCCGTGGCCGGTCCGGTGCGACAGGCCCGGCAGCTTGTAGTCCGGCCCATAGCCCAGCGAGGCGTAGTACCCCCGCGCCGCGTCGTCGACGCTGCCGCAGGTGGCCCCCAGCTTCGCCGCGGCGAAGGCGATCTCCTGACCGCGCTTCACCTCGGCCCAGACCTTCCGCTGCTTCGCCGTCGCCTCGCCATGCACGAAGGTGCGCGAGATGTCCGACTGGTAGCCCCGGAAGGTGCAGCCGCAGTCCATCAGCACGACCTCGCCGGCCTTCACCGCCTGCGGCTTGCCCGAGCCGTGCGGATACGCCGCCGCCTCGCCCAGCAGGATCAACTCGAACTCCGGCTCGCCGCCCAGGGCCCGGGTGGCCGCGTTCATGATCGCGCCGATGTCGCTCGGGCTCATGCCCGCCTCGATCTTCGGGATCGTGTGGCGATACGCGGCCATGGTGATGTCGCTCGCCCGCTGCATCAGTGCGATCTCGGCGGGCGACTTGATCATCCGGCAGCCGCGGACGATCGGCGCGCCGTTCTGGAGGGTCGCGCCCGGCAGGTTCCGCTTCAGGCCATCGACGATGAAGTAGCGATTGGTCTCCTCGATCGCGACCACCTTGTCGGCCTTGCGCTCGCGCAGCCAGCCGGCGACCAGCGCCGTCGGGTCCTCGTGCTCCTGCCAGGTGCGCACGTCTGCCGGCACGCCGAGGCTCTCGCGCACCGAGGGTTCCTCGAAAAACGGCGTGAAGACGCAGATCCCTCCCTCGGCCGGGATCACGGCGCAGGTCAGCCGCTCGCTGCGCCACCAGCGCACGCCGGTGAAGTAGATCAGACTGGAGCCGGGCTCGATCAGCAGGGCCGAGACTCCCTGCTCCCGCATCAGGCGTTGGGCCTTGGCCAGGCGCGCTTCGCGTTCGGCACGGCCGATCGGCGGCGGCGGATTCGGAAGCGGTTGCAGGCCGGGCGCGGCGCTGAAGGCGGGCGCGGCGGTCAGGGCGAGGCCGGCGGCCCCGAGGGTCAGAAGTCTGCGACGGTCCATGGGCCATGGTTCCGACGACTCCGGCCCGCGCTCAAGCTCCGGCATGCCGCCAAGGCCTATTTCGGCAAACTGGCGCTATTCGCCTCACTTGCCCGTGAAGTACGCATGACCTGGGTTTTCGCGGCGCATCCCGCCTCCTAGGTAGGCGCCAACGAAACGACACCGGGCCGATCCCGGTGCGCCTGGAAGGAGCAAGCCCATGAAGATCGCCCTGATCCCCGCCCTGGCCGCCCTGGCCTTCGCCGCCCCGGCCATGGCCGAACAGGTGACCACCAAGGTCGCCGTACCGTCCGCCGGCCTCGACCTGCAGAACCCCGCCGACGCGGCCGTGATGCTGGGTCGCCTGGACCGGGCCGCCGTCAGGGCTTGCGGCGCCTCCAGCTTCAGCGTCCGCGACTACCAGGTCGCCGTGCGCCACAGCGCCTGCTACCGCGACGCCATGGCCCAGGCCGTGAACGCCGTGAAGGCGCCGGCCCTCAGCGCCGCCTACGCCCAGGCTACGGCCGTCGCCGACCAATAGGATCCGGTCGCGCCCGCCCGGGGCCTCCGGGTGGGCGCGATCTGACGGCTACTTCTTCGCCGCCTGGACCTCGATCTCGGCGTACATGCCCGGACGCACCAGCGCCGCCACCTGCGAGGTGATCCGCGCCGGCTTCTTCTTCAGCGGCGCGTAGACCTCGTTGTAGGCCTCCATCATGCCGGCGAAGTCCATGCCGCCGCCCTTGGCCGGGTCGCCCACCAGCAGGACGCGCATCATCACCACGTCCTCCCAGCCGTAGCCCTGCTCCTTCAGGATCTCGCCGATCTGCTTCAGCACGCTCTGGACCTGGGTCTTGGTGTCGCCGAACGGCGTGGCCGCCGGCGCGCCCTGCACCGCCTGCGGGGTGATCCCGCTGACGTAGAGCGTCTCGGAGCCCGCCGGCACCTTCACCGCCCGCGAGATGAACCCGTTGCTCGGGTTCACGTGCAGGTTCTCGGCCTGGGCCGCGCCGGCGACCGCCATGGCGAAGAGGACGGCGGGAAGCAGGAACTTGCGCATTCGGTTTACCCCCAATGAGAGACTGAGCTTCAGGCTGCCGGCCGCGTGCGGCGGCCTTCGGCGATCGACTGTGACACGCGCGATGCGATCTGGCCTAGGCTGCGATGCGCCGACAGCACCGCGCCCTCCTGCCATCCGGGCATCTGCGACAGGTGCGCCCCGCAGAAGTGGACGCGCCCGTGCGGCTCGTTCAGCAGGCGGTAGGCCGGATCGTCCAGATGCCCCTCCTGGCCGCCCACGCCGCCCCAGGCGGGCCAGGGCCCCAGGTTGAAGGGGATCTTGCTCCAGTTGACCACCGCCGGCGCCGAGAGTTCGCCCTCGTGCCCGGGGTGCAGCCGCCCGATCACCCCGCGCGCGACGGCCACCTGGTCCTCCAGGGACTTCTTGGCGAAGGCCTGGGCCGGCAGCCCCGAACCATAGCAGGCCAGCAGCATGCCGCGCGGCGTGTGCAGTCCGTTCGACGGATACCAGACCAGGCTGGTCTCCCCGCCCACGAACGAGATGCCGCCGTAGATCTGCTGCTTCTCCCAGAAGCGCGGCGAGTCGAAGCCGATCTTGTTCGAGAAGTCGTACGGCACGCTGGCGATGGCCGCCTTCACCGGCTTGTCGAAGTTGTTGTCGATCTTCGCCAGCACGTTCAGCGGGATGGTGACGATGGCGTAGTCGGCCTGCAGCACCTCTGTGGCGCCGCTGGTCCGGTCGCGCCAGGTCACCGCCACGCCGTTCGCGCCCTGGCGGATGTTCAGCACCTCGGCGTTCTTGAGGACCGGACTCTTGATCGCCCGTTCGAAGCCGGCGGCGATCCGGTCCATGCCGCCCACCGGCTGGAACATGGTCGCCTGCATGTAGACCATGTCCTCGAACAGGGTGGTCCGCAGCTGATCGTTGGCCAGCAGCTCGCGCAGCGGCAGCGGATCGCGCCCCTTGCCGAACTGGCCCGCCGCGCCGGGAAGCTGGGCGAAGCCGGATCGCTCGGTGCCCTTGAACGCCATCCCCTCGTCGAGGTCGCCATAGGCCCGCAGGAACGGCAGCAGGCGCTCGCGATCCTCGATCGACAGATCCTGGTCCAGCGCGCCCTTCTTCAACGCCTTGGCCAGCAGTTCCGAGATGTAGCCGCGGGTGTCGTTCACACCCTGGCGCATCTGGATCGGCTTGCCGCCGTTCGAGCCCGCCGACCAGAAATAGGCGCTGCGGCTGGAGTTGATCTCCACTTCCATCGGCACGCCCAGCCGCGAGCAGTAGCCCAGCAGGCCCTCGTGGTGGCTCGGAATGCGGGCGGGGCCGGCGTTCATGTAGAGGCCGTCCGAGAATCCGACCGTCTGGGTCGCCTCCCCGACCATCTCGACCTTGTCTCCGCCCCGCAGGGTCCAGTTGCGGCCGCCCAGCCGCCCCCGCGCCTCGAGCAGCGTCACCTGGAATCCCGCGCGTTCGGCCTCGTAGGCGGCGGTCAGGCCAGCGATCCCGCCGCCCAGGATCACCAGGCGCTTGCCGCCGCCCAGATCGGCCGGCAGTGCAAAGGCCTTCGCCTGCCCGGGGACCGCCATCAGGCCCAGGCTGACCATCGCGGAATAGGCAGCGCCATAGCCGCCGACCGCCCCAAGGCGACGCAGGAAACTCCGACGACTGACCCCCATCCGATTCCCCTCGCGCTGCGCCTGCCGCCGACCGCGGCGGGGCCACAGAGCGCGCGGCGCGGCCCGAACTGACAAGCCGGACGGTCAGGAAGTGGGCAGCTCGCCGGGGAATGACCGCGAAACTTGCAGCGCCAGTTCAAGAAATCAACAACTGACAACTTCGTCAGAATCCGCGAATTCAGCTTTCCTCGCCGAACGCGATTCTGCGACATCGTCGAAAACAGTCTTCGCGATCCAGTTTTGGGCGATCATGGCGACAATTTAGTCACCGACAGAACATCGGTCGGCGCCACAACCCCGTTACAATTGACTCCACCCCGCCCCCGCGCGGTCCTCGACCAGTCGTGGCGCGTGAACACACGGCCGCGGAGGGAGAGCTGCGCCGAGAAGGGCCCATCATCGAAAACGAGGGGGTCCTGTTTTGAAGAGACTGTTTGCGGGCGTCAGCGCCCTGGTCCTGGGCGTCGCCATGGCGGGCGCTGTCCAGGCCGCCGATGCCGCCGATTCAGCCGAACTGGACGCGGTCATCGTCACCGGTACGCGGACCACCGGTCTGCGCGCCGTCGACAGCCCGGCGCCGATCACGGTGCTGGACGCTGGCGCGCTGCAGCGCGTCGGCCAGACCGACCTGATCCAGGCGATCGCCCAGAACGTCCCGTCCTTCAACGCGCAGGCGTTCGGCGGCGACACGGCGAACCTGACGCTGTCGGCCAAGCTGCGGGGCCTGTCGCCAAACCACGCCCTGGTGCTGATCAACGGCAAGCGCCGCCACGGCACCGCCAACCTCGCCGTCCTCGGCGGCCCGTTCCAGGGCGGCGCGGCGGCCGACCTGAACTTCATCAGCCTGGGCTCGGTCAGCCACATCGAAGTGCTGCAGGAGGGCGCGGCCGCCCAGTACGGCTCGGACGCCATCGCCGGCGTCATCAACATCATCCTGAAGGACGCCGACTCGGGCGGCGGCGCGACGGCCAGCGCCGGCAAGTACATGAGCGGCGGCGGCGAGACCGCCGACCTGACGCTGAACCTGGGTGTGAAGCCCTTCGAGAACGCCTACCTGAACCTCAGCTACCAGACGCGCTATCACGACTACAGCTTCCGGGGCGATGTGGACCCGCGGGTGACCAACACCGCATTCAACATCAACTCGACGTCGCGCCTGTCGCGGTATCCGCAACTCGCGAACCACCCCGACTTCCCGTACATGAACCGGATCGCTGGCGACGCCGAGTACCGGCTCAACATCGGCTCGTACAACTTCGGCGTCGATCTGGGCGGGGTCGAGCTCTACAGCTTCGGCACCTACGGCGACAAATACGCCTCGGCCTTCGAGAACTATCGCGTGCCGAACCTGGTCGTCGGCCGCGACGGCACCATCCCGCGCCCGTTCGGCTTCAGCCCGCGCGAAGTGATCTACGAGACCGACTACGCCGCCACCGCCGGTTTCAAGGGCCAGATGGCCAGCGGCTGGAACTTCGACGTCGCCACCACCTACGGCAAGGACGACGTCTCGGTCTATGTGAAGGACACCATCAACCGGTCGCTCTACATCGACACCTCGACCGCCACCACGCCCGGCCAGTCGCCCACCGACTTCTACGCGGGCGCCTTCATCTTCACCCAGTGGACGACCCAGGCCGACTTCTCGAAGGAGTACGACATCGGCCAGGCCGGCCCGATGAACGTGGCCTTCGGCGCCGAGTACCGGAAGGAAACCTACGAGATCAAACCGGGTGACGCCGGCTCCCGCTACAAGGAAGGCTCCCAGTCCTACCCCGGCTTCCAGTTCACCGACGCCGGCAAGCACGACCGCAAGAGCTACGCGCTCTACGGCAACGTCGCCCTGCAGCCGACCGAGCCGGTGAAGCTCGACCTCGCCGCCCGCTACGAGCACTTCAGCGACTTCGGCGACACCTTCATCGTCAAGGCGACCGGCCGCTACGACTTCAACGAACAGATCGCCATCCGCGGCACGGCCAGCACCGGCTTCCGCGCCCCGACCCTGGCCGAGAGCTACTACTCGGCCACCAACGTGTCCCCGACCTCGGCCTTCGTGCAGCTGCCGCCCAACTCGGCGGCGGCGAAGCTGGTGGGCGTCGATGGCCTGGACGCCGAAAAGTCGCGCAACTTCAGCGTCGGCTTCGTGGCGCACCCCGGCTGGGGCATCACCGCGACCCTCGACATCTACCAGATCACCATCAAGGACCGCGTCGTGGGCTCCGGCTCACTCTTCGGCTCGGGCGGGGACATCAACATCCCGGCGGTTCGGGCGGCCATCATCGCCAACGGCAACGTCCTCGACCCCACCGTCACCCAGACGGGGATCAACATCTTCACCAACGGCCTGAACACCCGCACCCGCGGCGCCGAGCTGGTGGTGACGACGACCCAGGACCTGGCGGACTGGGGCAGCATCCAGTGGTCGCTGACCGGCAACTTCACCGACACAAAGGTGACCAAGATCGCCGCTCCGCCCGCCCAGCTGGCCGGCGCGTCGCTCTTCGACCTCACGGCCATCGGCAACCTGGAGACCACCGCGCCCGACTACCGCTTCGTGCTGGGCGCGCTCTGGAACTGGAACAAGCTGTCGGTCTCGGTGAAGGAGACGCTCTACGGCCCCGCCTCGCGCTACGACAGCCGCACCGGCTGCTCGCTGGCCACCGGCGCCAGCTCGCCGACCTGCTTCAAGAACAAGATCGACGCCACGTTCATCACCGACCTGGAGATCAGCTACCGGATCATCGAGCCGGTGAAGGTGACCATCGGCGCCAACAACCTGTTCAACAAGTACCCGGACAAGCTGAACCCCGACTATCGGAACACCTTCCTGACCGGGAACGCCAACGGCTACGTGACCCAGTATCCGACGTTCTCGTCCTTCGGGATCAACGGCGGCTACTACTACGGCAAGATCGCCTACACATTCTGATCCGGTCTCCGGTGACGACGAAGGCCGCGGGTGTCCCCCGCGGCCTTTTTCGTGCCGGCTGGCCTGGTCCGCCGCCAACAAAAAAGCCGCGCCTTTGGGGGCGCGGCTAGTTCTGGGAGGAAACGCCCCGAAGGGCATCCCGACCTTGGCCGGGCCGGCCGGGTCGGGGAAGCCGTAACAACCCGTACCGCCGGCAGATCGTTCCTTGGGCGCCCATTGAGCAATCAGGCGCCCATTTTCGCGGCGCCGGGCTCAGAGGCGCAGGTCCGCCCCCCCCTTGGGCAGCATGGCCTTCACATCGAAGACCACCGCCGCGGGGCCGCCGAAGGCCCGAATCCGTTCGGCGCCCAGTTCGGCGAACTCGTGGTGCGCCACGGCCACCACGACGCCGTCGTAGCCGCCCGCCCCCGGCCCCTCCACGAGGTCGAGCCCGTACTCCTCGCGCGCCGCGTCGGCCGCGATCCACGGATCCCAGACATCGACCTTCGCGCCGTAGTCGGCCAACTCCCGGACGATGTCGATCACCCGGGTGTTGCGCAGGTCGGGGGTGTTCTCCTTGAACGCCAGCCCCATCACCAGCACGCGGGCGCCCTTCACAAGCACCCCGCGCCGGATCATCTCCTTCACCAGTTCGCGCGCCACATAGCCGCCCATGCCGTCGTTGATCCGGCGGCCGGCCAGGATCACCTCGGGGTGGTAGCCCAGCGCCTCGGCCTTGTGCGTCAGGTAGTAGGGATCGACCCCGATGCAGTGGCCGCCCACCAGCCCGGGCCGGAAATTCAGGAAGTTCCACTTTGTCGCCGCCGCGGCCAGCACCTCCTGGGTGTCGATGCCCATGCGGTGGAAGATCAGGGCGAACTCGTTGATCAGGGCGATGTTCAGGTCGCGCTGGGTGTTCTCGATCACCTTGGCCGCCTCGGCCACGCGGATCGAGCTGGCCCGATGCGTCCCCGCGCGCACCACCGAGGCATACAGCGCGTCCACGAAGTCGGCCGCCTGTTCCGTCGAGCCGGCCGTCACCTTCACGATGTCGGTCAGGCGGTGGTTCGCGTCGCCCGGATTGGCGCGCTCCGGGCTGTAGCCGGCGAAGAAGTCGCGGTTGAACACCAGGCCCGAGACCTTCTCGACCACCGGAACGCAGTCTTCTTCGGTCGCGCCCGGGTAGACGGTGGACTCGTAGATCACCACCCCGCCCTTGCCGATCGCCTGGCCGACGGTGCGGCTGGCCGCCATCAGCGCCGACAGGTCCGGCCGCTTGTGGGCGTCGATCGGCGTCGGAACCGTCACCACGAAGACGTTACAACCGGTCAGCGCCGCCGGATCGTCGGAGAACGTCAGCCGGCTCGCCGCGCGCAGCGCCTCGGGCGCCACCTCCAGCGTGCGGTCCTCACCGCGCGCCAACTCGGCCACACGCTCGGCGCTGACGTCGAAGCCCACGACCTCGTGTTCGGCCGCGAAGGCCACGGCCAGCGGCAGGCCCACATAGCCCAGGCCGATCACGGCGATCCTGGCGGGGGCGCCGGCGAAGGGGTTCGTCACCATGCCCGCGCCTCTAGCACGCTTCGCCGGCGAACCGCGCCAGTTCGCGAATGGCCAGGTAGAGGTGGTACAGCGAGGTCGCCGGGGCGTGGGCCTCCACGAAGCCCCCGTCCTCTCGCATCCGCTCGCGCCAGACGCCCCGCGCCGGGGTGTCGAGGTAGGCCGCCAGCCCGTTCGCCGCCTCCAGCGCCATCTCAGCCTCGCCCAGGATCAGCGCGGCCTTCAGGTGCTCGGTCTGCGGCCACAGGCGCGCGCCCGCATCGCGGATGCTGAAATCGGGGTGGATCGCGTTCTGGATCACGTTGCGCGCCGGGTCGCGCCCGGTCCGCCCGACGGCGAACAGCCGCCGCGCCGCCTGCCGGGCCCTGGCGTCCCCGCGCTGGGCGCCCCAGGGCTCCAGCAGCCAGGCCCATTCGAAATGGTGGCCCGGCTCCATCAACCCGGCCTCGCCCGTCAGCGGCCGCCAGTCGTCGTCGAAGAACTCGTGCAGCGCGCCCGTCCGCGCGTCGATGAAGCGCGAGAGCGCCAGTTCGGCCATCTCGTCGCCCAGTCCGGCCCACGCCGCCTCGCCGCCCGCCGCCTCCCAGGCCCGCGCGGCCTCGAACACGTGCATCTGCGCATTGGCCTGGAACGGATGCTCGTCCGCCTCGCGGAAGCCGCCGGCGGGATGGCGCAGGGCGCTCAAGGCCTCGAGCACCCGCAGCGCCTCGGCCTGCGCGTCGCCGGCGGGATCCAGGCGATGCCGCGCCGCCAGGGCGAGCAGGACGAAGGCGTGCTCGTACAGCCGCGGCTCGGGATCGATCACCGCGCCATCGATGTCCAGGGCGCTGGCGTAGAGGCCATCGGACCGCCGGGCGCGCGCCAGGAACCAGTCGAGCCCCTCACGGGCCACTCGGGCCCACGGCCCGGGGAGACCGTCCGCCGCCGCGCTGGCGAACACGAACGCCTGGCGCGCCTGGACCCGGGTGCGCCTGCGGGGATCGTGGGGCTCCCCGCCCCACGTCAGCCCTTCGCGAAAGCCGGCATTGACCGGATCCACGCCCACCGTCGCCCAGAGCGGCAGCGCCGCCGTCCGCAACCAGCCGTCGAGGTCCCGCGCGGCCTGCGGCAGGTCCCGGTAGCGCGCGGAGGGCGGGCCGATGGCTTCTCGCACCGCCTCGCTGTAATCCAGCCCGCAGACGAGCACGGCGTCGCGCTCGGCCACCACGGCTACCCGCGAGACGCCGACCACGCTCACCTGAACTCCCGGCGCGGCACGAACCAGGACCTCGCCGGCGCGGGTCACGCTCGCGCCCTCGCCCAGGCTGTTCCCGCCTTCGTCGCGCGCGACGGCGGCCAGCACCGCGTCCCAGGCCCCGAGGTCCGACCACGCGAAATCGGCGGGCAGGACCGCGCCGCGCGCCGTCCGTTCCATTACCGCCCGGTCGAAGGCGATCCTCGGCGCGCCGCCGAAGGCCGGGCCCAGCCGCACGAGCGGCCCGTCCACCACCGGCGTCCGCAGCGCTGTCTCGGCCGCCGCCGCGACCTCGCCCGCCCAATGGCGAAGCTCGTCCAGCAGGGTCCGGGCGGTGGCGACGAAAACACCCGCGTTCCACAACGCGCCCTGGGCCACCAGTTCGGCCGCGCGGCCGGCGTCGGGCTTCTCGACGAAGGCGCTGATCGGCTTCACCGCTTCGGGGCCGGCGGCCGGCCGGATGTAGCCTAGGGCGGTCGACGCCGCCGTCGGGCGCAGGCCCAGGGTGACGATCGCCCCGTCCCGCGCCGCCGGCAGCGCCGCGTCGATCGCCGATCGAAAGGCCTCGCCGTCGGGAATGTGATGGTCGGCCGGCAGCAGCACCAGCACCGCGTCCGGCTGGCGCGCCGCCACGAAGGCCGCCGCCGCGGCGACGGCCGCCGCCGTGTCCCGCGGCGCCGGCTCCAGCAGCACCGTCGCCGTGGCGCCGACCTGAGAAAGCTGCTCGGCGATCAGCCCGGCATGGGCCTCGCCGCCGACCACCAGCAGGCCGCCGTCCCCCGCGAGGGGGCGAGCGCGCAGGACCGTTTCCTGAAACCCGGAGAGCGTGCCGGCCAGCGCCAGGAACGGCTTCGGCCGCGACGCTCGCGACGCCGGCCACAGCCGCTCGCCGCGTCCGCCACACAGGATCACGGGATGCACGGGCGGTTGGATGTCGGGCTCCTTCGACGCCTCACGGGGAAGCCTCGTGATCTAGAGCGCGCCAGGAGGAAGTGGAAGCCGGTTAAAGGCTCGCGGATGCGCCGCGTAATTTGCCCTGGGGGCCGCGGAAGGGTAAAAGGCTGTTAAGTATCAGCGTAGCTGGAGGGCATCCGGACCCACAGGTCCGGTCGGAGTTCAGGCGAGCAGGGCGTGCAGGCCGAGGCCGATGCAAGTCCAGAGCGCCACCGAAACGCAGGCGCCCACCGTCAGCCCCACGCCGATGGGAAGACGACGCGCCGGCGGCGCATCGGCAACACTGTGCGAGATCAGTTCGACGGACACGTCGGACGGCATGTTTCTACTCCGCCACCGCCCAATTTCCGGGCTGTGTCACATTAAGTACCGACGACGGTGAAGAGTTCGTTTGGGAAAAGGGCTAACAAGGCGCCAACCATAAGGTCCCGGGGGGGACGGCCGGTCGGCGGTTTCAGATTGGGGCGTTGCTTCGGATGACGGATGTCGTCGCCAGGACGGTAGGGACTGCGCCACCCGCGGAAGATTCCGCGGCGCGCCTCCTGTCGCCTGTCGACCTGCCCGAGATCACCGAGAGCTGGGGCAAGCGCGCCCTGGACGTCGCCGGCGCCGCCTTCGCCCTGCTGGTCTTCCTGCCGCTGCTGCTCTGCATCGCCCTGGCGGTCCGGGTCGAGAGCGGCGGCCCGGTGATCTTCCGCCAGCGCCGCACGGGCCATGGCGGCCAGGTCTTCACGATCTACAAGTTCCGCACGATGACCGTGGCCGAGGACTCGGGCGAGATCCGTCACGCCACGAAGAACGACTCCCGCGTCACCGCGGTCGGCGCGCTGCTGCGCAAGCTCAGCCTCGATGAGCTGCCGCAGTTCCTGAATGTCCTGAAGGGGGACATGTCCCTGGTGGGCCCTCGCCCCCATGCCCTGTCCCACGATGAACATTACGGCGCCCAGATCCCGACCTACACGGATCGTTTCCGGGCCAAGCCGGGCCTGACCGGTCTGGCGCAGGTGAACGGATTGCGCGGGGAAATCCGCGATCTGCGTTGCATGCGCGACCGCATCGCCGCCGACAATCTCTACATCGAGAGCTGGTCGCTGGGGCTGGACGTGGCGATCCTCGCCAAGACCGTGCTGGTCATCTTCCGGGACCCCCAGGCCTACTGAGGCCGCCCCCCCGCCGCACGGCCGGCAACGATTTATCAACCCTGACTGCAACCGAACCGCGGTTCCGTCCGAATATACTCCGGATCACGCGGGTTGGGGCGCCCGGAGCCGTGGCGCGGCTCTTGCTCCAGACCAACCGGGATCGACGGGACGGTCGGGGAAAATGTCCGGATTTGAAACGCGGTTCGGTGCGGAAGATGACGCGGAGCGGATCCGCGCGGCGTTCTACGGCTTCGTCGGCGCGCACGCCGCCGACGTCGACGGACCCGCCAACATCTCGACCGAAATCGACGGGCGGGGATCTCGCCTCAAGGTCTGCCTCTGGAGCAAGGAGGCCCTCGACGCCTTCATGCGAGGCCTCGACGCCGGCCGCCCCAATCGCCGGGTCTGCTATGAATAACCTCGCCGAATTCCGCCCGCATGGCGATGGAGCCCCGTGGATGAGCACCAGCGGCCGCGCTCCGAAGACGGCGACGCCCGCTTCCGCTCCGGCTCCAGCTCCGGCAGCCAGGCCGGCCCCGCTCTGCGCCGTGGCCGCCAGCCGCCGCAAGCGCGCTTTCGACTTCACCGCGGCCCTCGGCGCGCTGATGCTGTTCCTGCCGCTGCTGATGATCATCGCCCTGCTGGTGCGGCTGGAAAGCCCCGGCCCGGCCCTCTTCCGCCAGCGCCGCACCGGCCTGAACGGCCGCATCTTCACGGTCTTCAAGTTCCGCACGATGACGGTGGCCGAGGACGGCGACACCGTCCGCCAGGCCACCCGGGGCGATGCCCGCGTCACGCCGCTGGGCGCCGTCCTGCGCAAGTTCAGCATCGACGAGCTGCCGCAGTTCCTGAACGTGCTGCGCGGGGACATGTCCCTGATCGGGCCGCGACCGCACGCCCTGGCCCACGACGAGTCCTGGCGCGGATCGGTGCCGGATTACGATCAGCGCTTCCGCGCCCGCCCCGGCCTCACCGGCTATGCCGCCGTCTGCGGCTTCCGGGGCGAGGTCAAGGACACCCAGGCGATCACCGACCGCGTCGCCGCCGACAACGAGTACATCGACACCTGGTCGTTCACCCTCGATGTGAAGATCGTCTGGCGCACCCTGCCGCTGATCTTCAACGACACCCGCGCCTACTGAGGCCGGTTAACCGATCGCTCAGGGCCACCCGCTAGGCTTCGCGCCGAAAAGGTGGGGGCCAGTATGGCGGACGACACCGGCGCTTTCCGCGCCGTCCCGGAAAATTCGGCGGCTCAACCCCGCCACATGCGTGGCCCGCTTCGCCCCGAACACCTGAAGCCCGTCCGCTCCCGCGTCTCCGGCGCCGGCCTGGCGCGCCTGTTCCAGGCGGGCGACGCCGCCGCCCTGGTGCTGGCCTCGCTGCTGGCCGCCTATCTGGCGGATCTGCCCAAGGCCATGTGGGTCGGCGCGCCGGTCCTGGCCGTCATCCTGCTGGTCGCCACCGGGGCCTACTCCATGAGCTCGCGCGAGCGCCGCCGCCGGCGCTTCGGCCGCCTGCTGCTCTCGGCCGCCGCCGCGGGCGGTGGGGCCGGCACCCTGGCCGGCCTGCTGGACCCGACGTTCCCGGCCCTGGGCTGCGCGGTCTGGGTGGCCCTGGCGTCGATCGCCATCTGCCTGACCCACCTCGTCTGGGGCGCGGTGCTGACCCAGCTCCGGCGCAAGGGGCATGTGACGCCGAACCTGATCATCGTCGGCGGCACCGCCGCCGCGCAGCAACTCATCCGCCGCGCCCTGCGCACCCGTGACGTGAACATCCTCGGCATCTTCGACGACCGGCGCGAGCGCGTCGGCCCAGAGATCCTGGGCGTCCCCGTCCTGGGCAAGACCGCCGACCTCATCGACCACCGGATCCTGCCCTATGCCGACCGGATCGTGGTGACCGTGCCGCCCAAGGCCAGCGCCCGTATCGCCCAGTTGCTGGAGCGCCTCGCGCCGATCCCCAACCCGATCTCGCTGCTGCTCGACGACACCGACGACGAGACCGCCGCCGAGACCGTGGGCCGCATCGCCGACTTCGACCTCATGCAGCTGACCGGTCCCCGTCAGCGCTCGGGCTACTTGCTGGCCAAGCGCGCCATGGACCTGGTGCTAAGCGTGCTGGCGGTGATCGCCCTGGCGCCGTTGATGGCCGCCGTGGCCATCGCCATCCGCCTGGACAGCCCCGGCCCGATCTTCTTCCGCCAGCGCCGGCACGGCTACCTCAACGAGGAGATCGTGGTCTGGAAGTTCCGCTCGATGCGGACCGAGGCCACCGACCACAAGGCCGCCCGCCAGGTCACCGCCGACGACGACCGCGTCACCCGCGTGGGCAAGTTCATCCGCAAGACCAGCCTCGACGAGCTGCCGCAGATCTTCAACATCATCACCGGCGAGATGTCGATCGTCGGCCCCCGCCCGCACGCCATCGGCATGCTGACCGGCGGCGCCGAGGCCTCCAAACTGGTGGAGACCTACGCCCACCGTCATCGCATCAAGCCGGGCCTCACCGGCTGGGCCGCCGTGAACGGGTCACGTGGTCCGGTGGACACCGCCGAGGATGTCCGCCGCCGCGTGCAGCTCGATCTCGAGTACGTGGAGCGCCAGTCGTTCTGGCTCGACCTGTCGATCATCCTGCGCACGGCGCCGTGCCTGCTGGGCGACAGCGGCGCGGTACGCTAATCGGACATCCGAATCGGCGAGGATCGCCGGACCTGGAGGCCGAACCTTGCGACCTTCCCTGCCGACGATCGCCGCCGCATTCGCCCTCTCCGCCGGTCCCGCGCTGGCGGGCGAGGTGTTCGGCGGCATCTACGCCCACGACGTCGACGACGGCATTTCCTACGGCAAGTTCGAGGATGGCGCGCAGATCGTCCTCGGCGCCCGCACCACCGCGCTCGACGAACTCTCCTTCATCGGCAAGCCCCGGGTCCATCTGCTGGCGGGCGTGAACACCTCGGGCGGCACGAACTACGCCGCCGCGGGCCTCTCCTGGCGCTTCGATCTCTCGGACCGCGTCTACTTCCAGCCGGGCATCGGCCTCGCCATCCAGGATGGCCGGGTCGACCTGCCCTCTCCCAACGCGCCCGGGATCACGCCCGAGGAACGCATCAAGCGCCTGCGCGACTTCCAGACCAAGCTGGACCTGGGTTCACGCGTGCTTTTCGAGCCCGAGCTGACGCTGGGCTGGAAGGCGACCGAGCGGCTGTCGGTCGAGCTGTCCTGGATCCACCTCAGCCACGGCAAGCTCGCCGGGGACTACAACCCCGGCGTCGGCGACATCGGCGTGCGCTTCACCTACCGCTACGGCCTCGACCGCGGCTGGTAGCCGTCACGCCTCAGCGCTTGGGGAACTTGAAGGTGAGGCCGAAGGGCTTCAGCACCAGCGCGATGTACAGCAGCACGCCGGCGACGATCAGGAACGAGACCAGGCCGTTGCCCTCGTTGCCGAACCAGTTGGCGACCGCGCAGCCTACCGCCGGCGGCAGGTAGTGCAGGATCGTGTCCTGCGGCTCGCCCGGCTGGACCGACCTGTGCAGGAACAGCACAACCAGCCCGCCAAAGATCGCGACGGTGATCCAATCGTAGACCGTTTCCACCAGTGAGCTCCGTCGTTCCCTTACGCGCCTACCTAGCAGGAAGGCTGCAACGTGCAATTGTTGGCGAGCCACACGGCCCGGTCAAACTCTACAGCAAGAGCCGTGCCGCAGGCAGTCGCGCTTCGCCAACCTCGCTCGATATGGACCATGCTCTTAACCGCGGCGAAAGCCTTGGTCCCAACCTTGCACCGACCATGCTGAGATGCGACACGGTGTCGAGTATCCGCTAGCGCAGAGAAGTCGATTGGGGTCCGAGTCATCGAACTGCGGTGTTGGCCTAGACGTGTCTTCCACGTTCGCCAAGCGACTTGAGACTTTTGGCGACTCCATCGCCATCCGGACCGACGAAGGCGCAACGGTCAGCTATAGCGAGCTCGCAGAGCGATCCGACGCATTTGCGAGGCGACTTGGCGGCGTTCGTCGCCTCGTACTTATCGAGGCCACAAACACTCTTGAGCCGTTGATCGCCTACCTGGGTGCTCTACGCGGCGACCATCCCGTCATCCTCGCAGCTGCCTCGTCGGACAACCGGCGGCTCGTCGAGACCTTCCAGCCAGACGCACACTTCTCGAAGGTCGATGGATCCTGGCAGCTAAGGCTCGATCCGTCGCCACCTGCGAGACTGCACCCCGAGTTGGCGGTGCTGCTTTCTACATCTGGCACGACAGGCGCCACGAAGCTTGTCCGCCTCAGCGCGTCCGCTATCGACGCCAATGCACGTTCGATCATCGAGTATCTCGGAATCACGACTGACGACCGCGCCGTCACATCGCTACCCTTCCACTACAGCTACGGGCTTTCTGTCGTTAACTCCCACCTGATGGCGGGCGCTTGCCTGTTACTCACGGATGGCTCGGTTGTGGACGCCGGCTTCTGGTCCTTCCTTGCGGAAGGAGAGGCCACATCACTCGCCGGAGTCCCCTACACCTACGAATTGCTGGAACGCATCGGCTTTCGGGCAAAGATCCCCCGATCGCTAAGGACTCTCACGCAAGCGGGCGGTCGCCTCGCCCCCCAACTCGTGACGAGCCTTTCTGAGTGGGCCTCCCACAATGGTCTGCGCTTCTTCGTAATGTACGGCCAGACGGAAGCTACGGCCCGCATGGCCTATCTTCCGCCCAACATCGCTGCCGCTCGCCCCGACGCCATCGGCGTGCCCATCCCAGGCGGCAAGTTCGAGCTCCTCGGTGAGGACGGACGACTCGTGGCCGGCGCGGATCAATCTGGAGAGCTCGTCTATCGCGGTCCAAACGTGATGATGGGATACGCAGTCAAGCGCGAAGACTTGGCCCGCGGCGCCGACATCGGCCCCCTGCACACCGGCGACATCGCTATTCGAGGTGCCGACGGCATCTACAAAATCGTCGGGCGCATGAGTCGGTTCGCCAAGATTTTCGGCTTGCGGATCAGCTTAGACGAGGTTGAGTCTCGTCTACGCACGCTCGGCCATTCGGGCGCGTCGGCGAGTGACGACCAAGCGATCTACTTGGCGGTGCTCGGCGAAGGCGACCCCGAGATTATCGCCAGCCACCTCAGCATGGCGTACAAGATTCCCCAAGCTGTCTTTCAGATTAGCTTTTGTAGCGACCTCCCAACTCTCCCGTCGGGCAAGATCGACTATCAGGCCATTCTGAAGTCTGGGAAGACCAACGCTCCGTTCCCGCCCGCTGTCCCCGCCGACCAGCCCATCGCGAGCGCCTTCGCTAGATCGTTCCCCCGCGCGACGGTCGGCCCTCAGGACACTTTCGTGACGCTGGGAGGGGATTCGCTCAACTACGTTTCGATGTCGCTTGAGCTCGAACAAGTGCTTGGCTTTCTCCCTGCGGATTGGGAGCAGTTGACCCTTGCAGAGCTAGCCGCGCTCACTCCTCGCCAAGGCCCGCAGCATTGGTGGAGCCTGCGCAGTATCGAGACGGAAGTTGTCCTAAGGATGCTAGCCATCCTGGCAGTAGTTGTGAACCACGCATCTGACCTCGTGGTCGGAGGTGGAGCCGAAGTTTTACTAATTCTTGCGGGCTACAACCTCAGCCGATATCAAGCCTCTCGCCTCAAAATCGGCGAAAGCTTCACCTTCGTAACATCTTTCATGCGACGCATCATTCTACCATATTTTTTGATGCTATCTCTTTACTTGATTGCAAAGCGCACATTCGATTTCGCTTCACTTCTTATGGTCAGCAACTTCTTCGGACGATACGGCTCTTTAATCGAGCCATTCTGGTTCCTTGAGGTCTTGCTGCAGAGTTTTCTCATCGTCGCGCTGCTGACTCAGCTAAAACCAGTGCAGTTATCCATCTCTAGGAATCCTTGGCTCTTTGGCCTAGTGTTCCTCGGAGCAGCCATCGCCATCAAGTGCGCGGCCCTTGCGCTGTTCCACCACGAGCACCTTCAGAATCGAACCCCTGACGCCGCGCTCCCGTTGATTGCGCTTGGTTGGTGCGCGCACAACGCGACCACCAACCACAGGCGGCTCTTGATCACGCTAGTGATTCTCAGCTTCGCTCTCCTGTCGCTGACTGGTCTAAGCAATCTCTGGTTCCAATATCCATATCCGAGTCGGATTTCGCACGCGGTTTGGCTCAGCGTTTGCGCCGTGGGGCTTCTCTGGATCCGTCAAGTTCCGCTGCCGACGATCTTGCACAGCGTCGTCGCAAGCATCGCGGCCGCTAGCTTCTACATCTACCTTGCCCACGTGATCCCGCTCTGGGTGATCTATTGGAAGTTGGGCGTAGAGGACCTCGCGCCGAATTTGGTGGCCGCCGTCTCCTTGGGAGTCGGCGTTTGGTTGTTGGTCGAGCGGTCAACCGAGCTTCGCAGCAGGTTGTCGTCACGACCTACGTGATGATGAGCCGACATCGCCGGTTCACTCTGCTCGCGCTCTCAGTCGCAGCCTCTCTCAGCGCCTGCCAGCCCGGCTCAATTTGGAGTGCATCCGCCCAGCCTCAGCGCGGCCAGACGGCCACCCTGCCCGATGGCCGGACGATCAACATCCGCTGCCAAGGGCGCGGCGCCCCAACCGTCATCTTCGAGTCCGGGTTCGGCGCCCATGCCGGCGCGTGGGGTAAAGTGCAGCCGGCCGTCGCCAGGACCACCCGCGCCTGCGCCTATGACCGCGCCGGAATGGGCCTGAGCGATCCGGGTCCCGATCCCCGCGACGGCCCCGCGATCGCCCGCGACCTGGACGAGGCCCTCACCGCGGCCGGGATCGAAGGCCCCTATGTGCTGGTCGGCCACTCAGCCGGGGCGCTGTACGCGCGCCTCTTCGCCGCCCGCCGTCCGGGCGAGGTGCAGGGGCTGGTGCTGCTGGATCCGACGGTCGAGCAACTGGCCCCGCCCGGTGGCGACGGTCTGAACGGCATCCGCCGCCGCCTCACGCGCTGCGTCACCGTCACCGAGACCTCGCCCCAGCCGCCGCTCACCGATCCGGCCTGGGAGGGGTGCGCATCCGCCAGGGCCGAGCCGGACGCGATCGCCCGCGCCCGCAAGCCCGAGCTCTGGCGCAACCAGCTCTCGGAACTCGACTCGATCTTCGGCCGGACCTCCCTGGCCGTGAACCGCCTGGGCGGGCTGCTGGACGATGTGCCGGCCTATGTGCTGACCGCTTCCGACACCGCGGCGGCCGCGCCCAAGGTCGGCTACGACAATCCCCAGTCAGTGCTGGAACTGCGCCACCTCCGCCTGGCCCTCGGCTTCCACCCCGGCTACCAGCGCACCATCCTGTCCTCGCACCTCGTGATGAACGACCGGCCGGACGCGGTGATCGAGGCCGTGAACGCCATGGTCGCGGCGGCCCGCGCCGGGCGTCCGCCCGACCCACTGCCGCCCAGCGAAACGCGCGGCGCCGAAGATGATCCCGCTGCCGCCTTCACGCGGTAGATCGGGTCGGCATAGATAGTGCAGGGTTGACGGAAAGGCGGGGCGCGTCGTCCCACTGCAATCCCGGGTAGCTGAGGTTCGTGGTCATGGTCGGTGCGGATACGCGGATAGTTCCTGTGATGAACCAGGCTCCGCCCTCGCGCGCCTCGACCGGCCGCAAGCGGGCCGGTCGCAAGCTCTCGCTGGTCATTCCGATGCACAACGAGTCCGAGGTGCTGGACATCCTGTTCAGCCGCCTGGACGCCGTGATCTCCGGCCTGGGCCTCGATTGCGAGATCATCGCCATCGACGACGGCAGCCGCGACAACACCCTGGAACTGCTGCTGGAACGGGCCGAGACGGACAAGCGCCTGCGCGTACTGCCCCTCGCCCGCAACTTCGGCAAGGAAGCCGCCCTCACCGCCGGCCTCGACAACGTCCAGGGCGATCTGGTCGTCCCGCTCGACGCCGACCTGCAGGATCCGCCCGAGCTCATCGCCGACTTCGTCGACCTCTGGGAACAGGGCTACGACGTCGTCTACGGCGTGCGTTCGGACCGCACCTCGGACAGCTTCGCCAAGCGCATGACTGCGGGGCTGTTCTACAAGCTGTTCAACCGTCTGTCGGACTATCCGATCCCGGCGGACACCGGCGACTTCCGCCTGATGGACCGCCGCGTGGTCGACGCCCTGAAGCAGCTTCCCGAGCGCAACCGCTTCAACAAGGGGCTCTTCGCCTGGGTGGGCTTCAAGCAGATCGGCGTGACCTATGTCCGGCCCCTGCGCGCCGCCGGCTCGACGTCGTGGGGATCGCCCGCGCTGTGGCGGCTGGCCATCGACGGGATCACCGCCTTCTCCACGACGCCGCTGCGGGTATGGAGCACGGTGGGGGTCGGGGCTGCGGCCCTGGCGGTGCTGGGCGCGGTGGCGATCATCCTGCGCGTGCTGATCTGGGGTCGGGACGTCCCGGGTTATGCGTCCTTGATGGTCGTGACGCTGTTCTGCTTCGCCGCCCAGATGATCGCGTTCGGCGTCATGGGCGAATACCTGGGCCGCCTCTACCAGGAGGCCAAGGGCCGGCCGATCTACATCCTGCGGGAGCCCTGACGCTCCCGCGCGGCCCGGCGGGCTCAACTTCAGATCGCGCGCGGTTGTCACCCGATGCGCATTGAAGTTTCACGGAACTGTCGCCCGCCCCACCCATAAGAGGTTCGTCCGCACAAGGGGGAGCCGCCCGAGGATGCGCTATGGCGTCGTCCGCATCTCGTCAGACCTGCCGCCGCCGAGCCTGCAGCGCCGCCTGATCGAGGCGGCCGGATGCGACCTCCTTCTCGACGACAGCCACCCGCTGGTTGCGAACCCGCCAGCCTTGCGGCGCAAGCTCGAACGCCTCGACACCGGCGACGAGATCCTGGTTCACGGCCTCGAGGTCTTCGACCTGACGACGGGCGGCCTCGCCCGCCTGCTGCGCCGCCTGTTCGAGGCCGGAGTCACCCTGAAGATCGTGGGCGGACCGCGCGTCGAGACCCTGGCGCCGGACGGCTCGATCCCCCGGGCGCTCGCCCTGCTGGCCGACTTCGAGAGCCGGCGGCCGACCACGGCCACGATCCGGCGCCGCGCGCGCAACGAAGGCCCGCCCCTCACCCAGCATCAGTTGAAGTTCGCCCGGGACATGCACCGCCAGGGCCATTCGGTGCGCGCCATCGGCCTGCTGTTCCGCCTGGCCCCCAGCGAGATGGCCGCCCTCCTGCGTGTGCCGTCGCCCAGCGAGGGCTGAGCCCCACGCCCTCCCGATCCTGAACGCGAAAGGGCGGCCCCCTTGGGAGCCGCCCCTCGATCACGTCCGAGCAGCGCGTGGTCAGAAGGTCGTGCTGGCCGAGAGCGTGAAGACGCGGCCCACCTTGTAGGTGTTCACGTCGACGCGGTTGCCCGCCGTTTCCTGGTACTCCTCGTATTTCCGGCCGGTCAGGTTGCGCGCCTCGAACTTCAGTTCGATGTCGCGCCCCATCACCTCGATCCCCTCGCGCAACACCAGGTCGATGCGGAAGCCCGGGTGCTCGAAGATGTCGGGCTGGCCGGTGTTCGCCAGGCCGCGGCTGGTGACGCGCTTGCTGGCGTAGTTGATCAGCAGGGTCTGCTGCGAAAGGTGGTCGCTGTCCTCGAAGCCGATCTGGACGTTGGCCACGTGTTCGGACTGGCCGGTCAGCGGCGCGCCGTCGCGGAAGAAGTCGGTGGCCAGGGTCGAGCTGGAGTTGAACACAGCCACCGAGTCGTTCGGCGACACCTTCAGCTCGGACTTCGAGTAGGTGTAGTTCCCCGTCAGCAGCAGGCGGCGGGTCGCCCACATGTCGCCGTCCAGCCAATCCGACACCTCGAAGTACTTCTGGGCCTCCAGCTCCACGCCGTAAAGGTCGGCCTTGGGCGCGTTGGCGAAGCTGGTGATGAAGGTCTCGCCGGCGACGAAGGATTCAATCGGGTTCTTGATGCGCTTGTAGAACGCCGCCGCCGACAGGCGCTGCTCGGGGGCGAAGTACCACTCGTAGCGCACCTCCCCGTTCGTCAGCTCGCTGTCCTCCATCAGCGGGTTGCCCCGGTACTGACGGTTGGTGTCCGGATCGAAGTAGAACTGGAAGATCAGCTCGCGGAACTGCGGCCGGGCGATCGTCTTGGAGACGTTGGCGCGGATCTGCATGTCCTCGCGCGCGGCCCAGGTCAGGGTCGCGGCCGGCAGCCAGTAGTCGTTGTCCAGGTTCGTCGCGGCGGTCGAGGCGCCGGGGACCGTGAACACCTGGATCGGCGCGACCTCTTCCTTCGCCGTCTCGTAGCGGACGCCGACGTCGAACTTCAGGTCCTCGAACAGCGTGCCGTTCAGCTTGGCGTAGCCGGCATGGTTCTTCAGGGTCGCCAGGAAGGCCGGACTGCCCTCGTTGGTCTCGACCATGGTGATGCCGAAGGCGTTGATCACCGACGGCTGCAGCAGCAGGTCGGGGCGGAACATGTCCACGCCGCCCGGGAAGGTGTTCGGCGCCTGGAACTGGAAGTCGCGGCGCGAACTGGTCCGGCGCGTGTCGGCGTAGGCGTAGCCCACGGTCAGCGAGAGATCCGGCGAGAAGCGGTACGACGCATCAACGCCGCCCGACCACAGGCGTTCGTCCAGCTCCGAGAAGCTGATGCGCGCGTCGCCGTTGTTGCCGTTGTTCAGCCGGTTGACGAAGTACTTGCCGTACGGGTCGGCGTCGACGTTCGTGCGGACGTACTCGAACGACAGCTCGTACGGCGCGTCGCGCTTGGTCTCGGCATAGCTGGCGCGGACGTCGACGCTCAGGTTCTCGGTCGGCTTGAACTCGCCGACGAACTGGGTGTCCAGCAACTGCCGCTCGAACCAGGCGGTGTCCTGCGGCATGTAGTCGACGGCCGTCTGCTTGCGGTTCCCGATGCCCAGGCGGGCATGCTTGATCGTGTCGTGGATGTAGACGTTGGTCCAACGGACCTTGTGCTGGTTGGTGTCGCCGAACTCGTAGGCCAGGCCGAACAGCCCGTTCACGATCAGGCGGTTCTGGGTGGTGACCCGCTTGAAGTCGGACTCCAGGTCCTCCAGGTCGCCCTGCAGCGAGGTCTGGTTGATCTGCTCTCGGGTGGTCCAGCGGTTGCTGTAGCCGGCCGCGCCGACGACGCCCAGGTTGCCCGAGCCGACCTCGAAGGACTTCGCGCCCGAGGCGTTCAGCGAGAAGTTGGCCGGCAGGTGGTTGTTCTTCTGCAGCACGGCGTTGCGGCCGGTCACCAGTTCGCTGGCGATCTTGGCGGTATCGACCTTGCCCGAGCTGATCCGCTCGCCGCTGGCCAGGAACGCCTTCAGCGCCGGCGCGATGTCGCGGTTGCCGTTGTCGTAGCCGCTCCAGTCGGTCTTGCTGCCGTAGTAGGTGTAGCCGAGCCGGTTGGTCGTGGCGGTGTCGCCCGAGATGGAACCGCCGATGGTGAAGAAGCCGTCCTGCGGGATCGAGCGGGTGGTCAGGTTCACCACGCCGCCGCCGAACTCGCCCGGGAAGTTCGGCGAGTAGGTCTTCTGGACCAGGGCCGACGACACGATGCTGCTCGGGAACAGGTCCAGCGGCACCACCCGGCGCAGGGGCTCGGGGCTGGGCAGCGGGGAGCCGTTCAGCAGCGCCAGCGAGTAGCGGTCGCCCAGACCACGGACGTAGACGTAGCCGCTGCCGACCAGGCTGATGCCGCTGAGGCGCGTCAGGGCGCCGGCGATGTTGCCCTCGCCGCTTCGCTGCAGCTCCTGCGTCGACAGCACCGAGACCACCTGCGAGGTGGAGCGGACGACATTGGTGCGCGCCCCCGTGATGACGACTTCCGCGACCCCGGGGATCGAGACGTCGGTTTCTTCCTGGGCGGGCGCCGCCGTGGAAGACGCCGGAGCGGCGGCGGCCGGCGGCGGGGCGGGCTGTTCCGCGCCGTGCGCCAGCGTTGGCGCGGTCAGCGCGGTGGAAAGCAGCAACAGGGACGTGAGCCGCCGCGTGATCATTCCGATCCCCCTCAGGAAGCAGAGCAGTCTGGTGGAAAAAGGGGGGCCGCCGTCGCCGGCCGCCCCCCTCGAACTAGGTCTTGGTGGCGGATCAGTTCGTCGGCAGCGATGTGCAGGCGCCGGAGTTGCCCGTGCCGAAGTTCGCCACGCCGCTGTTGCAGGTCCAGCCGGCGTACCAGGTGTCGCTGCTGTCCTTGACGGCGCCTGCGTAGGTGGTCGCCGTGAAGAAGGAGCCGAGGGTGGTGACGTCGAAGGCGGCCAGGCCCGTCTCGTTCGAGCCGTTCACGAACAGGCTGCTGAGCGTGGACGTGAAGGTGTCGCGGGCGTTGGAGCCGGCGCCGAAGAAGCCGGCCACCTGGGCGGCGTTGTAGCTGCCGGTGCCGAGGAACTTGGTGGCGTTGCAGCTCAGGCCCACCGAGTTGGCCGTCAGGGTGGAGGGCGTGGCGCCCGACCCGTTCATGCGGATGCACTCGTTGTTCGGCGAGACGATGAAGCCGTTCACCAGCGTCACGTCCGAGTTGCCGCGGAACAGCGCCGAGGCCTGGTCGTTCGCTTCGTTGTTGCTGGTGACCGCGGCCTGGATCGCCACGAAGTTCGAGACCTGCAGCTTGGTGCGGGGCGTGTCGGTCTCGAAGCCGTTGCTGTCGATCTCGAACAGGGCGTCGCCCGCGCCCGAGCGCTGGACCATGATGGCGTACTGGACGTTCATCTGGGCGCCGGTGTCGACGTCGAGGCTGTCGTCGTCGTTGCCGATGGCGATGTAGTACTTGAGGTTCGGCGAGCCGCCGAAGTGCTCGGAGCCGTCGTCCGAGCTGTTGTAGGTCATGATGTGGTCGAGGACCGTGCCGGTGCCCACCGCCTCGGTGGTCAGCGCCTGCAGCTCGGAGTTGGCGCCCAGGACGAAGCCCGAGTAGCGGATCTGGACGTACGACATGCGGCCGCTGTTGTCGGCGTTGTTGGCGCCGCCGAAGCGGGCCGGGTCGGCCGCGCCTTCCGTCTGGCGTTCGCAGGTGCCGGCGGCCACCGAACCGGTGGTGCAGTCGGTCACGCGGCCGCGGCCCATCAGCACGACGCCGCCCCACTGGCCTTGCGAGGTCTCGGTGTTCAGGCCCAGCACGTTGTCACGGCTGGTGAAGATCACCGGCTGGGTCGAGGTGCCGACCGCGTTGATCTTGTTGCCACGGTTCACGGCGAGCCAGGACTGGCCCGTGCCGGCGAAGACGATGACGCCCGGGTCGATGTTCAGGGTGACGTTGGTATCCGCCGACGAGGCCGTGAAGCCGCCGTCCGTGCCGACGTCGACGCGGCCCGAGATCTGGTACAGCAGGCCCGAGACCTTCGTCAGGCGGATCGAGCGGTTGATGCGCGCGGGCAGCGTGCAGACGCGATAGGTGCCCGTCGTCCCCGTGATGGTGCCGTCGTCCTTCAGGCCCTGCGGATCGTCGATGGTCGGGCAGCCCGAGGCCGGCGTGACCTTCGTGCCGGTGCCCGGATCGGTGCCCGTGCCGCCGCCCGTGGCCGGCGGATTGATGGTGACGTTGCCGCCCGTGCCGGGCGACGAGATGTCGTCCGCGCCGCTGCAGCCGGCCAGCGCGAGCGCACCGCAGGAAGCGAGGATCAGGTTCTTGAAAGTCTTCACGGGGTGCCCCTCTTTGTCGAGCCGGATGGACGGCAGACGTCACGTCGGTGGGGCCCTCTTAGTGTCGCCGTGTGACACTTTTTCTATTCCCGCCCAGCTACCGGCGGTCTCTCCTCCGCCCCCGGCGGCCGCCTCGCCCCGGCCTCATCTCCAGGCGCCGGATGGGAGAAATCCGGGCGCCCTGCGCCGGGCCTGAACGTCGATCTGCCTGCACGCGTCCCGGCCCACGCGACGCGCCGCCATCCGCCCCGATCAGGCCGGATCGCGATCTCCGGGGCGGCCCGACGCGACGATTCGCGGCGGCGATTGCGGCGCTTCTGGACGCGGCGCGTCATCACTCGCCACGTTTTCGTCACGGCTCGTCGAAGAGTCGTTTGTGACAGTCATCACACTGTCATTGTCCTGATGTCTTAGAGGCCGCGACGAAGTGGTCTGGCCGCCCTGCGAGGGGATGGGCTAGAAGTTCGGGGTCGGATTTTTGGGGCGGGCGATGGCGCGCAGAACGACATCCCTGCGGGCGGCAGGCGGCGCGGCGGCCCTGGCCCTGCTCACCGTCGCGGGCGCCGCGTCAGCCCAGGTGCTGTCGATCGGCGACGACGGCGCCGTGACCACCTTCGCGGGCCCCACCGTCCACACCAGCGCCGGCTTCACCGCCATCGAGCCGCCCGCGCCTGCCCCGGTCTTCCGGGCGACGCCGGCCGAGGTGGCGCAGCTCATCCAGGAATCCTCGGCGCGGCACGCATTGCCGCCCTCGCTGGTCGAGGCCGTCGCCTGGCAGGAATCCCGCTTCAACCACGCCGCCGTCTCGCCCAAGGGCGCCCGCGGCGTCATGCAGCTGTTACCCAAGACCGCTAGCGAGCTGGGCGTGGACCCCTCGGACCTCCGGGGCAACATCGAGGGCGGCGCCATCTACCTCGCCCGCCAGATGCAGCGCTTCGGCGATGTCCGCCTGGCGCTGGCGGCCTACAATGCCGGCCCGGAAGCCGTCGCCCGCTATGGCGGCGTGCCGCCTTACGCCGAAACGCAGAACTATGTGCGCGCAATCCTGGCGCGCCTCTCGGCCGCTGGGGCCGTGGGCGCCCCGCGCTGAGTGAGGACATGAAGAAGCTTATCTCCCTGGCCGCGCTGGCCGCCCTCTCCGCCGCTCCGGCCCACGCCCAGACCCAGGCCGATCCGGCCGGATCCTCGCCGATCCTGGCCGCCCTGAACTGGGTGCAGGGCACCCTGCTGGGCAACGTCGCCACCACCGCTGCGGTGATCGCCGTGGCCGCCGTCGGCTTCCTGATGCTGACCGGCCGGATCGAATGGAAGCGCGGCCTGACGGTGATCGTCGGCGCCTTCATCATCTTCGGCGCCGTCTCGATCGTCGCCGGCATCCGCAGCCTCGCCCAGGGGATGTAGCGGTGAGCCGGCTGGCCTCCGACCCGGTGTTCGCGGCGCTCACCCGCCCGCAGATGATCGGCGGCGTCACGTATCCGTACATGGTGCTGAACCTGATCGTGACCATGGAGGCCTTCCTGATCACCCGGTCCTTTTGGACCTTGGGGATCGCGGTGGTTCTGCATGCCATCGGCTACGTCGGGTCGCTGCGCGAGCCGCGCTTCTTCGACCTCTGGATCACGCGCCTGCAGACCTGCCCGCGCGTGAAGAACTTCAGCTTCTGGGGCGGCAACTCGTACCGGCCATGACCTCTTCCTTCCTCACCACCGCCGCCGCCAAGGTGCTGGCGCCCCGCGAGGTGGCGGTGGGCGACCGCCTGCCCTACGTCGGCCACGTCGACGACATGACGCTTCGCCTGCGCGACGGCCTGCTGGTGCAGACGCTGCATCTGGCCGGCTTCCCGTTCGAGACGGCGGCCGACGACGAGCTGAACTATCGCAAAGCCATCCGCGAGACCGTGCTGCGCGGCGCCGCCAGCTCGCGCCTGGCGATCTATCACCACGTGGTGCGCCGCCGCGTGACGCCCGCCTTCCCGCCCGCGCCGGAAGAGCCCTTCTGCCACGAGTTGGATCGCCGCTGGCAGGAACAGCTGGCCAGCCGCCAGCTCTATGTGAACGACATCTTCCTGACGCTGGTCCTGCGCCCCACCCAGGGCAGCGCCGGCTTCATCGAACGCATCCTCAAGGGCCCGCGGGTCCGCGACGCCGACATCGCCCGCGACCTGCGCGAGCTGCACGCCACCCGCGAGGCGTTCGCCGCCGCCCTGGCGCCCTACGGCGCCCGCACCCTGGGCCTCTACAGCGGCCCCGGCGGCGTGCAGCGGTCCGAGCCGGCCGAGTTCCTGGGGCTGCTGCTGAACGGCGACATGCGTCCGGTGCTCAACCCCACCGGCGACCTCTCCAACGCCATCGCCACCCGCCGGCTGAGCTTCGGCCTGGACGCGATGGAGTTCGGCCCGCTCGCGGGCGGCGACGGCGGCTTCGGCGCGGTGATCTCGCTGAAGGACTACCCGGCCCGCACCGCGCCCGGCCTGCTGGACGGCGTCCTGCGCCTGCCGATGGAACTGGTGCTCACCGAGACCTTCGCCTTCGTGGACCGCCAGGCCTCGCTCGACCGCATGGGTCTGGCCCTGCGCCGCCTGAAGGCCGCCGAGGACGACGCCTTCAGCCTGCGCGCCGAGCTGGCCCAGGCCCGCGACGACGTGGGCGCCGGCCGCGCCGCCTATGGCGAGCATCACCTGACCATCCTGGCCAAGGCCGGGAGCCTCGACGATCTCGACTTCGCCGTCGCCGACGTGCAGTCCGCCCTCGCCGAAGCCGGCGCCGTGGCGGTGCGCGAGGACGTGAACCTGGAGCCGGCCTTCTGGGCCCAGTTCCCGGGCAATCTGAAGTTCATCGCCCGCAAGGGCCTGATCTCGGCCGGCAACTTCGCGGGCCTCGCCAGCTTCCACAACCATCCGACCGGCCAGGCCGAGGGCAATCACTGGGGCCCGGCCATCGCCGTGCTCGAGACCACCGCCTTCGGTCCGTATCACTTCAACTTCCACCAGGCGGACCTGGGCAACTTCACCTGCATCGGCCCGTCGGGCTCGGGCAAGACGGTGCTGCTCACCTTCCTGCTGGCGCAGGCCGAGCGGCTGAAGCCGCGCGTCGCCTATTTCGACAAGGATCGCGGCGCCGAGCCGTTCATCCGCGCCATCGGCGGCCGCTACGACGTGATCTCGCCGGGCGAGCCCACTGGCTTCAACCCCCTGGCCCTGGCCGACAATCCGGCCAACCGCGCCTTCCTCGTCGAGTGGGTAGCTCAGTTGCTGACCGCCGAGGGCGGGACGCTGGACGCAGAGGACCGGGCGATGATCGCCGACGCGATCGACGCCAACTTCGCCCAACCGCCGGGCCATCGCCGGCTGCGCTACCTGCGTGAGCTGTTCCGCGGCGCCCGCCGCCCCAGCGCCGGAGACCTGGCCTCGCGCCTGTCGGCCTGGTGCGAGGGCGGCGACCATGCCTGGCTATTCGACAACCCGGACGACCTGCTCGACATAGAGACCCGCATCCTGGGCTTCGACATGACGAAGCTGCTGGATTCCCCGATCATCCGCATCCCGGCGATGATGTACCTGTTCCATCGCCTGGAGCAGCGCCTGGACGGCAGCCCGGCCATCTTCGTCGTCGACGAAGGCTGGAAGGTGCTGGACGACCCGGTGTTCATGCGGCGCATCAAGGACTGGGAAAAGACGATCCGGAAGCGCAACGGCGTCGTCGGGTTCTGCACCCAGAGCGCCTCCGACGCCCTGGACAGCCGCATCGCCTCGGCGATCATCGAGCAGGCCGCGACGCAGATCTTCTTCCCCAACGCCAGGGCCAAGGCGGCCGACTATGTCGACGGCTTCGGTCTGACCGAACACGAGTTCGAGCTGGTCCGCAGCCTGCCGGACACCTCGCGCTGCTTCCTGATCAAGCGCGGCGACCACAGCGTGGTGGCCCGCCTGGACCTCAGCGGTCTCAACGGCGAGCTGGCCGTGCTGGCCGGCACCGAGCGCGCCGTGCGCCGCCTCGACGCCTTGCGCGCCGAGGTCGGCGACGAGCCCTCGGCCTGGCTGCCCACCTTCATGCAGGGGCGCAGCGCGGCATGATCCTGCTTCGCCAAGGCTTCGCAGGACAGCCCTGCTTCAGCGCCACGGGGGATCTATCCTCCGTGGCTCCAACAGGAGCGTAGGAGGATGAACGGCTCCTGCGCGTCAGTCGTCGACGAAGGCGTCATCCGCGGCGTCCTCAGCACCATCGACTGCCAGACCCGGGCCTATGCCCAGGGCGGCTACATGGCGCTGACCACGGGTTCGGGCGTCTTCCAGACCGCCCTGACCGTGTTGCTGACCGTCTATGTCGCCCTGATCGGCTGGCGGATGCTGTTCGCCCAGGGCGACTCGCGCCTGTCGGACGCGCCCGGCATCGCCCTGCGCATCGGCGTGATCCTGGCGCTGGTGACCAGCTGGTCCACGTTCCAGACTCTCGTGTTCGACGTGGCTGACCGCGCCCCGCTGGAGATCGCCGCCATCGCGTCCTCGCCCTGGACGGCCGAGAGCCGGTCCAGCCTGGCCGCCGATCCGGTGACGGGTCTCGAGACCGTCTACCAGGAGCTCACCCAGGTCGCGGCCACCTTCGGCAAGCAGGCGGGCGTCGACGCCAAGGCCTACGCCAGTCCCCAGGCCGCCGCCGCCGAGGCGGTGTCGCTGGCGTCGGGCGCCCTGTTCTTCTCCAGCGTCGGGGTGATCTCGGCCGCCACCCTGGCCATAGGCATCCTCACCGCCGTCGGGCCCATCTTCATCGCCATGGCGCTGATGGCCGCCACGCGCGGCATCTTCATCGGCTGGGTTCGCGCCATGATCGCCGCCGCGCTGACGCCGCTGGTGGGCTGGTTGCTGCTGGTGCTGATGCTGACGGTGATCGAGCCGTGGATCGGCGAGCTCTCGGCCCAGCGTGCGGCCTTGCGCCTGGACCCTCAGACCGCCATCAGCACCGCCGCGCTGATCTATGTCTTCGCCGCCGGCCAGGCCGCCCTGATCATCGGGGCGTGTGTCATGGCCCTCGGCTTCCACATGCCCACCGGCCGCAAGGCCTCTGGCGAGGTGCGGGTGAGCGGGTCTCAGGGCTCCGCCGCCGCCGCGCCCATCGGTGGTGTGGCCGGCATGCTGCCGTCCCGCGCCGAGCGCCTCGCCCTCGACCTGCAGCGAGACCAGGCCCAATCGGCCGCCCGCGCCCGCAGCGCCGCCACCGCCGCGGCGGCCGCCGCGCCCGGGCGCACGATCCAGACCGCCGCGTCCGAGGCCCCGCGTCTCGGCGAGACCTACCGTCGTCCCACCGTCACCTCCCGACCCGCGGGAGCATCCCGATGAACAGAGTCCCTGCCCTAGCCATTGCCATCGCCCTCGCCCTCGCCCTCGCGGCGACGCCCGCCCTGGCCGTGACGCCACGTCCCGGCCCCGGCGACCCGCGCATCCACGTCGTCGAGTTCGACCCCGCCGAGGTCGTCGAACTGCGCACGGCCCTCGGCCTGCAGCTCTCGCTGGAGTTCGATCCCGCCGAGAAGATCGAGAACGTCGCGATCGGCGACTCCCTCGGCTGGCAAGTCACGCCGAACCGACGCGCCAACCTGCTGTTCCTCAAGCCCATGTCGCCCCGGCCGCCGACCAACATGACGGTCATCACCAACATGCGGCGCTACAACTTCCAGCTCACCGTGCAGCGCCAGGCCAGCCGGACCACGCCGTTCACGGTCCGCTTCCTCTACGAGGAGCCGGCGGTGGCCTATGTCGCGCCGCCCCCGCCGCCGCCGCCGCCCCTCGAGAAGAACGCGGCCTACTCGTACCAGGGCTCCACCAAGACCCTGCCGATCAAGGTCTTCGACGACGGCCTCGACACCTACTTCACGTTCCGCGCCGAAGAGGACCTTCCCGCCATCTACGCGGTTGATCCCGACGGCGGCGAAGCGGTGGTGAACATTCGTCAGCGCGACGGCTACTTCGTGGTCGACCGCATCGCCCGCAGCTTCGTCCTGCGGCGCGGCAGCGAGGTGACCCGCATCTACAACGACGGCTTCCGCGTCGAGGAAGCCAGTGCGCTCGCCGAGCGCAAGAAGGATCCATGGTGGCGGCGATGACCCGCAAGACTCCGATTTCCAAAGAGACCAGCGCCGTCTTCGCCCATGGCGAGGCCGCCGCCCCTCGCGTGCGCCAGCCGAGCTCTCCCGTCACCGTCTGGGCCGGCGTGGTCGGCGCGGGCGTCATCGGCTTCATGGTCTTCAACGGCCTGAGCGAGGGCCGTCAGTCGCGCGCCCAGGCGCAGGAGCCGTCGACCACGGCCCGTCCCGTGGTCGCGCCCGCCTCGCAGACCCCTTCGCCCGCGCCGCCGCCGGCCGCCGCGCCGGCTCCGCCGCCCGCCGCGATCCCGCTGGTCACCTCGCCGCCGGCCGGCACGCCCGCCGAGGCGCACTGGCGCGCCCCGGCCATGGTCGTGGACTTCAGCGGCGCCGAGACCGCGCCGCTCCAACTGGCCCAGGCGGCCGCCGCGGCCGCGCCCGCGGCCCCGGCCCTTCCCGCCGAGGATCCCGGCGCCTCGGCGGACGAGCGCTTCTCGGCCCGCGTCACCCGCGGCGCCGGCGACACCGCCCGCGCCAGCCAGATGTACAATCTGGGCCGGACCGTGCCCCAGGGCACGGTGATCGCCGCCGTCCTGGAGACGGCCATCGACAGCGACTTGCCCGGCTCCGTGCGCGGCGTCGTCAGCCGCGACGTCCGCAGTTTCGACGGCAGCCGTGTGCTGATTCCGCGCGGCTCCAAGCTCATCGGGCAGTACAAGAGCGCCGTCGCCGCCGGCCAGACCCGCGCCTTCGTGGTCTGGAGCCGGATCATCACCCCGCAGGGCGTGACCATCGACGTGGCCTCGCCCGCCGCTGACCGTCTCGGCCGTGGCGGCCTGCCGGGCGACGTGGACACCCACTTCTTCCGCCGCTTCGGCGCCTCGATCCTCCTATCGGTGGTGGGCGCGGGCTCGCAGGCCCTGGCCAACGCCGCGGCCGGTGGGAACAACACCACCCTGGTCATCGGGTCTCCCGCCCAAGCCAGCCAGGTGGCGTCCGACGCCCTGCAGCGTCAGACCCAGATCGCCGACACCATCCGCGTGCCCCAGGGCGTGCCGGTGCAGGTGTTCGTGGCCCGCGACCTGGACTTCGGCGGAGTCGCGCGTTGAGCGCCAACGTCTACCTCTCGGCCTACCTTGCGCCGCTGTCGCCCTGGCTGTCGCGCCCCGACGTCACCGACCTGCTGGTGAATCGGCCCGGCGAGGTCTGGGTCGAGACGGCCGGCGCGGGCATGACGCGCGAGCCCGCCGACCAGCTCGACGAGGTCGCGCTGCAGCGCCTGGCCCGCCAGATCGCCGCGGCCAGCCACCAGGGCGTCAACCGCGAGCAGCCGTTGCTCTCGGCCACCCTGCCCGACGGCGCGCGCGTGCAGGTCGTCGCCCCGCCTGCCACCCGCGGCGGCATGATCATCGCGGTGCGCAAGCACATGATCTCGGACCTGTCGGTCGGCAATCTCGCCGAGGACGGCCTCTTCTGCACCACGGCGCGGGCTGATCCCGAGCGAGAAGCGCGCGCCGACGCCGAGCTGGAGGCCCTGATCGATGCCGGCGACCTCGCGACCTTCCTCAAGCTGGCGGTCCAACGGCGCAAGACCATCGTGATCTCCGGCGGCACCGGCAGCGGCAAGACCACGCTGCTGAACGCCCTGGTGAAGGAGATCGACCGCAGCGAGCGGCTCGTGGTCATCGAGGACGCGCCCGAGATCCGGCTGGACCACCCGAACAGCGTCGGCCTCGTGGCCGTGCGCGGCGAGCTGGGCGAAGCCCGCGTGGACGCCGACGCCCTGCTGGCCGCCAGCCTGCGTCTGCGGCCGGATCGGATCATGCTGGGCGAGCTGCGCGGCAAGGAGGCCTTCGCCTTCCTGCGGGCGGTCAACAGCGGTCACCCCGGCTCGATCACCACCGTCCACGCCGACAGCCCGGCGGGCGCCCTGGATCAGATCGCCCTCCTGGCGCTGACGTCCGGCGTCGACCTGGGCTGGGACAAGGTCCAGACCTATGTGAACAAGGTTATCGACGTGGTCGTGCAGATCGACCGGATCGACGGCGCGCGCCGCGTAACAGAGGTTCGTTTCCAGCCCAGGTAGAGCTGGCACGATTTGCCGCACTTTTGCCTGCGATTGGGGATTTTCTCTTAAACATAGTGCGAGAGAGTGCGCGCCATGTCCCCGCCTGTTCCCGACTATTCTGAACGCCGTTCCGAGCCGCGGGAACCCGCGAGCATCCGCGCGCGCGTGATGAGCGGCAAGGACCTGGCGCTGTGGGCCGACTGCGTGATCCGCGACCTCAGCGCCAGCGGCGCGAAGATCGAGCTGTCGCACTTCTACAAGCTGCCGCCGCGCTTCGTGCTGCTGCGCTTCGACATCGGCGTCGCCTTCGAGGTGGTGCTGAAGTGGCGCAGAGCCGACCTGGCCGGCATGGCTTTCGAGGCCACGCACCAGCTGGAAGGCGACGTGCCGCCCCACCTCGCCAAGGTCCGTGAGGCCTGGCTGGCTCTGAAGCCGCGCTGAGCCGCTTCCGCTAGACGAAGTTCAGATAACGCGTCCCGAAGTTCCGCAGGCGCGGGAAGATCACGTCGATATCGCTGTCCGAGACGCCGAACCAGCGGCCCAGGGTGGCGCCGTACTGATCCACCGAGGTGGTCGGGATCAGCGAGCCGCCCACGGCGTCCGGGTTGTTGAACCCGCTCACGTCCACGCCCAGCGTCGGATACTGGCCGTAGATGTCCCCGCCCCTCACCGCGCCGCCCATGACGAAGTGGTGGCCGCCCCAGGCGTGGTCGGTGCCGTCGCCGTTGGTCGAGAACGTCCGCGAGAAGTCCGAGGCGGTGAAGGTCGTCACCTGGCTGCGCCGGTCGAACCCGCCGATGTTCGACAGTGCGCCGTCGAAGTAGCTGAGCGCCTGCGCCACCTTGGCCAGCAGGTTCGGCTGGGCGACGTTCTGGAAGTCGTGGGTGTCCCAACCGCCCAGGCTGACGAAGAACACCTGCCGCCGCACGCCCAGGCTCGACCCCGCCGCGATCATCCGCGCCACGGTCTGCAGTTGAAGGGCCAGGGAGTTGGTCTCGGCCCGGCCGGTGATCGGGTTGGTGAAGGTCGGCGCGGCCGGGACCGCCGTGACCATCGGCTGGGTGAAGGCGGTGTTGATCGTGCTCGACGCGGCGATCGAGCGGCCGACGACGGTCGAATAGTCCGCGCCGAAGTTGCTGGCGAGGTTGGTGTCGGTGACCAGTTCGCGCACCCGCGCCGGAGCCGCCGACGACCCGAACAGGCTGGAGCCCTGCGCGCCCGAGATCACCACCGCCGGCTGAGCGCCGGTGGAGAGCTGGTACTGCACCACGGACTGCCCGGACAGGAACACCGCGTTGCCCCCCGTGGAAACGGCGGTGAAGAGCGTGCTGTCGCCGTTCATCCCGGCCACCAGGTCGGCGAAGCGGCCGCCCCAGCCGGTGCGCGCGCCTTCGGTCGAAAGCGCCTGCCAGGTCGACTGCTGGTCGTTGTGCGAGAAGAGGCTGGCGGGCAGCGGCACGGACTTCGCCTGATACTGCGCCTTGGTCGTCGGTTGGATCAGCGTGCCGACGTTGGCCAGCACCGCCAGCCGGCCCTGGTCGAACAGGCCCTTGGCGTCGCCCATGAAGGGATGCAGGCCGAAGGTGCGGCCGCTGGCGTTGGTGCCGGCCGGAACGGCCTGGGCCGTCTTCGGCGTGATCGGCAGCACGCCACCCCACGCCTCGGGCATGTCGGCCTCGGCCGTGCGGCCGGTGACCGCGCTCACCTGTCCGACCGGCGTCGCCGCCGCGCCCGGCGGCATCAGCGCGATCGGGTCCGCGCCGGTGTTGCGCGCCGCGAAGTAGCGGGTCCAGGAATCCTGGTCGGTGGCCAGCACCATGTTGTTCGCGTCGTTCCCGCCGAACAGGAAGACGCAGACCAGCGCCTTGTAGTCGGGCGCCGACTGACCCGCCGCCGAGCCGGCCGCCGCGAGCTGCAGGGCGAAGGGCGCCGCCACGCCCAGGGACGAGAACGCTCCGCCCAGTTTCAGCAGATGTCGCCGATCCATCGTTCCGCTCATCGCTGCACCAGATAGTCGGGAGACGCCATGGTCATGTAGATCGCCAGCTTGGCGCGGTTGGTCAGGGCGGTGGTCACCGTGGCCTGGTTGGTCGCGGTGGCGGCCGGAACGGTCACCCCGCTCACCGCCTGCGTGATCCGGTTGCGCGTCGTCGCCGACATCTGCCCCTGGGCCAGCAGCAGATCGACCCGCGCCACCAGGGCGTCCACGTCACCCGCCAAGGCCACCAGGGGCGCGTAGTCGGGCCGCACGTCAGACACGCCGCCCGTCTGGGTCCCGACGCCGCGGTCGATGACCGTCTGCATGGTGTTGAGGTACCCGGCGACCGTCACCTCATCGACGATCTGGAACTCGGGCCCTACCAGGCCCGCGGCCCCGACCCGGCTGTTCGGTGGGCTGTAGCCCGGCCGGAAGAAGTTGAAGACCGAGGGCGAGGTCATCGCCGTCTGGCCCAGCGAGGTGTTGGCCGAAGTCGAGCCGATCAGCCAGTTCCCGGTGGTCGAGGTGGCGTTGAAGGCCCGCGCCCAGTTGGCCAGCCGCACGATCGGCTCGCGCAGCTTGCCGGCGTTGGCCGTGCCGGCCTGCCCGGCGTCGCGCGCCTCGGGATCCAGCAGGATCGCGCGGGTGACGGCCGCCATGTCGCCCCGCACGCCCTTGCCGTTGTCGTTGAAGACGCTGGCGACCCGCTGGACGTAGGCCGGGCTGGGGTTGCTGGTCACCAGCCGCTGGATCAGCTGCCGGCCGATGAACGGCCCGACGTTCGGGTGGTTGTAGAGCGTGTCCAGCGCGATCTTCAGGTCGCCGGCCGGGTCGGCCGTGCCCGAGGCTGGGATACTCACTCCCAGGAAGCGCTTGGCGCTGGTCGAGTGGAACGCCGCATAGGGGATCATCGCCCGCACCGCCCAGTCGGCGTTGCGCCCGCCGCCCCGGAACGTGTTGTTGGTCGGGTTCGGCGAGTAGTAGCTGTATCCGGTCAGCACCTTGGCCAGGCCGCTGATGTCCTCGGGCGCATAGGTCGGGATCGGCCGGCCCGAGCCGTCGGTCTTCACCGTGCCGTCCAGGTTCAGCTGATAGAGCCCGATGGTCATCAGCTGCATGACCTCGCGGGCGAAGTTCTCGTCCGGATTGCGCCCCGTGGCCGTGTCTTCCTTCTGGTTCCCGAGCCAGGTCAGGTAGACCCCCATCATCGGATGCAGCGCCACCTGCTCCAACAGGGTGCGGAAGTTGCCGAAGGCGTGGGTCCCGAGGGTGTCGTAGTAGCTGGCCGCCCCGCGCGGATCGACATTGGCGTCGGTCAGCGAGACCACGAAGATCTCGGAATAGGCCAGCTTCATCCGCTGGCGCAGCTGGTCCGGGCCGGTGACCGACTGCTTCCAGTACGAATAGTAGAAGTCGTTGGCGCTGAGCCGCGCGTCCGGGTTCGTCTGGCGCAGCGCGACGAGACGCGCCTCCATGTCGGCCTGGTGGCTCGCCGGGCGCGGCGCAGCCATCTGCTCGTCGATCCACTGGGCATAGCCGCTGGCGCGGACCTGGCTGATGGTCGCGTCCGTCGGGCCATAGCTGGCCTGGGCCAGAAAGCGCGAGGCCTCGGCCGCCGTCGGCGGCGCGGTGCTGCCGCCCGGCATCCGGGCGCCACTGCACGCCACCAGGGTCAGCGCCAGGCCGGCCACGAGCCAGCGTCGAAGGTTCGCCCCCAACCGCAAGTCCCCACTCCCCGCTGAACAGCGCTCGGCGAGTGTGGCGCGGACGGCCTTAAAAGTCAGCTGCCACACAAGGTTACGCAGTGCGACGTAACCGCCCCGGCCAAGGTCGCTCTGTTCCCAGGCGTCACGCGTCGTGGCTATGCTCGCGCCAGGCAGGGAGTACGGCATGGCCACGTTCACCGCGGGCGCGGGCAGCGTCGATTTCGACACTCTGGATCTGGCGCCCCTGGCGTCGGCGTCATCCAGCGGCGGCGCGACCTCGGTCACCCTTTCGGTGGGCAGCGTGACCACCCAGCTCTTCGGCGACGGCCTGCAACCCGCCGCATCCGGCCCGCCCACCGCCGGAACAATCACCCAGATCATCGTCCCGGGCGCCTACGACATCGTCGGCCTGTCGCAGTCGGCCGCGGCCTTCCGGGGCTGGGTGCTGGCCGGCGACAACGGCGCCGCGAAGGCGGGGCTCTTCTCGGGCTCCGACGTGCTGACCGGGTCCAGCTCCAGCGACCGCCTGCGCGCCTATGACGGCGCCGACACCCTGAACGGAGCCGGCGGATCTGACGTGCTGGACGGTGGTGAGGGCGACGACGACGTGTTCGGCGGCGCGGGCAACGACACGCTCGTCGATCCCGGCGGCTCGAACTACCTGCGCGGCGAGGATGGCGACGACTATGTGGTCGGCGGCGCGGGCTTCGACGACATCAACGGCAACATGGGGAACGACACCGCCCAGGGCGGCCCGGGCGACGACTGGGTCGTCGGCGGCAAGGACAGCGACGCCCTCTACGGCGACGACGGATCGGACCTCGTCTACGGCAACCTCGGCGACGACACCTGCCACGGCGGGGCCGGCGCCGACATCGTGCGCGGCGGCCAGGGCAATGACACGATCACGGGCGGCGCCGGCAACGACTTCGTCTCGGGTGATCGCGGCGACGACACCATGACCGGCGGCACGGGCGCGGACCTGTTCCACTCGTCCAGCGATGCCGGCGTCGACCGGGTGCTGGATTTCAGCGTGGCCCAGGGCGATCGCGTCATCCTGGATCCCGGCACGACCTACACCGTCAGCCAGGTCGGCGCCGACACGGTGATCCAGCTCACCGCCGGCCAGGTGATCCTGGTGGGCGTCACCGCCTCCACCCTACCCGCCGGCAGCATCTTCCTCGGCTAGCGCTTCCGCGCCGCGACGTTCTGGAAGAGGTCGCGGAGGACCTCGTCGTAGGCGGCGAGCGCGGGCTCGACGACCTTCAGCCCCTCGGCGATCGATTGCTTGAGCGCCTCCCGGTCGGCCAGGCGGCCTCGCAGGAACTCCAGCGCCTCGTCGGTGCTGAGTCCCTTCACCGGGATCTGGTGCGGATAGTTCAGCACCCCGCCGAACAGGCCCGAGAACTTGCGGCTGTAGGCCACCGGCACGACGGGCACGCCCGCCGAGAACGCGGCGATACAGGCATGCATCCGGCCCGCCACCAGGAAGTCCAGGCCGGCGATGTAGGACTTGGCCGCCGACGGCGAGACGAAGTCGGGCGCCCGCACCGCCTGCGGGAACTCCTTGGCCAGCAGATCGGCGACGCGCCCGTCGTCGTCCACCGGGAGCCGTTCCGAGAACACGTGCGGCACCAGGTGCACACGCACGTTGGGCCGGGCGACCTGCTCGGCGATGAAGCGCCGCATCAGGTCGGCGTAGTCCACGTCCAGGCCGTACTCGTTCGAGCCGCCGTAGCCGCCGTTGAACAGCAGACCCGAGACGTTCACGCCCACTTCCAGGACCTCGCCAGACCGGGGAGCCGGCTTGTCGAACGGCAGGCGGAACGCCACGTCGACCGCCTGGACACGCCTCGCCGTGGGCGCCAGCTCGCCGATGGCGGTCATCGATTGCGGGTCGCGCGCCACGACGGCGAACGCCTTGCGCATGGCGTGCGAAGCCAGCGCCACATAGGGCTGGCGGCTGAACGGTCCGATCGTCTGCGGGCTCATGACCAAAGGCTTGCCGCGCAGATACGCCAGTTCCTTCGTGACCCACAGATAGGCGAAGCGCTTGGCGTCGTAGATGTCGGTGAAGCTGTCGCCCGCGCCGATGTCGAGGATGCAGTCCAGCTTGCCGATCTCGGCCCAGTAGCCGGACGGATTGACCATCGCCTTGCCGTTGATGCGGAAGACCCGCACGTCGTCGCCGGCGATGTGGCTCTCGTCCATGTCGCTCGGGAAGTGCAGGATCGTGAACTTCGGCGTCAGGCCCACGGCCCGCGCGGCGTCCCGCGCCAGCGCCAGATTGCCCACCGTCAGCGCGCCGATGCCCAGGTTTCCCGCCCCGGCCGAGTGCCAGAGCAAGCCGATGGAGATCTCGCGGGCGGACATACGGGCCTTTCGGGCAGAGAGTGCTGGAACGCGGACGCGGGGCCGATCAGGCGATGCGGCGCGAGATGTCGGTACCGACGAGTGCAGGACGTTCCGCCCGCGGAGTAGCTTTCAGCATCGCCGTGACAAAGCGATCGGCGACCGCGAATGAGGGCTGTTCATCCCCAACCACAGAACAGCGCACGAGAATCCCATCCGGCACATAGCCCTGAACGGCGTTCTCAAGGCGAGCGACGCGCTGCTGCCCGCCGGTCTGGGGGAGCGTCTCTCCCATGCGGGTCCAATAGACGATATTTTCAGTCCGCTGCTCGGTGAATGCAACCACGCGCCTCACTGGCAACTTTGCCCCGCCGGGCAGCGGGAGGTCCACGGACTGGGCTGAGCGCAGGGTGAATCCGACCGCAGGGTAGCAGCTCTCCGGACGGTGCAATTGCAGGAGGTCGCTCTGGGTATCCCCATATGCCGCAAGCAGCATGACAGCCGCCCCGCTCGTCGTGTCGGTGTAAACGCGCATCACGGTTTCACTGTAGAGCGTCCGCGCTAGCCGGCCCGCCTGTTCCGGTCCGACCAAATCACTTGTCGTTTCGGCGTGCCAGTCACCAAAGCTAGTCGGGATCGTAGCTTCGATCGTCTTTCCCTTAGGCAGCAGCAGGAGCCGCTTGCGTGGGCGCGCGGCTTCAGCGGCTCCGAGGGAGCCCACCGCGAGGGCGCCCAAGATGATTTCACGCCGCCGCATCACGCCACCTTCGCCGCGCCAGGCCGCCAGAAGCGGGACACCACGCTATCGATGAGGAACATCAGGAGGAGCGACAGGGCAAACAGGAACAGCCCTGCCGTTACATGCAGGAAGCCTTGCCCGACCGCGTCGCCGAAATAATAGGTGAGCAAAATCAAGACGACGATCCGTACGACGTTCGCGGCAATCGCGACAGGTATGATCAAGCAAACGAGAAACAAGGAATACTGCCAGCCTGCGTTGCGCAGGAGGTAGATGTAGAACGTGGTGATCGCGATGAGACCAATTAGTGAATTCAGGCCTGAACAAGCATCCTCGACAAGAAGCTGATACGGTCCCACAACCATGGTAACGCCCTCTTGGTACAGAGGAATACCCAGGGGCTCCACCACGCTCGCCGCAAGAGAAGAGACGAGAAGCTTGAGCGGCGCGGTGACGTCATCCAGTAGCCAGCCAGGGATTGGCAACAAGAGCCCGAGATAGAGAATGGGAAACCAATTCTTGAGAACAGCCGCCAAGCCGAAACGATCGTATAGGACAGCGACTCCAAATCCGTAGACGCCCGCCGCCTCCAGGCTGATCAGGTCAAAGGCGCGCCCAAACACATAGACCAACAGCGAGGCTATCGACACGAGCAATGTCAGGGCGAAATGACCGGGTCTAGCAGTCTCTGTCATATCGGGAATGCGGCGCCACAGGAGCCAAGCCCCGGTCGCAAGCACGATCGGGCCGTGAGCCCCGACTTCTTTCGACCAGATCTGCTCGCCCAGCCGGATCATAGTAGGGATGCCAAGCGCGAGCCCCGCAACGATCAATGGCGCTGCTGCCCTCAATCTGTCGAGAACCCCGCGCGTCCCTTCTCGCCCCACCACGTCTACCATGCGCTCATCAAGTCTCGTTAAGGATCGTACCGATCACTTCGGCGCCATCCTCCTGCAATTGCTTGGCCAACGTCGCCAGATCGTTCGCTTTGCTTACGTTCGCTTTTGCTACGATTATCGCATAGCCGATCATCGATGATACTCGTAGTGCGTCGGCGACACCGCTGGCTGCCGGTGTATCGATAACAGTGAATTCAAAATCGCGCAGGCAGCGCTCCACCAACACCTTGAAAGCATCACTCGCGAGGAGTTCCTGCGCGTTATCGGCGATGCCGCCCGCATACATCACCGAGAGGTTGGGCAGCACTTCGTGGTGAATGAAATCTCCGACCGGGCGATCCGGGCTGGAGAGGCAATGCTTTAGCCCAGCGGTAGGCGCACCGGGCTTGATAAAGTCTTCAATCTGCGGGCGGCGCAAGTCGCCGTCTATCAGCAGCGTCGCAATACCGGCTTGAGCCAAGGCTGCGGCGACGTTCGCGGCAACGAAAGAGCAGCCGACGCCCGAAGTTGGGGCGGTCACGGCGAGGCCACGGCGTCCATCCTCAAGATGCCGGGCCATGATATGCGTCCGCGCAGTTCGGATTGCTTCAGCTTCCGCCATCCGCGCATCCGACAACGTGACAAGGTCCGCCGAAAGCTCGTAGCGTAACTCCACCTCTTGGCCGGGTTGGCCAGGCATTATCAAGTTAGGATATGCTGCGGGAAGCTCCACGACCGACGCGATTGGGGATTGTTGTGAGCTCATGCTTGGGCGATCCGACCCGCTGAGTTGCGAGTTCGCAGCCGGAAGAAGGCTCGCCAATCCCGCCCGGCCCGCCTACGCGCCTTGGGATCGCGGATGACCGCGAGAACGGGAGCGGAGACAATTCCGCTAAGGTCGTCAGCGCCGCGGACGCGGCGGCCGAGCAGCTCAAGCAGCAGAGCCAACAGGATTCCGAGCGCAGCGCCAGCGGGAATCGACGCCCCCATAATGAGACCCTTTTTTGGGAAGACAGGGCTCTGCGGCGTCACGGCGCTGGCTAGCGGCGTCACGCCAGCATCAGCCACCTCACCCTCCTGGCGGAGTTGAGCGGCGCGGGCGACAGCCTGCTTGTACTGCTCACGGCGCAGGTCGATTTCATCCTGCATGAGCCGCAGACGCTCGACTTTCTCGCGCTGCGCCATGACCTTAGCCTTTTGTTGCTCGAGCATGCCCGACGTGGCGCGAGCGGCGTTCACGGCCGCGCCGGCCGCGCCGGCCGCAGCATTGCGCTCCTGGGCTACTTGATTCGCGAGTAGCCCCCGGCGCATCTTGAGCTGTTGCAGCATCGGGTGATTGGGGCCCAGCGTCTTGGTTTGCTCAGCAATTTCGGCATCAAGGAGCGCTAGCTGAGCGCTCGACGCCGTGGCTGCGCCGGCTCCACCGGTGATGACCGGCGCCGCGCCCGCTGTAGCAAGCGCCGCCAGGCGAGCGCTTTCCAAGTCGCTGCGATCGTCCTGCAGCACGATCCCACTCTCGCGCTCAAAGGCGGCTTTGGCGCCCTCTGCTGTAAACAGGATCGTCTTCGCCTTCTCAGCCTGCGTCTCGTACCATTCGGCATTACGACGAGCGGTCGCCCGCCGCGACTGCAGGGTCATATCCATGTAGGCCTTCATCAGCCCATCGGCGACCTTCTTCGCTTCTTCAGGCGAGCTGGATGAATAGCTGATTTCAAGAATGTTGCTGGCGGGGATGACTGTGGCGTCAGCTCCGGCCTGCACCTTCTGGGCAGCCCAGGCCGTGAAGTCCAAATCACGCCCAGACTCCCGGCTTTGGAACGCCTGTTGCAGTTTGCGGTCTTTTTCCCAGCCCAGGTCCTTCACAACGAGGCGCGCGACCTGCTGATCTTTAATCATCTCGGTCTGAGTCTTCGTGTAAGCGCGCAGGTAAGCGGAGCCGATCACCTGACCAGTAACAGGGTCAGGTTTGATCACATCCAACATGACGCGTGACTGCGCCTCATACCTCGGCGTAATCACGTTCACAACGACAGTGCCGATGGTGAACGCAGCCACCATCAGCACAACAATCAAAGCCCGGTACGCCCATAGTATCCGGAAGAACTGCGAGATATTCATATGATTCTCCGCAGACTTTAGAAGAGTCGCTCGCCCACAACCAGAACGTCACCCGGCTCGATCTTATCATCGAGCTTGAGCTTCACCTTCTGGCCGCCGCGATTGGCCGTGATCTTTTTTTCCGACCCAGACTCCGTAAGTCCGCCACCTTTTGCAACCGCCATGCGGACGGTCATGCCCGGCACGATCGGGAAGTTTCCGGGTCCGTTGATCTGACCGTAGATATAGTAGGTCTCCACAGCAGGGGCGTAGATCTTGTCGCCTGCCTGTACGTAAGGATCCTGTGTCAGATCGCCTGTCGCGAGGTCGCGTATGGTGATCTTCTTCTCCGTGCCGTCCTGCGAACGAACAACGATGTAGTCAGCTCCCCCCTCACGAACTCCACCGACGCGCGCAAGAATCTCAGACAGTCGATAGGGGCGATTGATCGGGACTAGGCCAGGCGCGCCGAAGGCGCCGAGCACCGTCACATAGCGGCTCGCATAGCCAACAACCTCGATCGTCACCACCGGATCCGAGAAGTACCCACCGGTCTGCAATGCTTTCCGGATTGCCTCGGACAACTCAGACGTTGTGCGATCCACCGCCGGGATCTTCCCGACGAAAGGCAGCTGAATCGTGCCGTCGGCTTGAACGCGAGCGCGCCCACCGAAATCACTACGTCCGAGAAGCCCGACTTCGATCACGTCATCCCGACCGAGAATATAGCCGGACGAAGCCGGCTCCGGCGCCACCGCTGCGGGCGGCGCGGCTGGCTGAGAGGCCGGCGTCTGCGCAAGAGCCAATGTCGGCGTGGCCGCCACAGTCATGGCAGCGAAGCAAGCGAGTAAAATCCGATCGTTCATCTGCTTCCTTCCGGGCTCAAAAGCCGACTTCTGCCGTCACGCCCACGCGCATAGCAGTATAGTTGAATTCCTTAAGATTTGCGCTCCGGTCATCGTACCGGACATCGAGCGCGATGCTCGCATTTTCGTTCTGACGATAACGTATGGACGCAAAGCTCGAGTGGGTCTGAGAATCCGTGATCACCTTGAGCCCGGGCAGGCTTGTGTCCGCGTTCGAGTTGATATCATCGTAGCTGTGTCCAAAGCCGACGACGAACCGCGATCCGAGCTTGTAGCTGCCCGAGAAACGCGCTCCCGTCCGGATATCATATAGCTTACCGGCGCGCCCCGAAGGCAGCACAGCGCGGTCCGCCGAGAGAGCCAGCGTCAAGCGGCTTCCCAGCAAGTAGTCCACTCCAAGCATGTAATTCGTGCTGTTGAACTTGAGCTCACCGCCGGGTGGCACGAACTCGCGCTTAACCTTGGTTCGCCCCACCGAGCCGCGCGTAGTGAGCTTTGACCCAAACCGCTTCTGGGCAGTCAGCGACAGGCTCTCACTGAAGAAGCCATCCCCAATCGGTCGCCCGGGAAGGATGACGTTTGGAAATTCACTGCTCGAGTAGGCGTAGCTGACGCCGAACTGACCGAGTGTTTGATTCCCGTAACCGAGTGAAACACTTACCGCTTGCGTATCGGAGTCGGCGTCGTCCTGAATCGCCGCGGAATTCTTCGTCGATGTGCGTTGGGCAGATATCCCACCACTGAGCCCACCGCGTCCACACTGGGCACCAGCGGCGACGGTACTCGTTTGCAGCAGGTTCTTGACGGTGGGCGCATCCAAAGTTGACAGGTCGCTCTGAGCGGCAGCGTACACCCCATTCGCGAACAGCGCGCATGGGCCGAGGCGGGTCATGTACCCCCCTTGAACGTCAGCTCGACCGCGATTCAATTGGTCGTTCTCACGGTAGAAATTGTAGCCTGCGCTGCCGTTGACGTAGACGAGTTGCTGACCTAGCGGCTGCACGATCTTCAAATTCACCGACGGTGACAGACTGTAGTCTTGCCGCGCAATGCCACGCTGAGCCGCAGTGGCGACGTCGGAACGCGCAAAGTTGGAATCATATAGACCCCGGAGGCTGAGCGAACCTGAGAAGTCACGCTTCCCATCAGTGGGCGTTGCCGGCATCGCCTGCGCGGCCGCAATCGTCCCCCAGCACGTACACGCGATCACCCCAAGGGCAAGCGGCCAAAGTCGCATCCCAACCTGCTCCAGCACCGTGGTAACCATCCCCCGAGAGTTGCTAACTACCAGCTAAGGCGCCGAAAACCTAGGATACCCCGGATCGCCATCAAAGCCGGCTCCGTGTCCCTTTTAAGGTCCGTCGCAGCGTTCCGAGCAAGTTTTGCGCCGTCTCGCGCAACGACGCCCGGCGGGCCGCGTCGAGCACCTTCAGCCCCGACATCCGCGGCCACGGCTGCAGCGCGAACGGCAAGGAGGCCACCCGCGCCAGGATCACCCGCTTACGACGCGCCTGTGACGGCTGCATCTTGTCGATTTCGCCCACATCCAGCGGAGAAACCTCGACTTTTCCCGTCGAAAGCGCCCCGGCCAGCAGCCGCTCGCCCGCCTCGGTGCGCGCCATGATCAGGCTGCGGCCTTCCTGCTCGGCGAAGCTGGGATAGCCCGCGTCGTCGCCGTACCAGGCGTCGGCACAGGCGATGTCGGCCACACCGCCCACCGCATCAGGACAGATCTTGCACCGGAACTGCACCTCTTTCGAAAGGTGGCCGCCCCAGCTGTCGGCGTAGCTCATCTCGGCCGCGCCCTGGCTCGTCGTGGCGACGCACTGCCCGGGCCACCCGCGCCCGCGATACCGGAAATCCGTCACCTCGGCGGCCTGCACGCCCAGGGTCTTCAGGATGCGCCCGACCCCAGCGTGGCTCGGAATGCCGCCGCAGAAGAACGACAACACCACCGGCACCTGTCGCGCCACGCGCGGGTCGCGCAGGGCCAGGCGGCGGAGCGCGGACGCGTCGCACGGCTTGCCGACGAAGGCGAAGGAACCACCCTCCTCCAGCGCCGCCTCGATGGCCGCCATCGGCGACGACGCCGTGTAGCGCGAGCCGGCCCGGGCCAGGATCTCCGCCCGTGAGCGCGAGATGGCCGTGACGTTGCGCGTTGGCGCTTCCGGGTCGGCCGCGATGTGCAGGACCCGATCGACCAGGCCGCTCTCCAGCGCGTGGATCAGCAGCGCCGAGATCGCGCCGCCGGACGAGCCCTCGAACCTGACCTCCGGGTCGGTGGACGCGCCGGTCAGCACCTGGCGCCACGGTCCCCAATACGGATGGATGTTCGGCGCACCGCTCCAGTCCGCGACCACGGAGCCGGGGCAGCTCGCGGCGATCGTCGCCTCGGCTTCGGCGCTGACGCCGCCGGCCTGGACGGGACGCGCGTAGCCGGGCGCCTCGTCCTCCATGCGGATCGCGCCCGGAGCCACGGCGGCGCACAGGCCGCAGCCGGTGCAAAGCTCGCCACGTACGACGCGCTCGACCGTCGGCGATTTCGCGTTCGCTTGCTGCATGCGCCCCCAACTCTTCACTTGCGCCGATCTAGGGCGCCGACGATCGCCTGTCAGCCGCTCTCTCTACCCTGCGTCGAGCGTCACATAGGCTGCATCGGTTCAACACTCCTTTACGCGGTTCGAGGCGATAGGTACGCGGCGTAGGAGTCGAGGATCCGCATTTATGTCTGCCCCCGTGGAAAGCGTCGCGACCGGCCGCCGGCTTCGCATCTGCCTCGCGGCGTCCGGCGGCGGGCATGTGCGCCAGCTCCTCGACCTCGAACCGGTGTGGTCGCAGCACGACTATGTGTTCGTCACCGAGGACACGGCCCTGGGGAAGACCCTGGCCGAGAAGCACCGCACCTTCTTCCTCCCCCACTTCGCCTGGGGCCAGGCCAAGCAGGGCGCCGTGCTCAAGATGATCGGCCTGGCCTTCGGCAGCTTCTTCAGGTCGCTGAAGTTCATGCTGAGCGAGCGCCCGGACGTCGTGATCTCGACGGGCGCCGGGGCGGTGATCTTCCCCGTGCTGTGGGGCCGCCTGCTCGGCGCGCGGGTGGTCGTGGTGGAATCGTTCGCCAGGTTCGACGGCCCGTCGCTGTTCGGCCGCATCGCCTCGCCGCTGGCGCACGACATGATCGTGCAGTCGCCCAAGCTGGCCGGCCACTATCCCAAGGCCAAGGTCTTCGATCCCTTCCGCCGCCTCGAGACCGAAGCCCCGCCCAAGCAGGATCTGCTCTTCGCCACGGTGGGCGCCACCCTGCCCTTCGATCGGCTGGTCGACACGGTGGCCCAGCTGAAGTCCGAAGGCGCCATTCCTGATCGGGTGATCATTCAGACGGGGATCGGCGGTCACGCGCCCGAGGGCCTCGAAGTCCACGAGACCCTCTCCTTCGACCGGGTGCAGGAGATCCTGCGCGACGCGCGGGTGGTGGTGTGCCACGGCGGGACGGGCTCGCTCATCACCGCCCTTCGCCAGGGATGCCATGTGATCGCCGTGCCCCGCCTCTCCACCCTGGGCGAGCACTACGACGACCACCAGGCCGAGATCACGGCGGCCTTCGCGGCCCGGGGCCTGGTCCTGGTCGCCAACACCCCGGAAGAGATGCGTGAGGCGATGGCCGCGACCCGCGATCGTCAGCCGGTGCTGGCCACGACGGACCCCCAGGAACTCATCGCGCACCTGAAAGGCCTTCTGGCCCAGCTCGCGGCGAAGCGCCCGTGAGATCGCGGCCGACAGCGAGCCGGCTTGTCCTGACGGACGATCCCCGTTACCTCGGACGTCGAGGCCGATGATCCGCAAGCTGGCAACAACGCTACGCCGCTGGGCCGGACGGTCCGAAGCCGAGGAGGCGGCACAGCCGCTCCTCGCCGGCTATCATCGCACGCCGCCGCGCTGGATCGTCTACGGGTCCCTGGCCGCGCTCGCGATCTTCTGCCTCGTGTACGGCCTCTTGTTCGGGGTGATGGCTCCGGCTCGAATGATGCCGTTCCTTGCCCCCATGGTAGTCCTCGGTGGGCTAATCCTGTGGTGCCTACCCCCAGGTGAATACGCACCGACCCGCGCGCTCGAACCTCTCTTCGTCGCCTTCTTCGCGGCGCTTATCCTTTGGCCGAATTATCTGGCGATCGCTGTGGCGAACTTGCCATGGATTACGATGCTGCGCCTGACTGGTACACCGATGGTGCTCATCTTCCTGGCGTGCATCTCGATCTCCGCATCCTTCCGACGCCACCTTTGGGAGATCGTTGGCAGCGAGAAGGTCATGTTCCGGCTGGTCGTCGGCCTCGCGGCGCTGTGGACATTTTCGCTCGCCATGTCGAGTGAACCGGGGGATTCCATCAATCGCTACGCGCTAGCGATGGTGAACCTGATCGGCGTGTTCTTCGTCAGTTGCTATCTGTTCAGCCGCGAAGGCTTTGCGGATCTCTGGGTTCGGCTTCTCCTGATCATCACGGGCTTCTTGGCCGCCGTTGGCGCCTGGGAAGCGAAGATCCAGAAGTTGCCTTGGGCAGGGCACATCCCATCATTCCTCAAGGTCGACGATCCGATCGTGCAAAAAATCCTCGCTGGCGGCATGAACCGCGCCGAGGTCTATCGGGTAAAGGCGACCGCCACGACACCACTCGGGCTAAGCGAACTGTTGGGCCTCGCGATGCCGTTTGCGTTGCACATGCTGATCGGGAAGTACCCCCTTTATCTTCGGCTTGGCGCCGCCTTGATGATCCCCTTCACCATGTGGGTCATCCTCTTGACTGACTCACGCCTCGGCTTCGTTGCGGCCTGCGCATCGGGTCTGTTTTACCTTCTGTTCTGGGCGCTTCTCCGCTGGCGCCAAGACAAGCGTAGCCTGCTGGCCCCAGCTTTGGTGCTCAGCTATCCCGCGATTTTCGTCAGCTTCATGATCGCTACCTTTGCGATCGGCCGCCTTCGCGCCGAATTCTGGGGGACTGGCCAGCAGCAGTACAGCACACAAGGTCGGATCGATCAGTGGTACATGGGCATGCCCAAGGTGCTGAAGAACCCCCTCGGATACGGCATTGGTCAGGGAGGTAAAGCTCTAGGGTTCAAGAATTTGGCCGGCGTCGGCAGCATCGACTCCTACTGGCTCAGCGTGCTGCTCGAGATCGGCGTCGTAGGTTTCCTTGTCTTCTACGGCCTGATGCTCCGCGGCGCGTTCACCGCCGCGAGGACGCTTGTCGCGACAAATGGCAAGGGTGAGATGAGGCTCCTCCTTCCCATGGCAGTCGCCCTTCTCAACTTCATCATAGTGAAAATGGTACTCAGCCAGGATGCCAACCACCCCCTGATCTTTATGATCTTAGGAGCCGTCGTGGCGCTGAATTACAGGGCCAAGCAACAGATGGCGCAACAGCCTGTCCTCGCGGTCAAGGCAGTCGAAACGGCAACCCGCCGCCTCACCACGTCGCCTCCCGCGTTCAGGCGAGGTTAAAGATCGAACCGACGACCGTAACGCCGGCCTCGCGGAGTTGTCGGGCCAACAGTTTAGTATCGTTGATGAACGAGTATTGGCGCCGCCCCACAATAGCAGCGTAGCCCACCGCAATGGCGACCGACCGCCCGTCCGCAAAGCGGTTCGCAGGCGCCGTGTCGACAATTACACAAGCATAATCTCTGAGGCAGTCGTCAAGAAACTGCCGAAAGCGCTGAGAGATCAGCAATTCATCACCGCGCGAATCCTTGCCACCGGCGAATACCACAGATAAGCTTGGTAGGATTTCGGACTGAAGGACATCGACAAGAGATGCCTCCCCCCGAAGATAGTCAGTCAATCCATTCACTGGCCGGTCGGGGCGGATCAGATCCATCAGGGACGGCTGATGAAGATTGGTCTCTATCAATAGAACAGGCGCACCGGCGGCCGCCAAAGCCGCCGCCAAACAGGCGGAGGTGAACGTGACGCCCGTTCCTGCCGAGGCGCCGCATACCGCTAAGCCGCGGCGTCCGCGACTGAAGTGCTGCTGAACGGCTTGTGTCGCGAGGGCGTGAAACATGCTCCCGGCATCGGTCGAGGGCCGGCCGGCTTCGATAAGTGCAGTCGCAACCCTGAACCCTTCAACAGCGACAACGCCTTCGGCCACCAGCAGCGGCTTTGTCGCTCCCTGGGCGGGCGCCTTCGGTTTCGCCCGGCGCAAGATCACGCGGCCGCCTTTGCGGCAGTTCGACGAGCAAGAATCCCGCGGCGGCGAGGCAGCATCGCGAGCTGCGGGTCCATGTCCATTTTCGGCACAGCACCCCACATTGGAGCGCCGACGGCGTCTTCGACGTGCTGCGGTCGCCGCGCACGACGGTTCATGAATTCAATGAACAGCGCTAGCAAGGATCCAAGGGTGAACCCAAGAAATGCCGCGCCCCCCAAGATCAAAGCCGGGTTGGGGAAGACCGGCGAGTTGTTGACCTCGACGTCGCCAAAACGTGTCAGATTCACTTGCTGGATCGCTGTGAGCTGGCGCAGACCTGCAATGCGCTGATTGAGTCCCGCCAATGTCTCGCTGCGTCGCTCGATCTCTTCGTTGATCAGCCTCAGCTCAAGCGCCAGTTGCCGTTGCGAAAGCACCTTGTCCTTCTGGACTTCGATGGCTGATTGCCGAGCACGTTCAGCAAGCGCCGCGCCAGCGCCTACCGACGATGCCGCAGTCCGCTCCTGCTGTACTTGTCGCGCAAGAAAATCGCGCGTCGCCCTGAGAGATTGTAGGCTCGGGTGATTGGGACCGAGGGCCTTGCTGGCCTCCGCCAGCTGCGCTTCTACATGAGTCAGCCGTTCGACAGACGCAAGACGTGGTGCCTCTTCGACGTAGAGTGGACGAACAGCTGACACGAGCTCAGACAGGCGCGCGGCCTCCAGGGCCGGCATCACACCGTGAACGTCCTCGATCTGTCGCTTCGCAGTCTGCAGCTTGATTATGGCCGCAGACTCGATTCTCGCTTGCTGAGTCAGATTGTCGGCGCCGCTTGACGCGCCGGCGCGCTTCGCGTCGACGCTGGCTTCAATGTAGGCCGTTCGGATCGCGTCGACGTACTGCCGCGCTCCATCCGGCGATGTAGAAGAGTTGATAATCTCGATGATATTGGTCTCGGGCAGCATACGCACGCCTGTAGAGGCAATGATGCGGCGCGCAACCCAACGAGGAAAATCAGCGGGATCACCCCCTGGAATACTGCTGTACGCGGTCTGCAAATCAATATTGTCGAGTAAGCCGAGAGCCTCGGCCGCAGGCACCGCGACCTGAAAGTCGCGGATCGTCTGAACCTGAGTGTTAACGTAGGCTTGCGCTTGTTTGCTATTCACATACTCGCCCGTGATTGGGTCGGGCTTAATGTAGTCCAGGATCACCTTGGCGCTGGCTTGGTAGCGAGGCGCCGATGTCGTGGCGATGACGCCCCCTCCTACCAGCGCACAGACCGTCGGAATCACGACGATCACACGGCGCGCCCACAGCACTTCGAAGATTGATCTGAGGAACATGCGATGGCGAACTCCGCAGGATCGGCGCAAGGTCAATGCCCCGATATATCCGAGCCGTTGGCCGAATGCACACGAAGGCTTAGCGCAAACCCCTAAACGAAAACCGCCGCCCCAGGGGGGCGGCGGCTCCGAAGTCTTGCAGTCTCTTGCGTGGGCCGATTAGGCGAACGCGAGAGCCTTGCGGCGGCGGATCATGGCGCCAGCGCCGCCGAAGCCCATGATCATCAGGGCCCAGGTGGTCGGCTCCGGGATCGCAGCCGAGAAGGTGCCCTTGATGTTGCCGGTGTTCGACACGATCGAGGTCGTGCAGCTCGACATCGGCGTGGTGCAGCCCGGGACGGCGAAGTTCGGCGCGGCTTGCGACAGGTTGAACGAGAAGGTGTCCATCGCGTACTGCGCGGCGTTCGAGAGGATCGCCGACGAGTAGTTGACCGACGCACCGCCCACGCCGTTCTGGCCGAGCAGGAAGCCACGGTTGCCCGCGCCGCCGAATTCCGAACCCGAGAAGGTCGCGGACAGCAGGTTGGTGCCGGCAGCGTAGTTCGTGCCGTTGTAGATGAAAGCGCTCACAGCCACGAAGCTGAACGAGCCGCCGACTTCCCACTGTTCGAACTGCGACTGGGCGTTGAGGTTCGCGGCGGTTTCGTCACGAGCCGTCAGCGAGAAGTTCGCCAGGATCGAGAGCGGACCGTCGGTCAGCGCGTTGTCGAAGATGTTCAGCGTGACTTGGCCCGAGGCGGCGAGGTTGCCACCGACTTGGTCAGCGTCGCGGGTCCACGTGTAGGTGGCGCCCGAGTTCGAGTCGGCGAAGTCCAGATAGACGCCGGCCGACGCCGGGACCGCAGCGGCGCCCAGCGAGAGAGCGACGGCCGAGGCCGTCAGGATCTTGGAAATAGCGTTCATTTGTTAGCACCCCTGTTAACTTGGCATTCACGATACGGGGCGACCCCACCCCTGTCACCACGCTTCCCCTGATAGGCGAGTTGAATTATCCCCCCGCCCGAATTTGCCCCATTTCCCAGAGACAATCTCAGCTGTCTCGATTGGGGATGGCGCCGAAGAACGGCAGCAAACTCGGCGCCAGTCATATCACGCGGGTCGGCCAGGGGCGAGAAACTTTGCTGAATCATTCGTTAAACTTCAGCCACACGCCCTACACCGCCATAGAATCGACTTCCGCGAGCAATTAAGCAAACAGAAGGCAGAGCCCGTGCACTAAGGGCGTCCAAGCGCCGTTCACACACGTACGCGTTTACGATGTGTGGGGGCTGGGATCATGGAGAGCGAGTTGGCTGGCTGGAACCCGTTCAAGCGGAAAGCCGCTGCGAAGACGCAGCAGCGCACGGAGACCGCGCCGGCGACGGCGGTGGTCAAGCCGCTGATCCGTGAACCGCATCGGCGCGCCGCCGACGCGGGGGGCCTGCCGCGCTTCAAGAGCACCGCCAGCGATCAGCTCAGCGGCCGGGGCGCCGATCGCTTCGCCCTGGTGCGCGCCAAGCTGCGCGACGCCTTCACCCCCTCGCAGCCCGTGGCCGACCGTCGATTCTTCGCCGGCCGCGAGGAAGTCCTGCGTTCGGTGATCCGCTCGATCGAGGATCAGCGCCTGCACGTCGTGCTGTATGGCGAGCGCGGCATCGGCAAGACCTCGCTGCTGCACGTCCTGACCCAGGCCGCGGCCGAGGCGCGCTACATAGTCGTCTACACCTCGTGCGGCGCCAACTCGAAGTTCGACGAGACCTTCCGCGCCGCGGCGGCCGAAATCCCGCTGCTGTTCCATTCCGGCTACTCGCCGACCGCCGCCGAGGCCGAGAAGGGTTCGACCCTGGCCGACCTGCTGCCGGCCGAGCCGCTGACCCCCCGCAAGTTCGGGGAACTGGCCTCCAAGCTGACCGGCACCCGGGTGCTGATCATCCTGGATGAGTTCGATCGTGTGGATTCGGGCGCCTTCCGCCGCGACGTGGCCGAGCTGATCAAGAACCTGTCCGACCGACTGGGCCGGGTCCAGCTGGTGCTGGCCGGCGTGGCCGCCGACCTGACCGAACTGGTCGAGCACATCCCGTCGATCCGCCGGAACATCTTCGCCCTGCGCGTGCCCAAGATGACCGAGACCGAGGTCCTGCAGATCGTCGGCAACGGCGAGCGCGAGACCGACCTGAAGTTCGATCCCGACGCCAGCGCGTCGGTGGTGACCGTGGCGCGCGGCTCGCCCTATCTGGCCAGCCTGCTCTGCCACCACGCGGGCCACGCCGCCCTGGACGATGGCCGCAACGTGATCGCCTCGGGCGATGTCGCCCGCGCGGTCGACCTCGCCGTCGCCGAGTTCGAGGGGCGCGTGCCGAAGCCGGCCCAGGCCCAGGTGCGCCGCCTGTTCGATCAGGGGCGCGCGGAGTCGATGGCCCTGGCGGCGCGCACCGCGCTGGCGACCGACGGCGTCTTCTCGGCGGCCGACATGGTGGCCGCCGGCGAACTCACCGCCCGCAAGGCGGAGGAGATCATCGATGTCCTGGCCAGCGAGGGCCTGCTGCGCCCGGCGATGGACGGTGGCGAAGGCCGCTACTCGTTCGTCGAGGACGGCCTGCCGACGCTGATCTGGATGACCTGGGCCCAGCGCAATCTGCAGGCGGAGACTCGACCGGCGCGAAGCAGCTCAGCGAACGCTACAGCGAACTCCTGAGGCGCTAGGTGTCGTTGCCAAGGAGGTTGTTCACCCTTGCCCAAGGTGTGAGGCCGGCGATGCCGGCGTGGGGTCGGGTGAGGTTGTAGGCGTCGGTCCAAGGTCCGATGGCCTGAGTTCGCTCTTCGGAG